>NZ_JADMSV010000001.1:0-691857 GCF_015560935.1 Butyricimonas sp. BSD2780061689_150309_C8
CTCCCCCTTACACAGGGGGAGAGCTGATTACCAAGCGGTTTCTCCCCCTGTGTAAGGGGGAGTTAGTGGGGGTAGTTATTTAAAATTGACTTTTGGGACAACCCCTTCATCTCATTCCTCAGTTTGTTATTTCCTTTTTAATTTCCTATTTTTAACGCGAAGAGAATTAAACGTTACATCACCATGCACACGAACGAGCAATTCATTAAAGCGCTAAACCGAAAAAAAGAGGAAGCTTTTCAAATGCTCTTCAAAGATTACTATGCATCTTTGGTCATGTACGCCATGCACTATGTCAGACAGGAAGTTGCCGAAGACATTGTACAGGATTTAATGACTCTATTGTGGGAAAAAGACACGTATTTTGATTCTATCTCAGCATTTCATTCGTTTATCTATTTATTCATCCGGAATCGTTCGATCAACCACCTGAAACATCAAAAAGCAGAATTAAATTACATCAATTATCGGCAAGGAGAATCAATATCAGACGAATCGGAAGTTTTCCAAGTCATGGAAGAAGAGATCTACCGTATTTTCTTCAACGTCATCGACCAATTGCCGGAACGCTGTAAGGAAATATTCAAATTACACTTGGCCGGGAAAAAAGAAAATGAAATTGCCTCACAACTCGGCATTTCCCTCTCAACGGTTAAAAGCCAAAAACAGAAGGCATTTCAACGTTTAAAAGAAAGACTGAACCCGCTATTTTTCTTTTTACTATTCATGTAAAAACACCTATACCGGGGATTCCTTGTCATTTCGCTAGTATATCTCCGCACCCTCTCTAGTATAAAAAGAGTCATTTAATTTGAAATAAATAGTTCTAATACTATAATAACAGTAGATGAACAGTAGATGAGCAGTAGAAGACCAGTAGAAGAGCAGTAAAGGAAGTAGTGAGAATATAGAGAGAGAATAAAGAAAGAGTAAAGAAGAATAGGGGAAAAGTACTTTTTTCATTTTTGGCATCGTACTTTTTACTACCCATGCTGTTTGTTATACAAAATGAATACTCATGAATAACAAGCACCGCAAAATTATACAGCTCATCGTGTTGCACATGGAAAACAAACTTTCCGAGACACAACAAAACGAGTTAACCGCTTGGCTGGAAGAAGACGAAAAGAATCGCTCCTTCTTTCAACAGGTCATTTCCCCCGCAAAGAGGCTTCAAAAGTTTGAAACCCGAAAACACATCGATTCCGAAAGAGCATTTTCAAAATTCAAAAAGAATACTCAACCTCATAAAGTAAAGTCTATTTACCGTTTAAGCCGATACGCGGCTATTTTTCTCGTCCCCGTACTCGTGGGACTTGTTTATTTACTCATGAATCAAGAGCCGGCAACCCGTGAAATTTCGCAATCACCTATCACCCATGGAAACAACAAAGCAATTTTGATTCTGTCACAAGGGGAAACGATTGACTTATCGCCAGATCACGCACTACCCGCACTACCGGAAGGGATCGATTTAGTTTTACAAGGCGACAAACTTATCTATGTATCAGACTCCACGGCTGAAAAGGAAAAACAATATCATGAACTGATAACACCCCGTGGCGGGGAATTCAAAATCACCTTACCGGACGGAACATTCGTGCATCTGAATTCGAATTCCAAATTAAGATTCCCGAAAAATTTTGCTCCCGACAAACGAGAAATATTCCTTTCGGGAGAGGCTTATTTCGAAGTAAGCAAAGACACGAACAAACCTTTTCTCGTTATCGCTGAAGACGTCCAAGTAAAAGTGTACGGGACCACGTTCAATATAAACACATTACTTGGAAATCAAATACAAACCACGCTAGTTAAAGGCTCTGTCGGAATCCGGGTGCAAAATTCATCGCAAGAGTATATCTTGAAACCCAACCAGCAAGCCATCGTGCAAAAAACTGACGGGAATATCATCGTCCGGGAGGTCGATACCACTCCGTACACGGCTTGGACAGAAGGCATATTCCTATTTGACAACGAACGTTTGGAAACCATTCTGGACAAACTTGCCCTGTGGTATGACGTGGAACTATTTTATCAAAATGAATCCGTAAAGGAGGTCCGTTTCACGGGTTACCTGAAACGATATGACAACATCGATGTGATCTTAAATGCCATTGAATCCACCGTTAGCGCTACATTTCATATAAAAGAAAGAACAATTATTATAAACAAAAACGAGTACACGAACAGGTAAAACAAAGGACGGAGATGTTCCACCATCATCCGCCCTTACAGAACAACGAATAAATCAGACTGGACATCTCATTTATTCTAATACTAAATAAATTAAACCACAAATTTATGAAAACTTTTGAATTTCGACCTCATGTACATGGGCGTCCTAAAAGTAAAATTATTCTAATTATGAAGATTTGCACATTCATTCTTCTGGTTTTTAACCTCGGATTGTCAGCCTCCGGCTACTCGCAGCAGAAAAAAGTCACGCTGGACTTCAAGAACGCTACAAGCAAGGAATTTTTCGCCGAGATTCAAAAACAAACAGGTTATTGTTTCATTTTCAACACCAATCAAGGTGAACAAATCGGGGAAATCACCATTTCCGTCAGAAATAAAAGTGTTCAGGAAGTCATGGAAGAAATACTGCGTCCCACGGGATTCTCGTACACTTTCCAGAATGACATCATCGTGATTACCCCCAAAATGGCAGAACCCGAGAAAAATATCTTAACCGGACTGGTTTTCGACGAGAACAAACACCCCCTGCCGGGAGTAACCGTCCTCGTGAAGGGGTCAAGCAATGGAGTAACCACGAACACGAAAGGAGAATTCTCGATTAAATTACAAGAAAAGGACACCCTCGTTTTCTCTTTTATCGGGATGGAATCCGTCACGTTACCCTATACCGGACAAAAAACGGTCACGATCACGCTCAAATCAAGTAAAAAAGAGCTGGAAGAAGTGGTTGTTACAGGTTACCAAGTGATCGAGAAACGCAAACTGACATCTGCCGTGGTGAGCGTGAAAGGTTCAGACGTGCTGGACCCGATCAACACGTCCATCGACCAGATGTTGCAGGGGAAGATTCCGGGATTGCAGGCCATTAATCAGTCGGGGACACCGGGAGTAGCGCCAAAAATCAGAATTCGAGGCTCATCTTCTATCTCGGGAAGCCGGGAACCCGTGTGGGTGGTTGACGGCGTGATCCTTTCCGACCCGATACCGCTTACTCCGGAAGAGATCAACAGCATGGACAACGTGAACCTGATCGGGAATGCGATTTCCTTCCTGAACCCGGAAGACATTGACCGGATTGACATTTTAAAAGATGCCTCCGCCACGGCTCTTTACGGGGTACGTGCCGCCAACGGGGTGATCGTGATCACCACCAAAAGAGGCCAATCCGGCCCGCCAAGGGTAAACTTCTCGACAAACCTTTCCGTCGTTGCCCGCCCAAACTATTCCATCATGAAACAAATGAATTCGAAAGACCGCATCGAGGTCTCGGAAGAAATGCAGGAAAAAGCATTACATTTCAACAAATATGACCCGTCTGAAATCGGTTACGAAGGAGCGTTGAGGGACCTGTGGGAGCGTCGCATCACCTACCAGGAATTCAATCAACAAGTGAAAAAACTAAAGGAAATGAACACGGATTGGTACGATCTACTGTTCCACACCTCGTTCACGCAAAGTTATAACCTATCCGTTTCCGGGGGAAGTGATCGGGTGAATTATTACATATCAGCCGGGTACAACGATCAAAAAGGCGTGGCAAAGCCGGAAAAATACACTCGCTACAACGCCTTGGCAAAAGTGGATGTCAATTTATACCCCAATCTAAAAATAGGGGCAGACATTTCTTCTGCCCGAGTAAAAAGCAAACGCACGCATAGTTCTGTCGATTTATACCAGTACGCGTACGAAACCTCCCGGGCCATCCCCGCCTACAACGAGGACGGAAGTGACTATTTTTACACCACGAAAGAAGGGTTGAAAAACACGGCAAAAGATTATTACTCGCCGGATATTAAGTTCAACATATTTCACGAACTAGATCATTCCGGTTACGAGAGTACGACCAGCAACACGTCCATGAATTTCCACCTAGACTGGAAACTGTTCTCCATGTTCAACTGGCACACCCAGTTCAACCTGACCACTACTCACACAAATGAACAGGAATGGGTGGACGAACAATCCACATACGCACAATCCAAACGGTTGCTCGCATACGGTGTCAAAGAACCCGATGCGAAATTAGCTTCCAATTATTACACGGATACGGAACTTCCCATGGGTGGGATCTTGAATGAAAAGGATTACCGGGGACAGTCCTACCAGTTAACAAGTTCCCTCAGCTATTTCCAAACGTTCCAAAAACATGAAGTTAACGCCATTGCCGGAATAGAAATCAACTCTAGGAAGATGGACGGTAAAACGGAAACAAATTACGGGTATCTCCGGGAACGGGGACATAAATTCGCCAAGATCGTTCTGGAAAATTACAGCAAGTACAGGAACACCGTGGCCGAAAACTATCCGGCTATCACGGACACCAAAGACAACAAAGTCTCCTTTTACGGGGCCTTCACCTACACGTTTGACAACAGGTATAGTTTCAATTTCAACATCCGAGCTGACGGTTCAAATCAATTCGGGAAAGACATTTCCACCCGATTCCTACCGATATGGTCCATCTCCGGAAGATGGAACGCCCACGAGGAACTATTCCTTCAAAACGTGAAATGGCTGGACGTTCTGGCCGTGCGAGGCTCTTTCGGTATACAGGGGAATGTCAACGAGGAGCAAGTTCCCGACATGATCCTGACCATGGGAGGCATGGATAATATCTCGGAAGAGTATTCATCCACGCTATACAAGGTTCCCAATGACCATTTAAAATGGGAAAAGACACAATCCTACAACTTGGGAATCAATCTGGTTGTTTTGAAAGGCTTACTTGACGTTACCCTAGAAGGATATAAAAAGACGGGAAAGAACATGATCGTGACCAAGGAAATCACCTCCACGAACGGGGCATCCCGGGTAGCCATCAACCGAGGTTCTCTCCGGAATAAAGGTTGGGAATTATCCGTCGGGCTTAAACCTTTAAATCGCAAAGACTACGGGATAAGTCTATCCTTTAATACATCCAAGGTGTACAACAAGGTTACCAACGCCGATAAGGAACAACATACCACCTATACAAATTACGTCAATGGAAGCGTGATCACCAACGGCAAACCGGTAAACACGTTCTACTCCTACCAATTTGACAAATTGGATGCTAATGGTTATCCGACATTCAAGAACTATAACGAACAATACCTGGAAGATGGGGAGGGTCACCAAAAAGGGGATTTCATCATCAGTTCCTACGACGAGGCATACGCCCGGGCTTTCGTTGCCATGGGAAGCCGGGAACCGGATTTAAGCGGTGGTCTCTCTGCCGACTTCCGGTATAAACGTTTCTCTCTAAGTTCCACGTTCGCCTTTAACCTGGGGCATAAGGTACGACTAAACAATCTCTACGTGGCGAATCAAACGCTGCCCTATCCCCAGCAAAACATGAGTACCGAATACGTGAACAGGTGGCGAAAGCCCGGGGATGAAGACCGGACGAATATACCCCGGTTAAGTGACGATGCTTTAAGAATATCGGAATGGAATGATGCCTACATGAAGGTGTACCCGCAGGATCTGAAATACCCTGTTGCGGCATCTTTGTGGGAAATGTACAATTATTCGGATTTACGGACCGTATCCAGTAGTTTCTTACGCTGCACGAACCTGTCCTTGAATTACAGGTTCCCAGAAGAATGGTGCAAAAGGCTCTTCCTGAATTCGTTGAATCTCGGATTCTCCGTGTCCAACCTTTTTGTTATCAAGGACAAAGCCCTCAAGGGACGGGACCCGGAACAAATCAGCCTCGGGGCACGCTCCATTCCCCCGCAACAAACTTATTCCATGCGGCTATCACTTAACTTTTAATCCCTGAAGTCATGAAAAACATATATTTTATACTCGCAATTCTGGTTCTGTTGACACAAGGATGTAATGATTTCCTTGAACCTAAATCACAGGACAAAGTCGTTCCTAAAACAGTCTCCCAACTGCGGGAGCTTTTACTCGGAGAGATTATCCAGAACAAAAAAGACTACACCGAATATTTATCCGTCATGACAGATGATTTCGCGGATCAGGACGGGAACCAGTATGAATACCGCAACCAGCTGTGGGGCTACTACACGTGGCAACGGGAACCCGAAGAGGGACGAGATCTGGCAACGAGGAATGACGAGGCATGGAGCGAATTATATCACGCCATTTTCACCTGCAATATTATCATCGATAAAACACCTTCCATGCACGGCACGGATGAAGAAAAGAATCAACTTCTGGCAGAGACTTATTTCATGCGGGCCCAAGCTTATTTCGAGTTAATAAACTTGTACGGAGAACCCTACGAAAGCGCAGAGCAAGCCGAGAAAGCCCTCGGAGTCCCGATCAACGAGGAAATCACGATCATGGATAACATCTATTCCAGAGAGACTCTAGCGAAAGTGTACGCGAAAATAGAATCCGATTTGCACGAGTCGATCGCACGTTTTAAAAACACGGAATGGACCAAGAATGTGGTTCACCCGAGCCTAGACGTGGCTTACCTGTTTGCCTCCCGGCTGCATCTTTACAAAAAAGAGTACCAGTTAGCCAAGAATTATGCCGACAGCGTTATTAATAACGAGAGATACCAGCTCTACGACCTACATACGGCCGGCCTGACTTCCTACTCCTATTTTATCAACAGAAATAACCCTGAGATCATGTTCTGTTACGGCATGGCCAGTTTTGATTTTATCTATAATTACTCTTCCACGTATGCAACATACCTTGTCTCCGATAAGATCATTTCACTTTTTAGTAATGATGACTTGCGCAAAACCACATTTTGGGACAAGAACAAGAAACCTCACAAATTCAGTAGCACGAATTCCCAATCCTACGGGAACACCTATCGTCTGTCAGAAGCCTATCTGAACCGGGCCGAGGCTTTAGTTTTCTTGGACAAGTGGGAATCGGCCATCACGGATATTAACACGATCAGGGAAAAGCGAATCGAGAACGATTATGAAATCACGGCCACCAACCGGGAGGATGCCCTGAACAAAGTCTGGGAAGAACGCAGGAGAGAACTTTGTTTCGAGAAACATCGCTGGTTCGACCTGAGAAGACAAGGAATGCCGGAACTACGACACATTTTCACGAACGGGGGAAGTCGGAAAGAGTACATTCTACCCGCAGGAAGTAAATCCTATACACTACCCATCCCCAAAAAGATCAGAGAACAAAACAAGATTATCGTGAACATTGAACGCCCCGAACAGCAATAAACCTATAAAAACCGAAACTATGAAAAGTATATATATCATACCCCTATTTTTTATCCTTCTAGGATGTCATGATGAAAATAATCCAAAGGTGGAATTACAAGCCGGAAAGTACACGTTAACCGATGATCCCAACGATTACGTACAGCATTACATTTATGACTTTTACCAGAAATACGGTGTGGTCATCCTAACCAACCCGGATTCCAGTGACTACGTTTATAACTTTAACAATCAAAACCCGATCTCGCTAAAAGCCCCGGAACAGGAAAAAGAAGTTCTTAAAACCGGACTGCAATTTATCGAGGAGCAGTTCTTGAATATATATGACGACAATTTCAAAAAGAAATATTTCCCGTTCACGATTCAATTGGCCAATCGTATTGAGTTGTGGATACTGGGTGATTATGATTTAGTCAACGCCTATTCAAGCTCCGGCTTTATCGCTATCGCAAACATCAATGACGATCTGGCAACGCTCGATGAAACCACCCGCAACAATTACCGGGGAGATATTAATCAAAGTCTTTGGACCGAATATTTACTAAAGCGTGAGGCATGGTTCGTACCGGGAGCTTTCTACGAGGTAAGCAAGGAGTATTACGGGGACTACAGCCTGTTTGAATCGTACACGGTAGAAGAGGGAATTATCGAGGCTAGAGAATGTGGATTCATCACGTTCGATCCTTATATGTCCGAAATCGAAGACCCGGAAGATTGTCTTCTATTTATCCCAAGTCAAGAGATGGACGTGCAGCAATATTTTCAATTCTTGTTCTCTTCCACTAAAGAGGAACTAGACGAACTCATGGAAGAATACCCCTTGGTAGAACAAAAATATTTACTGTTACAAGAGGCTATCCAAAAACAACTGGATATTGACATCTTTTCTTTTTGCCTGCCTTCATAAAACAACTACTTATCCAGCTACCCCCTCCAACTCCCCCTGTGCAAGGGGGAGTTAGTGAGGGTAGTTGTTTAAAAATGACTTTTGCCACGCTCTTTTATTCTCCACATTCCAACGGAAATACGTACCTTTGCACAAGGGACGACGTAATTTAACAAATACTTCCAATGGAATTAACCTTCAGCACGAAACTAAAAGGGACAATTGCCCTCACGGATTCTTTTCAACTCACGAAAACGCTCCGTGAAGATGACAGCCTGTATAAATTTATCTGGGCAAGGAAAGGAACCGTCACGATAGACGTTGACCATCAACTCATCACGCTACAAGAAAACGATATTATTTCCCTGACCAACCTTCACCACTTGGAAATCAAAGAATCTGAAGGAGACTACATGATACTTCTTTTTAACAGTAATTTTTATTGCATCTACGGGAACGACCACGAAGTTTCATGTAGCGGATTCCTTTTCAACGGCACCTCCCGCATCATGCACTTCCGCCTTTCGGAAGAAGAAAAAGCAACTTGCGAGGCCATCATCACCAGCCTGCAAAGTGAATTTCAAGTAAACGACAACTTGAAAGAAGAAATGTTACGCATCCTGTTGAAACATTTTATCATTCACGCAACACGGGTTGCCCGTAAAAACTTGCATATCACGCCGGACATGGAAGAAAGTTTTAATTCGGTTCGTCGTTTCTACGTGCTTGTAGACCAGCACTTCAAAGAAAAGAAACAAGTACAGGATTACGCCGATATGTTATGCAAATCCCCTAAAACCCTTTCGCACCTTTTATCGTTATACAATTTACCTTCCCCGTTGAAAGTGATACACCAGAGGGTGGAAGCAGAAGCAAAGCGGCTTTTACTATATAGTGAAATGACAGCCAAAGAGATCGCCCATCTCTTAGGCTTCGAAGATCAGGCAAGTTTCAGCCGTTTCTTCAAGAAAGTTTCCGGGGAAAGTATTACACAGTACAAGCGTCAGTTGAAAGAATCGGGAAAAATTGACAACTAAAACAGAAAAATTGCCATTTTTAACCCCACACGGATAGCCGATCTTTGTACCTGAAGTTAAACAATCTAATTCAGGAATAAAATGAACGAGCAAGTAACAAAATTCATCCGTCGTTTTTTAACGATAGCAGCATCAAGCAAAGGTTTAGGCATAAAACTTATCCGTGTGGCCATTCTCACCATTTTCGTGTGGATCGGAGGTCTGAAATACTATCACTACGAGGCTGACGGGATTGTACCGTTCGTTGCCAACAGTCCATTCATGAGTTTTTTCTACAACAAACAAGCCCCGGAATACAAGGAATACAAAAACGCGGAAGGAGCCTACGTGATCAAGAACCGGGAATGGCATCAAGCAAACGGAACATACACTTTCGCCCACGGCCTGGGAGCCTTGATCTGTACCATCGGAATACTGGTCTTCTTGGGATTATTCTTCCCCCGTATCGGTATCATCGGAGATATTCTGGCCATTATCATGACCATCGGTACCTTGTCATTTCTTGTCACGACACCCGAAGTATGGGTCCCCAACCTGGGAAGCGGGGAATTTGGTTTTCCCCTGTTATCGGGAGCCGGACGCCTCGTGATTAAAGACACGGCAATATTAGCAGGAGCCATAGTGCTACTATCCGATTCTGCACAACGCATATTAAATCAATTAAAACATCAAGAATCATGAAAGAATTTGACGCTATCATCATCGGTTTCGGTAAAGGCGGTAAAACCCTTGCCACGGAACTAGCTCAACATGACTGGAAAGTTGCCATGATTGAACGATCAGATAAAATGTACGGGGGGACCTGCATCAACATCGGGAGCATCCCGACCAAAGCACTCATCCACCAGGCAGAACTTGCCACGCTGAAAAAGGGACTCTCTTTCGAAGAACGGAAAGCGGACTACCGGAAGGCTATCGAGTTCAAAAATAATGTAACAGACAAGTTACGCCAGAAAAACTACGAAAACCTCGCCGGGAACCCCAACATTACGGTTTACACGGGCGAAGGACAATTCGTTTCACCCGAGATCGTTCGGGTGACAACAAAAGAAGAGACTTTCGAACTAACGGCAAAACACATTTTTATCAACACGGGAGCGGAAACCGTGATACCCCCGATCAGCGGAATTCAAGATAATCCCAAAGTATTCACAAGTACAACGATCATGGAGCTGGAAGAACTTCCCCGACAGTTAATCATTGTCGGTGGTGGTTACATCGGATTGGAATTTGCCTCCATGTACGCCTCCTTCGGAGCGGAAGTCACCGTGCTGGAAGGATTCTCGGCATTGATTCCCCGGGAAGATCGGGATATTGCAGCCAACGTGCAGGAAGTGCTGGAGAAAAAAGGGATTCGTTTCATCCTGAATGCCAACGTGCAATCCGTGACTAATGGCGAAAAGGAAACTACCCTCACCTATAAGGATACAGCAAGCGGCGAATTAAACACGCTACAAGCGGATGCTATTCTCCTAGCCACGGGTAGAAAACCTAACACGGAAAGCTTGAATCTAAAAGCGGCCGGGGTCGAAGTCAACGAAAGAGGAGCCATCATCGTGGACGAATACTTGAAGACAACAACACCCCATATCCGTGCCATAGGAGACGTAAAAGGCGGTTTACAATTCACCTATGTTTCTCTGGACGATTATCGAATCATCCGGGAAGATTTATTCGGCAATAAGGATCGGGCAACAATCGACCGGGAACCAATCAGTTATTCCGTGTTTATCGAGCCCCCGCTTTCCCGTATTGGGATGAATGAAGAAGACGCCAGGAAAAAGAACTTGAATTTCAAGGTAAACAAATTCACGGTCTCTTCCATTCCACGAGTACACACGATCGGCAAAACCGAGGGAATGCTAAAAGCGATTATTGACGCTGACACGAAAAAGATACTGGGTTGTACACTATTTTGTCCGGAATCAAGCGAGATCATCAATATTGTGGCTATCGCCATGAAAACGGGACAGGATTACACATTCCTGCGGGATTTCATCTTCACGCACCCCTCCATGAGCGAATCATTCAACGACCTGTTCAGATTTAAACTATGAATTAATCCGCTTGTTGCCATGAAGATTTAGGCAAGGTAAACCAGAAGGTTGATCCTTGCCCCACTTCTGACATTACCCCAATCTGTCCCCCTAACCGGGTCACGATACTTTCACAGATGGAAAGTCCCAATCCTGTACCTTGTTGGAAAGAGTTCAATTTCACAAATCGCCCGAACACCTCTTTCAGCTTGTCCGCGGGAATACCACATCCCGTGTCCGAGACATAAAAATACAACGACTCATCCTCCCGCAACCTGTATCCGACACGAATACTCCCCTTGGTTGTAAATTTTATGGCATTCGTGATCAGATTATTCATTACTTGCATCAAACGGTTTACATCGGAACAGATCACACATTCAGGTAAACACTCCACGAACTCCACAACAACCGAATCATTTTTTAATCGCAAGCGAGCAGCCCGAATAACCTCCATCAACAATACATTTAGGTTTACCTTGGAATAAACGAACTCAAAAACACCAGCCTCGATTTTTGACAAATCCAAAATATCACCGATCAATTGCAACAACAACGTGTTATTATTCTCTATAATCTTGATATACTCCTGTCGCTCGTTCTCATCCTCCGTGTAAGCCAACACGTTAGAAAAACCGACAATCGCGTTCAACGGGGTCCGAATCTCGTGACTCATATTAGCAAGGAAAGCCGACTTCAAATGATTCGAAATTTCAGCCGCCTCTTTCGCTTTCAACAATTCCTCCTCCATCTTCTTGCGTTCATCAATCAATAAAGAGCCCCCGACCAGCAACGTGGGATGCCCTTCTCCATCTCTATCACCCACAGTCACGAAACTCTCGAACCAGACATACTCGTTCGATCCTCCCAAAAACATAGATCGGTGTTCTTTTCGAACAATAGTAGCCCGGTCATAATATAAATCATAATACGCCTCACGCATCCCGGCCCGATCATCCGGATGAACAAGCATATCCCCATCCCTTTCCGTCATCATCCTAGAATTCTTCGTCTTGCAAAGCTTGTGAGTCACGTATGTAATGTCGTAATTAATCGTCTTGTTCAACAGATCCCATGTCCACGGGATGAGTCGTGTCGCACCCAGCACCAGCTCATACCTTCGATTCAACGCCTCCAACGAAACTTGATGTTCCTTCATTTTCAACGAAACCAGATACTCTTCTGTCCGATCGATAAAAAATACATCCATAAAATTCTTCTCGGAACTCGGGAAAGATAATTTATCGTAATAACGAATTTTATTATTTTCTTCTGGAAAAACAAAAGAGGTGATACGCCCGGATTCTTTATCCATCATATAGTCCAAGAGTTGGTTATCCACATCAGCCTCACTCAAGCGTTTCCCCACAACCCGATCCCGGGTACAATGGAAAACTTCCTCGAAAAGATTGTTAACATCACGAAATATGAAATCAACAACATTCCCCTCTTCATCAAAGATCAATTGCTTACGAATATAAATCACAGGCATATTATCAACCAGTTTTCTATATTGTGAAAGTAACTGAAATTCTCGTTGACGTTGCTGCCGTCTCTGGCACATGACATGAAAACGCATCAAACCGATCGCACCCAGCAAAATAATAAACGCCAAGCCGATAATAATATACTCCTTATAGAGTTGATAAAAATTAGGCGGGACCTGATAAAACACTACATCTCCCGTGATGCTGTTAGGATCTACACCATGATGTTGTAAATGATGATAATTCAAATAAACCTTCGGCTCTCCCCCGATCCTTCCTTCTACATTCCGGGCTGGCACTCCGTCTAAAATTTGTCGTATCGTTTGAACCGCAACCTTTCCGAAAGTTGATGCAGAAATAAAATATCCACCAGCAAAAGCTCCGGTCTCCATATCCATCTCCGTTAACGTGAACACGGGAGCATCGACAAAACCATATATAATTTTTTGAAGATTATCAGACAGATAGTGGCTCTCGGATTGCTTTTTCCCCACGAACCAAGAGTTGTAAATAATTCCTACTTCCCTACTATATCCCATCAAAGTATCCAACAACTTCTCCGTAGATATGTCAATTGACGTCAACAAATCTAACTTCAATTCGGGAAAATCCTTCTCTAACACACCACACACTTCCTCCCGAACCATGGCACTAATATAACGATCATCTGAAATAAGAGCTATTTTCTTGACTTCCGGTTGCAACCTCCGGATCAAATCTATTGTATTTTTGACATAAAATGGCTGTTTTATCACGGTCAAGTTATATCCCGCAGTAACCACTTCTGTTAACACGAATTTCCCTTCTCCCAGAAAATCCTTGTTGACAAAATTTTCTAAACTTCTCGGCATAGAATCCCGTGAATAACAAATTACAGTAGGTATATCCTTCCATTCCTTGTCAAATAACGGCTGACACACGAGCCACGCCGGGTCCCCAATAAAAACAACCACTTTAGGTGGCTTTAAATATCGAGACAACAAATATTCCCTCTTTTCTTCCACCTCTTCGATCCTCGTCATCATTGGAATAGACAACTCTTCTGCCTCAACATGAAACCCCGGCGACGAGAATTCATCCAGAATATTTTGGTATAAATTATTCGCCCAAGCCTCATTGAAATTAATCAAGCTAAGCACCAGTATATACTCCCTCCCCCGTGTATTTTCAGCAAACCCTAGAACATACACGCCCAAGAAGAAAAATAGTGCCGTGATCCTCCTTATCATAAATTCTATTCATACATCAGCACCAAAATTACAAAAATAATAATATGTTTACCCCTCTTTTTAGTCTATTTTTTAAATATTTTTTGATAAATATTTAAACGATGTCACAAAATCAATACAATATCTTTAATTTTCCCTCATCAAAAAACGAAGGAAAATTGAAGATATTATACAAAATAAATATTTAACGCCCTCTTCTCACCCATTTCACGGCATCTGCCACAATCATCTGCTTATTCTGCATCATTCGCATACCTCCCTCCGACTTCTCGTCAACCTCTTCCGAACCACTTCCCCGGTCATCCAATACCACCTTTGTCTCTCCTTTCTCCAAATAATACTTCCCTAAAGAGACCCATCCCATCGATTCCTCTGCCGGTTCAACTCGGATTTCATGCCTCCCCGATGAATCATACACGGTATAATATATACATGTACCTTTCTTTCTCGCCTGGAAAAGCATTCCCATTTTAAAGAAATCTCCATTATAAAAATATACCTCGTATTCCCCTGCTTCTGGAATCTGAGTTGTCCATTCAGCTTTGTATTTCCCCTCCCCGACACTCTTACAATAAGCATCATGAACCACGGTTCCATAAAAGCGATTATCAACCATTTCCACCCAACGCTCGTAATTTTGTCTTGCTTTATCCCAGGATTTCGGTTCTCCCCGTAATAACGTGAATAACTTCTCCCCTTGAGGCTCGACCAGCTTAAAACCTTTATCCCGATTATTCACGATAATTTCTCCGGGCCGAGGTAAAAAGACCGTTGAATCTGCGGGAAAGACTCCCGTCAAGGTATCTCCTTCAAAAGGACGTATTTCATCTGTTAATACCCATCTTCCCGAAGGAATGTTCTGCACCAGCGGGGAAGTGATCATAAGGCCTCGATAATCCATTTTCACCCGAATCTCCTTACATTCGTGTCCTTGAATTAAAAAACTACGGACTTTTTCCCCTTTTATCCTTGCCGCAGAAACCACAAGCACCCCCTCCACATCACCGGGATTATACACTTTAAAGCGACCATATGCAGATTTACTTCGCCTTTCCTCCCCTCCGTCTTCTTCTTCCGGCAATTCAGTCAACACAACATCTTCCAGTAGCAACACAGGCAAATGATCCCTGGTATACCACGTCCTTAACCGCTCCTTCAAGTCCATCCCGAACTCCTTCATGAATTCCTCACAAAATAGATCTATATCAACTGTTTCAAACAAATGTTCTTGTAAAAAACGATTATAAAAACCATATAACTTCTCCTCTGACAATTCATGTTTCAAATATTCTTTCAACTCGATCGTCTTCCATTCAATAATTTCTCCTAGCAATTCAGGAGACACCCCCTCGTCCGTAAACGCCTGCATCAAACTATGATCTTTCAAATAGGCAGCGACATCCCGAACTCTCTCCGGGGCCTGCATCGCAGCCGGTAATTTATCCACGGGCATCCCGAACATCTTGATTACCTCCTGTATCGCGGGGAACTCCTCAGAACTCATGAAAAAAGTATTCCCAACAAACATCGGAGCTATTTTATATTTCCCCGATTTAAAAATCATCGCAATATCCCCCTTAAAATTATTCATAGCCACAAAATCCCACTCCTCAACAGGTGGTGGTGTGCTCTCGAAATAAAAAGCACTGGCCATCCGTTCCTGCATAAACACGATTCCCGCTTGCAAGTATTCTTCATTCTGAGCCCATCCCCGGTAACGTCTCGAATAAGAAACCGGAGTCTCCATAACGATAAACCATTTATACGGATACCGTCCCGACGGGCTGTATGCCTCCGGGTCTTCCCCCTCGATCTCTCCTCGTTTCCTCCAAACCGCATTTGCCTTTTGCTTATAATCTTCATCCATCTGGCAAACAGTTGACTCCGTCATGTATTTAATATCCCTTATCATGAATTTAAATGCCTTTTCAGGGGCCTCAAATGCCTGAAGTAAAAAATCACTACTTTTATAAAAGAAAATATCATATTGTGTCCCATCTACCTCTATCGAACGATTATCAAACTCCGCGATACTTAAACTGATACCTTGTAAAGCATGATCATGCCGAAAGAAAGTCTTCCCCTCTAAACGCTCCGGTTCCCCTTGTGAAACCGCCATACGCCCGGCAGCATTTTCTACCGTCAAAGAATAACGTGTAAAATCCACTTGTCGATCAAACAACGAAGACAAATGGATCGGTGCCACACTTTGAGGATACCACAAACACTCCGGTTGCAACAACGTCACCTCTTCACCCACGAAAGCCTGCCGATTCCCGAAACGGAAAATACCGACACCATTCGCTTCCGTGTCATAAAACTCCTTATCCGACAAATCCAAGTAACATACTCTCTCATTTATACCCCCTTCATATTCCATCTCAATCACTAACGTATCTCCCGGCTGTATTACCCGATTGATCTCGACCACTTGTTCGTCACGAGAATATCGGGTTTCCTGCCCTTCACAAGTCAATCGTGAAATCGTCAATGATGGATTCAGATACAAAATAATCGAAGGTATTTCCTTGCCCGTTTTATTACAAATTTCCATTCGACTGGAAGCCTCCATTCCTTTTACCTTCTCTTTAAAATGAATATCATGTTCCAGTATATGCACCTTTACCTTATCCTCACTTCGCACATACACCTGCCTAAACGCCTCCCGCTGTTTTCCACCTTTAACAAAATACCCTTCATAACTCACCCCGGCGAAAACAGCAATTACCAGTAACCCGGTTCCTGCCAATCGCAAAATATTTTTCCTTTCCGATTCTCCTGTCAAACGTTCCACGTAAAAAATAGAAAAGCACAATAACGCCCCACCCAAACCCAAGAACACCAATCGTTGTAATAGAAACAACCCTAAATTGGCACTCCCGACTTCAACAGAAAATATAGCGGGAATCGTCCTCGCCAATGGATCCAGCAACCCATGTAATCCTCCCGTACTCCCAACCATACCGGCAATAAGCATCAACAATAACAAAATCGCAAGTCCCTGCGATTTAATCCAATGTACCACAAACATGGATATTCCCAAAAAGAAAACTAAACCCGGCAATGTCAAGGTGAAAAAATAGAATACATACATGCTTACCTCAACACTCCCCTTTGGAGTAAACAAGTGAACCATCAAAGTCACCAGCATGGAAATAATATTCAAGACAACCACCATTCCTGCAAGGCCTAGAACTCGCCCCCACTGTAACTCCCCATTTGTGCAAGGCCGGGTCCATAACGGCTCCATGGTTGTCACTCGTGCTCGTTTCTCCATCTCAGCCACGAAAAACACGATCAAAAGTGCTTGTAAACCATTAAAAAGATAGGCATTCATATAAGGGATACAGGACGGCAACGCTCTCAAATACCACAAATTCTGTCCGGAAGTCAATCCATATTCCATTGCACTGTCAACACTACCAATTAAAAACTGGAAACACGAAATTCCCACCACTCCCAAGACTGCAAAAATCAGAAACACCCAACTCCGTCGTAGTAGTCTGGCCTCGTAACGAGCAACCATTATTATTCTCTTAATACTCATGATTAAATATTTTAATTTAAACCATTTATTTAAAGAAAAGAAGCAAGATCATTTTATTAATTTTAAGACTATTTTCCCAGAAAGAGTCTTTCAAAGCCTCATCCGCCTCCATACACCAAGGCAAAACAAAAAAGAAATCCTCTGGATAATATGAACGATTACTCATCTGCCTGAATTGTTCATGAATATTTACATCATTACTTAAATCAATGAAAGCCTGTTTAGCATCCAACAACTCAGGCAAAGGCCCGAAAATATCCGATACATATTCTACTTGCAGATTACATACACTATACATGAGCGTTGGAGGAAGATCCTCAAACTGTATATTCTTTGAAACACGCTGACAAGTTTCACAGAAAAAGGCTTCTTTCTCTATTAATCTATTTTTCCCTGGTTCTCTTCTTGACGGAGCATGAGTGAATGGCCATTTCTCCAACGGCACATCTTTCCAAACAGATTCCAATACACAACTTTTAATAAAACATTCCCCTTTATCATCATAGCTAAATTCCACCACAGCACGTGAATCCACCGGGACCTCTTTCAAATACCTCTCTTTCCATCCCCGCTGTCCACAACAATAATACTCTACTTGATTAATGTCAATCTTTTTTAATTCACATGTTTTACGATCAAGTACCAAAGTCCCTGCACAATAGAACGGTATTTTATGTGGGTAACATGAATCTCTTGTTTCAAATTGAAATGTCAAAGTTTCACCATTAGCACTCAATTGCTGGAACTCATAATTAACCAAATCACCGAATAGTGGCCCCCACCATTCTAAAGCACGCATAAATCCAAAAATTTTACGATTCCCTGACACGTAATAGTATTCATCATATTTCTCAAATAATGGACACAAAGAATCGATACCATTTTCTGCAAAAGGGATACTACGGGCAGAATAACGAGGAACGAAAGAATACATTCCGGTATAAATATTGCCATCCTTACGACAATTACCAACTTTCACAAAACACCCGTATTCCCTCTGGTATTCAACAGCCTTTCCTCGGCATTCTGTAATTTTTTCATATTGTCCATTTCCATAAAATTGTAATATGTCTGCAGACGCCCGTTTTTTCTTGATATTCTCTGACGTCCTTTTCAATATCTTTTCAAAAGATGTCTTACTCATCCCAGGCAAAAGTCCGGTTTCATTCCCTCCTGCTTGTACACAATTTACAATACAAAGAAACAATCCAACGAGTATAATCCGGTAATAATTATTTATCTTCATATCTATTCTATTTCATTTTGCCTCCTCCTCATCCCCTAACGGATTCCGCCATCCGGTAAAAAAACAAAGCAAAATCATTTCCCTAATTTTATTAAAATTTGCCACAACACCTTCTCCTCTAGTCAATATACTACTCCAACGCCAAGGAGAGGCAAGCAAATAATCCTCCGGATAATAGGCACGATTACTCAATCGTTTAAATTGCTCCTCAATATCCATATATTGATTTAAATCTTGAAATGCCTGTTTAGAATCCAACAATTCCGGTAAGCGAGAAAATATGTGGGCATTATACTCTCCTTGTGGATTATAAGATCCTATTCCCATAGCAAAAATAAATGCTGAATTCCGTCCTTCTGCCGGAATCTCATAATAAGAATTACAGGCAAATGCCTCTTTTTCTATCAATTTATTCTTCAGCGGCTCAATTCTAGAGGGTAATGTTCCGTAACGTCCTTTTCCTGTTTTACTACTTTTCCAAGTTGTTTCCATCGTACAGCTCTCTACACAATACTCCCCTTCTGCCCAATATTTAAACTTCAACTCAGCCTGTGAAGAGAAAAATATCTCTTTCATAATTTTCCTAGCCCAACGGGGCTGATTACACAGAGCGTACTCCACATAATCAAAATCGATAACTTTCAACTTTCGTGTTCTTCGATCAATTGTAAGCGTCCCTTGACAAGATAAAAACGTTTTGTTTGGATAACGGGACTTCTTTGTCTTAAATTGAAATGTATAATCACCACTTTCCGTTTCTATCTGTTTAAAATCATAGTCCTTCATTCCCCCGAATAGAGGCCCATATAGTTCCACCACTCGTATAAATTCAAACACCCTTCGTTTCCCGGATTCAAAAAAAAGTTTTTCTTCCGTTTGGTATAAAGGGACTAACGTATCGGTCCCATCCACCATGAGAGGATAGCTACGAGCCGTGTACTTGGGGACAAAACCATATTCACCTCCACGATCAAAGGTTCCTCTTTTTTTCGTATTCCCGGTTGTGGCAAAACAACCATATTCCCGCCGATACTCAACAATTCTTTCGTTACACTCGGTTATTTTTTCATACTGCCCATTCCCAAAATAACGATATCCTTTTACTTTTTCTTTCTTTTTCTTAATTTCCTTCGAAATTCCTTTCAGTAAATCCCAAGGATGAATCCCCTCTGCTGCCACCTCCTCCAATAAAATACTTCTTTCTTGAAGAGCAATAACTTGTCCGTCATGCAGAGAATCCACCGCCATGCGCTTTGCATAAAAGCCCAAACAAGAAAATTCCAATGTATCTTTTACCGAAAATCCTTTCAGTAAAATCTTACATTGTCCCTCATCATCCGTTGTTGTCACCAGTAATCGGTTACGAATATCCACGACATATACTCCATATAACGGCGCAGAAAAGCCATCCGTCACGGTCAAACACACTGTTTTTGCCCGTACTTGAGCAACAGCCTCCCGCCAACAAAATAAGGAAGACAACAATACAGTAATCGAGTAAATTATCACTCTACTCATCATACCTTTTAAAGAACTCTTTTTCATAAGTTTGTTATTAGTATATCTATAGTCTTCTTATATAACCACTCCTTTTATATGTAAAGGAATGATTTTATTACTTTTAGATATTGTCAAAAATAATGCTTTCATAAATACCCCTTTAGAGGATGGTTTGTATATCACTTTTACAGTTCCAATTTTTTGAGGTAATACTGGTTTTGTATCCCAAATGATTTCCATACAATCACAGGATTGCTTTATGCTTTCAATTATTACTGGAAAAGAATTATTGTTCTTAAACAGGAAGGAACATTCCACACTATCTTCACTCGATATACGACCGAAATCATGTATAGTCTTTTCAAAAGAAATTGAAGTAACAAGATCTAGTTCTTCAGCTGGGTTACCAATTTTCTCTTTTATTGAATTATACAATAAATTATCAAAACGATCATTCATCTTTAAAGCTTGATCTGTACATTCTATAAAACGAACTGTATCCCCTAATTCTTTATAAATTTGGGATCCTATATACAAATTGTAAAAATAAGGTTGGATCTTTATTGATGATTCAATTTCATCTTTTGCTTTTCCTAAGTCCTCACTTTTTAAAGCAAGAAAAGCATTCACCGTTTTTTTTATTAAATCAACATAACATGTATCATTTAAAACGAATCTATTACGAGTGTTTGTAACAAAACCACGATGAGCCTCAATTTTATCCAACATTAATGTTAATTCCTTTGCCGTTCTATTCCCTATCACCAATGCCTCTAATATACCACTTTTAGAAAAAACAACAATCATTGGAAAACTATTTTCATATAACAAATATGGTATAAATTTACCCTCACCTAAATCAACATATTGTTCTATGCACATATACTTGTCAGACATCCTTTGCAATAATTTCTTATTATTGAAAGCCCCTTCTTGTAATAAATCGCACGAAATACAATCTTTCATTCGGATAAAAAAAAGTACATGATCTTTATTGACTAATGAAGTATCACTAAAAATCGCCTCAAAATTTTTATTTTCAAATACAATATTGGAATGATGACGAACACATCCAAAGCATAATAATATGAATAATATATATATAACCTCTTTCATTTTCACAAATAGAATTATTTCAATAAATCATCATATTGATGGCATACCTTTGTATTTTCAAAAGGATTTCCAGATATTACAATCTGGTCTTCTTTATTTATCAAAAACACCTCGATCCTAGATTCTTTAAATAACTGATTCGCCTGCATTAATGAATAAGTTGTATCAACAAAAAGCTTTCCGCAAAGTTCTTGATCGAATTTCATTAAATTGCTCTTAAAAATCACAGAATCTCCTGTCATAACCAAATAATATAGAGGGAATTTATATTTATCTTTTTGCTCTAGAAAATTCATATTCAATTCAACAAAATCACCTATACACAAAGAACATCCCCCATCAATTATACACACAATCCTATAATTCACCGAATCGTTTTCTAGTTGACATCGTAATTTTCCAAGTTCTAAATGTTGTAATTGTTTATTTGATTTACTATTACAACAAAAAAAAATGACGATACAACAAAAAACAAAATATCTTTTTATCTTTTTAAAGCTCATAACGCACAAATTTTGGATCAAGTTGACGATTTTCATCAACAGTACAATAAAAATACTTTTCCTGGCTATCCATTGAGAAAGCATACACGTAACGATCTAATATATATCTGCACAATAACTTTCCCTCCCAACTCAATTTGTATATTTCACTTTTATCTGAAATTACATCTGATTTCGGAATTTCAGATTTATACTTCTGATTACCAAGCAATAGATAAACATAATTATCAGTTATAACCGCTGCTTCATACCCCGAATATAGCCCATCTCTCACAACCAATGGTAAATCACCACCAGCTTCTCCTACAACATACTCTACATCATAATGATAAGGCCCAATATATGACCCTAATAATCTTAAACTATCTCTTGTATAAATATCAAACCGATCCTCCCCTTTTGATGCGCACCATAAACGATTCTTAGTTACATCACTAAACATAACGACTTGATTAATGTTAGATAAATAGTAGTTATACTTCTTAAAATCTGAATAAGTACTATTAGTTACATTAAATTCTTTCTCATTTACAAATATGAAACGATCAACATTATTATTAAAATTCTTCACAGGAGAAAAATATTTATTTTGAACTAAATATCTTCCTTTATCATACTTGCAAAAATCTGGAACACTAGAATATCCCGATAAATATACCTTTTTATAATTAAAAGTTTCTCTATTTTCTAATAATGAATCAATATTTATCTCTACGATAGAATTGGTTATTACATTATAAAGATAAAATTCAGTTGACGTATTTTTGTCATTCAAAAAAACTCTAGCATGAGCAAATTGATTTGTATCCAAACCTTTCTTAGCAAAATTCATCACCTTTTGTTTGCTACCTAAATAATACATTTCAACAAAATAACCATTATGCCCTCTCGTTGTCACTAAAACCAAAGAATCTCGCAGAACATGATAAGACAACGCATCTAAAACCTGTATCCCTATCGAATCTGACTTACAGCATTTTGTTTCGGGAAAATCCTCTAATCCGAAATAGGATAATTCAATCTTGTCTGATCTTTTACATGAAATCAAACAAATTAACACTAAAAATACAACTTGACGCATAAATAATTTTTTTATAGGGGCATACGCCCCTATATAGTTAAATAATTAAATTTCATTTACTTTAATCTCCGAATTTGGGCACGACAATGAATGTCCCAATTTACTAATATTACAATTATCTTTCTTACCTTTAGGATCACAAGCAAAGATAATCTCTCCTGTTTTCACTTTTCTTAAAATACAGACAAGACCTTCTCCATCCACATCTTCTTCTGGTACACAAGCATCTATTTGTACACTATAAGCCATTCCATCAGGACAAGTAAACATTATGTACTCATCATCTCCTGTAAAACTGCTAAAGAATAAAATAATCCCTAATGAAAACAATATTGTTTTCATTCTTTTCAATTTCTCGTTTTTCATAACTCAAAAATTTAAATAAAACATATACTAAAGAGCCACACATCAGCCCTTCATTTTTTATTTAGCATTAACTGCAACAACTCTCCCAACACCGGATTAGAAGGTCTCAACGATTCAAAATCAATTACTTTTCCTTCCTTATCCAACAATAGGAATCGTGGTATTCCCCTCAATGCTATTTGTTTCGGGAATGGATCTTTATACCCTTTGTTACATATCAACTGTATTCCATTCATTCCCTTTTCCTTCAAGAAATCCAACCACTCTTTTTTATTTAAATCCATTGAAATAGAAACCCACGTGATCGGTTTCCCGGCAAAACGGTGTTCCATATCTTTGATATAAGGAACCTCTCCGACACAAGGATTACATCCCGTAGACCAAATGTCTATAAACACATATTTCCCTTTAAAATCAGATAAAGCAACCCGTTTCCCTTTCTCATTCTCAAAAGAAAATCCGCTCAAATCCGTACCAGGTAAAACAGTCTTAAACTCTTGCAAAGACTTTTGTGCTTGTTCCGGCATCCGAGACAACAAGGCTACATTATCAGGACTTTTTACCATCGAACGTGCATTCTCGATCCGATCTTCAATTCCAAATAAATGACCTCGTAAAATCTCCATCCGTAATTGATCCATAATATAAGCTTCCCGCAACTTCTCACTCTTAAGCCCGGCTGCCATATCAGTAATATAACTACCTCGTCCTTGAATTTTTATCATACCCGCGGCTAAACGTGCGTACAATAGCTCCTGCACGCAATCTGTCCAAGACGGATAATTCACTAATTCCGGCAATAATTCTAGTTTTAACACGGCATTCGAATACCCGTTTTTCACAATCGGACGAGGAAAACCTTTACCGATCACCTTTGACGTAGCCACCCTTCCATACATCTTATCCAGTAACACTCCTTGGAAATAGGCAGTCAACATACGTTTCATTTCCGGTCGTAATGCACTGGCATCAATCTCGTTCTTGATACTTGCATAAATATCATAAGACAGCTTCCCTCGTTTTTGATCAAAAACATCATCTCCATACCCCGGCCAGCGATCTGCATATTTTGCATTAAGCTCCGTCAACAAATTATTCAACTCATATTCTCCTCCGGTATAAACAGGTTTATTTCCCTCAAGTACCATCCGATCTCCCGGCTTGGCCCAAACATTCCCAAAAAAAACTTTATAACAAGAGAAATTTATAAATTCGGGTTTCTCCAAAAGAAAGCTCAATTCAAAGCGCCCATCTTTTACTTCTGCCTGCCCTAATGTGTGAGTCATCATTCCGATCTTATGACTGACAGAAACTTGCGTTCCATCCGCAACTCCTTCCATCTTACCACTGATCGTTGTTTTCTTCTGATCATACTGTTTCAGCAACTCTTCCAACTGCATTTTTAATACTGGATCCGACGGACGCCGAGCTTTAGTCATCACCATATTTCCATCGGGATCGATCAAAATGAAACGAGGAATACTTTTCACTTTATACTTCTCGAAGAATGCGTGATTAAATGCATCCGGGGCAATCCCACAAATACCCTTCATCCCGAACTCTTTAACCATATCTTTCCATTTCTGAGTATCGGCTGGTTTATCTGCGGACAAAGAAACAAACACGATTCCTCTTCCTTCAAACTCTTCTTCCAAACGCATCAAGTGTGGAATCTGATATTTACAAGGTCCACACCAAGTAGCCCACACATCAATGAGAACATATTTCCCCTTAAACATATACAATCCCCACTCTCTATCATTCACATCCTTAAACTGGATATTTACCGCTTTCTTCCCTTCCTGATTTACGTCTGATGCCATCAAATCTTGATACTGCTTTTTGTATCCTGCCAATTGTTCTTTTCCCGCTTGAGTTATCACCATATTTTCCACCGATGCGATGACTTTATCCAATTGATACAACCATTGATTACGAATGATATTATCTAATTCCTGCAGGATATAGTATTCACGAACCTCGGCATTCATAATCCGTTCCGCCCTTCGTTGTAAAAAATTGTAGTTATCATACGTAATTAACCCACAGGCATCCGCCATGTCATAGTAAATCCTCAAAACATCATCAATCCCCGGATATTTCAAATATGCAACATGATTAAACTTCATTTCTTGAAGAAAAACAAATGCCTCTGTAGGAATTTCAACCTTATCACTTGCCAACTGGTAATTTTGCAATTGCATTTCCAACCAACTATAATAAATTCGTCTTTCTTGCTCTTCCACGAATAGATTATCTTTCAAATTCGCTTTTGCCAAATCATCCATCGCCTCTAACCCAATATTATCTAACCATTCGATGTACTCCTTCGTGTAAAACATCTTCGGATCCGGAATTCTCTTATCCCGATCCGGCAATTGATAGAACATCATTTCAACCCGATACGTCAAAGCGTTCGGCTTCCCGAAAAACATCTTTTGTGTCCACTGATACAAATAACGATTTATCGCTTTTGAATCTCCTGCAAACTTCCAGTCTTTTTTCCGGACATCCACCGTGACCGTTTCATCCGGCAACACCCTTATCCAAGAAGTCCGATCCCCCGAAATCAAATAAAACAAATCACCACACTCCTTTTCCGGTAGTAAAATCACCGTTTCTTTCATCCCTTTCTCCGGGGCAAAACAAGCTCGCCCTCTTCCCCGAATACTGTTATAAACACAAACATTTTGATCCGCACCTTTAACAACCACTTTTCCCGGTCCTGCCCATAATTCAGAAAAACATAACAGGCTACACACAATAAATAATAAACGATACTTCATAATCTATTCCATTTTAATGAATATACAATTCGGGGGATTTGTTCTCCCTTCACAAATCCCCCGAATTTTATTTATTTTTTCAACTCTTTTTCTAACATTTCTTTCAGCTCCGGTGATGAAGGTCGAGGAGCATCGACCGACACGACTCGCCCTTGTTTATCAAATACCATAAACCGGGGAATTCCCTTTATCTTGTAGTCCTGGGCAATCTTACTCCATCCGGATGCATGTACCTGAACTCCTCCCAACTCTTCCTTTTTAATGAAATCCAACCATTTCTGTTTATCTTTCGCTTCATCCACGGAAACACCCAAGAATACCACGTCCGTCCCGTGCATTTCCTGTTCCAACTTCTTCAAATGAGGGATTTCTCCCCGACAAGGACCACACCAAGTAGCCCACACGTCAACCAACACAACTTTCCCCTTGAAATCGGATAACGACACCTCTTTCCCGTTTACATCAGGATAAGTAAAATCAGCAGCAATCGAACCGGGAGCCGTGTCATACAGCGCTGTCCCGATAGCCTCAGCCCGAGCCTTTAGAGAAGGCGTTACCAAGTATTTTCCATAACGATCCATCAAACTTAGATATTGGTCATAAGACTTCAACCCGGCAAATACATTCCGTAACAAATACTCCCCTTTCAAACGATCTGTCTTCAAATACCCTAAACAAGTGCTTTGATAATCTACCGGATCATACTTCTTACCAGACGTCATATATCCAAAACTTGCATAGATACCGATCATTCGTGCTCCTTGAGGAAACAACAACACGTCATCCGTCGTGAACTTATCATCAGATATGATCGTGTTGTAAAATTCCGGCCAATCCTGACGTTCCGGATGAGCTGTTCTAGGAGTTTGTAAGAAATATGCTGCATAATAGTCCACGTCATAATCAATCTTCTTTTTCAATAAAGCATCAAACTCTGCGTTACCGCTCTTTATCTTCTTTTTAATCGAATCAAGTTTAGAAACAAATACGGAAAATTCAGGGAAAAAGTCCTTATAATTACTGATTGTCAGCATAAAATAAACTGATTTCAAACGAACATCAGCCGCAAAATCTTCCCATTTATACAAGGCCACGTTCTCTTTAGTATTCTTTCCCGCCAACTCGGCCTTGTTTTCCAAAATATTAATATTGATTTTATCGCCACCTTTCACGTAAACCACAAAATCCATCTGTTTATCATTACCTACCGTGTAAAACCCCGGCTTTTCCGGGCAAAACAAAAATCCATAAGAACCATCTTCTGCCACCATGGTCGAAGCATAAGAATGTGTCGTCCCATCTTCTACACGATAAAGATGAACTTTCTTCAAACGATCATTTTTCACGAAACCCTTTATTTCCGTGTACTTTTGTGCATATAGCACCACGCCCATACAGGTTAAAAACAATAACAAACTAAATTTTTTCATACTCCCGATAATTATTTAAAACATACTAGTGATTTAGGCGGACAATGGCAAATGCCATCATCCACCTTATTTTCAAGCCAATTGAAAATTCTTTACAAAACAATGTTATTTACGAAGCATAACATATCCGGCTGTCCCTTTACCGGAATAAACAAACACGGGCTCCGTTTCGATCTCCGGCGTTTGCCCGATTACATTAAAACGATACAATTTCCAACCCGTCGCACTATTTGTCAATACAACCAAATGATTGAATTTCTCATCTTCCGGAGCATTGTATGCACTAGTTGCATTTACAATATAAACTATTTCTTCTCCCGGAAAACGTTTCAACTCACTTTCACGATTATCTATTTTGACATTCTTATACACCTTCAACACATCTCCATCAGCCTCTTTCTTGGAATAATAAATACAACTGGCATATAAAGAAGTGCCCATAACTTTTGCCTCAGGCATTTCACAATGTGCCGGAACAGTATCAATATCCACGAACGGGTAGTCAGACATGGAATAAACCATGTCAAATACATAATACTCGTCTTTATTCTTATTCTTCATTACAGCAAAAGCCGTAGAAGGAACTCCTTCATTCCTAACCAACATCCGGATCATATCCACGTCCATATTTGTCGGGGAAATACCACCCTCTGAATCTTCTGAAAACAAATTCATAGAACTACCACTAGACGACGTGTTATAGAACGTACTTGTCTCCTTATCAAAAACCATCACCCCATAATAGCTCATCACCATATCAGGGTGTACCTTATACAACCCCGGCTTAGCATATCCCAACATTCCGCTATTTGATGACATTCCATAAATCGAATAAACTTTTCCAGCATTAATGGCATAAAAATCAGAGCTAATCATGCCACAATTTTCCGGTTTACACGTTTCTGGAACTTCATAAAAATAATCCTCATAGTTATAAAACAGATCCATGTTGTCAGCATTAAAAATCTTTATATCCTGATCACTATAAATATGGAAAGCTTTCTTGTTAACCAGCTGAGTCGTCGTTCCATCCGGGTTCTGAATAACGGGAGTATAACGGGAAGACTGATATGCCATTTTTACTGGTTTCCCTTTTAATCGTTTTTGTCCAAAAGTAGTGATCAAATCTTCTATCTTCTCCCCATCCATAGAGATATAATCAATATCCGTTTCTCCATTTTCCTCCTTCATCACGTACCACCCCGTACTCACATCCGATTGAACTGTCATCGACACTTGTTTTCGAACATAAATATCCAACTTTGGATCCCGAACCTCATAAACCAAATTATATTTTCCCGACTCGTATGTTACTTCAAATGATAAATCTCTCTTTAAGGAAAGAGTATCTCGTTGTGGGGCAAATCCCGCTGTTTCAGAAGGAGATGCATACCACAGGTATATGTAACGAGATTCATCATCCATATTCTCTAATACCGGAGTAATATTCAAAGTAGAACGAATAGCTACCGTGGTATCTTCAAACCCGGAAATCGTCACAGGAAGTAATTCTTCTTTCGAAATATAACTATAATTTCCCCGGTCATCAATACAAGATTGCACTCCTTGAAGAGACACCATTAAGCCTATCCCTATCAATATATTCTTCAGTTTCATAATCAATTTCATTTTAATCATTCAAAAGTTACCAATGTACCGTCAGCCTCACTTAATGGATCATCCGGGTGATTCGTATTATACTCCAATAATTTTTGTATCACTTTAGACGCCATATAATTAGTATAATCAGAACTCTGATACCCCCCGTCAAAATCCGTGAACCCGGTATTATCTATGATAAATTTCATTTTCACGGACCCCCAAGTTGGTCCGAAATAATATTTCCAATAAGAGTCCCAATTTGTAGGTTTTACCGCCATAGACGTGGTCTTTACAACAAAATTCGTCCACTCGTCAATTCCTGATCTAAAATACTCATTCTCCCCAATCTTCAACTCAATCCGAACCTCTTCCAATTCCAAAGAAGGATCACGCAGAACAATTAAAGGGAAACTTTTACGCACACTCCCTTTAGGAATCTTTAAATGCTCTAACATTTCCGGATCATTAAAAGCCACGAAATGCTTTCCGGCAACAGCCGATCCCGGTTTCCCCGCATTCGTTTGTTCCAAAACAAAAGGCCGATCCGTGTCTGTCGGGTATCCCATCGTCAGAATCTCTACAAAAACCGTATCTCGCATTTGATCATCCGGTTGGATAAAAAAGGTATGAGCAATACTATCTTGTTGTGTATAATACGAATTTTCAAAATACAATGCCGGGTCATTTTCATACTCTAAGGCTGTATTCTCCTTACAACCGATTGTACCCACAATCAGTAAAAATATCAATATCGTTGCAATTCTTATTTTCATAATCTCACTTTTTACTAATCAAACACGCTTTGGCTCTTAGGAATCGGAAGCAAGTAAGCTCCTTCTGGAATAGTTTTATTCTTGGGCCAAGTAAATCTGGTAAAATTGTGTTTCTTATAGAAAAACCACATTTGACCTTCCCCGAAAAATTCTTTCCGATATTCTTTCTCTAACCGATTTATAACATCCTGTTCCGTGACCAAGGAATTATCAATTGAAATATCCAGATTTCGAGCAACCCGATAAGTCTTGAAATAGGTCGGAGCTTCTGACAAAGGCGAATCCTCAACCAAAATCAAATACATCTCGGCCAAACGAAGTAATGGCACAATATTCAAAGCAACATAGGTATCGCTCCCGGTATATTTTCGGAAGTGATTCACTTTATTCGAATTTTGATAGGTTTTCTCTTCCCAATAACGATTCGCTTTATTTCTTATATCGTCCGGATGTATGCTACTTTCATACGCCGTGTTAATATAAGCCACCGTTTGCCTCAAACTTGCATTTTCATCTTTAAACAAAGGTTGTACAATAGCTTGATGCTGCGAATTATGAACACCGAAAAGATGTTCTGATTTCATCACCAGATTTCCATTTGAGCCATACGTCGATTCTGTCGCCAATGTAAATTTAGATGTGCCATCTTCGTTTTTGGCATCGATCACCTCTTTTGCAAATTTTACTGCATTTTCTTTATCACCGATCCAATGATAGTAACGGGCTTTTGCCCCTTTCACGGCATAATAATTGAAACGTACCTGTCGATAGAATTGCCATTCATCCAGAGGTTTCCCTTCCCAATCGTACGCCGGTTGATTCAACTGCGTATTTGACCCCACTAAAATCGGGTCTTTCTCCAAAAGCTTTTCCGCGGCATCCAGATCCCGAATAATCTTCTCACATACTTCCTTGTAGGTAATCGTATGCAATTTACCAGGATCTTTTGTCATCTGTTCCTGATAAGGAATAGCCGGAGAACCCGCTGTTGCCTTTTCAGGCATGGGACCAAATAAACGTAAAAGCTCCAAGTGAAGAAATCCCCGTAATCCGAGAGCTTCACCTTTTATCAAAGCCTCATTTCCATTCGTAAACGTCACACCAGTTGTTTCCAGATTTCCCAATACATTATTCAAATGCACGATACATTGGTAGTATTTCTTCCAAAGCTTTTCTATCGCCTCTTCAGATTGTTCATGTGTATAATCAAAAGCACATATATTATAAATCAACGATACCTTATCTGTTGAAATAGTCCAATGTTGTGCCAACATTTCGGGAATATACATGGAAGCATCCCGACCGTAAAGTTCTTCTGCCGCCAATTGAATATACGCCCCTGTCAAAGCACTCTTGAATCCTTCCTCGTTAGCGTACATATCCTCCTCTTTCATCTCGTTCCGAGGACGCACGTCCAACCAATCGCTACATCCAGATCCTATTGCCAATAACAATAACAGGATACAGGCATATTTCTTTTTAATCATATTTCTCATAATCATACTCTTTTAAAATCTAACGGATAAAGACATTGAAAACTTACGCGAAAAAGGATAAGATAAACCTCTCTCTTGTTTTATGGATGAAATTCTAAACACGTCCTCCATGTAACCTGTTATAGTTAAATAAGAAATACCAACTTGGTCTAACCACTTGGCACTCCAGTCATATCCCAGCGAGATAGAACGACATTCTAGCGTGTTCTCGTCCATTACGAAACGACTTGTTGCATTCGTCGTCGTGAAATCCCGAACACCCTTGAAGAAAGCATTGTCTCCCGGATTTTTCCAACGATCATACAACACGCGTTTATCTGCATTATCAAAAGGTTTGATATTCTCTACTTTACTAACTAACGTGTAATTATACATTTGCCCGCCATAACGATAACTGAATATAGCATTTAATGTTATCCCTTTATACCGGAACATTGTATTCAGATTGCCCCAGATCTTCGGTTCATCAATACCACAAGCAACTTTATCTTTCGGATCCCAAGTATATGTTTCGGTTCCGTCTTTCTTGATATAAATTTCTTTACCATTACTCGGATCTATACCTTTAGATTTCACGGCAAAGATCGTTTTCATTGATTGCCCTTCTTCATACATAAAACTGGGATTTCCACCATCCTCCGAACTCATCTGTTCATTCAGAAACTCCAATGAATTCGAAATCTTCTTAATCTCATTCTTGTTGTGAGCCAAAGTTCCACCTATCAACCACATCATATCCCGTTTCGTATCCCGAAGCACGTAAACATTCAAGCCCAACTCGACTCCTGTGTTCGCAACTTGTCCCACGTTAGCCTTGTAACTCCCGAAACCACTGGATGAGGGTAATGTAATATCAGATAACAGATCGTCAGTCACCTTATTATAATAGTCCGCGTTAACACGAATCCTCCCATTAAAAAACTCCAATTCCGTTCCGATATTCAATTGTTTCGTCTTTTGCCATCCCAAATCATTATTCCCCATAGCCATCAAATACACCCCATACCAACCCTGATAACTTGAACCTCCGTAATCTTTAAACGTCGTCATCGCTTGATAAGAATCAAAAGCCTGTGAACCGGAAGTCCCGTAAGAAAGTTTTAATCGAGCTACATTTAATAATTCATTTCCAGCCATAAAACCTTCATGGTGCAAGTTCCAACCAATTCCGACAGACCAGAAAGGAGCGTATCGATTATCACTACCAAATTTAGAAGAACCTTCTATCTTGAAAGAAGCATCTATAAAGTACCGACGATCATAAGTGTAGTTCACGTTAGCAATACCTCCCATCCGTCGAGAAAATCCTTCTTTACTTTTCGGATGGCCATCTTTCTCGTATTTACTTGCCATCCCCAAGAAATCCATATTAATATTAGAAATCCCCTCTGCTAGAATCGTGAAAAACTCGTTCTTTTCTTGAGCAAAATTATATCCCAATCCCACGTATAACTGGTGTTTTTCAGCAAAAACCTTGGAGTAATTCAAGGTAAAATCAGCCTCGTAATTAAAAGTTTCACCCGTTCCATAAGAATAAGTTCCCTTTCGGTCATAATCATCCTCCGAGTAATTGTCGAAATCCGTATGTTTGGCTGATTTATATTTATCCTCTCGATCCGTTTTAGAGGTTATCCCCAAACGTCCTCGAACAAATAATTCTGGCAATATATGCCATTCCACGGCAAAATTATTCTGAACCTGTGTATATCGACTTTCATCTTTACTAGGTAACTTAGCGTTATAAAGTGGATTATACACGAAATTTGTTCTTAAGATACTCAAATAATAATAATCCTCCAGCACCTTAATAATATTGCCTTCTTCATCATAAGGTGTCCAGTAAGAATTAATCTTTGCAAAATCATTAAATGTCCCATAAGGGGAATTATATGAACGGTTAGAAGATACCTGTAAATCATTTTGGAACGTCAAACTTTTATATTTATATGAAAGAAACACATTTCCATTAAATGTTCTCCGGTTTGACCCTTTCATTGCACCGGCAATATCATTATACGACAAACCAACCGAATACCGATAAACTTCATCCCCACCTTCAAAACGTAAACTATGCTTATGCCCGACACCTGTTCTCACGGGATATTTCAACCAATACGTGTTGACACCCCGCTCCGCATCCATTTTACGACGATTATATAAATCCATCATCTCTTGAGTCTGATTGGCATTTACATTTTCATACAATCCGGCAGCCCACTCGTACTGCAATTTCTCTCTGGAATCCAGTAAGTCATAAGATGTAAGATCAGGAGCCTCAATATTTAAACTACCTTTGTAAGTCACCCGGATACGTCCCGCTTCCGGTTTTTTCGTCACGATAACCACAACACCATTCGCACCGCGAGTCCCATACATCGCCGTGGCACTGGCATCTTTTAAAAGAGTGATACTCTCCACTTGATTCTCGTCCAAGTCCATCATCCGTTCCAACGTGATTTCAAAACCATCCATAATAAACAAGGGCTGATTGGCCTTTTGCGTACTTCTGGAATCTTCCTGCAAATCTTTTACCCCAACCCCTAGACTGGAAGAGCCACGAATCGTGATATCAGGTAATTTATTCGGGTCCGAACCAATATCAATATTGTCCGCAATATTAAAACTTGGGTCAATATTCCGGATAGAAGACACCAGATTCCGATTTCCAACCCGTTGGAGATCTTTCGCAGTAATTGTAGTTACCGCCCCCGTGTAACTCTCTTTTGCTTTCGTGAAAATACCGGTAACAACCACCTCATCCATTTCCGTCACATCCTCTTTCAAAACAATCGTGATCGGTTTGTCATTTTTCACCTGAAATTCTTGAGTCTTGTAACCCACAAAGGAGAAAATTAAAACCACCGTATCCTGTTTTGGAAAATCAAACTTAAATTTTCCATCAATATCCGTCACGAATCCCAATTGCGTGTTTTTTATCCGAATCGTTACTCCGGGCAAAACCTCACCCTTCACGTCCTTAACTACTCCGGAAACGGACATCTTTTGAAGAGCTTTCTGTTTTGTCGTGTCAACCGCCACACCCCGTTGGATCACGATCGTGTGATTATTCATCAACCGATAACTCAAATTTGTTCCTTGCAAGCATTTATCCAACACAACCTTAATATCCGTGTCCCGGAAATTCAGATTTAAACCTCCGATTTCGGCAATATGCCGATCCTCATAAAGAAACGTGTATTCCGTGTTTGCTTCCAACAGACGGATCACACTCTCAAAAGAAGCGTCTTTCACAGACAACGTCACTTTTACTTCTTGGCTGTACACCGCAGCCGTCAGCTGCATCGCAGACACGCACATAAACAGGACGATAAACCTCATAATCAACCATGTTTTTAATAACCTTCTTTTCGGGAGAAGATGTACAATTCGCTTTTTTTTCATACATTTGTATTTTAAGTAAAACAATGCCAGTCACACTGGTACTAAAGGTGGAATAGTGCAAGTATTCCACCTTTTTCTTTTTATCTTTTGGTTACATAGATTTCATTATTCTTTATTCTAAACTTCACGCTCCCGGTAGCCTCCAGCATTTCTGCCAGCTTACTAAAATCATCATATCGCTCCACGTTACCGGAAAAACTAACCTGTTTACACCACTCGTCTTCAAAGGTTACTTTCAAATCATACCACCTTTCGACAATCTCCATTATATGCTCCAAACTTTGTTTTCGAAACACGAAATTACCATCTTTCCAAGCCGTGTAGAGAGCAACATCCACTTGTTCTTTTCTTATATCTCCTTGCGGATCAACAATCCCTTGTTCATTGGGTAATAATTCCATGCATTTACGATCATAAGTTGTCAACAACACCTTTCCTGTTACCAGCGTCGTAAATTGACATTTCTCATCCTTATAAGAACGAACATTAAATTCGGTCCCCAACACCCGAACTTCATTCCCATTCATAACCACGATAAAAGGCTTTGTCGTATCTCGCTGTACTTCGAAATAAGCCTCTCCTGACAGATACACCCGTCTCTCCTTTCCTACAAAACGTACCGGATATTTCAATTCGGTCTCCGAATTCATATAAACCAATGTCCCATCTTGCAATCTCACTTTAAATTCACCACCTCGGGGTACGCGCATAATATTATAAGCCAAATCACCTTCTTCTTTATTTCCAATATAAGATACACCATTCCCCTCCTTCACGATATTTATCCCCTCTTCGCTGGCTAGAGAGTCTACGGTTTCCGTACCCAAAATCACTTTATGCCCATCTGCCAATACCAATTCCGCCTTTGTTACTCCCGGAGCAATTGTCACCACTTCGGCTACCGGATGAATTTCCTCCTTATCTCTAGTCAGATAAAAGCCAATTCCAACAACGAATAAAGGCAATACAATTGTAGCTGCATACCTCATACACCGCCTCAAAATAGAATGTTTATACTCTTTCGTATTCCTATCTACCCGCTCCCAAGCCGCACGTTTATTTAATTGTCGAATGATTCTCTGCCGCTCGTCCCGATTTACCCGCCCCTGCACACGATGATATACTTCTCTATTTTCAGGACTTTCCTCCAACCACTTGTCTAACATAACTTTCTCTTCCGGAGAAATACATCCCTGCAAGTCCTTCACTATCAACTGAGAAACTTCTATACCTTTTTCTAAATTTTCCATCTTCCAAATTTTTGATTCGATCAAAAAAGGATCGTTTAATGACATTGAAAGATGAAAATGAAAGACAAATACTAACGAATTGATAATTAGAATAAACGATTTTTTAGAATTAAAAAAAACGAGCCCAGAAGGCTCCTATTTACAAACGCATTAAACGATCGTTTTATCCTAATACAATTCACAACAAGATCAGGGTGAAAACCTAATTCAAATTTTATTGATTATTTTATAACACATCAAGAGCATTTATTACAAAATCACCCTCTAAAAGCCAAATTTCCAACAAATTTAAACAATTCTTTTTACGATCATCACATTCTGAATTACCAATATCTAGTATTTTTATCCATTCTCGGTAAAGTTTAAACAAATTCGAAACTATCGGGATAACAAATGATGGTAAAGAATGAAATCCTAACAAGAACCTAAAGTAAACTGTAGGAAATCCTAGGGAAATAATCCCACTTATTCGAAGAACACTCGAAGCTCCCTCAGAGCTTCGCCATCCCCCAATGTCTGAGCAACGATTAAGCTTCGAATGAGCTCTGAATGAGTGAGATTATTTGGGTTGCATTACCTCTTTATTTAGGTTGAATTAGGGTATAACGTGTAGAATCTATTTCCATTTTTCACCCCAAAAACGCTCTGAACTGTATTAGTAGTAAAAAACTACTTATGAACCCACATCAACTTTGGTTAATTACCCAGTACTCTTTCACGGAAATATGGCGAAATAAAACTTTCCGTGTTACATTCATGGTCTTGATCCCTCTACTCATCGCATACCAGGTATCATTCCAAAGTGACATGTTCAACATTCCCGTCGAATACACCCTTGTCCTATCCTCTTTCATCCCCACACAAAACGCTTACATGTTTAACCTACTCTTAGTATTCCCCCTTGCCACCATGGGATTCTGGGTACACAAGCAAAAAAAATACAACACGCTGGAAGCCCTACTCGTTCATCCGCAAGGAAACGATACCTACTCGACAGGCTTTATACTCGGGATCATCATTGCCTTCATGATCATGGGAAGTATCTCGCTCGCCCTAGCCGGGTTAATCAATCTTTTCGCCTCCCCGACCTCTTTCCAGCCCCTTATCTATTTGTTCTACTTGGTGACACTATTCCTTCCCACCATTGTTTTCGTCGTGGGTATCACCTCTTTCCTTGCCGCTCGTTGCTTTAAAAACGGAACCGTCACCACCTTTTTTATGCTAGTTTACCTCTCCGTGGATATCCTCTTCCTATCCACCCTTTACCACGGGCTATTCGATCCTCTCGGCATCCTCCTTCCCTACACGTTTTCCGGCTTCACGGGGATGGCCGATTTACCCGGTTTTTTGCTCCACCGAACAACTTTCCTCTTGCTGGGAATTGGGTTCATCACGCTCGCCATCAGTGGCCTGCCCCGTATCCCCAACAAGATCAACGGCCGCCAACGGGCTGTCTGTTCCGGGATACTCTTACTTTTCGTGGGATTATTGGCAGGGTTTATCACGTACAACCATCACGAGCAAGTCGAACGACGCCACGCACTCTATGAATCCGTGTACGAGAAGCACGACTCTCCAAACAAGATGAACATCATCACTCATGACATCCGGTTTACCTACCAAGAGAAACAGGCTCATGTGGAAAGCCGGATATCGCTACATAACCCGACTGGCACAAACCTATCGAAAATCATCCTTTACCTGAACCCCTCCCTAGAAGTTACAAGCATACAAGAAAACCTATCTCCCGTGCCTTTCACGAGAGAGGCTCAGGCTATCGTGATCTCCCGACCTGTTTCTCCCGGTGATACTCTCACCCTTAACATTCAGTATCAAGGAACTATCGATGAAGGAATCTGCTACCTCTACATCCCGAAACGACAGAAAGAATTTGACATTGATAACCGTCACTATCTATCCTGCAGGTTCGGCCATCGATACGCCTTCCTCGAAAAAGATTACATCTTGCTCACACCCGAATGCCTCTGGTACCCGGTTACTTCTCCACCCGTAAACCCCGCACATCCCTATAACACCCCGTGCGATTTCACCCGCTACACCTTAACCGTCGATCACCCCATCCGACTTACAGCTATTTCCCAAGGCTCACGCCACGAGACGGCATCAGGTACCCGGTTTGAAAACGAACACCCTCAAAGGAACATATCGCTATGTATCGGGAAATACGAGAAACGGGAGATAACCGTGGACAGCGTGACCTACGAGCTGTACATGTCAAAAAACAACTTCGAGGTTCTCTCCTCGATTGAACAACAATTAACTTCACTCCCCGACAAGATCAGGGATATGAAAGAGACCATAGAATATGAAAGAAAATCTTCCTATCTATTTAACCGCTTGCGCCTCGTAGAAACCCCGGTTACCTTCACCTCCCACTATCACCCGGCAACAGGAGGAAGCGAGATGATACAACCCGAAATGGTATTGTGTCCGGAAAGAGGGATCGGTATATTAAATGGAAGAATTAGAGCCTTTGCTAAGAAATGGTTACGTTTTGAAATATCTGAGTGGATTGAACCTTTCAAATATAGTATATACTGGCGACTTAACAATGAACATATTCTAACATCTTGGGAAGAAGGCCCACTCTCCCACCTAAAGTTAGGAACAACATGGCATTACGAATCAATTTACAACATATACAACTTCAATCCTCTATTTTTTTATTGCATAAACCATATTTACTCTCACAAATACCCAACGATCAATAGTCTCTTAAATCAGATCGTGAAAAGACCATGGGAAAACAGAAATCCCAATGCAGCACCTCTAGACTCCCAACAAAAAGCCTTGGACTATTTAAATGGGAAAAGTTATCGGACAGCTCTCTCGGATAAGACACTTTCCTTTGAGATCATAAATCAAATTAATGAACTAAAAGCAAATGATCTACTCTCACAAATCATTCTTAAAGGAACTACCTCCACGGATTTTCACGTATTCGTACAAGATTTTATGACAACCAATCGTTTCCGACAAACTGATTTTCAAACTTTTGACGATGCTTTTTCAAAAAAATTTGGATGGCACCTATCCGAAATTTTCCCGGAATACTTTGACTGTCAAGAGCTACCCGCTTTTCAAGTAAAAAACTTTCGGGTAAAACGAATTTTATCACCCACAGAAGAAGAAGGAGATCCTTGGACTCCTCACACCAAATTTAGAATGGAATTTGACGTTTTAAACCAAAGTGATGTGGATGGAGTCATTGCTATGCACTTAGGAACTGCCATTTTCAAAGCTGGACCTGAACATCAGATCGACAGGATTCTCTATACACCTCGCACATTTTCTGTGAAAGCCAGAGAAGCCAAAAAAATTATATTTATATGTCCGAATCCAGTTATTTCACATAGCATTTATACCGGGTTGTCAAAAAACCGTCCAAACATTTTTGATATTCATGATAAGACGATCACGCTAGAAAAAGGAATAGAATCCACCAGAGACACCAGCACTGGGGAAGAATCCATCTCTCCCACAATCTTCTTTCCGCCAAAAAATGAAATCATCGTTGATAACGAGGATAACAATTTTCAAATCACGGATCCTCCAGCCCCCTGGCTAAAACGTTTCCTAAGGCTAGATCATAATCACCACACGCATTCCTCTACAGCAGTATCCCATTGGGAATACACTCTTATGCCCGACTGTTTCGGAGAATATTGTTTGAGCTGTCTCAGAAAAAGAACAGGTAAAGGAGAAGGTTTACTGACCTGGACAACTCCCATTAACAAAAAAGGTAAATACAAGATATATGCTTATATTCCAAATATCTCTCATCGTCACGAACGCAGTAGAAGTATGATTACCCAAGAACCCATTCGGGACATACAATATTGCTACTCCATATCCTACAACAACAGAGAAAAAAAGATTAAAGTCCATGCACCCCAAACTTCCAAATGGGTGTTCATTGGAGAATTTATGTTACCAGAAGGAGAATGCTCGGTCTCCCTATATGATATCGGTTTACCCGGACAATGGGTTGTGGGAGATGCTATAAAATGGGTTTATCAAAAACCGTAATCACTCACCAACCACTTGATTCAATAGTAGGAGTAACATCGTTACTTCTGCTATTTTTTGTTTTAATTTTTTATAGGCGATCTTTTTCTGCGTTTTCACCGTGTTCTCCGAGACTCCCAACAAGCGCGCAATTTCCTCGTTATCTTTCCCTTGCATGGCAAGCTTGAAAATTTCCCTGCATTTCGGTGCCAATTCTTGTTCTGTCTCAGCCAATATCCGTTCTGCCTCTTCTTCGATCACGTAATTGATAAAACAAACCTGTGATTCCAGTTCCTGCACTCCTTTGGCCATATACTCACTCTTCACCCGCTCATGTTTCAAATGATTCAGTGCGTTATTACGGCTGACTTGATACAAAAAGGATTTCACATGAGCCGCGGATGCCATTTCCTCCCGATTATCCCACAAGGAAATAAACGCCTCTTGCACACAATCCTCACAAACAGAAAGATCATCAATAAAACGGTGCGTGAACAAACACAAACTATGATAAAAAGTATCAAAGATCTGTTGATACACTTTTCTGTCACCAACCGTTAATCCTTGGATTTTTATTGAAGTTTGTTCCTGCATACACTTACGCTTTATTTATTTCCTCTTTACGTAAAACAAAGATAGAAATGAAAATGTAAAAACGAAATGATTTATTTCATTATGTTTCAATATAGTCTCTTTTTCTTTATAAAATTAAAATCTATTTATAAATTTAAGGGGCTATATAGCCCCTTAACACAAACAACAGACAATATTAATTACAAGAAAATAATTCTCATTCACACACAAACTATTGCCCTGTATTCATTGAAATATATTCTCTCAGAGACTCATTTTCTATATTTGCCTCCAACATGAGAACCAACTTTTGTAAATCCTCCTCTGATTCCATTTCCGTTTTCAGATATTTTAATACCGGGAACGCAATATTCATCGCTTCGTCATCATGAAACAATTTAAATCCTTTTTTACAACGGCTATACAAGCCCTTTACATCTTTCTTCAGATAGGCTTCCGTTATATCAATACATGCAGACAACTCTTTTCGTTTTTCCAACTTAAAAGATTTAATCTCGTTTTTCATGTTTACCACATCTTCTATTGTACTTTTTTTATCATACCCTTTCAAGATATAACTCAACTGATTATAATACACGGCATATAACTTATTATCAACCTTCGTTTTACCCAAAGACCGGATGAACTCCTCCCGATGATCTACCAAATATTTAAAATGATCTGTTCCCTTTTTAGTCAACGCCGGACTTTCAAAAATAAACCAGTAACTACTATCCACCTTTTCAGACTCATCCAACAATCCCAATAGGACAGCACTCACTTCCTTCGCCTTATTCTCCTCATATATAGACAACAGAGACTGAATATACCTTGATATGAAAGCCTTATCCCGGTTTCCCTCTTCATACAATCGGTCCAGATACCCCGTGGAATTCTCTTCTACCATTCCTTCCTGTACACGTCTCAAAAATGCATCCGCCTCACCGGAACCGAGTAATTTGTGATACACGCTACCATCAGGACGTAAAATCAAGAACGTCGGGAAAGCTCGTATGCTGTAACGTTTGGCTAATTCCGGCCCTTCACCTTTCTCCATATCAACCTTGAGACACACAAAATGCTCGTTAAAATAATCACCCACAATCTCCTGCGGGAACACATTTGAAGTCATGTATTTACAAGGACCACACCAAGAAGTGTAACAATCCAGGAATACCATACTTTTTGCCCTTTCCGCTTTCTTCAAAGCTTGTTCCAAAGTCAGATCCTCCCAATACACTCCGACAGAAGCCAACTTCTTAAAACGACTGAAAAAAGATTTCAAATATCCTTTTAAATTTTCTCCGGCTGCCGATTCCACGAACTGATCTCCCAATGCAGCAATTCTTTGCCATTGCTGTTTATCTCCCTTTTTCTCCACAAATTGCAAAGAAGTTGCCAAAGTCCACAGTTCTGCCTGTGGCAAATTCTGTACTTCCCGTTCCAAAATTGAAATCATCTCATTTACATCCTCATTACAACGGGCATAAGCCAAGGCCAATTTAGTTCGAAGGTATTCCTTACCCGGCAGGTCATATTCATTCAATTGCTGTTGCATCACATCCAACCGCCCGACATCCTCTTTCTTTGCAAACCCAGCAACATAACTATATAACATACCGGAATAGGCAGAAGCAATTTTCTGATTTACTTTTTCTTCCCCGATACTCTTTTCAAAAGCCGCTTTATTCTTTAACAGAAAAGCAAAATTATCGGATGTCAAAGGAGAAAGGAAACTATCCTCGTATATTACCCAATAAGGCTTAGCCATTTTTTCTTTAGAAGTCAAACGCTTTACCAATTCATCCGCCACCACTTTTAAACGCTCATTATCATAGGTATCTTGTAACGTCAATACATAATCCAACATACGTTTTTTCGTCATCTTTCCGGTCTTGTACTCCTTTTCCAATACCTCCAATGTATTTTCTTTCTGCAAACCTCTCTTTACCCGAAGAATGAACTCTTGAAGTTCTCCGCCTCCAACAACCCGATACGTTTCCTTCCCCTCCGGATTCAAAAGTAAAAAGGTCGGGTATGCCCGTATTTTAAATTGCTTGGAAAGTTCCTTTCCTTCTCCTTTCTCCATATCAAACTTGACATTCACGAAATGAGCATTAAAAAAGTCCCCAGCTTCCTTTTGAGGGAATACCTCCTCCGTCATCATTTTACAAGGGCCGCACCACGTCGTGTAACAATCCATAAACACCATCTTTCCTTGAGCTTTTGCTTGCTCCAAAGCCTCCTTCAGCGTGATTTGCTTAAAATCGACTCCTTGCGAAAATAGCTGAAAATAGCCACATACGCATATCAATAAACACACAATTCTTTTCATACAGTAATTTTTATTCATATTATACAGGGACTGTCCTCAAAGTCATTTCTCCAACTCCCTCCCCCCTTCGGGGTACTCCCTCTATAAACAGAGGGAGAGTTGAAATACTCTCTATCTTCAGAATGAGTCACCAGCACCTCCTTTGTTTATAGAGGAGGTGGCACGAAGTGACGGAGGAGTTTTTTGAAATCTAATGACTTTTTGGCCAGTCCCTGTTCATTGAATTTATTCTTTAATCCTAATCCCGTCAAGACAGAAATACGGTGGGGTCCTCATCCGACCGGTTCCGGCCTCTATATCCGATGATGCCACATGGAATACAACTTTCGACACTTCTCCCAAGGAACTTAAATCCACCTTATACCAATCGTTAATCACCAAGCTCCAATCCGGATGATTCGGATCACCCTTCCGGGTACACAAATAAAACTCTACCTGACCGGTTTCTGTCTCTCCGTTATATCCCGTAACGATCAATTTGTAGAAATCCTTATCGTCATCCACCATCTTCTTCACACCTCCCGGAACATTCGTGAACCATACCCCTTTTTTATTCGCACTACCCGGAATATTGGGATTAGCAACCGGCTCTTCTTCTGTTCCGTACTGATCCCCATATACTAATGCCAAATAAGTATAAGTCGTATTGGCCACTAAAATATGTTCTACCACGGCCGGAGTTCCCAGCGTAAAATAAGTATCATCGCCCTCAACCCGTCCAACAGCATATACTTCATTCGCATTGGGAAATCTCGTGTACACACTATAAATATTTGAATCCAAAGCCTCTTGAGTAGCCGTCCACGTAAAGGAACGGTTATTCCGGTTCGAATAAGCAAACCCGGCATACGTCCCGTCATTATTTTTCTTTGTATTAAACGTTACGGAATTCCTGTGAGCCGCTTTCGAAGTAAAGCCGCCGTCCGGGATCGCATGAGTAAAACGATCCAACTCCAGTTCATTCAGCGTCACATCATTCGGTACAGGCGCCAGCACATCCTTATCATCGGAACATGCCATAAAAGCTATAATTAGAATGAATATAAACCACAAATTTCTCATAAATCTCATATATTTACTTGTTTTGTCAAACATCAATTACCAAGTTCCGGATTCTGTACTGCCAGAGGATTTTTTAACCGTTCGTTCTCCGGGATCGGCCAACAATACTGATTTTCAGTGAAATTCACATCCGGTTTCAGCGTATATATCCAAGGTTTATTCTGGGCTGCACTGGCATCCGTGTCATTTATAAATCGCAAAGAGGCAAAATACTCGCTTCCATTTTCCAAGAACTGTTCTACCCAGATTTCCCGGAATATCGCTCTCAACAAATCTTTCTTACTTCCGGGAGATAAAGCTGGTAACACAGGGTTTGTCCGGCATGCCCGCATATCATTCAAAGGCTTCAATGCTTCTTCCAAAGAATAATCATCCAAACGGGCTTTCAACTCAGATTCCATAAGATACAACTCGGCATAGCGGAAATAATAGGTCGCGTATGGAGCATCTTTCGCATCATACCGTCCTCCATGATATAATTTCACCGGAGTAAACACCATCTTTGTATCCCAAGTCTCGGGAGCCCGGGCGGAATCCATGACAACCTCGTAACGGGGATCTTCTTCCAGCCACCCGGTTGCAATATCCGAATAGGTATTATTATAACCGATATTATACGAATAGTCAAACTCGTAACTCGTCGTGCTGGCAAAATCTCCCAAATACCTTGCCCACAAGACCTCTTTCGAATCCCAACCCACTTCATACATGGCTGCTATATCCGATTCCATCTGCCAACCGGAAGGTGCATCCCGTTTTACAGTCTCCACTAGTGTCAACGCATCCTTCAAATCTTGCGTAGAACCACGCATTGCCCCTCGATAAAGTAAGATTTTTGCCTTCAACACCTGTGCCATCTGACGGGATAAACTACGAGAAGTCGTGAAGTCCGGCATATTGGCGATTGCATCATCCAAATCTTCAAAGATCTTCGTGTACGATTCCCCGACACTACTACGAGGTACCTGCAGATTACTCAAATTTGACATCTTATCCCGATACAAAATTCCATAAGCCGAATCATCCGCATCCCACCATCTCCCGAACAACCAGAACAAATTCGTGTAAGCCCAGCCCCGCATACACCGGGCTTCAGCCAACATTTCCTGCTTACGTTCCGGTGTCGGAAACTTATTCTCTGCCAAGTTTGAGATCGCCTCTATTGCCGCATTTGCAGAGTTCACCAAAGAATACAAGGCCTGCCAAGTTCCATCCATGTCATTAGAACCTTCTTTATAGGCCATATTAAAATTAACCGTGTATGACGAGTAAAATCCTCCCTGTGAAGACAAGCGACACCAAGTCGCACCTCCGAATGCAGAGTTGGAAGCTACAATCGAGTACATCCCGTTCAGAATATTTTTTGCCCCACTATAATCCGTGACGGCATTATCCAGTGTCAAATTATGTTTGGGAACCTGATCCAAAAAATCCTCACATGAAGTAAAGAACACGATCCCCAACAACATGATATAATAACTTAATCTCTTCATCATATCTTATTTTAAAGTTATTTTTATTCCCAAATTGTAGGTTCTTGCTGACGGGTAAGAGCTGTAATCAATACCCATATTATAAAATGCACTGTAAGACGTGCTGAAGTTTCCCTGCGGGTCCATTCCCGGATATTTCGTCCAAGTGAACAAATTCGTTGCTTGGAATGTTATATCAATCGCATTCACTATGCTGGAACCGAATAAACGACGAGGCAAACGATAACTAATATTCAAAGCGGATAATCTCATGAAAGATGCATCGTGAACATAGCGATCCGTGATAATGGAATTTGATCCCCAACCATAATACATGGCTCTTGGATAACCCCGATCCACACCCGGATTCATCGTCCAAGACTTCAACACGTTCTTGGATGTATTGTACACGTTCATATCCCCGGCACTATTTTTTTCTTCATCATAGAAACGATCAGCCCCGACCGAATAAGTAAAGGTGGCGTTCACCATCAATCCTTTCCAATAAACCGTAGTACCGAATCCCCCGAAGAAATCGGGATTCGCATTACCTATTTCTGTACGGTCGCCATCAGCCGTGATCTGTCCGTCTCCATCCAAATCCATGATGTACAAGTCTCCCGGACGTTCATAATTATTATTATCCCGGTAATATTGCTGTTGTCCTGTTTCCGGATTCACCGTTTTCAAGGCCACCAACTCCTCATTTGTCCGGATCAATCGACCACCATACTTGTAACCATACAAGATTCCGGTTTTTCCTCCAACATCAATTTTGAAATATTGATATGCACCACCACCAAAATACTCATCCTCACTATTCAATTTTTCCAGTGTCGTAACATTTCTAGCCACGTTGAAATCAAAATCCCAAGTCAAATCCTTCTGAGCATTCTTGATAATATCCACTTTAACGTCAAACTCGAAACCATTATTCTTCAAAGAACCAATATTCTGGGTTACTGAAGAGAAAGAAGACGAATAAGGTACAGGATCACTGTACAACAAGTTATCGACCTTTTTCTGGTAATAACCGATAGATCCCCGGATACGATCATTCCAGAATCCATAATCCAAACCAATTTCTTTTTGTACCTGAGATTCCCATTGTAAAATATCATTCCCCAGCGAAGAGGGTTTTATTCCCGGTGCGTTATTGTACGTCGCTGATCCCATCAACGTTCTCCAGTCATAATTCCCCAAATTCTGTGATCCGGTCTTTCCGATAGAAGCTCTCAATTTCAAGTAAGAAACAATATGAGAATAATCTTTCAAGAAACTCTCGTCGGAAATAATCCAAGCTAAAGCCCCCGACGGGAAATATCCCCAACGTTTATCCGGCCCGAATTTAGAAGAACCATCCGCACGGAAAGTAAACGTCGCAAGATAACGATTTTTGAATTTATACTCCACACGGGCAAAAGTAGAAACCAACGTGTTAGAAGCATAACTTGAAGCTATCGAGTTTTTAGTTGCCGCACTACCCAAATTCGTCAATACCTCATCATCCGGGAAATTCGAACCTGATGCCGACAATCCGTCTGATTCGTACTTCTCAATGGAGAATCCCAACAAACCGACCAGATTATGATCTCCAAACGTGTTAAGATAATTCAACGTGTTATCCCATACATAGGTATATGATTCATTCTTAGAAACCGTTGAAGAACTTGTTCCGTCATCATAATATTTACGGTCGTAAGTCAAATTCTTATTAATACCATACTTCAACGTCCCGTTCGTTCGTAAAGTAAGCCCGGGAATAATATCCCATTCCAACCCCAATGATCCCGTGAAATCTTTTCCTTTCCCTTCTTTCGTATTTTTCAACGAGAAAAGAGGATTCTCCACGTAATAACTGATCATATTGATCGATCCGTCTTCCAGATAAGCCGGGTAATCCGGGCGCATATCCAAAATTGTACTGATCATATCATCCTTGTCATTCGTCACACGGGATGTTGCCCGCAAGCCCAATTTGAAACGAATCACCTCCCGAACAGAGGCATCAAAATTGAAACTACCACCTAACAACTTAGAGCTACCACCTTTCACGATTCCTTTCTGATCTTTATAAAAGAAAGAAGCATTATAAGACGATTCTTTCGATCCCCCGCGGATTCCCAAACTATAATCCTGCGTTGCGGCATTATGTGTCATCAAATCCCACCAATCGGTATCACCATCATAATAAGCATCCTCCAAGAAGAACTCATCCACTAATGTCTCCAAATCAAATTGACTATTATTCGTGGCAGCGTTAAATTTCGCCTCATCAATATACTTCCGGGTAAAATAATCCAAGGTTCCTCTCGTGAAGAAACTAGCTCGCACGGCAGCTTTTGATAAGGCAATATATTCTTCGGCATTCAACACCCCGAAATCATTCGCATTCATCGTCTGAATCCCGTAACGGGCAGAAAATTCCAGTGTCGGAGTCATACCTTTTTTCCCTCGTTTAGTTGTCACCAATACAACCCCGTTTGCAGCTCTCGAACCATAAATTGCCGTGGCGGATGCATCTTTTAGAATATCTATTGTCTCTACATCCGACAAATTCAAATTATACAAGGTGTTGGATATATTACCGGAAGTCCCAGCCGAATATTCGGGAACCCCGTCAATCACCCACAACGGTTGAGAATCTCCGGACAAAGAAGAAGATCCCCGGATAATCACCGATACCGGCGAGGTCGGAGATGCCGAACCAATCATCACGTTCACACCCGGAGCCCGTCCCTGCAACATGGATTGAATAGAAGCCCCCATCGGTGCCGTTTCGATTTCTTTCTTCCCTAAACGAGATACCGCCCCGGTCATATCCTTTGCTTTCGTGGTTCCGTACCCGACGGCCACCACCTCTTCCAAACGATTCACTTCCTCTTCCAGAACCACGTTAATAACCGTGTTGTTACCCACCGTCACGTATTTCGTCTGCATCCCGATAAAAGAAAAACGTAAACGCACATTACTCATTTCCGGATAGGTCAACACGTAATTTCCCTCGATATCCGTTACCACACCCAACGTGGTACTATCAATCAATACGGAAACTCCCGGCATTGGAAGTCCTTCCTTATCCGTAACCCGTCCTTTCACCTGTTTTTCTTTCTTGTTCTCCTTTTGCACCTGTGGTTTCTCTCCCAACGGAACAATCACCACATTCACGCCTACCACGCTAAACGTCAAACCGGACCCTCTTAAACATTCCGTCATCACCTCCCGAATGTCGGAATCCTTGAAGTTCAAGGTCAAATTACCCACAGATTCCACCTGACTGTTTTGGTAGACAAACCTGTAATCCGTGGATTTCTCCAAAATGCTCATTACCTTTTCAAGAGATGCCTTTTCTACCTGCAAAGACACTTTAGCATCCTGACCAAATACCGACGCCGAAACCGGTACAACGCTTAAGAGTAGAAAAAACATTAAAAACCTCATAGCTAACCACATTTTTAACAACCATCTAATCCGAAGATGGACACAATTACCTGTTTTTTTCATACATTTGTAAAGTTTTAAAATATAACAATCCCGGATTTTACCGGATTTAAGGACGAGGTAGTGCAAATACCTCGTTCTTTATTTACGCCTCACGAAAATACTTTTCCCTTTTACTTCAAATTCCGTATCACCTGTCATCTGCAAAAGCCCGACAATCTCTTCAAAACGTTCGAATCGCTGAATATTCCCGGTAAATTCAATATCCTTCCGAGAAACATCTTCATAGAAAATATCTACATCATACCAACGAGCCAATGTGTTCAGTACTTCTTCCAATCGCTGTTTGCGAAATACGAAATTCCCGTCCTTCCAAGCTGTATATAAGGTAATATCAACCGTTTTACGGGACAAAATACCTTCATCGGTCAGAACCGCCTGTTCTCCCGGAGCAAGCACAAGACTTTTATCATCTTTTGAAATAAATTTCACTTTCCCCGAAACAAGCGTGGTCATTTGCTTATTCTCTTCCGGGTAATAACGTGCATTAAATTCGGTTCCAAGTACTTCTATACGATTTTCCCCTATTTCCACGATAAAAGGTCGGTCAGCCTCCCGTTTCACCTTAAAATAAGCCTCCCCTACCAGAAAAACTTTACGCTCCCGCTCCCCAAACTTCACAGGATAACGAAATCTTGTCTCCGAATTAAAATACACTTCCGTCCCGTCCTCCAACGTAATCGGGTACTCCCCACCTCTTGGAACCCTCAATTCATGATACGGGACCTCCCCCTCCAAATCCTCACACTCATAACGGATCCCCTGATTTTCCTTTAATATTTTTACTCCATCCAAATCTGATTCCACTGGATTTTCCTTTTTCGCATCAAGAGCCAAACGTTGCCCATTAGCCAGAATCAATTCTGCCTTTATTTCTCCCGGATGAATTTCCCGATGTTCTTGTTTTACTACCTCCAAATCCACCTCTCCCGATCTATAATAATATAAACAGAATAATAAAATCACCGGTATTGCCACAGCAATCCCCTTATAAAGCCACCCGGATATAAAATGCTGACTTTTTCTTGTTTTACGTTCTACTTCTCGCCAAGCTGCTTGTTTGTTCAATTTCCGGATCACCTCCAATCGCTGATTCCGATTCTCTCGTTCCCGCACTCTTAAATACAACGCTTTATTCTCTTCACTTTCATTAATCCACTCTTTCAGCTCTTGCTTTTCCGATTCTTTAATCTCTCCATTTAAATCTTTGACAATCAAACGAGAAATATCTAATCTTGGTATCAAATCATTCATTATACCTTCGATTGTTGAGAGCAAATTTATGGGAAAAACAAAGGACAAGGTAAAAAAGGAAAGAACTGAATACCAATGGTTAACAAAAAGAAGGTATAAAGTCTTTAGAGGAATTTGTAAATATTATTAAACGAACGTTTAATGATAAAAATATCGCTTCTCATATATAATACAATTCACCCCCGTATCTGGGTGAAAACAAAATTAAAAAAATATTCCAGAATACGAAGAGAGAGAAAGAGAGAAGCCGATTTTGATTAGATATTATTTAACGAGCCGACCTCTCTAAAATGTTCATTCTACCGACTTCAAAATATTAACAACTGGTTATCATTAAATTAACTAAACAAGAAAGTATTTGTAAAAATAAATTATAAAATGCAGGAGATCCGAAAAGTGACTTTTTCAAGTCCCTCTTCGGATCTCCTACATTTTATAAAAATACTATTTCGAGAAGATTTTTTCTAAACGTTGTTCCAACTCCTCTCCGTGTAAATTGACTGCCACAATTACACCTTCCGGATTAATCAAAAATACCCGGGGAACAGAAGAAACACCAAAAGTTTTAGCCACTTCACTCCTCTGATCTAAGACGTGTTTCCACGGAGTCTGATCTTCTTTTATGGCTTGTTTCCATGCATCAGGATTTTGATCAATACTCACACCTAAAACTTCAAATCCATCCTGCTGATATTTTTTGTACAACTCAAGAACATGTTTTCCTTCCCTACGACAAGGCGCACACCAAGATGCCCAAAAATCCAACAATACCCATTTTCCTCTAAAAGAAGACAATGCGAAAAACTTTCCCTCAACATCCGGCAAATTGATCTCAGGTACTCTAGCCCCTACAGCCACCGTTCGCATCAAATCCCGACGTTGAGTTATCAAACGGACATCGTTATTATTTTCCATCCCAACATAACTTTTTACCAAAGAGTCCAACTCTGCATATTGCAATTTCTGCATCAAAGAAGTACGATAAAAACAAGCCGCCACATATTTATGAGCTGAATGATTCAAAAATTCATTCCGGAAAATTTTCCGAGCTTTAGTCGCATCCACAAAAGCTCTCGTGGCCGCACGCACGATCTCCTTATCTTTGGTCGCAAATGCCTTTTGATAAGCTTGGGCGCATCCCGCCTCCACACTCTCCAAACGACGTTCTTCTTTGTTAAAATACTGCCATAACTCATTCGTTGATGTTCCCTCAACATTCCCGTAGTAAATTGAATCTTTCTTTACTGCCACGTGAATTTTTCCCGGTTCTAGAAATAAGGTCAAACTACCCCGTTGATTGTTAAAAAACAATTGAACAGATTGAATTTCTGCAATTTTTCCTTTAAACTCAAATTGCCCGTTTTTTATGTCTGAAACGCCCAATTCATTATATCCCTCTGCTGTTTTTTGTTTCATCACCACTTGCCCGGACTCCATCCCTTCAATCTTACCATTAACCTTATATTTACCTGTATGTTGTGCATAAACCGCACAACATACGAGTAAAAAACAAACACAAAACAATATTTTCCTCATCTTATTTCTCTCTATAAGTTACATCTACCGGAGTTCCGAACCCATCATGCACGGAAGGCGCATCGAATTCATCTCCAAATACCGTTGGGATGTCATAAGTGCGAACAATCCCATTCAACCCGGAACCGGACTTCACAGACCCTACAATCAATTTTTCTTGCATCGTCGAATTAGGATACATTCCCATAAATAAATTGAACTTCAACATCGTGATCGTTTCTCCATCCAAATGAATTGGTTCTGCCTGATGCCCTTCCATATCAAAATGATACACCGTATTGCCGACAGCATAAAACAACCAAGGTAAACTGGGATGTACTGCAAAACAAGTTGCTTTTTCAATCCCCGGATAATCCAATTTCATAAACTTCGTTTGAGTTACCCCTCCATAAGCTGATACTTTCATCACGTACAAATAACGAGAGTTAGGAGCCTCTACATCTTGCAATATTGCATACACACTACCTCCATCATACCGAGAATTCGCCATGTAAACAAAATCTTTCCCTGTAACCCAAGAAAATTCAGACTCTTTTGCCGTCATCAACGTACAATTCTTCATGCTATTTGCAATCATCACGAAACGTCTGTTTGAAGTGTCATATAATATTCGATTGGGATTGTAAGCACTATATGACGTGTTCACTCCCACGGACGGAGCAACATTAAAATAATTTCCATCGTCACCTGCAATAAAATTAATAGGAACCCCGAAAAGTACTTGCTGCCCAAAAGTTGTTCCCCCGAATACATATTTATCCGAGATAAGTAACTCCCATCCCATTCCGGCAGTTCTGTTCGAAGCAACAAAATTCTGAGGATATTCCAACATTTCATAACGAATATCATTCCCATCATCCCACTCATAAGTATCAACATCAAGAGTAGCGGTTGTCGTTTCCGTTATAAGATAAAACCTCGGATCTGTTCCCCATTGGAGATAATACATATCAAATACCGTATTTATCCTTTTGGGCCCTTTCAACTGCGGGGCATCCCGAAGTAAATCACGCACGACAAGATCCTCCTTGGCAGACATCGAAATTAAATCTAAACGGGTATACCCATTCACATCCGAAAGCACCAACCATCCCTCATTTAATTGAGTCGTCACCTTCAATTTGAACGATCCTTTCCAAGTTACTCTCGTAATTGTATCCTTTACCAAGCAATTCACATCGTATTCTCCATCCGGAAGCTCCACGAAGTAATTCAAATCACGTTCCTCACCAATCACATACGATGTTGTCTGAATATCCCCCACCTTGGGTTGGGAAACCGCTTCCCATTTAAAACTGTACCGATCTGGCATACTACCGTCATCCGCAGTAGCCTCTATGCCCGGAGTCACCCGCAAAGTATCAACATTTCGATATTTCATCTGCATTTCACCAGGTAACCCTGTCACCTGTAACTCATTTATTTCATGGTAGTCATAATTTCCTTTATCATCGAAACAACCAGAGACCACGACTGCCATAAATATCGTCAACACGAACAATATATTTCTCATCATATAAACTCTTTTAGGATTCTAATTGTAATACACATCACCCATTCTCATCAATGTCACATTATCATCTTCATAAATTGGATGACCGTTTGCACTATAATCATTTAAAATCTGCACCATTTTCGCTGCAATATATTTCTGTCTGGAATTGATCATATAACTTGCATCATTAAACATTTCCCGTGTCAAATTCATCTCCTCACAGATCACATCCAATTTCTTCACCGAAAATTCACCAAATTCATAAGTACTCCATTTCGTAGGAGGGGTCATAATCTCGGAAAAAACAATCTTATAACGGATTGCGCTATATTCTTCATCGCTCGAAGACACTTTCGTCGGATAATTCAAGGTGAAATATTCATTCTCCTCCAACTCAAGAATTATATAACGTTCCTCCCGTTTTAAAACCTCTGGGCGTAATAATTCAACTAAAATTGTTCCGAAAGTATTACCAGCCGAAATCGTGTACGAATCTGATAAAGTTCTAAAATCCGTCTCAGCCGTAGCATTTGTCTCAGCAATCTTCACTTTCACCTGTCGATCATAATTTTTCACTTCGCCTCCGGTCCTTACCTGAATATAAAGAGAATCCACAGATTTATTTACATCCACATAGGCAAATGAAAAATACGTTGAATCCAATCCGGCCGACGGATTAAAATAAACAAAATCACGGCCGGAATAAAGATCCAAATCTTTCTGGCATCCCCAACCAATCATCACTAAGGCCGAAATTATGAGCACATATTTTTTTATCATGTCATTCATATTTTTAATTTCTATAATCAGTTTCACTATCAGGCAAAGGAAATTTATATTTTGCCTCATTCATCATAACATCTCCACTGTCATCGCCTGCCGGAATAGTAGAAGCATTCAATCGTTTATAATAATAAAACAACTGCCCTTCACCAAAAAACTCTTTCATATACTCTTCTTTCAACACCTGTTGAATATCGATTATTTCCGTATCCTCAAAAGCAATCAATCCCCTATTTCTCCGAATTTGATTCAAACAAGCCCGTGCTTCAGCCTCATCGCTTGTCGTTTCCGCAACAATATAAAACATTTCACTCATACGGATCATCGGGACTAAATAGGAATAGAATGGATCTGTTTCCTCTGTTGCCTCATATTTATGAAAACAACGGAAACTATATTTCCCATTATCCGGTTTAATCCAAAACGGGGTAAACCGCCAATCACTCGTGTTCTCAGACAAAAAGATATTCAACAAACTTGTATTAGTTGGAGCCAAAATCCCGTTATCTAACTCCGGAGTAAAATAATCCGTAAAAATGTCTCCCCGCTGTTTGTTTTCCAGCCCAAATAATACTTCTGTTGAAAATACCCTATCTTTCTTTTTATTACTACTTTCCATAATTGCATTATAGGATACAAACGGATACCACTTTGGTTGTATTTCAACAAGCTTTCTTGCCATAATTAACGCATCCTCATTACGTCCGGCATACAGATACACCCGTGCCATCAGGGCTTGAACGGCATAATAATTCAATCGGTAAGTCCGTAAACGCAAGTCATTATTTCCATCCGAAGCCGTCGTATTTCTCGGCCCTTCCGTTATCACCGGATCATTAACCAACAACTCTTCCGCTTTTTTCAGATCATCTAATATATTATCAATCACCTCTGATGCCGGGAGAATATTTGATCCTTGATAAGAAAACTTCTTATTATAACAGATGGAAAGCCCCTCGGGATTCGTTTTATAAACAGGACCAAATAATCGTAACAAATCAAAATGCAACATGGCTCTCAAAGCCAATGCCTCTCCATAAATAAGATTATAATTATCACCCGTAAATACATCTTTACGCAAATCGGCATTCTCCATCAACTTATTACAATTCATGATCAAAGAATACATCTTCTGCCATAAAGCATCAATGCTTGCTTTTACATCATCATCACTATAATTATAGGCAATCCATTCTTTGTATGTACCAATAGACGAAAGATTGTAACGTTGAGCTAATATCTCAACCATTCTAAACATCAAATCCCCTCCATATAAAGTTTTTTGATTTAACTCCACGTACACCCCTGTTAAGGACTGTTTAAATCCTTCTTCAGTTTCATATAGCTGATCTTCCAAAACCCGGTCTATCGGTTTCAAATCCAACCAGCTCTCGCACCCGCACAACATTACCATAAGTAATGCGACACTTACGTTTTTTATTGATTTCAATACTTGCATATTAGATCATTTAAAAAGTTACAGAAAGAGACATTGACATCGTACGGGCAAACGGGTAGTCAATACCACGTTCTTCCTTCACGCTGGAAACCCGGAAAATATCATTCATATTCGCTTGCAAACGAATTGCAGACACCCCGAATTTTGCCAGCCCTTTCGGATTAAAATCGTATCCTGCAGAAATAGATTCCCCGCTCAACACATCTTCACGCTGAACAAAACGAGACGAAATTTTCGTGGTCTCCGTCAATGAAATTCCTTTAAATTGAGCGCGATCCCCGGCTTTTTGCCACCGATCATATAACGCTCGTTTATCTTGATTGTATTTTAATGAACTCTCCGATATATTCTCCACTTTCGTGTACATAGCATTATTAAATACATCAGCTCCTAATTTATAACGGAAATAGAACGAGAAGGAAAAACCTTTATAATACAAGGTACTTCCCAAGACTCCTTCCAACTTGGGTTGACTATTTCCCACGATAACCTCATCCTTTACATCATATTCAAAAGTATAAGTCCCATCCTTCTTCATAAATACCTCCCGCCCTGTAGAGGGATCAATTCCCAAAGAGCGAACAGCCCACAACGAATTCGGATCACCGCCATCATAGTAACGCGTCAAACTGGTATTCTTATCTCGATAAGACCCGTCTCCACTTACATCACCCTCCTCTCGATTCGCCTCATTCAACTTTTCCAAACTATTACCTATATTTTCATAACGAGCTTTCTGCCATCTGAAATTGACACTTAACGTCCAGTTGATCCTTTCTGACGGGCGATATATAGGTGAATACTTCACCGTCCCGTTGATCCCTTTTGTAAGCTGACTTCCCATATTCGTACCCACAGACGTGATCCCCACAGAAGAAGGAACAGTAATATAAACCAACAAAGGATCAGTATCTTTGACAAAGTAATCCATATTAAAATTCAAGCGATTACCCAACAATGCAATATCCACGCCTATATTTTTATCCAGCGTCTTCTGCCATTTCAAATTAGGATTACCTATTGCATCTATAAGAACGCTTGTTCCAAAAGAGCTTTGCATCCATGTATTGAATGAATAACTCGTTATAGATTGATACGAACTAAAATTCTGGTTCCCAGGGTTTCCTATGGAAGCCCTGATCTTGAATAAATTCATCCATTTCGCATCACGTAAAAACGGTTCATTGTGTAAATTCCATGCCAAACCCACGGCCCATGTCTCCGTGTAACGTTTGTTACTACCAAAAGCGGAAGAACCATCTAAACGGAAATTCACATCTAACAAATAACGATTGTCGTAAGCATATCCCCCGTTAAAATAAACACTATGTGAACGACTTTCCGTTTCGGAATATGTTGGCTTACTTCCTTCCGTAAACCCATTTGAAAAAGGAGGCTTTGTGAAATTCCCATTAGGAAAACCTGAAACAGAATATCCCTCATTCGTTGACAAACTGGAACGGAGATTTGTTCCGATCACGGCATTTATCTGGTGAACCTCTTTCAATAAAGCACCATAAGTTAGAGTTAAATCGCCATCATAATAGAATTCACTCACCGTTGTTGATGTATAACGTCCCTTTTTATCTTGCGCGTAATTATCAAACGACGAATGTTGAGGGGAAACAAATTTCTCCGTCTTTTTCGCTCCCTTCCCTATTCCCAAACGTCCCCGAAGATACAAGGTAGGCATAATCCTCCATTCCAGATTTAAATTATTCCTAAAACTAAACTGATCTTCCTCGTCTAAATTATTCAAACTGGCATTCCAAAGCGGATTACCCACAGAATAAGTTGTATTCGTATTAGGGATCACAAAATAATCCAAGTAACGTTCGATCTTCCCATTCTCCCCCGTTTTCCGATAATAAGGATTCGCTCTTGAAAATTCTGAAAATGGAACAGTAGGATTCTCTGCTTTGTTATAATCCAAAGAAAATTTATTGGCAAAAGAAATTTTACCTTTCCGGTAACTCAAATCGAAATTTCCCCCGATAACATTACGTCTGGACTGTTTCATTACACCGGAAATATTATTATAATTTATTCCCAAACCATAGCGAACAGCGTCGTCACCGCCCTCAGCATACAAATTATGTTTGTGACTAAAACCAACTCTTAACGGTTCATGCAACCAATACGTATTCACCCCACGAGCAACCTCTGCACGACGACTATTGTACAGACTATCTAACACTTGCTGCGTCATTCTTGACCCGGAACTTCCCGAGGAAGAAGCCGTATAATACCCGGCCAATTTCTCGAATTCCAACTTCTCTTCCGCATTCATCAAATTATAATCGGAAAGATCCGGCATCGAGACACTAAAATCACCGACATACGAAATTTTAAATTTACCTTGTTCCGGTTTTTTGGTCTCTATCACAACAACCCCATTGGCAGCTTTTGACCCATAAATTGCGGTAGATGCGGCATCCTTCAAAATAGTCACTGACTCAACCCGTTCCATATTCAAGTCTGTTATTACTTGTAATGTCGTCTCAAATCCATCTAGAATAAACAAAGGTTGATTAGGATCCGTTCCAAATTGTTCCTTTAACCCGATCACACTCGTTTTACCCCGGATCTCAATATCCGGCAAGCGGTTCGGGTCCGAACCGAATTGATTATTTTCCATAATTGCAAAAGAAGGGTCCAAAGTTCTCAAACTCTGGATTAAGTTTTGGGAACCAACCATCTTTAATTCCTCTTTCTTAAATGTAGCTGTTGACCCGGTAAAGCTCTCTTTTTTTCTCTGGTAAATACCCGTAACCACCACTTCATCCATCTCCGTTATATCTTCGTGCATCACGATAGATAGCGGTTTCGTGTCATTACTCTTCACTCTTACCTCTTGTTGCTTGTAACCTATAAACGAGAACACAAGCACAAGACTGTCTTGCTTTGGCAACTCAAAGTTAAACCTACCATCAAAATCCGTAACAGACCCGATCTGTGTACCTTTCAACAGGATGGTCACTCCCGGTAAAGACTCTCCTTTTTCATCCTTAACCGTTCCAGATACTTTAATTTTTGTTACTTCTTTCTTTTCCGGTTCTTCTGGTCGAATAATAATCAATGTCCCGTCAAATTCAAACATCATTCCCGTATTCACCAGCACTTTACGCAAAACACTTTCCACGGTCTCGTTCACGGCCCGCACCGAAATGGCTCCTAATTTTTCTGTTTGTTCCGTGTTGAAAACGAACGACAAATTAGTTTGCTTTTGAATTTCACTAAACAACACCTTAAACGAAACCTTCTGCAAATCCAGATTTACCCGTTCCTGTTGGGCTAAAGTTGAGGCCGACAAACCCAACGTGAAACACAACAGTAATGAAATACATAATCTCATCCTCAATAAGATTTTTCGTTTTCTATGTCCATCTAAAGACAGACATAATCGTTTTTTTTCCATATATTTGCAATATTAAAGATTATTATTAGCGACAGTATGTTTTCCTAGGACTCCTGTCGCTTACGGTTACAACGGGGGATGTACCACCATCCTCCGTTTTTTATTCTGTTACAATTATTGTTTTCTCTTTAATCGTAAAATGTACACCCACCATTTTACTAATCGCATTCAAAATAGTCTCTATATTCTCATACTTTTCCATATGTCCAGTGAAATGATACGTCTTTACCCTTTCATTACTATAAAATATATCCACATCATACCAACGGGATAAACGATTCAAGATACCTTCCAAACCCTCATCTTCAAATACAAAAAAACCCTCTTTCCAAGCCGTATAAGTCTTCACGTCCACGTCCCGAATCCCTTTGAATTCACCGTTATCTCCAAATTCGGCTAATTGAAAAGGTTTCATAATATACTCTTGCACCGAACCCCTTCCCCAAATCCCGACCTTACCCGACACCAAGGTTGTTTGAGTTCCCCCTATTCCATTCGTGTTCACGTTAAACTCGGTCCCGTACACTTTTACCCGAACGGCATCCGTTACCACGTAGAAAGGCCTGTTCATATCTTTCGTCACCTCGAAATAAGCCTCCCCCGACAAATATACTTCACGTCTCTTACTATCAAACTGCACCGGGTACTTCAATTTAGAGGCGGCATTCAGGTACACCCGCGTCCCGTCCGATAAAGTTATCGTGTACTCCCCGCCTCGGGGAGTCTTCAACGTATTATACTGCAATGTAGTCGTTTCTTTTTTCGTATCTTGATAAACAATACCTTTCTGTCCATTTTTCACAACAAAATTTTCTTGTACGCGAATATCCTCCTCTGCAGAAGGTAACAAGGTAATTGCCTTTCCTTGGGCCGTAATCAAAGTCGCTTTGTATCCTCCCGGAACAATTCCCGTTTTATGCATGGTCATCTGGGATTGTTCTTCCATATGCTCCTGTTGCAACCAGTAAATACCTAACAATAACGGCACGACGATAACCGCAGCATATTTCAAAACCTGCCAAACACGGAATTTCCCGCGCTTGGAACGAATATATTTCATGTAACTTTTTAACTCATGTTCCACTCTCTCTTCGGAAGGGACGGGCCCACTCGTCAAATTCCAAGCTTTCTTCAATTGATTAAAATAAACCTCGTTCGACGGATCCGTTTCCATCCATCGAGCTAAAGCCTGAATTTCGTCCGGTGTTGCTATCCCGTCCAAAACTTTTAAAATCAATTCGTCTTTATCAGATTTTTGCATCATATCTTTATCCGTTATATCCTTATAACGACTAAAGACAAATTTACCCCTAGAGATTTTTCAAAAATTTTGAATAAAAATAAAGCACAACAACCATCCCAACTCTTTCCGTAAACGGACAAAAGCTGTAGTCATTTGTGCTTCAACAGTTTTCATGGATATATTTAATTGTTCGGAAATTTGTTTATTGGAAAGTCCATCCACTTTGCTCAACACGAATATCTCCCGGCATCGTTCCGGCAACTTATTTATAGCATCCTGTATCGCTCCCTTCAAATCCTCATCCAGCAAAGCTTGCTCTGCCTCGGGAGTCTCCACGACTTTCGAAAAATAAAAATCTAACAGTTCTTGATTAATATAGTTATTCTCCACTTTTTGATGCTTGATAGCATCAATACAACTATTATACACGGATCTATAAAGATAAGGTCGCACTTGAAATCCTCTTTTTATCTCCTTGCGACGTTCGTATAACCTACAAAAACATTCTTGCACTACATCATTTGCCAACTCCACATCTTTCAGGATTCGTCCCGCATAATTTAACAGAGGGCCATAATACATACGAAACACTTGGGTAAAAGCCTTTTCTCTCCCTTCCCGTAGTTCTGTAATTAATTGTTCCGAATTACCATCCATATTTATATGCCTCTCTACTAAATATTACTCCAATTCACCTCCTGCAAATATACAATAATCTATAAATAAACACGAGTTTCTTGAAAAAGGTTACCCCATTTTCAAGAAACTCGTGTTCAAATTCTCTCAAATATTCTTAAATACCCTCTAATCCTTTTAAAATCTCTCTTGTTTTGGGATCAGACGGACGCAACATATTAGCATTTATAAAATTACCATCCCGATCTATCAACAAAAAGTGGGGTATTCCATAACAACAAATCTCCTTCATGAATTTCCGATCATTTCCCATATGTAACTGAATACCTCCCAATTTTCTATTTTTTACAAACTTTTCCCAAACCTCCCGGCTCCGATCGCTGGATATACTCACAAAACAAATATTCCGCCCCTCAAACTGTTTTTCCAATTTTTTCAAATGAGGAATTTCCGCATTACACGGTCCACACCACGTAGCCCATATATCAATATACACATATTTTCCTTTAAAATCAGATAAACTCACTTCATCCCCTTTTACATCTCGAAAAGTAAACGGAATCCCCGGTTGCCCCTTACTCAACTTTTTATTTGTATTACATAACTCATCGTAAGCAGCAACAAGATTGGGCTGATGCACCCATTCCCTGAAAATAGGATCTATCTCTTCAATATTCTCCGTTCCAAGCCCCTTCACATATGACATAACATTCTTGTTAACAATATATTCCACCAACCTCCTATCCGTATAAGTCGAAACGGTTCTGTTCAATACATTCAGTAACACATCATGAAACTTATCTGGAGATTCTTCCAGCTTGGCTAAAGCATGCACTATCATGTCGATAGATTCTCTGTACCCGGGAATTTCCCATGAGGCAGAATCCTCTATTATAACCTTCTGCAACTCGCCATAAGAATCATCCAGCACATCCATTTTCCCGTCCTTCACATTTCCGGAAACGACACCAGATGCTAAATGGCGATTCCTCTCGTAACGAAGACGCTTTATTTCCTGTTTGACAAATTCAGGGTCCAAGTTAGCCGCATACAAATCTTCTTTTTGTTTATTTATCACCCGATCCAACTTCTTCCTAAATTCCCGGTTCGCTATCCGATAGTAATCTATGAAATAAATCTGCTCGCCATTCCGTTTGTTCAAATAACTATTCACATCTGCCCCCTTTCCCTCAAAACGCCATTGATTTCCTTGAAACCTTGCAACCCAAGGTTTCCCTGCTTTCAACCAAACTATATACGGAAACTCCCCTACCCATAAACGGGCATATTCCCCTCCTGACAATACAAGTGAAATTGATGCTTTTTGCAAAGAATCTCCAGACACGAACTTCAATGTTATCCGTTCATCTCTAAACTCCAAGTCTACTTTTCTCGTCTCACTCACGGGGTATAAGAATTCAAAAGTTGTCTTCTCTTTCTTATTACAAGCTCCCAGCATCACGATACAAACGAACACTATTAAAATATTCTTCATAATAACCCAATTAAGACATCCTATTTTTAAACAATTCCCTTCAATTCCTTTAAGATTTTCTCGAACTCTGAACTTGAAGGTTTAGGTAGTTTCAGGTTCATCACTCGTCCCTTCTTATCCAACAAAATCAAACGGGGAATCGCCTTTACCCGAAAAGCGATCATAGAAGATTCGTCTCCGGCAATCCACCACTGGTTCCCATTCATTTTCCCCCACCACAATTCATTCCGCCAACGTTGCTCCTCCGTGTCACAAGAAAGACTCACGAAAACAATCTTTTTATCCTTATACCGCTCAACACACCCTCGCAAAGCCAGATACTCTTGCTTGCAGGGATAACACCAAGATGCCCACACATCTATTACCACGTACTTTCCCTCGAACTGTTTCAACGACACCTTTTTCTTTGCTGTATCCTGAAATACAAATTCAGGAACCAAATCTCCCACCTTTAACTCACAGGTATCATGAACCGGCACAGATTCTACCCGAATCTGGCTCCATCCTGCTAACGAGTATAACATTAAAAATATGAACGACCACTTATTCATAACCATCATTTCATCAATACATCTGCTTTCATCTCACTCAAAGAGGCCTTCAATTCCCACATTTTCACCTGTTGAATCAACTGATCTGTTAAAACAATCAATTCCTTCTTCTGCTCCCCGGTCCACTTTTCCTTGAAATACATGATTGGCATAAAATACAAAGATGCGATCTTTTCATCCGGCACAAACGGGAATGCCCTCTTATAGGCTTTTAGCGCCATCCCTGTATCTCCCGTCATTATCCCCTTGATCAAATCGACATAGCCATACAAGTAATCCTGCCCTGTTAGATTATAGGTATCCAAAGTAGATTTCAGCTTATCCACCTCTTTCAATGTTATATTCTTATTCGCCCCCCGCAGGATACTTTCCAGTGGAAGAGCAAACAACGATCCAAGTTTTTTATCTACCTTCTCAACACCAACTCCTTGACGGAATTGCTCCACATGTTTCAAGAAATAAGTCAAATTCCCGGAGCCTACAGGCGATAATTGATAATCTTCATAAATAAACCAGTACGGTTCCATACACTTCTGCCAATCTTCCAAAGATGTCATTACGTCCAATGCTATATCCCTTGCTTTTCCCGCATTCCCAGAATCCATTAACACCTTGATATACTTCAACAAAAAATCCATTTTACGATTCCCCGCCAAATATTCTCCTTCAAAATTTACTACAGAATTATCGGTAAAGCTTGCATCTATTTTCTTAATAAATTCCTTCCCATCCAAAGCCGCTCCTACAATCCTAGCCTTTACCCCTCCATCTGACGTTAGTATCAAAAAAGTCGGATAAGAGGATACCTTGTATCGCTGTTGAATATTAAGGCCTTCACTTTTTTCCATATCAAATTTCACACATATAAACTTCCCGTTTATATATTCCCCTACTTCTTGTAATGGCAATATCTTTTCCGCCATCATTTTACATGGTCCACACCATGAAGTATAGCAATCCACCAAAACACATTTACCTTCAACACCTGCTTGATTTAAAGCCTCTTCAAACGTCAAGTCACGAAAAATAGTCTGGGCAGAAACATACATAAACCCAAATATACACCCCAATAACAATACGAACCCTTTCATAAAAACACACTCTATAAGTAATACTAAATACGCTAACATCATTATAAAAACTTTTCTTCCCTATGTCTAGGGAAGAAAAGTATAAAGCACGCACCAATTCTTAATTTTCTCCTAAATGAGGTATTCCAAAATCAGCAAAATTTTTCAGAGAATGTTTCAATTGCGACATCTCGACCTGATCTATTAATTGTTTTGTAAAAGCAACCAATTCTTTTTTTTGTTTATTATTCCACTTGTATTGCAACATCGTGAGAGGACTAAAATATAAATAAGCAATTTTTTCATCTGGCATTTTTGGGAATATATCCTTGCACAATCGAAGAGTCTCATCAGTATTTTCCTCCTTTATTGCCTTAATCAAAGCTATATAGTCATACAAATACTGTTGCCCTGTCAATTTATAAGTATCTAGCAACTTTCCTGCGGCTTCCACATCTGCCAGAGTTGCATTTTTATTCCGTCCCCGAAGAATATCTTCCAACTGGATGGCAAACAAATTTCCCAAAACAGAATCTACTTTCTCTACCCCCACGCCTTTTCTGAACTGCTCCACGTGTTTCAACAAATACATCATATTACCGGAACCAACCGGGGACAAATCCAAATTTTCATAGATAAACCAATACGGCTCAGAACATTTTTCCTCTTCATCCAGCGCAACTAACACATCTTGAGCGATTTTCCGTGCTTTCTCTAAATCACAAGACTGCACGAGTGCTTTGATATACCTCATCAGGAAATCCATATTCCGATTCCCATTTTCGTACTCCACACCTAACTTCCCGGCTGAATTTTCATCAAAAGCGATTTTAACTTTTGCCAAGAATTCGTCTCCTGTTGCCATACCCCCAACCACTGCATGTACCAAATTCCCATCTGTATCTAAAATTAAAAAAGTTGGATAAGCTGATACTCTGTATTTTTGCTGGATCGCCCGTCCTTCTCCTTTCTCCATATCGAACTTTACACAAACAAATTTCCCGTTCATGTATTCTCCAACTTCTTTCAATGGTAAAATCTTCTCTGCCATCATCTTACACGGCCCACACCAAGAAGTATAACAATCTACAAACACATACTTATTTTCCACTTTGGCCTGCTCTAATGCTTTTTCAAGCGTAAGCTCTTGAAAACTCGTCTGCGCAAACATGGATGTCATCACAAATATGCAACTTAACAATAATATTATTTTCTTCATTGCGTTTCTTATTAACCTTTTAATAATTAGAATATGAATAACGTCCTTTTCTCAAAGTCAACTCTCCTAATTCAAAATCATTAGTTGGCACTAATTGAAAATTCAACGCAACACTTCCTTTAGTTTCCGCATCATACAGAATCACCACAGGTATATTCATATAAACAGAATCCGCAGGAATAATCATATGTCTTTGAATTTCCGGATCATCAAAAGCGACATAATTCACCCCCGGAACTGCAGTAATATAATTACTATCCGCCTTATTAATGTATGGTTCAAAACGTACTATCCGATCTTTTTTGGCCGGCATCCCAACCGCTTGTAATCTAAACCAAGCCGTATCCCGCAAGCGATTTGAATTCACATAAGGATAATTCAACGGAGCAGTTTTTCGATCGTTAGTATCTTTATTTATCAAATTACTATAATAAAATTGGATATAATCACCTTCCTCATAAAACTCCGGTTTCTCATAATGACAAGAAGCTACTCCTAAACAAAATAGGAATACAATAATAAATAACCTTTTCATAACTTCTAATTTTTTATTCACCTAAATATTCTTTTTCCGGAATAGGCAATATATATTGCTCCTCGCTACACTCACTTATTCCAAAAATCATATTTCTTACATTTAACCGTTTATATGTAAAGAAATTCTGCCCCTCTCCTATTAACTCTCGAATCCATTCTTTATACACTCGCCCCTGACGATCTATTTCTGTTAAAGGTACATATTCAAGACCACGAGCTGTACAAAATTCTTTATAAACTTCATTCGCTTCCGTCAAAGGAGCCTTCTCCATAATCATCAAATACATTTCTGACAAACGAATAATTGGAAAATTTTGTGCAGCTTTTGTCCCAGTATAAAAACATCTGTATTTTCTTAAAACATATCCATAAATCATTAATCCAGTTCTCTCATAAGTCCACAACTTTTTATAACGGAAATCAGACGTATTTCCATCAAATAAAGTCTGTACAAAAGTCGGATTGACATTTACAATCATCGCCCGTCCTGACTGCCAACCACCTTTACCATAATCATAAGTATCACATTTAGTTCCACAAATATGTTCACTGTAACAAGTTCCATCCACCCACGAATTATCCGGAAAATCATCAACCTCATTTGTTAAACGAAACTTTTTAGAACCATCCGGGTTTGTCGCATCTTTCACTAGTCGAGCATACCTCAATGCTTCTTCAATATTCCCGCACCATAAATGAACCCTTGCCAGTAATCCTAACACACCATAATAATTCATCCGGCTTTTTCGATAAGGCCACACACTACTAGTCGTTTCTGTATCTTCAAAAGACATTTTCAACACCACATCCGATTTTCCTAATAACTCCTCAGCCCGTTTCAAGTCCTCGAATAACAATGTCATATATTTTTCATACGTAACATACTCATACCTATTAGCAGAATTTACGGTAACATAAGGCAAATAAGTTCTGTTAACATCAACCTTTGAAGGAACGGGTCCCCACAAACGAATTAAATCAAAATGAGCCAACGCACGGAGAGCATGAGCTTCCCCCACCCCAATATTATAAACGTCATCTGAAATTTTTCCTTTATTCAATTCTACCCCCTGAATCAAATCATTCATGGTAACTATTATCTTATAGAATCCTTGGAAAGAACTACTTAAAGAACTTTCCACCAAATCAGAATCGTAATCATGATTACTTAAATCATACTCTCGATTACCTTCACTTACAGTCCATGAACATGCTAACGATTCAGCCATGCCTCCTCCTCCCATATAACCAGCCGGATTATATAATACTCCCCGCATATTTAGATATGTCCCATTTAGCGCTTGCTTTATCCCGTCATTTGTAGTATACAAGTCCTCTGCCAGTATTGACGTCGCCGGTTGTACCGTCAACCAATCATTGCAAGCACTACATCCTAACAATAATGCTATACTCAAACTATATATATTTTTTCTCATCTCTTTAATTTTATGCATTAGAATGAACAAGAAATTGAAAAATTTGGGTTAATTGAAAATGGGTAATCTGTTCCCCTCTCCCGCTTGATTGTCGATAAATAAAATATATCACTTAAATAGGCACTTATCGACAAGGATTCCATTCCCAACTTTTGACACCATTTCCGAGGTATCAGATAAGAAACATTTATATTTGTACAACTAAACACGTTATCCTTATGTACAAACATACTATTTGGATATGTATACTGTCTCGCAGCATCTGATGTAACTTGATAAAGTTTATATCGTGACATATCCCCTGGTTTTTCCCAACCTTGAGACAATGCACGCTTATCCACATTATACAACAAACTCAAGTTTTCTCCCTTAGTCAATTCCGTAAAATTAACTTGATACCCTCCCCACTTCACGCCAAACCCAACATTAAGCGAGAGTCCTTTATAAGAAAATGAAGTACTAATATTCCCATTAAGTTTAGGTTGACGGTCACCCAACCAAACAAGATCCTCTGAACTTTGCCTGAAGGTTATATTATTATTCTTATCCAAAAACATTCGATAACCTGTTGACGGATCGACTCCAATGGAGCGTAATCCGTAAATGGCATCCATAGAATGTCCTTCAATATAACGATAATACTCACTTCCTCCACTCATGGTTTTTGAACTATATTTAACCTTCTCTTTAAAACCTTCTGATAATTGAACAATAGTGTTTACTTGGCGATTAAATCGCCCCGTAATACTCCAGTTTATATTTTTCACGGTATTACGAATAGGATAAAACGTAACATTAAACTCGTATCCTTCATTCCGTATCTTCCCGATATTCCCTTTAAAATTCTCAAATCCATGAGAAATTGGTAAGAATATATCTTGCACAGCGTTATCCGTCAACTTATTATAATAATTAAACTGGAATGCAATACGATTACTAAAGAAACCCATATCAAAACCGACATTGTGCTGATATGTATTTTGCCATTGCAAATATGGATTAGCAAACCGTTCCATCTCAACCCCCACACCGGATAAATAAGTTTCGTTCACATTTTGCCTGTATACAGTCATAGCATCTGCCGGACTAAATCCCATGTTTCCAGACACACCATAAGAGTAACGTACTCTCAAGTCACTGATCCACCCCACGTTTTCCTTGATAAAACGTTCATTATATATGTTCCATCCTCCCCCGAATGACCAAAAAGATCCCCAACGACTTTCCGACCCAAAAGATGAAGAGCCATCCGTACTATACGAAATATCTAAAAAATAACGCATATCATAATAATAATTCACGGAACCGCGTAAAGATATTCTACGCGTGGTAGTCTCTTCACCGCTTGTACCCCAAGCATCCGGATACCCTAAAGACATTCCGATATTATCTATTTTATCCGTAAGAAATCCCGTGGCAGCCCATCTTACTTCATCCTCTAAATCCTCCTGCATCTCTCCATTCAGATTTACGGTCAACATGTGTTTTTCGTTGAAAGTGTTTGTATAATTCACAGTCAAAGCTGTTTGCCAAACATCCGCAGTCTTATCTGTTCGATCGTAACGTCCTTTCTGTTTCAATTCTTTATCTGCATACCATTTATGCGAAGGAGGTGTAAAACTATCTTTACGAGAAATTTTTCTACTTAATTCCACAGAACCAACCACCTGAAAACCCGGCCAAATCGTGTAGCGAATTGAAGTGTTACTTCGTAAAGAAGTATATTTAGAATCATTCCAACACCCAACCCTCCAATTATACAAGGGGTTATCTATAGGATTTTGATTTAACGGATGATAATAATAAGTTACAGGATCACCATTTTCATCGTAAGGATTCCAATACCGATTCATTTGTACGTAATCTGAAAAACTACCATAAACACTATTTTTAGATGTATTCACTCCAAGAGCAAACGATTGCATCACCATCCATTTTTCTGTCATATAATCCACCTCTAATGTTCCATTGACATTATTACGGTCAGATCCTTTCATAACCCCCACGGTTGAATCGTATGACAAATCAAAACGAAAACGCCAATCATCCGAACCACCCATAAAATTCAAACGATGTGTTTGCCCTATTCCCGTACGAACTGGTACCGACATCCAATCATAATTTTCCCCTTTGTCAACAGCATTTTTTAATTCTTGATAGGTATCTTCATATAAATCCCATACCCCATTCTTATGTTCAAATTCCAGTTTTTCTGCAGCCGTTGCTAAATTATAAGAACTCAAATCCGGACTCTCTATTTTTACTTGCCCATTATAAGAAATTCGCAATTTACCAGCTGCTGGACGAGTTGTCGTAATCACCACCACACCATTAGCACCCCGAGATCCATATAAAGATGTTGCACTTGCATCCTTCAAAATCGTGATATTTTCTACTTCATTCTCGTTCAAGTCCATCACGCGTTCCAAATCGACCTCAAAACCATCCATTATAAACAACGGGTAATTCAATGTAGCCCGATTAGCATTCTGCAAATCTTCCACACTTGATAAAGTTGAAGCCCCGCGCAACTGAATTTCAGGTAAATGATTCGGGTCAGAGCCAGCATCATTATTTTGAATAATTCGAAAACTAGGATCGATATTTGACAATGTCTGCAAAAGATTACGAGAATATTTTGCTTTTATTTCTTCTTTTGAAACAGCAGTTACCGCTCCCGTGAAACTCTCTTTCGGTTTATTAAAAATACCTGTCACCACCACCTCGTCTACCGTCTGTAAGTCTTCCTCCAACACGATCGTGAGAGACTTGTTATCATTTTTCACCGGAACCTCTTGTCGTTTATACCCTACGAAAGAAAAAATCAACATCAAATTATCCCGTTTAGGTAAATCAATATCAAATTCCCCTTTTACATTAGTTACAAATCCTAAAGTTGTTCCTTTTACTCGAATAGTCACCCCAGGAAGTAATTCTCCCTTCTTATCCTTCACAATTCCTTTCACCGTAAATTTAGAAAGCGTATCGGCACTCGCCACCGCAATATGCTGAATAACAATTGTATTATCAACTAATCTATAAGTGAGTCTAGTACCTTTTAAACACGCATCTAACACAACTTTAATATCAACATCCGTATATGCTAGATTCAAACTTCGAATACCAGCAACCTGATTATCACGAAATAAGAACGTGTAATCAGTCGTCTTTTCCAAAACTTTTACCACCTCTTCAAATGAAGCATTCTCCAAATGAAGGGAAACCCTTGCCTCTTGACTATACACGTCTGCCGATAACTGCAACGTAGACACGAATAAAAGAAATACCAAAAATTTCATAATTAAGCACGTTTTCCACAACCTTTCTCGCCAAGAAAGATCATGCATCCATTTTTTTTTCATACATTTGTCAATATTTAATGAAACAATTCCGGTTTTCCGGAGTTCAAAAGACGGGATACGGCCAATATCCTGTCTTTTTTATTTCTCTCTCGTAAGCCTCTTTTTATCGCCTTACATCATGATGACACTTCAAAAAGAAAAAGGAGGTATATCAAATTCAATTTTTTTTCGAAAAAATCATTATTAAATTAACAAGTAACTTTTCTACCCCAAATAAACAGTTATTATTCCAAAATCATTAATCAAAAACGAGACAAAGCCGATTCACAGACGACACACACACGATTTATCTCATTCCCACGCTATACCCTTATACTTTCCCAGCATCTATTCATATCACCTTCAAAACAGTCTTTAAAGGGATATTACAAAGTATTCTGCAATATTCATGGATAAACTTTTATATTCCCGAATTATTTTTCTCGAATGAAGATGTTGTTTTCTTTAATTACAAATTCCGTGTTACCCGTCATCTCAAGTACTTCCACCACTTTGGAAAAATCATCATACCGTTTCATTTTTCCAGTGAATGTCACCTCCTTTTGGGAAACATTCTCCCAAAATATATTGACATCATACCAACGGGCAACCACTTTCATAATCTCTTCCAACCGCTGTCGTTTAAAAGCAAAAACACCCTCTTTCCAAGCCGTGTACAAATAAGTATCTACCTCTCTAGTTTCAATACTCCCCGACTTACCCAACACCGCTTGTTTACCCGGTTCCAGCGTGACAAATTCCTTCCCAGCAGAAAATTTGACAGATCCCTGTACCAACGTCGTCAAAACTTCGTCCTCATCTGCATAAGCTCGTACATCAAAACTCGTCCCCAACACCCTCACGCTTGAATTTCCCATATCCACGATAAAAGGATGGGCCTCATCTTGGACCACATCAAAATAAGCTTCCCCGGACAAATAAACCCGACGGTCTCTACCCACGAAGTTTACAGGATACCGAAGTTCTGACTCCGAATTCAAATACACAATGGTTCCATCACTCAACGTAATTGAATATTCTCCCCCACGAGGAACCCGTAACGTATTGTAACGTTCTTCGACAACGGAAGAATCCACACAGTAACTCACCCCTTGATTTTGCACGACAATATTTGCCCCTTGCTGGACGAGCAACGAATCGGTCACTTCCGAACCCAAAATTCGAGTTGTTCCGTCCGCCAACACCAACTCCGCTTTCACCCCTCCATGCCGGATGACACTTGCAACCTGTTCCGATACATCCTCTATCCTCTCTCTTGTTCCATACCACAAAACTACCGCCAATAATGGAAGAACAACTCCTGCCGCAATGCTTACGATTCGACGAACTCTCCGTACTCTGACATTACGTTTCCGTTTCAGAAGTACATTCATGTAACCATTCACAATATTAACACGTGCCACTTCATGACTCTTTTGAACTATATACTCAGTGTTCATCTCGCTTTCATACAACTGCTCGTTCTCCGGACTTTCATCTCGCCATTGCTGCAAAGCACGTTCTTCCTCTTCAGAAAGTGTACCCAAAAAAGCTTTTGACAAGAGAGACGGGATCTCTGTATATGTTTTCATACTTTTCATATTTCTTGTTTATATTGACATGACACTTCAAAATCAAAAAGGAGGTATTACCATTCGAAATAAATTACCTTCCCCTCCAACTTTCCTTCCATATTCCCCTCTCTTTTCTCTATCCCTACGCCTGAGTACAATAACAATTCCGACACAACACAAACATAGCATGTACACTCAACTTATGTATATGCTATGTTCATGGTATGTCTATGGCATGTTCGTAAACAAAGGAAAAGATAGACAAGAGACAAGGAAAGGATACTCTCCCTTAATTCATCCCACGAGAAAAAAAAGAGAGAACAGATTCCCCAATTTTTCTTTCAAAATTCTTCGGGCCACTTGTTTTTGCTTTTTCACGGTTTCCACGGCTATTCCCAATTCATCGGCAATCTCCTTGGCAGAGTAACCTTGTATTGCTCGAGAAAACACATTCCGACTACCGAAAGGTAAATCTTCTAATGCATGCATAATGATACGGAATGTTTCATTTCTTATATACTCATTTATTTCGGTTACTTCCAATTCTTCTGTAAAAAATTTCGTAGCATCTTGGCGAATTTTCTCCGCACGTAAATAATTAAAGCTTTTGAAACGAACCATTTGATATAGATAAGCTGACAAATTATCAATCCCACCTAATTTCTCCCGAGTCTCCCATATTTTCACAAATACATCCTGTACTATATCTTCTGCCGTTTCTTGATTTTCGAGATACTTCATTGCAAAAGAGACTAATACAGGATAATAATCTACAAAAAAAGCTTGAAAGGCCTTTTCATCACCCCCTATTAAACTATTTATATTTATAGAAGTCCCTTCTATCATAAAACGAACGTTTTATGACACTGGAAAGATGGATGTGAATATCTATTTTGGATACCTGACAAAAAAGTGTAAAGCGTTGATTTATAACACAAAAACGATGTGGCGTGGATTTGTAATATAAAAAATCAATAATCGTTCAATTATTGCGCAAATATAGAGAATTTATTTAATAATATAAATACCTAATATTCAAATTCTCCACTCTTGACAAGACCTTTATAAAACACACCGAACCACAAACCCAAACGCTTTTAAAGATAAATTTCTCGCCATTTCCACGGGAATTCTTTACAATTTTATTTTCACGGTTATGCTATTTTGTCAGCTAAAACTGCTAAATTTGCAGATGAGTATTGAGGATTGGATTCTTTTTTACGTTCCATGCCAGACATCAAGGATAAAGAATTCATAAATTGTAAATCACATGGAGGACATCAGAACGATTAAACAACGTTTCGAAATTATCGGGAACGACATCAAGCTAAACCGGGCAATAGAAAAAGCTATACAAGTGGCACCCACGGATTTTACCGTGCTTATCACGGGGGAGAGTGGCGTGGGGAAAGAGATTTTCCCCCGGATTATCCACAGTTTCAGCACCCGTAAACATGCACAGTACATTGCGGTTAACTGCGGGGGGATTCCGGAAGGAACTATTGATTCCGAATTATTCGGCCACGAGAAAGGTTCATTCACGGGGGCGCTTTCCGACAGGAAAGGTTACTTCGAGGTCAGTGACGGGGGAACGATTTTTCTGGATGAAGTGGGAGAATTACCTTTGTCCACGCAGGCGAAATTGTTACGCGTACTTGAGGCCGGAGAGTTTATCCGGGTCGGATCGTCGAAAGTGCAAAAAACGAACGTGCGAGTAATTGCCGCCACGAACGTGGACCTACCAGCGGCTGTCAAGAACGGGAAGTTCAGAGAAGACCTTTACTACCGGATCAACACGATCCCGATCTCGATCCCCGCACTACGGGACCGGAAAGAAGATATATCCCTCCTGTTTCGAAAATTCGCGGCTGACTTCGCCGAAAAATACCGTATGCCTCCCATCCGACTGACCGAGGACGCCGTGCAAATACTCGAAAACTACCGGTGGCCGGGAAACGTACGGGAATTGAAAAACATCACGGAACAAATTTCCATTCTCGAACAGGAAAGGACGGTCGATGCCTTGAGATTAAAAGAGTATCTCCCGGCACAAAATAATACGCTCCCGGCATTAACATCTAACCCGGAAAGCGATCATAGTTTCGCCACGGAACGGGAAATCCTGTACAAAATACTTTTTGACATGAAAAAGGACATGAACGATTTGAAACACCTCGTGTACGACATCATGCAAAAAGAACACACGATAAAACCCGAATCGGAACCTTCCACCTCCATCGTTCTCCGGAACTTGTATGAAACTCCGCAATCGGAATTTCTTGGACAAGCCCCGCAAAAGACGATCTCCGTGGAGAAGAACAATCATATCGAGGATACAGAAGCTGTCGTGGAAGAATCCCTCTCACTGGAAGAGAAAGAAAAAGAAATGATCGTGAAAGCCTTGGAAAAAAACCACGGCAAACGAAAACTGGCCGCACAGGATCTTGGAATATCAGAAAGAACTCTATACCGGAAATTAAAAGAATACGATATTGAAATTTGAAAACACGAAGAGACGAATTTCTGCAAATTAAAATTATCTTTGTCTGGTACAAATAGCATCGCGTGCATATCAAGATAAAATATACATGATCAAGAAAATTATACCTATATTATTGCTGGCTTTTGCCTTTAACGGGTGTAAATTAACATCCGTCAAGTACTCGTTTTCGGGCGTGTCGTTACAACATGGAGAGAAAACATTTTCGGTAGACTATTTCTCGAATAAAACCGCTTTTGCCCCGAACCTGGGAGCGGATTTCACGGAAGCGCTGAAAAGCTATTTACGCTCGCGGACGAACCTGACCGAATTGACAGATAATGACGGGGATATTCGTTTCGAGGGACAAATCACCGGATTCACACAAACCCCAGTAGACATCACCGCCGATGAAATCGCCGCCAAGAACCGGTTGACAATCACGATCCGGGTGAAATACACAAACACGAAAGACGAATCGGGGAAATCGGATTTCGACACGTCATTCTCGCATTATGAAGATTACGGGATTGACGAGAATTACGAGTCCATCGAACCCGACTTGATCAAGAAAATCACGGAGAAGATTATCGAAGATATTTATAATAAGGCCTTAACAAACTGGTAAACGTTGAAATCGGAAGAATTAATTGATATTATACGTTCGGGACGAAAAGAGGGTGAGGACATCCGGAGTATGGAGTTTCTCATAGAACAATTCCCTTATTTCGCCACGGCACGAACCGTGTACTTGAAAATGTTACACGATTCGGGTCACTCGGCCTATCCCGAGAAATTAAAGCATAATACGATTTACATTCCCAATCACAAACAGTTTTATCGTTTCCTGAACAATTTATTATCGGATTGGAACGAGATCGGGAATCCGGTGTTCAAGCCGGAACCTGTTGCAATCGAGTTGCTGGAAGACAAGGAAGAGGAGAAGAAAGTCGTTCCCGCAACCACGTTTTACCAACTTGAAAACGAGTTCCCGGAGGAGGAATTCCTACCGATAGATGCCATCGCGAATGAATGGTTGTCACGTAAAAAACAAAAAGAGGAACGAAAAGATTCCCTTATTGATAAATTTATCCAAGAAGAGCCCTCCATGCCCAAGATCACGGAGGAAAACCCGGGTATGCCAGTCGTCACGGAACCTGTCACGGGAGAGAAACCCGAATTTTTCTCGGAAACCCTGGCAAAAATATACGTCCGCCAGCAACTATATGACAAGGCCATTGCAACTTATCTAAAATTAAGTTTGAAATATCCGGAAAAAAGTGTTTACTTCGCGGTTCAGATTGAAAAAATAAAAGAGAAAATTAATAATAATAAGAACTAATTATGTACATAGCTGTTTCTATTTTGATCTTTATTGTTTGCGCTCTACTTATATTAATCGTATTGGTGCAAAACTCAAAAGGCGGTGGTTTATCTTCTTCCTTTGCTTCTTCAAACCAAATCATGGGTGTAAGAAAGACAACCGATTTCTTGGAAAAAGCGACATGGACATTAGCTGGGGCGATGCTTGTTTTATGTATTGTATCCGCGATGGTACTCCCCAGAGGTGAACAAGCCGGGAAAAAATCTGCTATTCAAGAGCAAATTAATACTGCCGCTCCGGGAACACAGGCAATCCCTGATTTCGGAACGATGAACAATAACAACACGACCACTACAACGGGTGAAGAGAATAACACGACTTCACAAGAACAAGAATAACGATTCACGGAATCGACACGAGAAAATGTCAGTATGTCAGTCATACTGACATTTTTTTGTTTGGCACGAATTATGCTCTTCTCCAAACGTAATTTTCAATTAAAAAGAAAGAATTAATTAATAATAAACTTTTAAATATTAAGAATTATGGCACTTAAGACAGTTCTTAACAAAATCATTGTAGAGCCGGTAGAGGCAGAAACTAAAACCGCATCAGGTATCATCATCCCTGATTCAGCAAAAGAAAAACCACAAAAAGGAATCGTGGTAGCAACCGGAAAAGGCAAACACGACGAGCCGATGGAAATCAAAGTGGGAGATGCCGTTTTATTCGGTAAATATTCAGGCACAGAAGTCAATATCGACGACAAAAAGTATCTGGTGATGAATCAATCAGACATTCTGGTGGTTCTTTAATAATTGATTCAGTGATTGACGATTGATGATTTAGTGATTAAAGAAAGGATTAAAAAACATGAAAATGAATCACTTAATCGGAAATCATAAATCACGAAATTTGTAAGATTTAAAATCTAAAATTAGAAACGGTTATGGCAAAAGAGATAAAATTTAATGTTGAAGCCCGCGATTTATTGAAAAAGGGTGTTGACGAATTGGCTAATGCAGTGAAAGTAACGCTTGGCCCCAAAGGACGTAACGTGGTAATCGAGAAAAAATTCGGTGCCCCGCATATTACCAAAGATGGTGTTTCCGTGGCAAAAGAGATCGAACTTTCTGATCCGTATGCAAACATCGGAGCACAAATGGTAAAAGAAGTGGCATCCAAAACAGGTGATGATGCCGGAGATGGAACTACAACCGCAACGATCTTGGCTCAATCTATCATCAACGTGGGCTTGAAAAACGTGACTGCCGGAGCGAACCCGATGGATTTGAAGAGAGGTATCGACAAAGCTGTTGCTGAAGTAGTGAAGAATTTGGAGAAACAAAAAGAAGCTGTTGGTGAAAACTATGACAAAATTCGTCAAGTTGCCCGTATCTCTGCCAACGGTGATGACAATATCGGAGCATTGATCGCTGAGGCCATGGAGAAAGTGACCAAAGAAGGCGTGATCACGGTGGAGGAAGCCAAAGGTACTGAAACCGAAGTAAAAGTGGTTGAAGGTATGCAATTCGACCGCGGTTACATTTCTCCCTATTTCGTAACTGACACGGAGAAAATGAACGCAGAATTCGAGAAACCTTATATCCTGCTTTATGACAAGAAAGTTTCCACGATGAAGGAACTTCTTCCGTTGCTGGAACCGGTTGCTCAAGCTGGGCGTGCTTTAGTAATCATCGCAGAAGATGTTGAAAGCGAGGCATTGGCAACTTTAGTTGTAAACCGTTTGAGAGGTTCTTTGAAAATTGCTGCTGTGAAAGCTCCCGGATTCGGAGATCGTAGAAAAGAAATGCTGGAAGACATTGCCATATTGACAGGTGGTGTCGTGATCTCTGAAGAGAAAGGCTTGAAATTGGAAACGGCCACGATCGATATGTTAGGATGCGCTGACAAAATCACGATCGACAAAGAGAACACCACGATCGTGAACGGTTGCGGTTCAAAAGAGGCTATTGCAGAACGTGTGAATCAAATCAAGAAATTGATCGAACATTCTACTTCTGACTACGATAAAGAAAAATTACAGGAAAGACTGGCTAAATTAGCTGGAGGAGTTGCCGTACTTTACGTGGGTGCCGCTTCTGAAATCGAGATGAAGGAGAAGAAAGACCGCATCGATGATGCCTTGAGCGCAACGCGTGCCGCAATCGAGGAAGGTATCGTTCCCGGAGGTGGTGTGGCTTACATCCGTGCTATCGAAAGTCTTGAAAAAATGAAAGGCGAGAACGAAGACGAAACCACCGGTATCGAGATTATCAAACGTGCTATCGAAGAACCGCTTCGTCAGATTGCCGCTAACGCCGGAGTTGAAGGAGCCGTGGTAGTGAACAAGGTAAAAGAAGGCAAGAAAGATTTCGGTTACAACGCCCGTACAGGTGTTTACGAAAACTTGATGAAGACCGGAGTTATTGACCCGAAGAAAGTAGCGAGAGTTGCCTTGGAGAACGCCGCTTCTATCGCCGGAATGTTCTTGACCACCGAATGTGTTTTGGTAGAGGAAAAACAAGAAAATCCTGCTCCCGCAATGCCGCCGATGGGTGGAGGAATGCCGGGAATGATGTAATCATCGAGGAATTTAGATAAAAAAAGCCCCTTTTCGGGGGCTTTTTTTGTTTACTTTATATACCTTTACACCCGCAAATTCAATTTATTACACTTAATACGATTTTATGAATTACACGATTCTCGATTTCTTGCAGTTGATCGGATCATTGGGTGTGTTCCTCTTCGGTATGAAGATGATGAGTGAGGCCTTGCAAAAGGTAGCGGGTAACAAAATGAGAACCATCCTCGCCGCAATGACATCCAATCGCGTGAAAGGGGTGATTACAGGTTTGTTAATCACGACCATCATCCAGAGTTCTTCAGCCACCACCGTAATGGTTGTCAGTTTCGTTAATGCCGGCTTACTTGACCTTATCGGTTCTATCGGGGTCATCATGGGTGCCAACGTGGGAACCACATTCACGGCATGGTTAATCTCCATCCTAGGGTTCAAGATCAGTATGGTCAGTCTTTCTCTTCCCCTGATCGGGTTGAGCTTACCGCTACTTTTCTCGGCAAAACGGATGCGCAAGAGTTGGGGGGAATTGATTATCGGTTTCGGACTTCTATTTATCGGTCTGAACTTCCTGCAGGAAAACATGCCGAATATTCATGAAAACCCCGAGATTCTGAATTTCCTACATAATTACACGGATTTAGGGTATGGTTCTTATATCCTGTTCATGCTTATCGGAACAGCACTGACCATACTGATACAATCATCATCTGCCACGATGGCACTGACTCTGGTCATGTGTGCAAACGGCTGGATCGGGTTCGACATCGCAGCTTCCATGGTTTTAGGAGAAAACATCGGAACCACGATCACGGCGAACCTCGCCGCCATGGTTGCCAACACAACTGCCAAAAGAGCCGCTTTTGCTCATTTCCTGTTCAACCTCTTCGGGGTTGCATGGGTTTTAGCCATATTCCCGTTCTTTTTAGGCTGGGTGGCACAATTGAGTATTTACTTGGGAATTGGAGATCCGTTCACAAGCGTGGGTTCGGTTCCGGTAGCGCTATCGTTGTTCCACACTTGCTTTAACGTGGCCAACGTGCTTATTTTGATCTGGTTTACCAAGGTCATTGCAAAACTCGTTACCCATATTATCAAATCCAAAGAATCGGCAGACGATGCCTTCACGTTGAAACATATCAAAATCGGGTTATTATCTACCCCGGATGCATCCTTGTTCCAAGCAAAACAGGAGATTTCTCACTACGCGAAGAACACATTGGATATGTATCGCCAAGTAGTAGAATGTCTGCACACTCCCACGAAAGAATTCGAAAAGAAATTCAATAAAATCGACAAACTGGAAGACGAAAGTGACGTGGTGGAAGTAGAAATTGCAGACTACCTAACGAAAGTATCGGAATCCAAATTATCCACGGAGAACTCGCAACGGGTCAGAGCTATGTTCAAGATCGTATCGGAAATCGAAAGTATCGCCGACTCGTCATTGAACGTTGCCAAAGCTGTTGGACGTCGGAATGAACAAAACGTGGAATTCCCCGAATTTATCGACGAGAAGTTACAACACATGATGGCTATCGTGGACGAGGCACTCGTGGTTATGTGTGCAAACCTCACGATTGAATACAAGGAAGTGAAGGCAAAGAAAGCTTACGAAGTAGAGCAAACGATCAATGATTACCGAACGATCCTGCAACAGGAACACTTGACTGCAATCGAGGAAAAGAAATATGATTATGCCACGGGTATTATATACAGTGACATTTTCTTCGAATGCGAGAAGATCGGGGATTACGCAATTAACGTGACCGAGGCAATCAAGGAAATCGGGAGTGACAATTAATGAATTGAAAATGAGATATTCAGTTTTTAGTCTTTAGCTTTTAACTTTTAGTTTTTAACTTATAAATATAACATGGCACAAGAAGATATTTTTAAAAAGCTGGTAGCACACTGTAAAGAATACGGGTACGTGTTCCAGTCATCAGAGATATATGACGGGCTGGCAGCAGTGTACGATTACGGACAATACGGGGTTGAACTGAAAAATAATATCAAAAAGTACTGGTGGGACTCTATGGTGCTGCTACACGAGAATGTGGTAGGATTGGATTCCGCCATTTTCATGCACCCGACTATCTGGAAAGCCTCCGGACACGTGGATGCTTTCAACGACCCGTTGATTGATAATAAAGATTCAAAAAAGAGATACCGGGCAGACGTACTGATCGAGGATCATATTGCCAAATATGACGACAAAATCGAAAAAGATGTTGCCAAGGCAAAAAAGAGATTCGGGGAAAAGTTTGATGAAGCATTATATCGCCAGACAAACCCGCAAGTACTGGAAAATATTCGGAAAAAGGAAGAACTTACTGCCAGAATGGCAAAGGCTTTAAATGATAATGACTTGGTTGAACTTCGCCAGATTATCGTTGACAACAAGATTGTTTGCCCGATTTCCGGAACCAGCAACTGGACGGAAGTACGCCAATTTAACTTGATGTTCTCCACTGAAATGGGGTCCACGGCCGAAGGTGCCAGTAAGATATACCTGCGTCCCGAAACGGCACAAGGTATTTTCGTGAACTTCCTAAACGTCCAAAAGTCCGGACGTATGAAAATTCCTTTCGGGATCGCCCAGATCGGTAAAGCTTTCCGTAACGAGATCGTGGCACGTCAATTCATCTTCCGTATGCGTGAATTCGAGCAAATGGAAATGCAATTTTTCGTACGTCCCGGTAGTGAACTCGACTGGTTCAAGAAATGGAAAGAGACTCGTATGAGCTGGCATCAAGCGCTGGGATTCGGACCGGAGAAATACCGGTTCCACGATCACGAGAAACTGGCGCATTACGCAAATGCAGCCACAGACATAGAATTCCGTTTCCCATTCGGCTTTAAAGAGGTGGAAGGAATCCATTCCCGCACGGACTTTGACCTGAAACGTCACCAAGAGTTCTCCGGGAAGAAAATACAATACTTCGATCCCGAGTTAAACGAATCATACGTACCTTACGTGATCGAAACATCAATCGGTGTGGATCGGATGTTCCTACAAATTCTTTCTGCCGCTTACACGGAAGAAGAGATCGAAAAAGAAGACGGATCGAAGGATTCACGGGTTGTATTGAAATTACCTCCTGCCCTAGCCCCAATCAAGCTGGCCGTGATGCCACTCGTGAAGAAAGACGGGCTACCCGAGAAAGCAGAAGAAATCATGAAATTATTGAGACTGGACTTCAGATGCCAGTACGATGAAAAAGACTCTATCGGCAAACGCTATCGCCGCCAAGATGCCATCGGAACCCCGTTTTGTATTACCATCGACCACCAGACGCTGGAAGATAACGCCGTAACCATCCGTTACCGGGATACGATGAAACAGGAACGCGTGGCCATAGACCAATTACATGACATCTTGAGAAAAAAGACGGACCTCCGTGAAATTCTGAAAGAAGTCAAGATATAATGATTGAGTGATTGGGTCCGATTCCGCAATTTAAAAGAATCATAAATTGCGGAATCGGAAATCCCTCAATCTAAAATCATAAAATTCACTATCTTCTTAACTTTTACTTTTCCATCCCCGTATATAGTGTTACTAAATTAACCAATTAATTTGTAACGCTATGAAAAAATTGACATTGCTATTGTTGATAGCCATCTCTTGTGGATTCTACACGGGGATACGAGCGCAAGTCAACGTGACTTCCGTTTCGGAAAAAAATGACGCGGACAACTTCTACAAAATGATGAAAGAGGCTTTCCCGCTATCATTCAATGACCCGGCATCTCCAAGATTCGTGTTTTTCAACAAGAATAAAAACTTCGTTTTTGGTGTGGGGGGATTTGTGCAAGTACAGGGGATTTACGATTTTAACGGAGTTCCCAATGACAATTATTTTACCACAAACGCCATCGCTCTCAAAGGAGAACAATCCGGGGGTAGATATGGTATTTCTGTCGGGCAATCCCGCCTATTCTTCAAATTAGTCGGAGACACGGATGTCGGCAGATTGGTCACCTACATGGAAATGGAATTCGAGGGGAACCAGAGTACCCCAATTCTAAGACAAGCTTTTATCAAGTTTAAAGGATTCACGATCGGTAAAACATGGAGTACATTCTGTGACATTGCCGCAGGACCGGCCACGGTGGACGAGGAAGGCCCTTCCAGCGAAGTGGCATTACGCCAGCCACAGATTCGCTACACGTATAATTTTGCAGACAAGCTGGAAGCATCCTTGGCATTGGAGTACGTGGAGCCATCCTACACGGAAGGAGAATTTACCAAGTACATCAACCAACGGATCCCAGACATCCCGATTAACGTGAAATACAGTTTCAAAAACGGAAGTCACCTGCAAGCAGGAGCCGTGTTGAGAAATATGTATTACAAAGATGAAGTTGAGGATAAAGACCGGATCGTTACCGGTTGGGGAGCCTCATTGAGCGGTATCTGGCAATTTGCCGAAAATACATCCCTTTGTTTTCAGGGAGTGTACGGGAAAGGAATCTCCAACTACATACAGGACATTTCCGGTTCGGGCCTTGACCTCGTACCCAGCGCCACAGCAGAAGGGAAATTGAAAGCTTTCAATGCATGGGGTGGTTATATCGGATTCTCTCATAACTGGAGTAAAGTTCTGACATCAAATATCATGTATAGCTATGCCCGAGCCCTTGATCGTTACGGGATGCCCGCAACATCATACAAATACGCACAATACGCCGCCGCCAACCTGTTCTGGGATTTCAGTGAATACGGTTCCTGCGCCATAGAGTACGTGTTCGGTCGTCGGAATGACTTCAACAAAGATTACGGTAACGCCAGTCGTATCAACACGATGATACAGTACCGGTTCTAAAATCAGTATCAAGAAGTATGAATATATTTTAATCGGGAAAGGGATTATCCATTATTTTGGAATAATCCCTTTTCTATATTGTCAGATTTGTCGTTCTCAATCCCATTTACTCGTGTTTCTTCACTTCAACTTTACGAGCCTTTTCCGTGTAAATATCCTTTTGATCCACCGACATATCCTTACCCTCTCCAAACGCACTCATCCGGTCGGCTGAAACCCCTTTACCAACCAGGTAAGATTTCAACGCCTCTGCACGTTTCAAGGATAACGGTAGATTGACTCGATCCGTTCCCGTGTGGTCCGTGTAACCACGAATATCAACCTTCACCCCCGGGAATTCCTTCAATGCTTCCACGATACGGGAAAGTTCACCGGCGAAACGAACCGTGTCGATAACCGCCAAGTTACGTTGAAAGTGAATTGTCGGTAATACCGGGAAAGTCTTTGCAGAGGTCTCCACCTTCACAACGTTCTCTACCGGCTTTTTCTCCTCCTTCACAACGGGTTTCCGCTCTTCCTTCACCACCGGGCGTGTCTCCTCTTTTACCGGGAACGTTACCGGGGGTTCGAAACGAGCGGTCGCATACATCAAGTTCTCCTTCTTCTTGTTGTTACCCATCTTCCAGACCACCCCTACCGACAAGTTCGCCAACCAGTTGTATTTACTGGAACAACAAGTGGCAACACCGTCAAAATTGTTGTTTGCGATCCAGGTAACACCGGATTTCAATTGTAAATCGATATGCTTGCTCGCGCGATAGCGTAAGGCGACGTCACCTCCCAATCCCAAGTTCACGCCGTTATCCAGCGTGGAAGAGGTGTCAAAACGCTTGTCATCCTCTTTCTTGTATAACTTGGGCGAGAACTTTTGCAGGTAAACCGCCGGGCTTATTAACACGGTCCAACGGCGTAGTTCTTTCTTCCCGAAAAAATTGTTCACGTTAAAATCACCGTGTAACCCGATAGTGAAATACTTCACCTTGGAATAAACGTCATTATAATAAGCGAAACCCTCTTCCGGCAGCGTCCCGTAGTAAGACTCCCCCGTCGGGTAAATCTTGAACTCTTTCTCCCATTTCTTGGCACTCCCTTTCCCCTGTCCCATATCGGCTGTCAAGGACAAACCAAAAGTCGGGGTTAACTGGTAACCCAGTTGTAAACCACCTTGTCCTCCCAGGTAAGTTTTATCAGCGGAGAAAGAAACCATGTCCCCACGGAAAATGGATATGCCCCCGTTCAATCCCAAGCTCCAGCGGGAAAAGTCATTGTACACTTGTTTCGTTTGGTTCTGCGCTACCAGAAAAGAAGTAACCATCAGAAAACAAAAAGAGAACACTATTTTTCTCATACCTATACATTTTAAATAATTGATTAGAAAGGGGTGCCTGGAATCAGACACCCCCATTCTCCTGGTTGCAATCAATAATGAATATTGAAATCCATTATTATTTTACCTCTTTTTCTTTAATCGTAACTGAGATATTTCCAGTTGAAGTTCCATAATTATGGGTAATTGTAACCTTGAAGTTCACGGTGACACCATTGAACTCAGCTCCAGTAACATTTGTCCAAGTCACTTCACCCGTCTCCTCATCAAGAACAAGATTCGTGTTATTTTCCCCAATAACTTCAAACTTAACATTAGACTTCTCTAAACCGTAAACATCATATGCCAAACTAGTAAAATCGCCTGTCGATGCATAGGGTTTTTCCTTACTTCCATCGCCACTAAGTCCAAATAATTCATTCGTTACAGTTTGCACATCTTTAAATGACAACAATTTATTTAAATCAAATGTTGATTTAGCCGTAGAGTTTCTATCATTAGCAAGTGTATGTTTTACCTCATTCTGTTCAACTTTTGCACTTAAAGGATTAACAAATTTCAATTTGTAAGTTTCTTTTGCTAATACGACAGAACCATTCTTAACCGTTACTATAAACTCAAGTTCTTTACCGATCAAGTTCTCCTTAGCAAGATTCTTCTTCCAAGTAATCTTGTCACCATCAATCTCGATATATTCATCTGTTATATCCTCACGAACTAATGCGTACTCTTTGGTCACGGTCATTCCCTCCGGAGCCGTAATGATGAACGCATCATTCATTTTAACACTTAAGTCAAATGGAGTCGTAGCATTTGTAAATACACCAGGAATTGTCAAAACGTTATTAACCCAATACCCATCAGCCAAATTCGGTGTAATTGTAAATGCGTCAACGGTTAACTTACCAGTAATTATAAACAGCCCTTCTTCTCCAGTTCTATCATCCTCAAACTTAATTGTAACATTATAATTTCCAGGTTTAACATCCGATGTTGCCGTAATATTGAAAGAAGTTTTACCCGTAATTACAACTTCTGCACCTGTAACAACAGTTCCTTTGGCATCAGTAACAGTTCCTTTCAGATTAGTTGCATGAGTTTTCCATAATTCAAGCTGCTTAGCAGTCATTACCTTACCTAAAATAGCATCAAACTCTAAAGCATTATCTAGAGTATTACCATTCTCTTGCATAATCGTAATCTTTTGATCAGCAAAAGTAACATCCTTGCTGTACATCTGAGTATGGAACTCTGCCTCAAACTTTGCAGGCACCATTTTTGTTCCATTCCAATCCATCGCATAATATACGAATTTCAAAGATTTACCATCGATCTCCATAGGGACATTCTCAACAGTCTCATTAACAAGAATTTTCCCTTCATACAAAGCTTGTTGATCGATATTACCATTTGCTAAACAGGATTTTGTAAACTCATCTGTCTCGTCGATCATAATATATCCTTGCCCTTTATAAAGTAAAGATGAAGCGTCTTCAAAAGCCAAAGAACCATTTTCTTTAAAAGCAAATGTTGCAAATTCATTAATATCTTCTTCTATTCCAAGATACATTTTAATTTTCTTATCAACAGATATACCCGTTAATTCGTCAGAATTCTTAACTTTAACAATAAAGCTATACATTGAATAAACCGACTTCCCATTTTCAACTTTAGGAGTAGCTTTTAAGGCTAATTTGTAATCGCCCACCTTCGTATCTGAACTACACAAAGCTGAAACCGTGAAAATATCCTTGTTGATAACTTTCTCTGGCTCTGCTGCCCGTGAAGCAAAAGCATCATCCCCCTTAATCTCCCAGGTAGGCAAAACACCAATAGTACACGGGAACTCTTTCCCATCAGCAGTAACTAATGCAAATTGGAATTTATCTGTCTTTACACTTGTCGGATTAATGATTACAGGGAATTCTGCATCACCTAAACTCAATACAGCACCTTTGGAAAGAGATTCTTTAATATCTCCATATCCCCAAACGACATCCGCAGCAAGGGCTTTACTTCTTATGAAAGAAATATTCGTATTACCATCGGGAGAAAGGATCCCCGAGATCGTATTTTCGAATGCCTCAATTTTAGCATTTAACTGAGCAAATGTTCCATCTTCTTTCAACATTTCTTCCATCTGTTCTTTCAAAGTAGTAACATCTTCAGTTAACACCGGCAAATCTATACCTTCAAGCGATTCATTAATTCCATCAATTAAATCTTGAATTTCGGTCAATTCACTCGTGATCCATCCTTTAATAATTGTTTCTGTCGGAATGCCTTCCAAATCCGCGGAAGTCAAGTAATTGTGATCAGACAAATACTTTGCTAATGCATCTTCATTCAAGAACCCCTCAATATCACCTTTTTGAAGATAATTATCCAAAGCTCCAGCTTTCAAGTAGTTTTCCGCCTCTGATTCCAATTTCTCTACACGGCTCTGTAAATTTTTCAAATTGTTAATGTCGGTTTGAAGACCCTCGATCACACCTTTATCAGCCTTATCTGCAATCGCCGTATTTAATTTATTTTCTAAAGCCGTAATCTGTTCTGAAATGGCCTTTGATAACTCTTGAGTTGCAGCTGATTTATTAGCATCAATCTGTTCCTGCAAATCTTTTATATCGTCATCGTAATCCTTACAACCGACGAATGTTGGACTTGCAAGACCACAAAGTAAAGCACTTAAAAGTGCCATTTTTGCAAAATTCCGTTTTTTGTTCATACTTAAAAAGAATTATATTGGTAATTAAAAAATATCAAGTCACCTTAAAACGTAACTTTTCTCATTAAAATATCTGCTTTATATAAATGTATATTTTTATAAATATCTATTTAATATTACACCTCCATTTTTAACAATTTCAACGATCAATAAACGTTCGTTTAATAATATTTACAACTTATTGATATATAGAATATTATGTTCGCTTAGATCGCTCTGTCTCAGTCGAGGCTACTTGGCCATACACTCTCATTATCAACCCTATATTATTTGTCGATAAATATATATACAGGGATTAGAGTTTATTTAGCCCCATAATTCAGTTATTTGTATTATTTTTGCCCTTAACTATTCAAACGACTAGAAATGAAGGTTCACTACGGAGTTGAAAATATAGAGATCAAATGCCCCGTCGTCACGATTGGAAGTTTTGACGGTGTACATTTAGGTCATGCTTGCGTGATACAACATCTAAAAGAGAAAGCGTCCAGTATTGATGGGGAATCCGTCATTATCAGCTTTGAACCCCACCCGAGAGAAGTGCTTTATCCTCGGGAACAAAAAATAGGAATCTTAACAACACTGGAAGAGAAGATTACCATTCTGGAAAAATATGGCGTTGATCATTTGATTATCTTGAAATTCACACTTGAATTCGCCCAGCAATCCTATAATGATTTCGTGAAAAAGATTCTTATTGACAAACTAAAAATTAAAGGGCTTGTCGTGGGTTATGACCATCGATTCGGGAAAGACCGAGCCGGAAATTTTGAAAACTTACAGGAACTAGCGAACGAATACGGTTTTTTCCTTGAAAAAGAAGTCGTTTTTGAAGAAGATGATGTGAATGTCAGTTCCACGAAAATCCGGAATGCTTTAGCTGTGGGAGATATTACTACAGTAAATCGTTTCCTCGGCTATCCTTATTCTATCACGGGAGAAGTAGTTTATGGGCACCATTTAGGCCACAAAATCGGTTTCCCGACAGCAAATATTCAAGTTTCCGACGAACGAAAATTATTACCAGCTATAGGCGTGTATGCCGTAAAAGTAATCATCGAACAAGAAATCTTCAACGGGATGCTCAATATCGGAATCCGCCCCACGGTCAGCAACGATGGGCAAGTTTCCTGCGAAGTGTATATCTTCGATTTCAATCGAGACTTATATGGAAAAACCATCACGATAAATTTCATCGACCGCGTTCGGGGAGAACGTAAATTCAACGATATTGAAGAATTACGAGCTCAGTTACAAAAAGACCAGGAAAAAATTCTCAAGCTATTGAAATCGTAAAATAAAAGCCACCTTGAATACAAAGTGGCTTTTCCTGTGATCATATAGAGAGGCTTAGTGTTTTTTCACTTCAACCTTACGGGCTTTTTCCGTGTAAATATCTTTTTGATCCACGGATATATCTTTACCCTCTCCGAACGTACTCATCCGATCAGCGGGGATTCCCTTGCTCATGAGGTAAGTCTTCAAGGCCTCTGCCCGTTTCAAGGATAACGGCAAGTTGACACGATCTGTCCCTGTGTGATCCGTGTAACCACGAATATCAACCTTCACCCCCGGGAACTCTTTCAATGCCTCCACGATGCGAGAGAGTTCATTGGCGTAACGAACCGTGTCGATGATCGCTGAGTTACGTTTGAAATGGACCGTTGGTAACACCGGGAATGTTTTCTCCGCAGTCTCCACCTTCACAACGTTCTCTACCGTTTTCTCCTCTTGTTTGACAACTGGCTTTTGCTCTTCCTTCACCACCGGGCAAGTCGTCTCTTTCACGGGAAGTATTACCGGGGCCACGGAACGAGCGGTGGCGTACATCAGGTTCTCTTTCTTCTTGTTGTTACCAATTTTCCAGACTACTCCAACCGAGAGGTTTGCCAGCCAATTGTACTTGCTCGTGCAACAAGTTGCTACACCGTCAAAGTTATTATTCGCGATCCAAGCCACCCCGGATTTCAATTGCAAATCAATGTGCTTGCTCGCGCGATAGCGCAAGGCGATATCTCCTCCCAATCCTAAGTTCACGTCATTATCCAGCGTGGAAGAAGTGTCAAAACGCTTGTCATCTCCCTTCCTGTATAACTTGGGCGAGAACTTTTGCAAGTAAATCGCCGGACTTAACAACACGGTCCAACGGCGTAGTTCTTTCTTCCCGAAAAAATTGTTTACATTAAAATCACCGTGGAGGCCTAACGTGAAATACTTGATCTTGGTGTAAATATCGTTATAATAAGCGAAACCAGTCGCTGGGTCCGTGCCATAATAAGATTCCCCGTTCGGGTAAATCTTAAACGCTTTCTCCCATTTCTTGGCACTTCCCTTTCCTTGACCCATGTCGGCCGTCAAGGACAAACCGAAAGTCGGGGTAAACTGGTACCCCAGTTGCAAACCTCCTTGCACCCCGATATAAGTTTTATCCGCCGAAAAAGAGATCATGTCTCCCCGGAAAGCTGAAATTCCCCCGTTAACCCCCAAACTCCAACGGGAAAAATCATTGTATACTTGTTTCTTTTGTGCCTGCACTGATAAAGAGAAAAGCAACATTAGAAGACAAAAAGGCAATAATAATTTTTTCATACCTAATTTATATAGTATTCAGATTTTGATGACTTGAAGAAGGGGTGTCTTGTACAGACACCCCCTTTCTCCTGGTTGCAATCAATAATGAAAACAAAGTTCCATTATTTTCTTATAATCTATCTTAACTATTTCACCGCTACAGTTACAATAGTTTCAAGTTTTCTCCACGGACAATCCATAGAAACTTTCACCTTCAAGTTTACAGCTCCTACTTCACCAGTAGCATGGAATGTGATAATACCTGTCGTTTCATCGATAGAACACTTACCACCTCTTTGTTCCATTTGTGCTGCAAATGCTTTTGAATTCTCATCAGCCCATTCAAATTTCGGAGCCGAAATTTGGTATACTTTATCTGCTGCACGTTTCGTAGTACCATCTGCATCTACAATGATTTCTTCGAATGCTTCTTTCTCATAAAGAACAACATCTTTTTTATCTTTTACAACGATGCTCTTCATAATATTCAAAGTTTGATCTATTGTAGTATTATTTTTATCCAATTCACCACCCTTGGCAACCAATGATTTCAACGGAGAAACGAAACGTACTGTAAATTTAGTTTCAGTGTTTGCTTTCAAACCGTCTGTCATGCTAATCGTTCCGCCAGTAGCTACATTATTGACCATCTTGTCCAGATCCAAGTTAAACCAAGTAACCGGTTGAACGTCAATATCTCTATAATCAGCATCTGCAGGTAACTTCGTTACAGAAATTTCACCCTTCCAATCCTCTTTGGTCGTAGCGTTTATATCTACAATATTTGCATCCTTTTCTGCCGGATTTACAAAAGTATACTGAATATTTGCTCTAGCACTAACTTTATTTTCAATATTCCATGCTGCATCCCAAGGATTCTCGTCATATGGCAAATTGTAAATAAATGCATCTGCAATCTTACCTCCCATGTCAAATACATAGTCGTTCGTCTTGTCAAATACACCGTTTACAAGCATATGTCCACCTTCCCAGAAGTTACCACCCTGATCTGCATCCGTACGCTTCATCAAATAAGGTCCTACTGGGTATTTAACGTTAACCGTGTAAATCACGTATACAGGAGGATAAACATTGTCGTCAGTAGATTTGAATACACCTTTCACTTGATATTGACCGGCTTTCTTATAGTTCGGAACATAAACTGCCAACCATTCATTCTTCTCTGTTTCCGTTTTTCCTGTCATCTTCAACTGGATTTCGCTATCAAACGGAACTTCTGTAATTTGTTCGAATGTAGTATAAATCGTATGGAATTTATCTGCACCTAAAATGCCTAAATGAGTAGCAACGTGTCCATACAATTTATCCAATTGCAAATATTGAGCAGTACCTACATTATTCAACAGATAATCTAATGCTTGAGTGTAAGCCGGGATCTCTTTTTCTGCTTCTTTCTCTGCAATTAACACTTTAGCATACACCGTTTTTACATCTTTACCATGATTAACTTCTACATCACTTACCAATGTAATCTTAATAATTGGTGTTCTACCAATGGAAGAACCTTTCTCATCACTAGCCTCTTTAATTGTCAAAGTACCATCTTCTGCTAAATTTACATAGCTACAATGATCCTCTTTATTACCATCGTTATCTTCAAATAAGAATTCAACTTTTTCAAACTTGTAAGAATGTTCGTCAAATCCATTGGTAGTAAACTCGAATTTACCTTCTTTATTAGTCAAGCCTGTTCTTTTAAAGAATGCAGCGATTTCGTCAGCTAATTTCAACTCGCCTTTACCATCCTTATAAACTAACGTGAAATGAGCGTCAGCAGCCTTAGCCTCATCCCCTGTTTTAGCTAGTACATCTTTATATTCAGTTTCTCCTTCTTCAACAAATTTCTTCTCAATTGTCACATCATTCTGAGAGATGTTGTAATCAAATCCCATTACATAATCAGAAATCAATTCTTCTCCTTGATTTTGAACTTTCAATGCGACAATATTGAATGATGGATCAATCATTCCTTCTTGCATATCCCATCCCCAAATGTATGAATCCTCATCGGTTACGTCTTCCAACTCATTATAAGAGTACAAACCACTCATGGCTTTACCTCTTAAAGTCAAATATTCCCCGTCAACATTCACGTCTGAAACAAGAATTCCGTTGTTAGCAGAACGAGCTAAAATCTGTTGTTTTACAAACTCCGGATTCTCTACAGTAGCTCCTTTCGGGTTGATCTGATATTTCAAATCAGCTTTACCGGCATAAAGACGTACGTAAGCGCCATCTTTATCAACACCATAGATCGTCGGGAACAACAATCCGTTCTCTGCAACATCTACCAAATAATTCGGAATAGTCAACAAACCACTTAAAGCAGCGTTTTTCCAGATCTTAACCGGAGTCTCAGGAAGATTACCTTTTTCGTCTACCACGTAGAATTCTACAAATTTTTCGTGATCAACAGCGTAAGAGGCACCCGTTTGTGTATTAACTTTTGCCCCTTCTTGTTTTGTTCCATTTACATAGATATAGCCATCTTCACCGATCGTGATTACCACATCTGCAGCAGCTTCATTAACAACTTTTCCCTTGTCAACATTGTCGATGATCAGATGTCCATTCTCATCAACACTTACAACTGTTCCAACGCCATCAGCTCCATCATTTCCTTTTTCACCATCTTTCCCATTTACAATGTCATAGCTTGTGTTGTCGTTGAATGTAATTTTGAAACCTCCTGTTATGGGAGTAACACTCGTGATTGCCTTTCCATCGTTAACAAGTTTCTTCAATTCCTCAAAGTTCTTGTTCAAAGTGTTCACCTGTTCTTGCAAACCATCTATATCGTCGTCGTAATCCTTACAACCAACGAATGTAGGACCTGCAAGACCACAAAGCAATACACCCAAAAGTGCAGTTTTTGCAAAATTCCGTTTTTTGTTCATACTTAAAATAAATTATATTGGTAATTAAAAAAATATCAAGTCACCCAAAAGCGCAACTTTATCACTAAAATTCTATTCTACAATTTTTGAAACAAACGTTATTTTCTTGTTAATCATACACCTCCTCTTTTAAGGATTACAACAACGCATTAATTGTTCGTTTAATAAATTGCATAACAACCTTGTAATCAATATATTATAAAAATAGATTATCAAATATATTTCATGTATTATGCGACGATATATGTTTGATTATAACAGTATTATCTATTAAATAAAATTATCTGGATTTATAATATGAATATCATGTCTAAAATCGGCTTAGATAAAACCTCTAAAAATCAGTTATTTGTAGAAATGGGAAAATTTAGTTCCCAATACAAAAAAATGATTCATTATCCCAATTAATCTCCTAAAATAATATAGTATATAGTTATCTTGAAATAAAAGGTGAGAATATGATTCTTAAATAGATCGTAAAAATGCAACAATTACTATCAATATTTATATCGAAATGCGTATCTACAATCTGTAAAACAGATCATTTGTGTCGTTTTGCGCACATAATAAACAATATATATACAAAATATGAAATTTTTTTTGATCAATTCTTTCTTGTTTCATAAAAAGTCGTACATTTGCAATCAATATATGAACGATTATTGATATTTTATCAATAAAAAATATAACAGTTAATTTTAACACTAAAACCTTTCGTTTTGTCAACGTTTTCTCGTTTCCTTTTGATCAATTTCAATATAAAAGCCACCTTAATATAGGTGACTTTATCATGCCAAAACAGCATTACGCTTAGATAAAAAAGCTGGTAGCCTCTTTTTAATAATGGTAGGGAAAATATTTACATGAGTTTACATCAATGTTTCTTCACTTCAACCTTACGAGCCTTCTCCGTGTAAATATCCTTTTGATCCACCGACATATCCTTACCCTCTCCAAACGTGCTCATCCGGTCGGCTGAAACCCCTTTACCAACCAGGTAAGATTTCAAGGCTTCTGCACGTTTCAAGGATAACGGTAGATTGACTCGATCCGTTCCCGTGTGGTCCGTGTAACCACGAATATCAACCTTCACCCCCGGGAATTCCTTCAATGCTTCCACGATACGGGAAAGTTCACCGGCGAAACGAACCGTGTCGATAACCGCCAAGTTACGTTGAAAGTGAATTGTCGGTAATACCGGGAAAGTCTTTGCAGAGGTCTCCACCTTCACAACGTTCTCTACCGGCTTTTTCTCCTCCTTCACAACGGGTTTCCGCTCTTCCTTCACCACCGGGCGTGTCTCCTCTTTTACCGGGAGCGTTACCGGGGGCTCGGAACGAGCGGGGGCATACATCAAGTTCTCCTTCTTCTTGTTGTTACCCATCTTCCAGACCACCCCGACCGACAAGTTCGCCAACCAGTTGTATTTACTGGAACAACAAGTGGCAACACCGTCAAAATTGTTGTTAGCGATCCAGGTAACACCGGATTTCAATTGTAAATCGATATGCTTGCTCGCGCGATAGCGTAAGGCGATGTCACCTCCTACCCCTAAGTTCAGGTCGTTATCCAGCGTGGAAGAGGGGTCAAAACGCTTGTCATCCTCTTTCTTGTATAACTTGGGCGAGAACTTTTGCAGGTAAACCGCCGGGCTTATTAACACGGTCCAACGGCGTAGTTCTTTCTTCCCGAAAAAATTGTTCACGTTAAAATCACCGTGTAACCCGATAGTGAAATACTTCACCTTGGAATAAACGTCATTATAATAAGCGAAACCCTCTTCCGGCAGCGTCCCGTAGTAAGACTCCCCCGTCGGGTAAATCTTGAACTCTTTCTCCCATTTCTTGGCACTCCCTTTCCCCTGTCCCATATCGGCTGTCAAGGACAAACCGAAAGTCGGGGTTAACTGGTAACCCAGTTGTAAACCACCTTGTCTACCCAGGTAAGTTTTATCAGCGGAGAAAGAAACCATGTCCCCACGGAAAATGGATATGCCCCCGTTCAATCCCAAGCTCCAACGGGAAAAATCATTGTACACTTGTTTCTTTTGCACTTGTGCCCACAAAAAAGAAGTCAGCACTAAAAAGCAAAAAGATAATAGCAATTTTTTCATACTTAAATGTGTCGTATTCAATTTCTGATCGTTTGAAGAAGGGGTGTCTGAATCAGACACCCCTCTCTTCTTGTTTGAAATCATTTTAATGATTTCCTTCTGGTTGCAAAGATTTATATACTCTCTGTATCCTAATCCTATTTCTAGTTTTTATGGAATTTTACCGGAATTTCCAATGTCACAACTGAGTGTCCACGTTCAGTTTCTTTATTTGCATGATTGCATACCAGACCCCAAACATGTTTTACACAAACTTCAACTTTGATTACAAATTCGTTAGCAATATCCTCACCATCATTGATCCAAGTTACATATTCGCCTTCGGCATCCGTTTCAAATTTGATTTTCTTGGAGTTCTCTGTATCAAGCGCAGTTCCATCGCTGAAGAATCCACCGATTACCTTGTATTCGAACACACTGTTTACATCGTATACCTGTTTCCAGTAGTTACACCATCCATCGGTTCCACGTTTGAACAAATCAATAGTTCCTTGATCTGTCAGATCTGTATCGTATACAATATGGTTGTATCTAAAGCCTTCTTGTGCTGCATTCTCGTCAGACAAATAATCTGCAAGTCTGAAACAATCTTTCAAATAAGCTTTGTTCTCAGCAAGAGGATATTTGTCATACAACGGATCGATAGTTTTCTTGACGAATCTGATCGGGGTAATGAATGCAACTTCAAATTCTTTAATTACAACTTGAGAACGTCCATATTCAGGAGCCTTAGCAGTTCCCGTATAATCGTGCATATCATGAGCTTGAGAACCTACCTTGTCTGTGGTTTTACATTCTGGTAAATTGTCAGAAGCTTGATCTTTGTTATACTTCTTCTCGCCATTGTTGCAAGTTCCATACAATCCGTCATAGCATTCGTTGAAACTTACTACGGCACGAATCTTCACTCTCTTACTGTCTTCACCAATAGCATTGATCCATTGACGTCCGGCATCTGATTTTTCCAATTCAATCTTCCAAACACCATTTTCTTGATACAATTTAAGACCATCGGTTGTTCCAGCCCAATCGGAAGAACTATTATACTTGTCAACCAATTCGAATGATAATGTAGGTTTTGCAATTGTTGCCAAATCATATGCAGTTTCACCCGTTCTCGGTTTCAGCATTTGATCCATCGTGTATTTCTCCAAGTCAAACATATTGTTCAAAACGGCCACCATATCATATTCGTCATCCGTTGTTTCAACTTTTCCGTCAGCACCCGGAGCGATCCGTCCGTGAGCATAGATCAAACCACCTTCACCATTAGTTCCCGGATTTTGCCAATTCAACTTGGTAATTTCAGGAGCAACAGCGTTCGGATAAGTTACAAATACAGTGTATTCAACATTTACATCCGGATAAACTTCTCCACTATTCGGGATGTCAACATACTTAGCCTTAACAACATACTCCACATGTTCCGTGCTGAATGCAGTAGGTTTAACAATCAAATCCAATTGATTCAAGATCGTTCCGTCTTCTGCTTTTCTTTCTTCCAAATCAACATCTTTCTTACGAGCATCTGCATCTAAAGCAGCAGTATGTTGTTTTTGCAAATCAATCGTAATAGTCGGATCGAATTGATAATGTTTGTGGAATTCTTCTCTACCTCTAGAACCTGCTTGTTGTACACGAAGGTCATTGTAAATGTGGTCCATATCAAGTTCAACAGCTTGATCTTTATGTTGTAGCATTACTCTGATCGTGTCTTTGATTACAATCTTTTCAGTTACACTCTCTTTACCCTTGATCTCTAACTTGATCAAACGAGAAGCAACAACATTTTCTTCTGCTTCTGCACTAGCACCATCTTCAACCGGAGCAACCAATTTCACACGCACGATCGGAGTTCTTCCAATAGCAGCAGAGTGATCACCTTGTTCAAATCCTGGATATTGATCCGGAGATTTCACGTAAGCTTTAGTTACTAATTGTCTTTCATCCGTTCCGTCTTTTTCCATCGTAGAAACCAATTCCAAATATCTTTCTGTTTGGTCAACACCTAAATTATTGAAAGAAACGGTTTCGAATTTCAACTGATAGTCATCAAATCCATTCGTCATAAACGGATATTCCGTTCCATTGTCAATAAAGAATGTACGGAAAAGTTCTGTCAAGTTTAATCCTTTACCTCCATTATCTTTCCGGTTGTCATATGCAATCTCGAAAGTCGTGATTGGAGCTAGACTCTTGTAATATTCATCTGCATCCTCTTGTTTTGCAGGAGCTGCCTTTTTATCTTGATAAGAGTTTACGGACCGGAATTTATCTGCATACAAGTTTTCCTTGTTTGCATCCAGTGCATAATGCTCAACATCCGTATTCACGATACGTACATCTTTTTGTGCAATATGCCAATGTTTAGCCGGTGCTATTTCTGAATAAACGGTATCTTTCCCGTTCAAAACAGCCAATGTCAGAAGATCACGTTTATTACCTTGGTGATTATTACCTACCATCTCGGCAAATCTCCATGATTTTGCACGGAAATGCAACATTCCGACTTCTTTATCTTGACTATAACTCTTAGCACCTTCCAGAACACCATTTGCCATATCATAGAATCTCTGACCCTTGTTAAAGATCATGTTTGCCCCGTCTTTCATGCTACGAGAAATTACGGTAGCCTCGCCATGTTTCCACAATCCTAACACTTTAAAAGCGTCAAAAGAAACAGAACGAGGATTGAACTGATACTTCAACTCAGCCTTACCAGCATAAAGAATAGAACTAGGCTCTGCCGGAATTGTTCCTACCGTGTATTCTGGAGCTGCAGCAGTTCCATTTACATAATTACCCACACCATCAGTCTCGTCCTGAATAATTGTCGGGAAGAAAATCATGGGAGCCTCTCCTGCAGAAAGAGTTAAAGGCATGAATAAAATATCCGTTACAATATTCGTTGTTTTTGGAAGTGTTACTTTCTCGTAGTCTCCAACGGTAATACTTCCGTCTTCATTCACTGTTCCTTTCGGCATATAAAGTTCTACATAGCCTTGTTGTTCTACATAGAAAATCCCACCGATAGCAATTTTCGGCTCGATAATTTTGCCGTTCAAATAAAGATACCCGTCCTGTACCGTGAGCTTCACGTCAGTTACAGTACCGGCACCTCCATCTTCCCCTCTCACATTTCCTAAATCAATAGGATCTTGCCCCTCATAAGTCGCATACAAGTGTCCGTCTTCTTTGATTTCAAATGAAGGAACCTTACCATCATTTCCGTCATTTCCATCAACACCGTCCTTACCATTCACGATCTCAACAACACTACCATCACCCAAAGTAACTTTCAATCCATTAGCGATTTTCTCAACACCCTGTACGAATTGTCCCTCCTTAATTTTCCCCAAAAGTTCATCAATGGATGTTTTGTTTGCAGTTATCTGTTCCTGCAAATCCTTAATATCGTCGTCGTAATCCTTACAACCGATGAAAGTAGGACTTGCAAGACCACAAAGTAGAGCACTTAAAAGTGCCATTTTTGCAAAATTCCGTTTTTTGTTCATACTTAAAAAGAATTATATTGGTAATTAAAAAATATCAAGTCACCCCAAAGCGCAACTTTTCTTTGTTAAATGTCTGTCTAACTTAATTGTGTACATGTGTAAATATTTGTCTAAAAACACGCCTCCATTTTTTAACAATTCAAACAATCAATAATCGTTCGTTTAAATTTCAACACAGCACTCTGACAAACAACAATTTACAATAAATACATATTACAAATACAATCTTTTTCACTTATGCAAATATCTGATTTTCAAAGAATACAAAAACTCGCTTTTAAAGAAAATCAAGTAAAACATCTTAGCACATCAATTATCATGAAAAAAGGTGACCAAACTAATCTGGTCACCTTTCACTTATAACTCGAAAGTCTATATAATTACCATATAATCATCACCCGCATTTAGAAGAACCACAAACCTTACAGATTAAACACCCCTCTTGATAAATAACGGATTTAGAACCACAATTCTCACAAACAGAACCAGTAGCTTCCGTACCATCCGGAATAAATTTCCGCAACGCTCTTTCCACACCATTCTTCCACGTGTTGATGTTCTCATTATCGAACTCCATAGCAGCAACCAAATCCACGATTTGATTGATCGGCATTCCATAACGCAAGACCCCGGAAATCAATTTAGCATAGTTCCAATACTCCTTATTGAACTTATATGACAACCCCTCGACCGTCGTCTTGAAACCTCTCTTGTTCGAGAACTGGAAGTCGTAACGGCTATTTCCATCTTCATCCGTGTTCTTCACAATCTTACCATCGGTCACGGCCTTCGGTAACATAATTCCCTCTTCATCATCGGCGATACCGGTAAAGATCTCGTAAGGACGTCCGTCATACAAACCGATAAAGGCAATCCACTTCTCCTTATTATTCTGGAAACGCACGATTTCTGCATCCAATTCTTTCGGGCGCTTGGCAGGCATTGCCCCATCCGTCTTCTTATCTTTATTGGAAACCAAAACTCCGGAACGAGAACCGTCACGATAAACCGTACATCCTTTACATCCACTCTTCCAAGCCTCGATATAGAGCTGCCCAACCAATTCCTCTGAAACATCTGCAGGCAGATTCACGGTAACACTGATGGAGTGATCCACCCACTTTTGCACACGTCCCTGCATACGCACTTTAGCAACCCAGTCAATATCATTAGAAGTCGCCTTGTAATAAGGAGACTTAGCCACCATTTCATCAATTTCCTCATTCGTGTAGCGTTTATGGACATCATACCCGTTTTTCTCCATCCAAACGGCAAATTTATGATGGAACACTATAAACTCCTCGTAGGCATCACCCATCTCATCCGTGAAATCAACATGCACATTCTTGTCGTTCGGGTTCACCTTTCTTCTTCTCTTGTAAACCGGCAAGAATACAGGCTCAATACCGGAAGTAGTCTGGGTCATCAAACTGGTTGTTCCCGTCGGAGCAATCGTCAGACAAGCAATATTACGACGACCACATTTCACCATTTCCTCGTACATCTCCGGGGCTACCTCTCTTAAACGAGAAATAAACGGATTATTTTTTTCTCTTTCAGCGTCAAAAATTTTAAACGCACCACGCTCCTTAGCCAATTCGACAGAAGAACTATAAGCGGCAACAGCCAGTTGTTTATGAATATCTACGGAAAAATCTATCGCCTCATCACTACCATAACGCAACCCGAGAGCAGCTAACATATCACCTTCAGCCGTGATCCCGACCCCGGTACGACGCCCTTCTCTGGCTTTTGTTTTAATTTTCTCCCACAAACGAATTTCAACACCCTTCACCTCGTTATCTTCCGGATCTGATGCAATTTTCTCAAGAATGGCATCTATTTTCTCCAATTCCAAATCAATAATATCATCCATCAAACGTTGAGCAATAGCGACATGTTTCCGGAACAACTCGTAATCAAAATAAGCGTCTTTCTCGAAAGGATTTACCACATAAGAATACAAGTTAATTGCCAGCAAACGACATGAATCATACGGGCACAACGGAATCTCTCCACAAGGATTCGTGGAAACTGTTCTGTACCCCAGATCTGCATAGCAATCCGGCACGCTCTCCCGAATAATCGTGTCCCAGAACAAGATACCCGGTTCAGCAGATTTCCATGCGTTATAAACAATCTTATTCCACAACTTTACCGCACTAATCTGTTTCACGTTTTTAGGTTCGTCAGAATATACCGGATATTTTTGAATATAATCACGTTCTTCGATAACCGCATTCATGAACTCATCATCAATTTTCACCGAAATATTAGCTCCGGTTACTTTCCCCTCGGTCATTTTCGCATCAATGAAACTTTCTGAATCCGGGTGATTGATGGAAACACTCAACATCAACGCCCCCCGACGACCATCTTGCGCCACCTCCCGGGTAGAATTCGAATAACGCTCCATGAAAGGAACAATTCCAGTAGAAGTCAAAGCAGAGTTTTTCACTGGAGACCCTTTCGGACGAATATGGGACAAGTCATGTCCTACTCCACCTCTTCGTTTCATCAATTGCACTTGCTCTTGATCAATCTTCATTACCCCGCCATAGGAATCAGAAGGACCATCATGTCCTATCACGAAACAGTTAGAAAGGGATGCAATTTGATAATCGTTGCCGATTCCCGTCATCGGCCCTCCTTGCGGAACGATATATTTGAAATCACGCAACACCTCGAAAATTTGTTCTTCCGTCATCGGGTTCGTGTAATTTCTCTCAATCCGAGCAATCTCTGAAGCTAAACGATGATGCATATCATCTGGATTCAACTCAAAAATATTCCCATAAGAATCTTTTAATGCGTATTTGCTTACCCAAACACGGGCAGCTAACTCATCCCCCTTGAAATAATTCAAGGAACTGCTATAAGCCTCCTCCTGCGTGTAGACTTTCTTTTCTTTCACAGTTTCTTTTTGCTTTTCCACTTTCTTCGTAGTTTGTTCCATTAGCGTATTATATAAATAGTATTTTTTGTGACCAATTCAACAAGGACAAAACTAAAGAAAAAAAACTTCTTGGAAAAATATTTTTACTAACAAAACACGAAAGTTTTCCAAAATGAATACACATTTACCTGATAATAACATATTTATCATTTCAAATAAAGCCAAAAAATTTTCCAAATATAAAATTGGCACAAACTAGAAATATTCCACAGAAATATTTTGCTTTAATAAAAATTGAACTTTACATGATAAGTACTCTACTCCAAAACACCCAATAAGACACACCAATAGCGATTATTTTTTACCTATTTATACGTTTAAGTATTTAAAAAGGTTTAATAAAGCTCCTTGATTTCTTCAGAAATATTTACATGTATTTTTTTCTCGTTATGAGAAATATCCAGAACATATTCATCGGATACGGGAAGAAGAATTTCTTTAGAAAATATTTTTATCGTGAGAACCACGTTACCTGAATAATTATCCACCTGCTCCACGACACCCGTCTCTCCCGTCAACTCGTCCAGCACGGAATAGCCAATCAAGTCTGAAAGCTCAAAAGGCAATTCATTCTCTTCTTCCAACAGGTATTTATCCATTAGCAGGTCACATCCTACCAAACGATCTGCCTGTTCTTTCGAGTCAACAAAATCAAATTTGACAATATAAGAAGAATGGTTTCTTTCTGTTAAACCATCTTCGGCAATATAAAAGGGAACCGGTGCCCCTTCTAAAAGAATAAACACCGGTTCATCCATGTATTGTTCAAGAAGATCATTATCCGTATAAACAATAAGGGCGCCCTGTAAGTTATGAGTCTTACCGATCTCTCCTATCTTTACGCAATCTTCTCTCTTGACCATAAAATTACTCTGCTGCTGGAGTTTCTGCCGGAGTTTCCGGAGCCTCTGCTGCGGCTACTTCAGTTGCGGCAGCCTCTACTTCTGCTCTGGCAGCTGCCTCTGCTTCAGCTTTTGCAGCGGCAATTTCTGCTTGTTTTTTAGCCACGATCTCAGCTTTAGCCTCTTTTACTTTAGCCTCAGCTTCCAGACGAGCCTTATAAGCACTCTCTGATTCGTTAGCCAAACGAGCAATTTTAGCCTGAATTTTAGCAATCTTCTCTTTTTTCCAAGCTTCAAATTTCGTGTCAGCAGCAGCCATATCAAATGCACCTTTCTTCACACCTTCCAACAAGTGCTTTTTCATAAGTACTCCTTCGTAAGAAAGAATTCTTTTAGCCGTGTCAGTCGGTTGAGCTCCAGTCATCAACCAATATAACGCTCTGTCGAAATTTAAATCAATTGTAGCCGGGTTGGTCATCGGGTTGTAAGAACCAATTCTTTCAATGTAACGACCATCACGCGGTGCTCTACTATCTGCTACCACTACATGGTAGAACGGACGTCCTTTACGACCGTGTCTTGCTAATCTAATTTTAGTTGCCATTCTTTTTAATTTTAACTCATTAATTACTTACCTATTCTCGATAGGCGGGTGCAAAGATAGTCAATTAATTGAAAGTTGAAAATTCTTTTAGGGCAAAACATTTTGAAAAACACGTTCTATTTCTTTCAGGTACTTCGGATTAACAACAATCTCCTTATATCTGCTTTTCAATATCAACACGGCTTCCTCCGGTAATTCATTATAATACTGCATCACGAAATTATTCCCTACATCATCCCGGATCTGTTCGTGCAACCCCAATTTATTCAACTCGTCAATATAAGCATTCACGAATTGTTCCGGTTCCGACATCAAACCAGCCAACTTCTCTCCCAGCAAATTATTCCAATAGGAAACCTCGTAAACCTTGTATCGGTATACTTTCTGATAGACACCAATATCATTTTTCGGTAACATTTCATCAAATATATTGAAATGGTCAGGCTCCTCACTTTGATCTTCTCTATTTAATAAAGAATGATACATGGGGTAATAAAAGTAAGAAGCAGCCAAAGGAACTTTTACTTGTATTCTGAACAAACGTTCGAATTCCGGGTCACAAGGTGTTTTTTTCACAAAATTGGTAATAATAGCATCATTATGCCGCACGATAGAATCCATCATTTGTTTAAAGTCTACCGGAGGTAACACAAACATTTCCTGCGTCGATGGGAACCACTGCTTTTCGTAATAATCCACCATCATCCTCGTTTCCGGATTATTCCCTTCCACCAATTCAACAGATTTATAATCCCCATTTTGAACTTTTTCCACATCCATCTTCACCTGAACCTTCTCACCCGGCTGCAAATAAAGCGGAAATGCGGCCTTACCATTTGCCAAGCGCACATATCCTGCTTCCTTTAACGGTAAATTAATCTCAAAATTTCCCACACTATCTAAAGCCACAGTAATGGTTGTGTCTTGCCCACAAATCTCAAAATAAACTTTCTTTCCTTTACAATTCTGTAAATTTCCCCTTACCGGAGTCCTATCATTAGAATTGCATGCCAACAGGCATGCAATCCATAAAAACATCATTAATCTCATCGACTATTTTACTTTTGTAAAATGATAACGCAATTGAATATATCGCATCGCAATTTCCCCCTCTCCAGCAACAGCCTTCATTCCCTCGTAAATCGTCTGGTAGAAATCAGTCGGCTCATAATCATACAAAGTAATTTCTAGGGTATTATCATCAATCATACGGAACCCTATTTCTATTTCTTTTTCCTTAACAGTTCCCGCTGAAAAAGTAACATTTGCTTTACTTAAATGATAAACAGACATGGTCACTACCGTGGGACGAATACCACCCTCTTCTATCAAGCGTTCTTTTTCATCACGCACATACGTTACCTCACAATCCCTAAAATAATTCTTCAAATCACCAGTCAAAATCGTTTTCATCTCGTCAACTTCTCCTGCAATAAATTCCAATGTATCCTTATTCGTATTATTCACAGGCATATTCACGAAATCAGACTCTGGAGCCTGCTGCCATTCCAGATAGCTGCTTTTCCAATAATTCAACAACAATTCTTCTTCAAATACCCACTTTCCGATCATTCTTCCCATCGGTTTTCCATCAACCTTCACGATCGCTTCATCAAAATTACCCGGAATAAAACGTTCACTCAAATCTTTCGTTTCCAAAATAATCCTATCCTTTCCTTCCTCCTCATTCAATAACTTTATTTTTATTGATCCTTTTGAAGAACCGACCGGAATAACAAATTCTTTCACACCACCTTCAATCTCAAAATTCACGCCTTCTTTTGCAGTAGAAGCATCCCCGATTGTAAAAGGAATATGAACTTCTTCTTTCTGTCCATAAGTACCCGCAACCGCCTTTACTTCCACTTCAACCGTTACCTCGTTTGCAAGAGCGTAATACTCCTGCACGAACGAATAAATCAATTGTTCTTTGGACTCTACCGTAACCGTGGTAACACCATTTTTCCCGATTTTATAATTAGTCCCAGACAGGATTGATAATTTCACATCCCGATCGGCCGTAAAATTATCTTTTGGGGTCATCTCTATGAAAGCAGAAGATTCACCTGCCGGGATAACAAATTCCTCCGCCGAGAGTGTGTAATCCTCATCTTTCACAGCACTACCAGTAATCCCGAATTTTACAACCGTATTCTCGGCAACCGCTGAATTCGCAGTCACTTCTATTTTTACCGGTTCATTCGCTGGCAAAAAATAAGCCGTTTTCGCAAATGAAACATCCAGCATATCATCATCATCATTATCGCTACAAGATGTCCATATTCCTGTTAATAAGAATAAAGAAAACAGTAAAATTAAATTTCTCATAATCTTTCGTTTATAGGTTTAACAATTTATTCTACATTATTTATCGCATTATTATATTCTTCTCTCTTAGCCTTAATAAATTCACGCTCCTCTGCCGTCAATGGCTTCGCCTGAGGTATCACGTATTGCCGAGCTATACTATCAGTCCGGGGCGGTTCCTCGTCAACATCCCCACAAGCATTACAAATCAAAAGCATCCCGAAAAAAAACAATATCATCGTTTTCATATCAAATCATATTTTAAAGTTCATACCCTTCATTCTGAATCAACCCAGGAGTTAAATCCACATCCACCCTTGACAACGGGGCTGTGTACATGTATTTTAGAGTCACATACTTCAAACCGTCTTTCGTAACCCAAAATTCAGGACATCCATTCCTCTTCAATTCAAACAACCGATCACCTTCCAGAAACAATTCTTTTTGGCGCTCTTTCAATATAGCTGCCAATAAAGGAGTCAAAGGTTTCCCGTACACGTCCTCTCTGATTTCTCCTACCGATGTGTCAGAAGGTAAAGTTGTCAATGAATAAGGCACATAATTACTGATTCGTTTGGCTCGGAGGGCATTCAGATGTGCTAAAGCCTTATCATTATCCGGAATATGAGCGTAAGCTTCTGCCAACATCAGAGCAATCTCAGCACTTCTCACTTGCGCCGTCAACTGCTTCTTAACCACACGTTTCTTATCAAAAAATAATTCATACCGGATATCATGTTCTTTCTCCACAAACAAATCTATAAATTGCTTACTCACGGGACGATATTTAACCAAAAGTTGAAACGTAGATTCTGCACTTTCATCCCCGTAAACAAGCGAGCGGATCAACACATTTCCTTTTCGGGTAAATTTACTTTGTATCATATCCTTATAAGCCTCACCCTCCAACAAAGGATATTTCTTCAACAATTCCTCTCCCAAGGTCGTAACCTCTCCCCAATTCTGCGTCCAAAAATAAAGTTTCATCAGGTAAACCTTGGCCACGTCAACCGTCAATCGATATATATCGTCCGTCAGGTTATACCCTATACCATTCTTCAGATCCTCTTCAATAAACTCAGCCGTGGCTTTTATACTAGAACGTATAGGCCTAGCCTCCATATCAAAGACCTTAACAAGCGGTAAGCCCAATTGTGAATTCTCATTTTCTTTATCGTAAGGTTCACAGAATAAACGCAACAAGTTATAATAGCATATGCCTCTCATCGTATAAGCCGTTGCCAACACTTTCTTTCCTTTCGCAGACTCCTTCTGCGTCATATTTTCGATCACGAGATTACAGTCCCGGATTTTCTCATAAAGTTGACTGTAATTAGATTGGAATCCATTCAACTTTTCCCCCAGATACAGGTTTAAACTATTCCCTTGCGGCAAAATTGTCAAACTTGCATCCAAATTATCCGTCACACAATCATAATCCAGGATTGTCGATTGATTTCCTATAATAACAGCATCATTACCATAGTCTATATTATTTAACGTCCTATGAAGTAAAGCTTCAAACTCTTCCGGAGTTTCCGGGATCGTCTCCCCATAAGGTTTTAAATCCAGATATTCTTTACACGAGCAACACAAGACAAACAGCCCTATTATCACCCATAGCCTACGATTACGTATCATAACTAAAAATATTTAATCCATATTTATTTTAAAAACCAATATTCAAACCAAATGAAACAGAACGTGTTACAGGATAAGTAGCACCCGGTGTTTCCGGATCAATTCCCGAATAGTTTGTAATCGTGATGAAGTTATTCATTGATAAATAGAAACTCATTGATGACAAGGAGATCTTTTTCAGTATATTTTCCGGCAAACTATAGGTAAATGTAATATCCCGAACTCTCAAAAAAGAAACATTCTCTAGTAAAGCCCCATTAGTGATATCAGTACTCGACGGGTTGGTCCTGTCAAGATACAAACGCTCGCCGTAACGATCCAGTATCCGTGGGTATTTCGTTCCAACTGTTTGATCTGCACGCCAACGATTAACGACATCTTTACGCACGTTTAAATGACTTACGTACAAATCGTTATATCTCATCGGGATAGATTCACGCCCTCCTTCTACCGAGGGTTTGTTTTCAACCGAAATACTGGAATAACTGGCAGGAGTGTTTAAATCATTCAACAACTTGGCACCTAGCGTAAAAGCACCTCCTATGTTAAGCGCAAATTGTTTATATGAAAAATTCAAATTAAACCCTCCCGTCGTGGGAGCTGTTGATGTTCCCAAATAAAACCGATAATTTGTTGCGTCTGCGTAATCCGTCTCCTTGTTAATCACGGCATCCGATCGCAATTTAAACTTATACAACCCCGTCGTCGGATCGATACCTGAAGTCTTTCCTCCGAAAACCGCCCCTAAAGGATATCCCACGTACAAGTTCCCGTAAATATGTCCGGTAGGGGATTCATATTTTGTCAACTTATTCTGATTCCACGCTATATTTGCCGACATATTCCAACGAAATCCCTTATACTCTAAAATAGTAGCCCGAATCGTACCCTCGATACCTTTATTTTCAAGCTCGGAAGTATTATAACTCTGACTAGAAAATCCGGTCATCACCGGAACATTCACCGATGTCACGCAATTTATACTTTTACGATAATATCCCTCCACGACTCCGGAAATCCGGTCACGAAACAATCCGAAATCCAAAGCCACTTTCATGTCCCGTGTTTTCTCCCATTTCAACTTGGGATTAGGAGCATTTTTGATCCATCCCATCCGGTACATATCATTATCGGCCTTTCTGTAATCACTCTCGTAACTCATGATCAAGTTCGGTTTCACCGTCTTGTTTATATTACCCGTATATCCCATAGCTAGACTTAGCTTTAACCGACTCAACACGTGATTTATCCTTTGCATGAACCCCTCGTCCCCAATATGCCACGCCGCCCCCAAAGACCACGTCGGGTTAAATTGCTCGTCACTACCGAAATTATTTGACCCGTCAGTCCGGAACGACAGACTCACCATATACTTATCCCGTAAAGTATAATCTACAGCCGAATAAAATGATGCAAAACGATTCTCCGTACGACTCTGTCCAGAAAGCCCATCTACGATTCTACCGAATGAAATCAACTGGTTATAACTAATATTATCTCCTGTTTTCGGGGGCAAAGGAATAGATGAATTACCCGTTACATCGTCATAGCCATAACGTTTTTCATAAATACTCTTGGCATTGTCACCCCGGATTTCTGCTCCTGCAATAATCCCGATGCGATGTTGGTCATTAAAAAGATCATCATACCCTAATTGGAACCGAGCCATATAACTACTATTATTTGCGGAAGTCTGGGTAATAGACCCATATGTCCGAGTACTCGGATAACTATCAAAAGACAACCGATCCAAGAAAGCGGCATAAGACTCTTTACCATTTATATTATCCGTCTTGTTATTTGTAAAAGAGTAAGAGGCAATCCCGGATACTCTGAATTTACTCAAAAGACGATAGTCCACACTAAAACGCAAATCTACTGTTGTATTATAAGCATCACTCGACGTTTCCTCCATCTCCCGCAATATATTCACTCCCCCTTCCGGCAGCATTTCCGTGAATCCGCCATTTACCCGATTCAATGTAAAATACGTGTAATCGCCTCTATACGACCCGTCTTCATTATACGGGCGCTCGTAAGGATTAGCATAATAAGCATATTCCAACGGGTTCACATTCATCGAAGGAGCATCAGATTTCTGACTGGCCAAATCCACCCCAAACTGAAGGTTCAACCGTTCTACTGGTCTCAAATTTATCTTAGAACTCACGTTATAACGATTATACGCGTTATTCTTCATCGTACCCTTCTCGTTGGAATATCCGAATGACAGGTAATACGTGAACTCCTCCTTTCCTCCCGACAAAGAAAGATGATGACTCATTGAAAATGAATTCCGGAACAAAATATCAACCCAATCTGTTGTCTGTGATGCCAAATCCTCGATATACGCATCCTGCTCCGCGACACTCATCCCCTTAAACTCGTCTTTACCGGAACGAATCATCCCCACAATCCCCACGACAGGGTAATATGTCCCGCTATTAAAACCTTTCGCAGAGAATTCATCCCACAACTCTTGCTCCCAAGCTAATTTCTCCCTTGAATTCATCAAATTCATATCCCGTTGCGGCTTCAAAACGATCGAAACATTAGCGGAATAATTCACTTTCATCTTACCCGCTTTCCCTTGTTTTGTAGTCACTACAATAACCCCACCTGCCGCTCTCGATCCGTAAATTGCCGCCGCAGACGCATCTTTCAACACCGTCACACTCTCAATATCATTGGGATTTATTCCCCCAAGCCCCGTCGTGAAAATATTATCAAAATCACCCGATTTTATCTGCCCGGCTGAAATATCGGGGATATCTTTTTGCAAAGGCACACCATCCACAACCCACAAAGGCTCGGCGTTCCCTGTCAATGTATTTGTTCCCCGGATTCGAATCTTAGAAGAAGCTCCCGGTCGACCGGAAGTCGCCAACACACTAACTCCTGCGATCTGCCCCTGCAACAAATTATCAACTGACGAAACGGGACGATTCTCGAAAACTTCTTTTTTTATAATCCCAACAGACCCCGTAGAACGCCGTTTCGTTGTTTGTGTGTACCCTGTCACAACAACCTCATCCAACTCGTCTGCTTTAGGTTTCAATACAACATCCAATGGCATTGTTTTTCCTTTCAGATTCACCTCCAACGTTTCCATCCCCACAAATGAAATCAATAATAAATCATTTCCTTCAGGAACATTCAAACTAAAATTACCATCAATATCCGTCGAAACCCCTATAGATGTTCCTTTTATAAGTACTGTCACACCCGGTAATGATTCGTTACGGTCATCTCTCACCTTCCCCTTAATTTCTCTGAATCTTTTCTCATTACTAACTTGCGGAGCCTTCTCCAACAAAATAATCCGATCTTGGATTCGATAACGTAACCCTGTTCCCTTCAGCACCTCTTTCATCACGCTATCCAAAGAAACTTCCTTGACATCAACTGTTATTCCTCCAAGATCCTTCACGAATTTCTCGTTGTATACAAAATTATACCCGGATTGCTTTTTGATCTCTTCAAGCACTTTAACCAGTTTCTCGTTTGTCACCTTCAAGGTTATCTTTTCCGGTGAATGTCCTGCCCAAAGTGTACCCGCTGCGAATAACAGTAGCATCAAAAATGCACAACACTTGTTGAATTTCCTGAAAAAAAACTTTTCTACCATCATTTTTACCTATATTTGTGTGTTATGTCTATATAACATTTTGCGTTAAAGAGATTAGGAAAGACCAATTAGCCTAATCTCTTTTCTTTTGTACATAGACGATTTTGCGTTCTACTTTAAATGATACAGAAGTTGAAGATTCAATAACGGCAAGCAAAGACTCTAACGAGACGTCACTTGACACATCCCCGGTATAATACTCTTCCTCAAACACTTGTTCCCGAATAACGGTTACATCATAATACCGGGACACTCGTTTCAAAATTTCTGTTAACGAGGCATTCCTAAAACTGAAATTACCATTCTTCCAAGCAACATAATGTTCCGTGTCACACTTTGAAACTTGAATCTTAGCCTGCACGTCATACATATTCACTTCTGCCATATGTCCCGGGGTAATTATCCGGGATTCCCCTTTTCCCGCCGACACTTCCACGAGACCCTCTACCAAAACAACAAAACTTTTTCCTTCATCCTCGTACGTGTTCACGTCAAAAGTTGTCCCCAGCACCTTCACATCCATCTTATCCGTACTCACGATAAAAGGACGGGTACTGTCTTTGGCAACCTCGAAATATCCCTCTCCATGCAAACTGACCTCTCTTTTATCTTTACCAAAAGACACCGGGTATTTTATTTTTGAATCTGCATTCAGCCACACTTTCGTCCCATCCGAAAGAACTAAATGGTAAAATGTCCCTTTCGGAATAATCAACTGATTAAACTCCAACTCCTTCTTATGCAAAGAATCCGGTCGAACGTACTCCAAACGATTCCCGGAATAAAGTTTTGTCCCTTTATCCAATTTTACCTCATCCTGCTCTGCATTCGAAATATCCACCACTTCCCCGGTTGACAACACGAGACAAACATTATTTTGCCGTCCCTGTTCTGCCAAAACAACACGTTCCTCTCTTACACCTCCCAACCATAACCACAACCCACTTGTCATTAACAAACAAATACTCGCCGCAACAGTCACTCCCACTCTTATATTTCTCCTTCCCTGTTGTTGCCGTTTCTTGAAATCTTCCCATTTCATATTAACATCCACCTCGTCATACCGTTTTTCTAACTCTTCCGTGGAAATTCTTTGCAGGTTAAAAAAGACATGTTCTCTCTCCTTGGATTCATTCCTCCATGAATCCAACTGTCTTCTCTCCGAATCATCCAACCCGATAATCCGTTCTTTACAGATTAATTTAGCTATGAATAAATACTGATTTATCTCTTTCATCTAACTCTCGTTTCCCCAATAACGATCGAGATAAAAAACGGTATAGGTGAAATTTTTATTTTTTTCAAAAAAACTATGACAACATGATAATCATTAAAAATAAATGTCCCAATGATTTATTTAACTCCTTATAAGCAATTGATTTATGAAATTTTACAGTTGTTTCACTTATCCCCATTTCCTCCGCAATCTCTTTATTCTTCTTGCCTTCTAGATGTAATTTTATCACGGCCTGCACTTGAGGAGTTAACGATTTGATCGCTTTATGAATCAAGAAACGACTCTCTTCATCTATGATCGCCTGCATTAAATAATCACTTGTCTCCCGTTCCTTCGAATACTCACTTGAATAACGTTCTTTGATTTTTTCATGACGAATATAGTCCAGACACTTGTTTCGAAGAGTTCGATAAATAAAAGCCTGTAATGCCATTTCTGAATCAAACACTTTCAAATGTCGGGACCAAACAATAATGAAAGTTTCCTGCACAATATCTTCCCGTACATACGAATCATCAATAAAACGAGAAGTAAAGGCAAAAAATTTGGGGAAATGCTCTTTAAAAAAGTGCTTAAAAACAAGCACTTCTCCATTCAAAAATCGAATATACTCACCTCGTTCCTCTGTCATTAAACGATCCTTTTTTGATCTTTTACATTTTCAAGGAAGATGTTAAGGTCTTGTAAGTGGAAAAAAATGAAGTACCTGATAATTAGGTTAAGCTAAAAAATGTTATCTTTGAATTACTAATAATTTTTTGTTGAAAATAATTATCAAAAAAGGATCGTTTAATCATTATCAATCAATGCTATTCATATCAACATTATCTACTCTCTGACCCAAAAGATTTTCAATAAAATAATACCGGATAAGATTCACATAATAAGGAGAACCCAAGCCGTGATCCGCCCCGGGAATAAGCATCAAATCAAAGCGTTTATTCGCTTGCATCAGAGCATTAGCCAAACGGATCGTATGAGCCATATGCACGTTAATATCCATATCTCCCGTTATTAACAGCAATTTTCCTTTCAAGTTTTTAGCCAATTCTATCGTCGTAGGAATCTTGGATTCGAACGAATACACCACGCTATCCCGTTTCCCCACTTTCTTCTCATGCATTTTCACACCATGATAAGTTTCACCCCACCATTTCGTATATATATTATTATCATGATTACCGGATGCTGCAACTGCAACTTTATAGAAATCCGGATATGTCAGAATAGAGGCTGCAGCCATAAAACCACCCCCGGAATGTCCGTAAATACCCACCCGGTCCAAATCAATAAAAGAATATCGGTTAGCCAACTGTTCGATCACGAACTTACAATCCGCCAAAGCATAATCCCTCAAATTTCCATACCCGAAACAATGGTAATTCCTTCCCCGGGTAAAACAACTGCCCCGAAAACCGACATTAATCACAATAAAACCCAACTGAGCCAAAGACTCGTTTCCATTATCATCCAACGTGAAAGACTGTGGAACAAAATTCTCTTGCGGCCCTGGGTACACGTTTATGATAATCGGGTACTTCCGTGTCGAATCCATATCAAACGGCCGATACATCACACCATAAAGATCCGTAATTCCATCAGCCGCTTTCACCTTTACCCGTTCCGGTTTCCTCCATCCCATCTCGTACAGCAAGCGTAAATCAGGACGTTCCAATTCCATAATTTTCCTTCCCTTCGTGTCTCTTAATTCGGCAATCGGCTCCTGATCCGCCCGGGAATAATTATCAATCAAATATTTCCCGTTCTTGGCCAGATCAATCGAATGAAACCCGTCTCCGGGAGTCAACAACGTCAAATCGGAACCATCAAAATTCACTTTATAGAAAAGACGATACTCCGGATTTATTCCCTTCTCCCGACCATACCCCTCAAACACGAAACTACGTCCCAACGTGTCCATCTCCGTAATTCTCCCTGCCACGAAATCCCCTGTTGTCACCGGATTCTTTAACTGCCCCTCCTTGTTATAAAGATAATATTGTCCCCAGCCGGAACGTTCCGACCACCAAAGAATATCCTCCCCTCCATTCAGAATTCGACATTCAAACAATTGCTCTGTAAAATGTGGCTCACAACGTTCGTGAATAATTTCAAAAACCTCTCCCGTACGGGTATCTACCCGGCAAAGATCCATCTCGTCACACGTCCGGCTCTTACGAGTAAAATAAATATATTCCGGGTACTTATTAAAATCAAAAAGCATCACTTTCACCTCCTGATCCGGATATTTCGCAATGTCAACCACCTGATGCGATCTCTTCTCTGCATCAAACAAATGTAAATCATACGTGTAAACATACTTTTCCCCCGGCATCGGAAATTTATAAGTTTTCAAGGTCGGACGGGGCTCTGCCAGATGATCAATCAAATACCCCTCCCCCACGTTCCGACGATCCTGCCGCAGACAATAGAACACCTTGGAATCCCCCGACCAAGTAATTGATGCCCCTTCCTTCTTGTCCGTATCCTTATCCCGCTGAAAAGAATATGAATAATAACGTTCTCCATCCGTCGTTAACTGGTAAGAAGTTGTGTCCCCCTTTTCCTGTATATACACGTTATGCTTGTAAGCATACACCATATAATTGCTATCCGGAGACCAGCGTTGCCAGTAAGGAACCCGGCTAAAACTATTCTCTTTTCTTTCCCGTGAATATTCTTTCAAGACATCACGTTTCACATCGTATTCAAAATCTTTCCCGTACCTGGAAAACATCAATCGATAAGGATTATCTCCCTCAAAACGGAACCCTCCCAATTTAAAATTCCGAACATCTTCAGTTTTACCTGTCAATTCTGCTAATCTTGCAGCAAGTCGTTCCGTTGAAAATAATTCTTGCTTTTTCCCCTTCTTAGCATCTACCAAATAATACACCGTTCCGTCACCCGTCGTGTAATAATACCAGAAAAAATCAGAATTCCCGATCCACGAGGGATAAACCGATAAACTGTAGACATAATCAGAAAGATTTCTCTCAGAAAATTTGGCACAAGCTTTAAAATCCGCCTTTTGTGCGAATACACTACTCCCCATCAGGAAGAGTAGTATGCATACAATACTTCTCATCATGTTTAATACATTTTGCGTTCTACATAAGCACGATGACACGGTAAAGACCAATAAACCATGAAACCGCTTGCCTCAAAAGTAACTCTTTTTCAACAAATTCCCATATATGCTCTAAAAAAATAAAAAAAAGACAAGTTTTAATTCAACTTTCAATCATTTCCAATTGGATCTATACCAATATTTTCAATCATCAGCACTACCGCTTTATTCTTTGCAATAGGCCTATGCATTACACCTTTAGGCACGCACACCCCCTCGTATTGTCCCAACTCAAAATTACCTTTTTCCGTTTCTAAAATAATACTACCCTCAATAACAAAAAACACCTCATCATCATGATCATGATCATGTTTATGCAAATGATACTCGCCCTCAAAGATACCTAACCTGAACACGGAAGAATTCACGTTGCACAATGACTGGTTAAACCATTTATCCGTACAATTCTTTACGATTTCCGGGACATTAATCTTTTCAAGATAATCATACTTAACATCCATCTGCATTTTATAATTCAACTTTTCCTCCATAATAAAATCATTATCAAAATTTACCAAATCACACGCTTAATCATGCAATACAAAATTATTACTTTTTCCCAAATAAAACCCGGTTTCAACCACAAACACGCCCCTATACAAACTAGAGGTGGATCAAAAGACTTTTGACCCACCTCTAATTTATAAATCTTACAAACCTTTGACTTATAAATATCATATTCTCTCGAACTCCGGTAACACCATATCCAGCCATTTACTTATCCGGGCATCGGTCTTTTCCGGTTCAAAATCTTCATCCAAAGGTAACCCCACAAACAAATCATCAATCACTGCTGTGGAATCCTCGTACACGTACCCATCTGTCGAAGTCTTTCCCACGAGAGTTCCGCCAAGTCCCGTCACCAATTCCGCCATATACCCCATACCATCCACAAAATTCTTCGGATAGGTCACGTGGTCACCCAAACCGACAAGTGCCACGAAACGATCTTTCAAAGAAATCTTACGCATTCCGGGAAAGAACTTCGCCCAACGATCCCGCTGTTCCCTCTCCCAGGTACTACGTCCCAAAGAAGAACATACCAGTATCAGATTCTTGTAATCCAATAACTTACCCGCTTGAATATCATTCACGCAAAACATATCCACCTTATCCGCTCCGATCTTCTTCTTCAGCATCTTGGCAACCCGGTGAACACTTCCCCCAGCGGGAGAATAGAAAATCCCCAACCACTTCATCTCGCTTGTCCGCTCATCCAGCAGATAGTTCCCTTCCAGATCGGCCGTCAAACGTAAAGGACTATCCTCCTCCACGCCCTTTTGATTCAAACCCGGTTTCTTTTGTTCAATCTTATTTTTATCCATAGAAATATAGTTTATAGTGATTAAACCATTATTATCAACTATAAACTATACGGTAAGAAAGACGAAAAGTTATAGACGTCTATTTTTTATGCGTGGCAATCGCTAACAAAACTCCTAGGACAACCCCTAGCAAGGCTGCGAATAAAACCCGCATATCACCCGGCAACAAGAAAGTGATTGTGTGAGCCGGGAACCAGAAAAAAGGAATCGTCTTCTTGAAAACAAAATTCCACTGTACCCGCCAATTCAAATTTGCCATGATTTCCCCCATCTTGATCGGGGTAAAGAAACCGGATAACGTCCCTCCATGACTCAGTATATGCGTATCCGTGATCTTGTGCAATGTCATAAAAACAGGAGCGAAAATCGTGTTCTGCGCCACGGAAATACAGAAGGCCACGAACACCTTATCCCACGATAAACTCTCCCCCATCACGGTAACGGCATTTTCCATGCCCATCGTCTTCAGAAAGACCGGAACCCCGCTTGAAAAAATCGTCATTGCCATACTGATACCCATTCCCAGCACACCCCACACGATAGCACGGGGCCAGATCCCGAAACCTTTCCGGTTATACACCCCGGCACTGATCCTCAATCCGATACATTCCCCTAGTGTTGACAAGATTGCGAACTTCAAAAAGCTCATAATCATACCATGCTCGGCATTAAATGTTTTATAAAAAGAATACACGGCATCAGACACGAAGAAAGGCAACAGGCATACGATTACACACCCGATAACAATAAAATCACTTTTTTTCATCACACATACTTTACCCGTTTCCCGGAAAACCACACCCTCCCGGGGAATTTTAAACATTATTTTTCTGTACTCTCGCTCGACGCATCCGTGTTCCCGTCCTCCGGACCTTGGTTCAACCGGGCGTCCTTATTCACTTCCTCCTTGGGAGAGGAATAGAAGAAATCAAATCCTTTTTTCCAACCGCTACTGATACGACCAAAACTTAGGAGTATTGCCAGCAGCAATACTCCTATTATGATGATCATCTTTCTCTCTTCCTTGCTATAATTTTTCCAAGCTCGCATGAGAAATTTCTATTTCTCGATACGGATACGAGCATCTACAGCCACCACGTTATCTTTATTTCCTAACAACGGGTTCAAGTCCATCTCGAAGATTTCCGGGGCAACCTTCACCAAAGCAGAGATTCTCATCACGGCCTCGGCAAACTTATCCTCGTTCACAGGTTCTTGTCCGCGAACCCCTTGTATAATCTTGTAAGATTTCAACTCTTTAATCATACCATGAGCCTCGTCTTTAGACATCGGGGCCAATCCGGCCTTCACGTCCTTCAACACCTCGATAAAAATACCTCCCAACCCACAAAGTACCATGTGACCGAACTTATCATCCCGTTTAGCACCGATAAACACCTGCGTTCCGCTCAACTGTTGAGCCAGCATAATCGCGTACGTATCCTTGATCTGCATCATCCGCTTGAATTCACGACGAACGGTCTCCTCGTCGCCCACGTTCAACACGACTCCACCAACATCCGATTTGTGGATCGGTCCGACAACTTTCATCACCAGCGGGAACCCGATCTCTTTTGCCATCTTAACAATCTCCTCCTCGTTATCAGAAACTCCCTCTTTAGCTCTCGCTACCCCGGCAGCATCCAACAAAGTATGAATCTCGTCCGGAGACAAATAACCGTTTTGCGCGTTATCCACCACCTCACGGATTCTCTTCACGTCCATATCCGGCATTTCAAAATGTTCCGGTTGCGGGGCCGGAGTCTTGTAAATCTTGCACAAAGCATTTCCAAACAGCACCTCGTCCGGGAAATAAACACGGCCTTTAGACACGAACTCCGCAATCTCGTCCTTCACGATCTTGGAAGAAGGGAAAATCGGGAAAATCGGTTTCTTGCTAGTCTTCATCTTCTCGTCAAGTACCCTGTACACGTCGAACACGGGGAACAAACCGGGGCTACCGAAAATAACCGCCATCCCGTCAATATTGTCAAAGTCCTGATCACAAGCATCTAGAATATATCCTAATTGTTCAGCCGTACCCGTTGCCAAAAAGTCGATCGGGTTACCCACGGACGACCCGGCAAACAATTTCGCCAACAACTCCTGCGCTTTCTCACCTTCAATATGCGGAACATCCATCCCTCCGTTAGAAAGAGCATCTGTCAACATAACGGCAGGTCCACCGGCATGAGTCACGACAGCCATGTTACGACCTTTCATTTCCGGATGCATGAAAATTCCGGCAACCGTCATCAACTCGTCACGTCCGTTACAACGCACAATACCCGCCTTGCGGAACAAAGCCTCTACGGCAACATCCGAACTGGCTAAAGCTCCCGTGTGAGAAGAAGCAGCACGACTTCCGGCAGCAGAACCTCCTGACTTAACGGCAGCGATCCGGCATCCCTTGCGGATCAAAGAAGATGCATGCTTTAACAACTTCTCCGGCTTCTCGATACTCTCCACGTATAATAATTTTACCCGGGAACTCGTCTTCGGATCGAACGACTCGTCCATGTATTCCAAAATCTCCTCTACACCTAATTGAGCTGAATTACCCACGGAATACATACTGTTGAATTTGATTCCTTTTTGCATTCCGGAGTCCATGATAAACAATGCCGTCGCACCAGAACCGGAAATCAAATCTACCCCTTGTGGGTTCAGTTCCGGAATCGGGCTTGTGAACACACCACTATAATGGTTTGTCAAAACACCGATACAGTTCGGTCCGATCAAAGATCCACCTACTGAATTAATCGTCTCCACAATTTGGCGCTCCAGCTTGGCTCCCTCCTCGTTTTCTTCATGGAATCCGGCAGAGAGAATAATAAATGCTTTCGTGTTCTTCTGTTTTGCAAGAACCTCCACGGTTGACGGACAGAATTTAGCAGCAATCGCTAAAATAGCACAATCCACCTCCGGAAGATCCTTCACGTCACGATACGCCTTGATTCCCTGCACTTCATCCATCTTCGGATTCACCACGTAAAGCGAACCTTTGAAATTTCCATCTTGCAAATTCCGTAACACGGTACCCCCGGGCTTGTGAATGTCGTCAGAACCACCCACAACCACAATGCTCTTTGGCTCAATTAATTGTTTTGCTATCATATATTTCGATTTTATTTTTAACTTCCTCTTTAATTTCAAATGGATGATCGCTGTTACAATCATCCATTTGAAGTTTTTTTGTTTCTATATATTATTGAAGAATGTCAGAAACTCCTGTACTTTCTGTACCATCTTCTTCGAACCCGTGTATAACGGCACCCGCTGGTGGAGAGCCTCCGGCTTTATCTCCATGATTCGCTGCTCCCCGTCCGTGGCCAACCCTCCGGATTGTTCGGCAATAAACGCCATCGGGTTACACTCGTACAACAATCTCAACTTTCCTGTTGGGTGAGAACTCGTCTGCGGATATAAGAACACCCCACCTTTCAACATATTTCGGTGGAAATCGGCCACCAAAGACCCGATATAACGGGACGTGTACGGCCGGTTCGTAGCCTCATCTTTCTCCTGACAATACTTGATGAATTTTTTCACACCTACGGGGAAATTCACGTAGTTACCCTCGTTAATAGAATATATCTTTCCGCTTTCCGGTGTTTGCATATTCGGGTGAGACAAACAGAACTCCCCGATAGAAGTATCCAGCGTGAAACCATTCACCCCGTTACCGGAAGTATACACTAACATGGTTGATGACCCGTAAATCACATAACCGGCAGCCACCTGCTCTGTTCCGGGCTGGAAGAAATCGTCCATCACGAGCGGTTCCCCGATAGGAGAAATACGTTTATAAATAGAGAAGATCGTACCCACGGAAACATTCACGTCAATATTTGACGATCCATCCAGCGGGTCCATACAGATGATGTACTTCCCGTCCTTGCTTAATCCCTCCTCGAAAACCACGATGTCCTGATTCTCTTCGGTAGCTACCCCACAACACTCGCCACTCGCCCTCAACTCATCCATAAAAGTTTTGTCGGCATAGACATCCAACTTCTGTTGGTCCTCTCCTTGCACGTTGATTGAACCCACCTTTCCAAGTATATCTACCAAACCAGCTTTATTTACCTCCCGGTGAACTTTTTTAGCAGCGATACCTATATGGTGCAAAAGTCGTGAAAATTCTCCGGTAGCCCCGGGAATCTCGGCTTGCCGTTCAATAATAAATTGATTTAAAGTTGTAACTTTATGCATTATCATGGTTATGTGTTTTAATTTTTTTGCAAATATAGAGTTATAATCTTTAATTTAAAAGGTTTGCGGGTTTTATTCCGTTTCTCCCTTTCAAATCCTTACGCGTATAGCCCGAATTCACGAAGAGGCCTGCAATCGATGACGAAACATCAATCTTCTCTCCGCCGTATACCCCTTATCACGAAGATAAAGCGTTTTCCATCAACATTATGACGTATCCATATTGATACTCAAGTTCATCTTAAAGCATTACGTCAATCCATCATGAGAAGTTTCATCAGTAGGCACGAACAGCACGAACTTTTGCCTGACTTATTTTAGTATATGGATATACCGTTTTCCCTATTTTATCAGGACCAATATAGTGCGTAGGTTCCCCTTCCTTCTCTGTAGAACTCCCATATAATTCAACAAGAGATATTAGATCTCCTAATTGCTCCTCAATTTTGACATTCAACATATCTTTATTAGCAACAACACACCTTATTTCGTTATATGCCGGAAAATACCATCCATCTCCCAAATCACGACAAGTTACAAATGCCGGGTAATTCTCCAATTTTTCACCATTCATTTTGATGAAATTTTCCAATGCAATCGTATTTGTTTTTCCATTATTTTTATCACTCGCTCCCACCGATACCTTTTCTCCTTTGGCTCCACTTTCACACCAAGCCAACTCCCCTAACATCTTACTTGACACCATCCGTCCCCGATAGGCATTTATCCCTTTTACATCCGTCACGAAAGAAGATGTATTTTCATCATATCCCGTCACCTCTCCTACTGCAAAAATCACCCCATCTCCCCAAGCATCCCCAACTTTCGGTGCCACCAGAGACAACTCATCCAGATTATCACCCAGCAACTCCTTATCCTTAAAATAATAATCAAACTCATCTCCCGCCTCCGTGTAAAAACGAGCCTTGTTCAAACGCAATGTCTCGCCTTTCTTTTCCCTTGGGAACATAAATTCCATCTTATTATTTATCACAGGAATATTCAACTTCTCATGGACTTTATTTTCAGAAGACAAATACAAATCCGCCCGATTCACGACCACCCCACTCGCAACATCCGTCAACGTTGCCACCACATTCTGCCCGTCTTCAAACACAATATGAATGGGCGGTTCAGATTCATCCCAATCTTCAACCCGAGTACTGATCACCACGTCTTTATCACCCGCTCCCGGATATTGATTGATCAAAATATCACACTTATACACCTTCCCTTTTTCCAATGACATACCCGCTGCCGGCACCGAATACGACCTTTCTTTTCCACCTTGAACAAAACGAAACAAAACATCCCCACCTTTAACCCTCTGAGGCAAAACAATCACCATCGATTCATTTGCCGGTTGCACCTGTATATCATCAATAGCATCTCCCAACGTCAATTCACCCGTGGTCACGTCAAAATTCCCCTCCCGGACAACGTTTAAAACCTCAAGAGTCGTTATCTGTCCTAAATCAACCGTCTCTGGGGTATCTGTTCTAAAACAAAATTGTAACTTTACAAACTGGTGACTAAAACTCAATGAAATCGCATTATCACTTGCCCGATAACGCTCTTCCGATTTTACATACAAAAAATCAGACCTCAATAAAGCATCCCCCGTCACTTGTTCCCCTTCTACCATTACAGGTACTTTCAAAAGGTTCACGGGATTCCCTTCCATTCCTTTGCAACAAAACCCATATATGTTTATCGGGTTATTCGGATAAATGTGCTTTTCCCCGTCCTCAAAATTTACATTCCCATCCGCATCGCTACTCATTTGATAAAAATCCTCACTTGCAGGTAATTTCACCCCTTCTTCATCTTGCTCCACGATATACAACTGCACTTTATTTCCACTACCCAACCCCACCCTAGATTCCGACAAATTAACTTGTTGTAACTCTTGCACATTCCCTCTAAAACAAATTTCCTGCTCTCCCGATTCATCTGATTCGATTCGGGTACAACTTTGAAGCATACATAAACACACTACACTATACAACCAAACCTCTTTCATAAACACATACATTTATGGTTAATAATTTCATTCGCCGATCACCAAAACCAGAATACTCACAAAAATACTAAAATAATACTAAATAGCAATTTTTACAACAATATTAATTTCTAATAATTAAAATAGATTCATTCCACTTTTTTTCGTACATTTGTATAATACTATTAATACAAAAACCATGTCAAGATACAATCTCATCCGGTTCGACTGGGCCATGAAACGTTTATTACGCAACAAAGCAAATTTTGTCGTGTTAGAAGGATTTTTGAGCGAATTACTACAAGATAATATCAAGATTCATCGGATCCTAGAAAGCGAAGGCAATAAAGAAGACGAGTCCGACAAATTCAACCGGGTTGACGTTTTGGCTGAAAACAACAAAAAGGAACTCATTATCATAGAAGTTCAAAACACCCGGGAACTATATTATTTTCAACGAATGCTATACGGTGTCTCCAAAGCCATCACAGAATACATTCATGAAGGTGACCTTTACGCTGAAGTTCGAAAAGTCTATTCCATTAATATTGTATATTTCGATTTAGGACAGGGGAGTGATTATATCTACCGTGGAGTAACCGATTTCAGAGGAATTCATTCAGGTGATACCTTACGTCTTTCAACCAAGCAACGTAACACGTTCGTGAAAGAAAATGCCGGAGAAATCTTTCCGGAATATTACGTCCTCAGAGTTAATGAATTTGATGATCGGGCCAAAACACCTCTTGACGAGTGGGTCCGTTTCTTGAAATCCGGTATCATTGACGAAAACACCACGGCTAAAGGCTTGCAAGCAGCAAGAGAACGGCTACGTGTGTCAGACATGAGCGAACAGGAACGTCGTGCTTATGAACGCCACATGGACAACATCAGAATCCAGTGGGATGTCCTAACCACTGCACATGGGGAAGGATGGGACGAAGGAAAAGCCGAAGGAAGAGCTGAAGGGAAAGCTGAAGGCAAGGCCGAAGGATTAGCCGAAGGAAGGGAAAAAGGCATTCAAGAAGGCATCGAACTAGAGAAGAAAGAAACCGCCAAAAAATTACTCGAAAAGGGCATTCCTCTTAAAACCATCATGACATGTACCGGATTATCCTTAACGGAAATACAACAATTACAATAAACACGAAAAGACACATCTTCAACATCTTATTTTGCATTTTACAATTTAAAATTTACTTTTGTTTCGTGTTACTTTTTAATCGGAACCTAAATGAAAGTTTTTAAATTCGGGGGAGCATCCGTGAAAGATGCGGCAGGAGTGAAAAACCTCTCTTCAATTGTCCATCAACAGCATGGACAACTTATCGTGGTCGTTTCAGCTATGGGAAAAACGACTAATTTGCTAGAAACATTATGCAACGCCTATTTTCACCAAGATCCAAAAGCGACCGCTATCATGAAAGAATTAAAAGACTTTCATCTAAATATCGTAAACTCGCTATTTCCCTTGAACGATCCGGTCTACAAGCACTTGGAAGAATTATTTACTAACCTGGAAAACATACTGGCAAGCGAATCATCACTATGCTATGATTACGAATACGATCGCATCATCTGTTTCGGGGAACTGATCTCCACGACCATCATCTCCGACTACTTGAAAATGGAGGGGATCGAAAATCAATTCATTGACATCCGGAAATTCCTCAAAACCGACCAAAACTATCGTAACGCGAACATAGACTTGGAACTTTCCGAACAACTTTGCAAAGAAGCATTTGACTTCAAGGCATCGTCCACATTCGTCACCCAAGGATTTATCGCCGGAACCCGCACCAACCAGACCACGACCTTAGGACGGGAAGGATCGGATTACACGGCCGCCCTTTTGGCTAACTTGCTAAATGCCGAAAACGTGACGATCTGGAAAGACGTACCGGGAGTGATGAATGCCGACCCGAAAGAATATGAAAAAGCACAAGTGATCAGCCGGATGTCCTATAAAGAGGCCATCGAGCTATCCCATTTCGGGGCAAAAGTCATTCACCCGAAAACCATAAAGCCAATCCAGAACAAACAAATCCCCCTCTACGTGAGATCGTTCCTGCACCCGGAATCCGAGGGAACCGTGATACAAGAGATTGACGAGCATCTAAAGTTACCCCCCATCTACATTAACAAAGAAAATCAATGCTTGTTGACCCTCACCCCGAGAGATTTCTCTTTTATCGCGGAAGAAAAATTAAGCCACATATTCGCCGTGCTGGCCCAATATAAATTGAAACTGAACCTGATGCAAAACTCTGCCATCAGCTTCTCTTTCTGCGTGGATTGCAACAGCGCCGTGTTCAACGAATTTCTGGATCAACTCCGGGAAGAATTCGAGGTACGCTACAACCAAGACGTGAAACTCATCACGATCCGCCATTACAACGAGGAAATCATTCGGGAGATCATCGGGGATACCCCCTCGCTAGTCGAGCAACGTAGCCGCACGACCGCCCAGTTCGTGCTAAGGAATCATGTACTACAATAACTCCCGCGGCATGAAACATAAAACGCTGTCAATCATCATTCCCGCCTATAACGAAGCCCGAACTCTTTTCACGTTACTGGAAAAAGTTCACCACACACGACTGGTTGAAAATATCCAAAAAGAAATTATCGTTATAAACGACTGTTCGAAAGACGAAACGGAAGACGAGATTCAGCGTTTCATGGAAACGTATCCCGATTGTCCCATTCAATACCACAACCAACCTTATAACCAAGGCAAAGGAGCTGCTTTACGGGTAGGGATTCAGAAAGCCAACGGAGAATGGACCGTTATACAGGACGCGGACCTCGAATACGAACCGGAAGACTTTAACCCGTTACTGACATGGATGATCGAACACGACGGGAAAGTTATCTACGGGTCCCGCTTTCTAAACAAAGCAAACAAACACTCCTATCAACGATTCTATTTCGGCGGCAGGCTATTATCCATCATCACGAACATCCTGTACGGGCAACGCTTGACGGACGAACCGACCTGTTACAAAATGTTCGACACCGCACTACTTAAATCCATCCCGTTAAAATGCACCGGATTCGAATTTTGTCCGGAAGTAACAGCCAAAGTTTGTCGCAAGGGATACAAGATAAAGGAATTACCAATCCACTATTACCCCCGGAGTATTGATGAGGGTAAAAAAATAAACTGGAAAGACGGGGTCATTGGCATATGGACTCTTATAAAATATCGTTTTTAATTTAAAGAATAATTTTCGTATGGGAATTTTTAATAAAATAAAACCGACTACATGGATTTATTTCTGCCTCGCGATCATCGTGTGCGTATTCGTCGTGAATTACCTGGAAATATTTGACTTCAAACCGGATCTGAACGGGGATAACGTTTACTATTATGCCCTGGGAAGAGCCATTGCCGCCGGGAAAGGCTATACGAATATTATGTTTCTGGAAGAAACCCCTCATTCCCATTTCCCACCGGGTTACCCCCTGTTTAACGCGGGGATTTTACTTTTCACCCATTCCTACACGGCTTTAAAAATAGCAAACGGCATTTTATTCGGGTTGTCCATCCTAATCCTTTTTTTCCTCCTGAAAAGGATTTCGGGGAACTTATTCGTCGCCCTGTCAACCTGCCTGTTATGCTGTATGCAACAAGCATTACTACGTTACTCCACGATTGTCATGAGCGAAATGCTATTTACCTTCCTCACGCTGGGAGTCCTGTACTTGATCTCGCTGATTGACATGGACCACCTGTTCTGTAAAAAGCGCCCCCGTTCCCAGATCATTTATTTCATTCTGATGATTATTGCGCTGAATTACATCTATTTTGTCCGGACCATGGGGACATCCATCATTCTGGCAATAATAATTTACCTCGCTATTCTTTGTGTCCAAAAAGGTCTCACGCTCCTCAAAAGCAAGCGTAAAAATGACGAGATCACCATACAGGCTACCAACAAACAAGCCCTGTTCAGCCACCTCATTATCCTATGCGTGGTCATCGCATCCTTTGCAGGGGCGAAAACAGCCTGGGATATGCGAAATAAAAGTATTGGGGTCACGAGTAGTGACTATCTCCATGACTTCAAAAAGAAACCCAAAGGTGAAACCATGGCCACTTTCTCAGACTGGACGGAACGTATCGAAAATAACCTGGTCAGCTACGTGGGCAAATGGATTCCTACGGCAATTATTTCCGATGATCCCGGATTCGATGAAAAAGTAACCACTTCAGGACTGATCGAGGGCATTTGCATCTTAATCATCGTCCTACTCGGATTAATCGCACTGAAAAAAATGCAATTACTCCTGTTCCTGTACATCGGCATCACGATGGCCGTACTCATGATCTGGCCGGAACAATACGCCGGACACCGCTATTTTATCGGGATCATCCCCCTTTTCATATTCCTGTTCCTGAATGGTTGCCTTGAAATCATGAACTCGATCACTAAAAAACTTTCATTTGGCAAATACCAACACATAATTCCCGCGGGAGGCCTGATCGTGTTCCTCGTGTTCTTCATGTTCCCGCACTACGCGAAAGCCTTGAAACCGCAACAGAATTTTGCGACATACAAGCAATGGAATGAAAAAATTGCCGATGCCGCCTTCGTGGAGTACATCTATGCCATCAACTGGTGTAAAAAGAATCTACCCGAAGAAGCCCGCATCACCTGCCGGAAACCGGAACTTTTTTACCTCTTTTCAGGCGGTAGAAAATCGACCTCTTTTCCCCAGTATGCCGAACCGGATGACCTGTTCAACCGCTTCCAAGAACAAAAAATCTCTCACGTGATCATCGACCGCTGGTTCCGCCACGGGTATGTCACAGTGTACCCCATGGTCAAAAAATATCCGGATTATTTCAGACCGCTCATCCAGATCGGGCAGAACACGAAACAGCAACTCCCCACGTTAATTTTCCAATTCCTGCCGGGAGGCCAACCACAAGTTCCGTAGTTTAGTTCAAAGAAAAACGAATCATACTTCTCATGTCGGGTGAAAAATCCGACATGAAAAGGTATATTACAGGACAACAAACCGTTGACCCGAAAATTTAATACCATAATCCATTATCATATCCTCATCAACAACGGATCTCTTTCGTGTAAAGCGCTATTAGAACGCTATTAAATCCCTATTAAATCGCTATATATAATAGCGTTTTAATAGAATTTTAATAGGATATTAAAATTACTTTATCCGTAACACGTCATGTATTGCTACTCTATTCATCTTGAAGTGATTTAGAAAAACGGCAGCAAATCATGACCTCCACTCCTAAACGTCTTTTATTACCCTCTAAAAGAATGAACGCACGAAAAAAAGAAGAGGATTTCCAGTTTCACAAATAAATGGTATATTTGCAACTTGATTTTTTAAATGTGCAAATAAGTAATATCTTAAAATCAGGAGTCACGATGGACAAAAAATTCCAAGAGTACAAAGGTTTGGATCTCTCTCAGGTAAACAAGGATGTCTTGAAAGAGTGGGAATCAAACAATACCTTCGAGCAAAGCTTGAAGAATAGAGAGGGGCACCCCTCGTTTGTCTTTTTCGAAGGTCCCCCTTCGGCAAACGGGATGCCAGGTATTCACCACGTAATGGCTAGGACGATTAAAGATATTATTTGCAGATACAAAACTTTACAAGGATTTCTCGTTGAGCGAAAAGCCGGTTGGGATACACACGGGTTACCTGTTGAATTGGGGGTTGAAAAGAAACTCGGCATTACGAAAGAAAATATCGGGAAAACGATTTCCGTGGCCGACTACAACAAAGAATGTCGTTCCGACGTCATGAAATTCACCCGCGAATGGGAAGATTTGACGAACAAGATGGGTTACTGGGTAGATATGAGCAACCCGTACATCACCTACGACAACCGTTACATCGAAACCTTATGGTATTTGTTGAAACAATTGTACGAGAAAGGTTTCCTGTACAAAGGGTACACGATACAACCCTATTCCCCCGCTGCCGGAACAGGATTAAGCACGCACGAGTTGAACCAACCGGGATGTTACCGGGACGTGAAGGACACGACGTGTGTGGCTCAATTTAAAGTGATCCGGGACGAAAAATCGGAAAAATTATTCGCTTTCAGCGATGAGGTATATTTCACCGCTTGGACAACCACGCCTTGGACGTTACCTTCCAACACGGCATTGGCAGTAGGCCCGAACATCACGTATCTGGAAATAAAAACTTATAATCCTTATACATTCCGCCCGGTAACCATTATCATGGCGAAAGATCGTTTCAGCGCATACTTCAACAAAAAAGCTGAAGGCATCGCCTTGGAAGACTACAAGGAAGGAGATAAATTGATACCTTACCAGATCGTGGCCGAATATAAAGGGCCGGAGCTGGAAGGCATACGTTACGAACAACTTTTACCTTGGATGCAACCCATGGGTGACGCATTCCGTGTAATCCTCGGCGATTACGTTACCACGGAAGATGGTACCGGAATCGTGCATATTGCCCCGACTTTCGGAGCCGATGACGACCGGGTGGCCAAAGTGGCAGGCATAGCTCCCTTGCAATTAATCGACAAGGAAGGCAGCAAGCAACCCATGGTGGACAAACGGGGACGCTTGTTCCGGATGGAAGACATTGATCCGGAATACTTGAAAAATAACGTCAACACGGACCTATACGGGGAATTTGCCGGACGATTCGTGAAAAACGCTTACGATCCGACTTTAACTGAAAATGACCCGACTCTTGACATCGATTTAAGTATCCTGTTAAAACGGGAGAACAAAGCGTTTAAGGTCGAGAAACAAGAACATAATTACCCGCATTGCTGGAGAACCGACAAACCGGTACTTTATTACCCGTTGGATTCTTGGTTCATCAAAACGACAGCCGTTCGGGATCGCATGATCGAGCTGAACAAGACTATCAACTGGAAACCCGCCAGCACGGGCGAAGGCCGTTTCGGGAAATGGTTGGAGAATTTGGTGGATTGGAACCTCTCTCGTTCCCGCTACTGGGGAACTCCCCTACCGATATGGGTTAGCGAGGATGGGACAGAGAAAAAATGTATCGGTTCTGTGAAAGAATTAGTTGAAGAAACTGAAAAAGCGATACAGGCAGGAATCATGAAGGAGAATCCCTTCAAAGGCTTCAAGGTGGGAGACTACTCGAAAGAGAATTACGAGAAAATCGACCTGCACCGCCCGTACGTGGATGACATTATACTGGTTTCTCCCACCGGACAACCGATGTACCGGGAGAAAGACCTGATCGACGTGTGGTTCGATTCGGGGGCCATGCCTTACGCACAGGTACATTACCCGTTCGAGAACAAAGAATTGATCGACAACCGGACAAATTTCCCGGCAGACTTTATCGCCGAAGGAGTAGACCAGACCCGCGGTTGGTTCTTCACGCTACACGCTATCGCAACCATGGTGTTCGATTCCGTGGCATTCAAGAATATCATATCCAACGGACTGGTGCTTGATGCCAAGGGAAACAAGATGTCCAAACGTTTGGGCAATGCCGTTGATCCTTTCGACACGATCGAGAAACAAGGGTCCGATCCCCTGCGTTGGTACATGATCACGAACTCTCAACCATGGGATAACTTGAAATTCGACATCGCCGGGGTGGAAGAAGTGAAACGTAAGTTCTTCGGGACACTGTATAACACGTACAGTTTCTTCGCCTTGTACGCTAATATAGACAAGTTCACGTATGCAGAGGCAGAAGTTCCGTTTAACGAGAGACCGGAAATCGATCGCTGGATTCTTTCCCTATTGAACAGCTTGATTAAAGAGGTCACCGAGGCTTACGAGAAATATGAACCGACACGGGCCGGACGGGCAATACAGGATTTCGTGATCGAGAACCTGTCGAACTGGTACGTGCGCCTTTCCCGTAAACGTTACTGGGGTGGCGAGCAAACCACTGATAAATTGTCGGCTTACCAAACGTTATATACCTGCTTGGAAACCGTGGCAATTTTGTCCTCGCCCATCGCACCATTCTACATGGATCGCTTGTTCACGGACTTGAACAAGGTTACGGGACGATACACGACGGACGTTCACCTGGTAGATTTCCCGGTGGCCGACGAATCAATGATTGACAAGCAACTGGAGGAACGGATGAATATGGCTCAACAAATATCTTCCATGGTACTTGGACTGAGACGCAAAGTGCAAATCCGGGTAAGACAACCGCTGTGCAAACTGCTGATCCCGATCTTGAATGACGAGATGACTACCCAACTGGATGCCGTGAAGAACATCATCCTGTCGGAAGTCAACGTGAAGGAGATCGAATACATCACCGACACGGCAGGAATCTTGGTAAAGAAGATCAAGCCGAACTTCAAGACCTTAGGACCGAAATACGGTAAATACATGAAACAGATTTCCGCTCTCGTGGCAGAAATGAACCAGAATGATATTTACAATTTCGAGAAACAAGGAACTTATTCTCTGGAAGTGGGAACAGAAACGCTGGAATTGACACTGGAAGACGTGGAAATTTTATCGGAAGACATCCCGGGCTGGTTAGTGGCCAACGAGGGACGTCTCACGGTTGCCCTAGACATCAACATCACGAAAGAATTACGTGAAGAAGGTATCGCCAGAGAATTGATCAACCGAATCCAGAACTTGAGAAAAGAGAGTGATTTCAACGTGACAGACAAAATTGATCTTTACATCGGGAAGCACAAAGAGATCAATGAGGCCGTCGAGAACTTCAAGGCGTACATCGCCAGCCAAGTTCTGGCAGAGAACGTTACGCTAATAGATAAAGCCGAGGACGGTGCCCAACCCATCGAAATCGACGACATACAAACGTTTATTAAGATCCAAAAAATGTAACCTCTTCCCCTTGTTACAAGTAAAAGTGGATATTTTTCCACGGGAAAGATTACATAGCGGATTTTTTATTAACTTAGACAAAAACTTTACAACTATGGCCGAGAAAACTAGATATTCGGATGAAGAGTTGCAAGAATTCAAAGAATTGATTCTTGAGAAACTCGAAAAGGCGAAAAGAGATTACGAGGTGCTGAAAGCCTCGATCTCTGGCAGCGACGGGAATGACATTGCCGATACGTCTCCCACTTTTAAAGTATTGGAAGAGGGAGCATCTGTTCTTTCCAAAGAGGAGGCCGGTCGGCTGGCACAAAGGCAGGCAAAATTTATTGCTCACCTAGAGGCTGCGTTAGTACGAATTGAAAATAAAACTTACGGGATCTGCCGGGTAACCGGAAAACTGATCTCCAAAGAAAGATTACGCGCCGTACCTCATGCAACATTGAGTATGGATGCCAAAATGGGACAAGACTCTTAATCGCAAAAGCGATTAAGAGTCGCTTTAAATTTTATCACACAGATGAGTACGCGGAAAAAACTTATTATTTTTATTATTGCCCTATTAGTCATTGATCAAGTTGTTAAAATCTGGATCAAGACCCACATGATGATCGGGGATGAATTCAGTGTCTTCGGGGACTGGTTCAAAATTCATTTTATTGAAAACAACGGGATGGCCTTCGGGATGGAACTCGGGGGAGGCAAGTGGGGAAAAACCGTTTTAAGTGTATTCCGCTTAATTGCCGTAGTGGGCATCGCTTGGTACCTAGGACGTCTCATCAAAGAAAAGGCTCCCATGGGGGTTATTCTCTCTTTCGGATTAATTTTCTGCGGGGCAATAGGTAACATCATCGATAGCGCATTCTACGGGATGATCTTCAGTGACAGTTATTCACAAGTCGCAACCCTATTCCCTCATGGGGGAGGGTACTCGTCGTTCCTACATGGCAAGGTGGTAGATATGCTCTACTTCCCGCTTTACGAAGGCTTTCTGCCCCAATGGATTCCCATCTGGGGAGGTGATTTCTTCGTGTTCTTCCGCCCGGTATTCAACTTGGCTGACTCCTATATTACCATAGGCGTGTTCATCCTGTTACTTTTCCACCGGAAGTATTTCGCATCGAAGAAGTAAGGATACACAATTCTTAAAAAATGTTATGGTGGACGATAAAAAGAGGCTTGAAAGCCTCTTTTATTTTAAAAATAAGTTAATGTTAAACCATGGAATAACAGCGTCAGGCTTTCTTTCCTACCTTGCAACTTTATTTACCAATTTATTGTTGAATTTATGAAAAGCCTTATTTCAATTGTTGCATTTTTGATGCTTAGTCTCACGGCATTCTGTCAAGGAGGCGTGAATTTCGAGCATATCACGTTTGATGAAGCATTGGCTAAAGCCAAAGCAGAGAACAAACTCGTTTTCATGGATTGCTATACCTCATGGTGCGGTCCTTGCAAGTACATGTCAGAAACCATCTTCCCGCAGGAAAAAGCCGGAGAATTTTTCAATCCTAAATTTGTTTGCGTGAAATTTGATATGGAAAAAGGAGAAGGTCCTGAACTGGGTAAAAAATTTGGAGTCAGAGCCTACCCGACATTCTTAATTCTTCGTCCCGATGGATCGGTACAACACAAAGTGGTTGGCGGCGGGGATCTGGAAGGATTCATTGCAAGAGTTGAAAAAGGACTGAACGAAAAGACCTCTCTCGATTATTTGAACAAATTATACGAGAAAGGGAAAATGAACAAGAAACAGCTCATGGCTTACCAGATCGCGTTGAACGATGCTTATGAACAAGCAAAAAGCGAAAAAGTAGGCGAAGAGTTGAATAAAATACTGAAAGACAAGGATAAAATGAAAAAAGAATTCTGGCCTATTCTCGAAGAAAGTCCTTACGGTTCTGATAATTTCAAACTTGTCGTAAATAACCTTGCCGTGTTCAATAAAAACATCGGCAAAGAGAAAGTAGATGCTTACCTTTATGGTAATTATAGTCAAGCTATTGATAATACTACTCGCCGTAACGCAAAAGAACCCGCTAAGACACTTGAGCAAATTCGCCAAGAATTAACCAATATCGATTTGGAGAATAAAGATCAATTGATGAGCAAGATCGAGTTGGCTCAAGCCACGATTGACCAGAACGTGGATAAAATTATTTCTCTCGCTGAACAAGCAGCAGAAACCAAGAGCGAAGAACTATGGTCTATCGTAAACGCCTTAAACTCGATCAGTTCCAAGGTGAACAAAGCCGAAGCCGGGCGTATCGTAACATTAGGAGATAAATTCATTGCCAATAGCCCGGAAAACGGGAAAGCCTACATGACCAACTTCTTTGAAAAATTCAAGGTTGCAGCACATGTTGGTGTATATTTCTACGAGTTAAGTTATGAAGATGCCTTGAAAATGGCAAAACAACAAGGACGTAAACTTTTCATTGACTGCTACACGACTTGGTGCGGCCCTTGCAAGTATATGTCAGAAACCGTATTCAAACAAGAAAACGTGGGAGATTTCCTAAATCAGAACTTCATCTGCTTAAAATATGATATGGAAAAAGGAGAAGGTCCTGAACTAGCAAAAAAATTCGGTGTTCGTGCCTACCCAACTTTCGTGATCGTAAATCCGGACGGTACCATTCGTCATAAACTTGTCGGTGGTGGTGAAGGTGAGAAATTCATCGAGAGAGTGAAGGAATCTTTCGATGACAACAAAGCTTTAGGAGCTTTAGATGCAAAATACAATAGCGGTAATAGAGATAAAGCATTTTTATCTCAATACGCTCAAGTGATGGTAGCTAATTACGATCCGAACGCAAAAGCCATCGTGGACGAATTATTGAAAATTTCTACCGATGAAGAAAAATTATCAGAAGATTACTGGTTCATTTTCGGTAATAGTGAATTAAGCCCGAAAGATTCAGAAGCGGCAAAATTCTTGACTGACAACCGGAGCAAATTCAACGAAACCATTGGCAAGGAGAAAGTAGATAGCCGTTTGAGTGAAGGCCTTTTCCGTGAAATATTAATGGTTATCGCCGGACGTGGTCAAAAAACCGATGTAAAACGTTTAGACGCTATCGGACGGGAAGTAAAAGCTCTGAAATTATCAAACGAGAAAACCTTGCTGTCTTCTTTAGCCATCGCAAAGGCAGTGAAGACAGAAAATATTGACAAGATCTTGACAGCTTGCGAGAAAGAACTCCCGAAACTGGGAAAAGATTCTCAAATGATAGCTTACTATTTATCCGGTTCATTGGCAAAAGCAAATGACACGCAAAAAGCCCGTTGGCAAAAAATAGTTCAAGCGAACACGGGGAAATAAACTCCGGAATACTTATAATAATATGCTCGAAGAGGATGTATCTAAGGAACATCCTCTTCGCTATTTTGGAGAGAGTTTTTTACTAAAAAATGGGTAGAGTTTTTCATTTTCAATTGTTTTACGTAAGTTTGCACCCTAATTTTAGGACGAACAGCTTAAAAAAAGCGATAAATCCGTTTCGGAAGGAAACGGAAATGTAAAAGAAAATCGTATATGATTGAAAATTTAGTAATTGTCGAGTCTCCGGCTAAAGCCAAGACTATTGAACGTTTTTTAGGAGAGAATTATGTTGTAAAATCTAGTTTCGGACATATCCGGGATCTTGAAAAAAAAGATTTGGGGATTGATATAGAACATAATTTCCAACCAAAATATGAAATATCACCCGACAAGAAAGCGATTGTAAAAGAACTGAAACAACTTGCCAAGGAAGCCAAAACGGTTTGGTTAGCCTCCGATGAGGACCGCGAGGGAGAAGCTATTGCCTGGCATTTATTCGAAGTTCTGGGGTTGAAGAAGGAGAACACGAAACGGATTGTTTTTCACGAAATCACGAAAGATGCCATTTTACACGCGATCAATAATCCCCGGGACATTGATAAAAACCTCGTGGATGCCCAACAGGCCCGCCGGGTTCTTGACCGACTGGTCGGATTCGAAGTGTCACCGGTCCTATGGAAAAAAGTGAAACCTTCCTTGTCAGCCGGACGGGTTCAATCCGTTGCCGTAAAACTCATCGTTGAACGGGAACGGGAGATTAACCATTTCGTTGAACAAAAATACTATAAGGTTACCGGAACATTCGAAACCAAAGACGCAAATGGTAATTCGATCCCTTTAAAGGCAGAATTATCCGAACGTTTCTCCACGCAGGAAGAGACGGTTAACTTTCTGGAACATTGCAAGAAGGCGGCATTTTCAGTAAGTGATGTCGAGACGAAACCGAGTAGCCGTAAACCGGCACCACCGTTCACGACATCCACGCTACAACAGGAGGCATCCCGCAAATTGGGATTCTCTGTTTCACAGACAATGGCCGTGGCCCAGAAACTATACGAACAAGGACACATCACCTACATGAGAACAGACTCCGTGAACCTATCCCAACTGGCTATCGGTGCGGCAAAAGCCGTTATCTGCAACACGCTGGGAGAAAAATATTCCAAACCCAGGAATTTCGCCACGAAGACGAAAGGGGCGCAAGAGGCTCACGAGGCCATTCGCCCGACCTATATGGACAAGGAATCAATCAGCGGAGACAAGAATGAACAGCAACTTTACTCGTTAATCCGGAAACGGACTCTCGCCTCTCAAATGGCAGAGGCCGAACTGGAAAAAACGACCATAACAATCGCCATTACCGGGGAGAAACACACGTTCGAGGCCGTGGGTGAAGTGATCGTTTTCGATGGTTTCCTCAAAGTGTACATGGAATCTTTCGATGACGAGAAAGAAGACGATGAAGCAGCCTTATTACCTGCAATACATAAAGGAGACCAATTACAACGTTCCCTGATCCAAGCCTTAGAACAATACACGACGCATCCTCCCCGCTACACGGAGGCCAGTCTAGTGAAGAAAATGGAAGCTTTGGGAATCGGGCGTCCGTCAACATACGCACCCACGATTACCACAATCCAGAACCGGGGATATATCTTACGGGAAAGCCGGGATGGTACAGAACGTCAACTAGACCAGATAGACCTTAAAGGACAAGATATAAAAGTCAAGAAGATCAGCCGGATATTCGGTGCGGAAAAGAAGAAATTGTTTCCCTCGGATATCGGAATGGTCGTGACGGATTTCCTTTCCAATTATTTCACGAATATCATGGATTATAATTTCACGGCAAATGCCGAGGATGCCCTTGACCACATTGCCGAAGGAGAGGTTGAATGGCAATCCATGATCGGAACATTTTATCAACCTTTCCATGCTAACGTGGAGAAAACGTTGAAAGAATCCGAACGAAACACGGGAGCCCGGGAACTTGGTAAAGATCCACAAACAGGAGAAACCGTTTCCGTACGAATCGGACGTTTTGGACCGATGGCTCAGATTGGTGAAGGAGAATCCGTACGTTATGCCGGGCTGCTCAAAGGGCAACTGATGGAAACCATTACCTTGGAAGAAGCTTTAGACTTGTTCAAGTTTCCCCGTCAACTGGGTGAATTCGAAGAGAAACCTGTCAGTGTCGGCATCGGTCGTTTTGGACCTTACATCAAGCATAATCAACTTTTCGTTTCCTTGAAAAAAGGCGTTGACGATCCGGGAACAATAACTCTTGAAACCGCTATCGAACGAATCAACGAGAAACGAGAAATCGAAAAAAATAGGAAGATCCAAGAGTTTGAAAACGGGGCACAAATTCTTAACGGACGTTTTGGACCTTACATCACGTTCAACAAAGTGAACTATAAGATTCCCAAAGGAAAAGAAGCAGACAAATTAACCTTTGAGGAAACCATGGAGATCATTGCAAAGGGAGGGGACAGTAAGAAAAAAACGACAAAAAAGACAACAAAAAAAGCGGCCCCGAAGGCAACAAAAAAGGAAACGAAAAAAGAGACAAAAAAGGAAACGAAAAAGAAGGAATAGGGCAATAAACGAAAGGGATTGAAATTTATTTGCATAAAACCAATCCATTTTATATATTCGTACCCTCGAAAAATAGAATAAATTCGTGTGTAGAAACATAAAATTTTAATATAAATGGCAACGTTACAAAAAATTAGAAATCGCGGTGGAGTACTTGTTAGTATCGTGATTGGATTAGCCCTCGTGGCGTTTATTGTTGGTGATGCTCTTAGCTCTGGCGCCAGCCTTATCAATCGTTCCAGAAACAAAGTTGGAGAAGTTGGAGGTGAAACTATCGGCATTCAAGAATATCAACAAAAGATTATGAAGAATGAAGATTTCATCAAAAGCATGAACGGTTTATCTGCCTTAACGGATGAGCAACAAAGAATGATCCGGGAAAATACCTGGAATCAGATTGTTTCCGAAATCATTCTGAACAAGGAATACGAGGAATTAGGTTTGGACGTTAGCGGTGACGAGTTATACGATTTCTTATTAGGGAGCAACATGAACCCGGCTGTCAGCCAGTTATTCGCAGATCCTAACACGGGACAGGTAGACAAAGAAAGAGCCCGTCTGATCATCAAACAATTGATCGAAGCTCCTGCCGGGACCCCGCAAAAGGAATACTGGTTGAACATGGAAGAGCAAGTAAACACGGCTCGTAAACAAGAAAAATATAATACTCTGCTAGCAAAAAGCTTGTTTGTAACAGATGCTCAAGCCAAAGAACTTGCAGAAAGTGCAGCAACGACAGCTGACATCAGCTTTATCATGAAAAGCTACAACACTGTTAGCGACTCTGCAGTAAAAGTAACAGCTAACGAGATCAAAGATTATTATAATTCACACAAATATTTGTTTGAACGCGAAGAAGCCAGACAAATTGCTTACGTGAATTTTGACATCACGGCCTCAGCCGAAGACATTAAAGAAACGGAAGACTGGGTGAATGACTTGAAACCCGAATTTGCAGAAGCAAAGAACGTACTTGAATTCGCAAACCTTTCATCTGAAAAAAGATTTCAACCCAAATATTACAAAAAGGGAGAATTGGATAACGAGGAACTGGATGAATTCCTGTTCACGGAAAAGAGCGATGCCGTATTCGGACCTTATCTGAAAGATAACGCTTACAATATCGTTCGTGTTGCCGACCGCCGTGTATTACCCGACTCAGTAAGAGCCCGTCATATCTTGATCGCATCAAACAATATGGCTCAATCAGAGAAATTAGCCGATAGTTTAGCAGGCTTAATCCGTAAAGGCGGAGATTTCGATGCTTTAGCAAGACAATATTCTGCCGATCAGAATACCTCTGTAAACGGTGGAGATTTCGGATGGTTCACCCAAGATCAGATGCTCCAACCGATCGCGGATTCAGCGTTCTTTTCTAATAAAAACGAGGTGAAAGTGGTAAGATCAAATTACGGTTTCCATGTTTTGCAAGTAACAGACAGATCAAAACCTGTTGATAAGGTACAAATCGGAATCGTTGCAAAAGAAATTACCCCGTCTCAACAAACGATCAACAAGATTTATAACGACGCACGTACTTTTGCAAACAATATCAATACCGTAGAAGATTTTGAGGCAGCTTTAACTGCTAATAATCAAACCAAACGTATCGCAAACTTAGGTAAAAACGATTATCAGATTGCAGGCATTGATAACGCAAGAGATATTATCCGCGAGGCTTATATGGCTGAAAAACCGGGTTTCATCCTGACGACCAAAGAGAAATCGCCGATCTTTGAGGCTGGAGACAAATTCTCTGTTGTGGTTCTAACCGGAATTCAAGAAGAAGGTATCGCACCTCTGAACTCTGTTTCTGCAGCTATCCGCACAGAACTTATCCGTAAAAAGAAGGGCGAAATCATTGCCAAGGAATTGACCAATGCTATTTCCGGAAGTGAAAGTTTACTTTCTGTTGCCCAAAAAGCCAATGCAGAGGTAATGGATGCCACGGATGTTAGTTTCAGTTCATTCCAAGTTCCCGGAGTTGGTATCGAACCCGTGCTGACTGCCGAAGTTGTTACAATGAAAGAAAACGAAATTTCTAAACCGATCATCGGTAACCAAGGAGTTTATGTTGTGGTTGTAAACTCTAAAACTGTTGAAACAGTTACTCCCGAACAAATTGAAGCTGCCAAGAGAAGTATCGAACAAACGAATCTGTACACCAAGTTCCGTTTGATTCTCCCCGCTTTAGTGAAGAATGCCGGAGTGGTTGATACAAGATACAAATTTTACTAGTAACCTAAACCACAAACCGAAAAAGCCGCCCGTCAAGGCGGCTTTTTTATTTCCTCGAAAGAAAAACATCACCCCCGTTTCTTTCAATACTTTAATAGAAAAACTATCTTTGCCAGTAAAATGATTCAGATATGAAAGATTATTTCGTACACGAGACCGCCATCGTAGACGAGGGCGCAACAATCGGAAAAGGAACTAAAATATGGCATTTCTCCCACATTATGAGTAATTGCCGGATCGGAGAGAATTGTAACATCGGGCAAAACGTCGTCATATCCCCGGAGGTAGTTCTCGGGAACCAAGTAAAAGTACAGAATAATGTATCCGTGTACACGGGAGTCACTTGTGACGATGATGTTTTCTTGGGTCCATCATGCGTGTTCACGAACGTGACCAATCCTCGTAGTGCAGTAAACCGGAAAAGTCAATATGCCAAAACGCACGTGGGTAAAGGGGCTACCATCGGAGCCAATGCCACGATCGTGTGCGGGCATGACATTGGGGCTTACGCCTTCATCGGAGCCGGGGCCGTTGTAACAAAAACTGTTCCTGCATATGCTTTGTTAGTTGGTAATCCGGCTAAACAAATCGGTTGGATGAGTGAATACGGGCATCGTCTTCATTTTGACGAAAAGGGAATAGCCGAATGTCCGGAAAGCAAACAACGCTATCATTTACAAAACGGGTTAGTTCAAAAAATAGAAGAATAAATCTAATTTTATATCACAATGAAAATCACGATGGTTGACCTTCACGGACAATATGAACGCATCCGGGAGGAAATAAATAACGCCATACAGGAAGTACTTGACACCACGGCTTTCATTAACGGCCCCCAAGTGAAGACTTTCGCCCAACATCTCGCCGAGTATAATCAAGTAGAACATGTTGTTCCTTGTGCCAACGGCACGGATGCCCTACAAATTGCTTTAATGGCTCTCGGGTTACAACCCGGCGACGAGGTGATTGTACCTGTTCATACTTACGTGGCCACAGCCGAGGTGATTGCCCTTTTACGGTTGGAACCTATTTTCGTGGATTGTGTCGCAGACCGTTTCACAATTGATGTTACCAAGATTGAAGAAAAAATTACCCCCCGCACGAAAGCAATCGTTCCTGTTCACTTGTACGGCCAATGCGCAGACATGGAACCGCTTATGGATATAGCCCGCCGACACAAACTTTACGTGGTAGAAGACACGGCACAAGCTATCGGAGCCACTTACACGTTCAGTAACGGTCTCCAACAAAAAGCCGGATGCATTGGAGATATTGGTACAACCTCATTCTTCCCCTCCAAAAACTTAGGATGTTACGGGGACGGTGGAGCCTTATTTATCCGAGATCACGAATTAGCCGAACGGGCCCGCATGATTGCCAATCACGGGCAAAAGATCAAATATCACCATAGTGTCGTGGGATGTAACTCTCGTTTGGATACCATGCAAGCTGCCATTTTGGATGTAAAACTAAAATACCTCGATGAATATTCAGCCGCCCGTAATCAAGCCGCTGAACATTATGACAAAGGGTTAGCAACAGTAAAAGGAATTATCCTTCCACAACGGGCTGCTAATAGCACACACGTGTTCCATCAATACACCATCCGGGTTGAAAATCACCTACGGGATGAGTTGAAATCTTTCTTGGCAGAACATGATGTTCCCAGCATGATTTATTATCCTATCCCCTTACATTTGCAAGAGGCTTATGCTAAAAAGGGACAAGGGCAAGGAACATTCCCCGTTGCTGAACAATTAAGCGAAGAGGTACTATCGCTACCGATGCACACGGAAATGAAAGCGGAAGAGCAAGAGTACATCATCGAACAAATTCGTAGATTCTTTAATCGATAGAGATTTCACCGTGAAAAAGATTCTGATCATCACCTATTATTGGCCACCTTCAGGAGGACCGGGAGTTCAACGCTGGTTGAAGTTCTCGAAATACCTTCCGGAATTTGGTTATGATCCGATCATTATCACGGTTGATCCGGAAAAGGCTGAATATCCCATAAAAGACCACACGCTGGAACAAGATGTACGAGCCGGACAAATCGTGTATCGAACGGATTGTTCCGGTATATATGAATATTATAAAAAACTGACTAAAGCCCAAAGTGCCCCGTATAGCGGATTCGTCAATGAAGGGAGTCCCAGTCTAAAACAGAAAATTGCCCGTTTTATCCGGGGTAATTTCTTCCTACCGGATGCCCGGAGAGGCTGGAATAAACACGCTTATCATCAAGCAATCCAAATTATTCAGGAAGAAAAAATAGACGCCGTCATCACAACGGGCCCGCCTATGTCAACCCATCTGGTCGGACAAAAACTAAAAAAGCGTTTCCATCTGCATTGGATTGCTGATTTTCGAGACCCATGGACTGACATCTATTACTATAATAAAATGTACCCAACTCCCATTGCAAAAGCGATTGATCGGCAATATGAACGAAATGTTCTTCTGGATGCAGATCAGGTAATCACGGTAAGCGACTACATCAAAAAGCAACTGGCAGCAAAATCTCCGGCCATTCAAGCCTCTAAAATAAAAGTTATCGCTAATGGATTCGATGCCGAGGATTTCGACCTAACTATTCCAAAGGAAGATGTTTTCACGATCACCTACACGGGGACTTTGGCGGCTGACTACACGATTGATTCCTTTATCCATTCAGTTAAAAGACTTTCCACATCAAGAAAACTCAAACTACGTTTTGTCGGTAAAGTGGATCAGGGTATAGCTCAAAAACTCTCGGAACAACTGGGAGATTTCGTAGAAATCCATTCGTTCGTAGCTCACGCAAATGCCATCAAATACATGAAGAGTTCTTCTGTTCTATTACTCATTATCCCCAACATCGAAGGGAGTAAAGGTAATCTCACGGGCAAGCTTTTCGAGTATATCGGCTCCAGAACCCCTATTCTTTGCCTCGGTCCTACCGATGGTGATGCCGCAGCCATCATTCAAGTTTGTAAGGCCGGGAAAACATTCGAATATGACGATGAAGAAGGTATGTTTCAATTTCTAACCTCCTTACTGAATAATTTTGATCCACAATCTCCTATAAAAGAGGACAATGTAGTCAACCGTTATTCGAGAAAGTCCTTAACCCAGTCTTTAACCCAAATCTTAGCCCGCCATGAAGCTTAAAAAAGCTATTTTCATGTTACGTAAACTTTTGCGAGATTTCAACACGAACCGCAAGATCGAAATTAACATGGAGAATCAATCTGAAACGCTAGGCTATTATTACATCAAATTTGACGAGGACATAGCTAAGCTCAATCGTCTGATTCACTCTTTTGACAAAAATGGAGTCCCCTTGAACATGACTTATATTGACGTGGAAGATACAAAACTGCACTACTATCCTATTTCTATCGGACAGTACGGGTTAGCCATATTCCACTCGTGGTTAAAGACACATTCCGAAGAGAAAAGGGCTCATTTTCTTCGCATTGCAGACTGGTTTATGAACAATCGGACAGATCATACAGAACTCGGTTGTTATTGGCTAACCGATGTGCCTAAACCCGAATACCATGTTTATCAACCTTGGAAATCCGCCTTCGCACAAAGTAGGGGAATATCCATGCTATTGAGAGCCTGGCAACTTACAGAGGATGATGCCTACTTGAAGGTTGCAACTCAAGCATTAATTCCTTTCACGAAGGATATAACAGTCGGAGGGGTTTCCGTAGACCGGGAAAAGGGGGAAACCTTTTACGAAGAATACGTGGCAGAGTGTCCGACACGAGTACTGGATGGCCATGGCTTTTGCCTTTTCGGTTTATACGATTACATTCGTGCAGTTCCCGAAAACAAGGACCCCAACGGGTACGCACTCGCTCTTCGGTTGTTTAATGAAGGAGTAGAAGGTCTTACCCGTCAACTTCCTCTGTTTGACATGGGGTTCTGGCCTCGATTCAATCGCTGCGATCTTTCCGGTTATCCACAAGATGACCCCTGCACGATCGGTTATCTCAGACTTGTTCGCCAGCAACTCCTAATCCTCTATCGAATCACCGGAAAAGAGGAATTACGCCTTTTTAGCGAGAAATTCCATCATTATGACCGTATTTCCAATATTTTAAAAATGTATCGCCACAAGTTCACGGCATTAAAGAAACTGAATCGTTTATAATAAAAACGGGAAAAAATAATACTTTTGTATAAACAAACTCTTGTAATATGTGTGGAATAGCCGGAATATTCGAACGGGATACAGATAACACTCAACTCATGTCGGAAATGCTGACCACGATTGAACATCGGGGGCCGGATGATCAATCTATATATACCTACCGGGATTTCACTCTCGGACACCGGCGTTTGTCCATTATCGACGTTTCCACGTGTGGCAATCAACCTATTTTTAATGAAGACAAAAGTGTCTGTGTCATTTTTAACGGGGAGATATACAACTACGAAGAAATCCGGGAAGAACTCAAATCCAAGGGACACGTGTTCTATACCGCTACCGACACGGAAGTTCTGGTTCATCTTTACGAGGAGTACGGAACCGGATTCTTCAACAAGTTAAACGGTATTTTTGCTTTTGCCCTACTGGATCAAAACAATAACCGCCTGATTCTCGCACGGGATCATTTCGGAACTAAACCTCTACACTATTTCCTCAAAGATGGTATATTAGTTTTCGGTTCCGAACAGAAATCCATTATCCTACACCCGAAATATGAACGGAAATTAAATTTAAAGGCTTTACATATACACTTGAACTTGCGTTACACGCAAGGGAATGAGACTCTTTTTGAAGGCATCAAACGTCTTCCCCCGGCTCACTTTGCCGTGTTTGAAAACGGTCTGTTCACGGTAAAACGCTACTGGCAGCTGGCTGTGAATATCGATCGATCCATCACGGAAAACGAGGCGAAAGAGAAAATGAACGAATTGATCAAACAGGCCGTGAAACGCCAGTTGGTCAGTGATGTTCCAGTCGGCGTGTATCTATCGGGCGGACTGGATTCCTCAACGATCGTGCAGAAAATGCATGAACTGGGTGTTCCCGAGATCAACACGTTTACCCTAGGGTTTAATGAGCCCACGGATGAATTTCCCGATGCCCAACAAATCGCCGATCACTTTCACACGCATCACCACACGTTGAGCCTATCGATGAATCCGATGCAACAAATGCCGAAGGTAATCTGGCATGCAGAGGAACCTAAAATTAATCTATTGCAGGGATTCAATATGTCGGCTTTTGTCCACCCAACCGTGAAGGTTATTCTCGGAGGGCTAGGCGGAGACGAACTATTTGCCGGATATGATATTCATAAATTCATTTACCCGTTCAAAAACTGGCATCACCATACTCCACAATGGCTACAACGTATGTTACGTTGGAAATCGGATTTCATCTTCCGTCTTCAGAACAACTCTAAATCATTACGTTACGACGAATATCGCCGGGGCGTACAAATGTTACTGTCGATCGGGAACGTGGAGCGCTTTTACCTCATCCTGCGAAACACGTGGGATTTCGATAACCCTTTCTACAGGAATATCTATTCGGAATCGTTCTTGAAACAGCAAGAAATAGAACAATTCAAGGTACATAAGGAATTTGACAAGATTTTTGAATCTGTACGCCACCAGAACGGATTGGATCAAGTGCTATATGCCGAATTTCAATCCAAAATGGTAAACGATTATTTGCTTACGGATGACCGGATGTCCATGGCCCATTCGGTTGAGGAACGAATTCCTTTCCTTGATCGGGATTTGGTAGACTTCGGCTTTACTCTCCCCGTGGAGATGAAGATCAAAAATAACCAGACTAAAAATCTTTTCCGGGAAGCCATGAAACCATATCTTCCCCCCAAGATTATCACGAAAAAGAAATGGGGATTCACGGTGAACCCGTATCTACAATTCAAAAAGGATTTAAAAGATACAGCCGAGAAGATTCTTACAAAAGAATATATCGAGAAACAGGGAATATTCAATTATGACTATATCCGCTATATTCTGGATTACCCGGCACATCCGAAACTCCGGTGGCACTACAATTTTATCTGGATCATTCTGGGACTGGCTATCTGGGAACAGGAGTTCATACACAAACGAGTAGAAGATAACATCGAAGCTTACTATTAAAACATGATTATGACAAAAAAAGAAAGCATCAAGCTATTCGAAGAACGTAATTAAGTTTATCTTCAAACCGTGAAAAATTGTCTCGGTTTGAAATAAATCCAATAAATATTACAAACAAGGAACTGGCATTCAGGTATACACGATTATAATAAATACAACTAGATCATGAAATACTCTATCATCATTGCCGTATATAACCGTCTGGAAGAAGTGAAAGAACTCCTTGAAAGCGCAGAAAAGCTCGAAGGGAATCGGTGTCTTTTTGAATTATTATTCGTGGATGACGGTTCGAAAGACGGGTTCAAGGAATTCATCGAACAATACCACTCTGCCAGCGGACTTCAAATACGAGCGATATACCAACAAAATCAAGGTCCCGGGGCTGCCAGAAATTACGGCATGAGTAAAGCCCAAGGAGAGTATTTTATCTTTGTAGATTCCGATTGTATGTTTCCCCCTCAATGGCTGGCTGAAATTGAGAAGGCCCAAAACGAACATCATTATGACGCATTCGGAGGCCCGGACACCTGTCATCCCTCTTTTTCTCCCCTACTGAAAGCGATTAATTACTCCATGACCTCATTTATCGGAACAGGAGGAACCAGGGGAAATAAAAAGCACGTGGGGCGTTTCTATCCTAGAAGTTTCAACATGGGAATATCCAGAAAAGTATATGACATGATTGGAGGTATGGGAGGATTGCGTCATGGTCAGGATATGGATTATTCCATGCGAATATACAATGCCGGTTTTAAAGTGGGGCTAATCGCAGATGCTTATGTCTATCATAAACGCCGCACAAGTATACCCAAGTTCTTCCGCCAAATCTTTAACTGGGGAGTTGCACGCATCAATTTATCCAGACGCCATCCACATACGCTAAAACCGATTCACCTGCTCCCGGCCCTATTAATCGTTGGATTAGTCGTTTTGGAATTATGCACCTTTTTCACAGGACAAAACTATCCTCCCGTACATTTTGTATGGAATATTGTTGACTACGGATTAATGCTTGTTTGCTTATTTGCTTTTTTTCAGTCACTTTTCAGATACCGGAACATCATTGTTGCCTTCCTCTCCATCATTACTTTGCTCATCCAAGTCTTCGCTTATGGCTTCGGGTTACTCTGGGGAGGCTGGAATGCCTTGCTCGGAAAGGAAGTAAAAGGATTTTCAAAAAATTATTACGGAAATAAGAAATCATAATTCACCACATGAAAATAGTTACCATCATAGGCGCACGCCCTCAATTCATAAAAGCAGCCGTGGTCAGTCGAGCCATCAGTAGTTTCCCGGATATACAGGAAGTTATCGTTCACACGGGACAACATTTTGACACGAATATGTCTGATATTTTCTTTGAAGAGATGTGTATACCCAAACCCAACTATAATTTGAATATCAACGGAATGACGCATGGAGCAATGACGGGCCAGATGCTCGAAAAGATTGAATCTATCCTATTAACGGAACAGCCGGATTGGGTGATCGTTTATGGGGATACAAATTCCACACTGGCCGGAGCCTTGGCAGCAAGTAAATTACATATCCGGGTTGCACACATCGAGGCCGGACTACGTTCATACAATATGAATATGCCGGAAGAGATCAACCGAATTCTCACGGATAGGATAAGTTCCGTATTGTTTTGTCCCACAGAGCAAGCTATTAAAAATTTACACCAAGAAGGCTTTAAACAATTTCCTTGTACATTATTGAATTGTGGTGATGTCATGCAAGATGCCGCACTTTTTTATGCCAATAAAGCCAAACATCCTGATTTTTTACTTCCGGAACATTTTATTTTAGCTACTTTGCACCGGGCTGAAAACACGGATTCTCCCGAACGTTTACAATCTATTATCGCTGCTCTTGAAGAGATTGCACGGGAAATGCCTGTCGTTATTCCTATTCATCCCCGTACCCGTAAAAAATTACAAGAGTTGAATTTCAATTTTAAACAAACCCGCCTCCAACTGGTGGACCCCGTAGGCTACCTGGAGATGGTTTATCTGCTAAAACACTGTTCTCTTGTTGCCACGGATAGTGGTGGTTTACAAAAAGAAGCCTATTTTTTCAAAAAATACTGTATCACTCTCCGAACTGAAACGGAATGGGTTGAACTGGTTGAACAAGGAGCCAATATCATTACGGGTTGGAGATACGAAGATATTTTAAACAGCTACAAGCAACTTAAACATACAACAAAAGACGTTTTTTCTTCTCCTCTGTACGGGGATGGACAAGCCGGACATATCATTATCCGGGAACTTCAACGAATAGATTCGTAAGCTGCTATTAACTGTTTAACAGAAACATCCCAATTATATTGCTCCAAACACAATTTGTGAGCCCGAGTTGCCATATCTTCCAAATCCAAGGTTACCAGCTGCTCTAATTTCCGGGCACAGTCTTCCGGAGAATTATCTTTATACACCACTCCAACTTGATGCTCTCGTACAATATTCCCAACACTATTCATATCGCTCACCAGCACGGGTAAACCATAATAAAAGTACTGGTATATCTTATTCGGAGAAGAACAGTCGGTCTGTACCGAACGCAGATTCGATATTACTCCCAAAGAATAGGCGCACATCTTAACGGCTTCTACCGGAAACTTCAAATACCCGGGGAAATGTACCATCTCTTCTAAACCAAGTGCTAATACCAAATCCTTTATCTCTCCGGCATAGGCCCCTTTTCCATATATGTCAAGACTGTACTTAGATTTATCCTTTATCAATGCCAATCCCTTGATCACATTTTGTAATCCCCGGTGATAAGTGATTCCCCCAACATAAAGTAAACGTATCTTTCCTGCTGTCGTCTGGTGTGGTTCCGGACGGGGAAACAACTCCATACTAATCGTATTGTCCACGTGATAATATGTCCGTGGAACCAGATCATTCATCCGGTCAGACATCTCCTTACATACCGTAATAACAATATCCGCCTTGCCTATCATCTCCCGTTCATAGCGTTTCCAAGCATCAAAAGAATACATCAACTTCCCGGCTATCCCTTTCGTGTAGGGAGCCATATCCAACATATAAGGATAATTCTCATGACTATCCAAAACAAATTTTATCCCGAATTTCTTTTTTGCCCAATATCCAACCTCGGCTAAGGGTAGGTCATGTATATGAATCACGTCAAAAGTCTCCGCACACAATAAATTCCCGACCTGTTTCTTCCAAAACATAAAATAGAAGGGCAAGCGCAGACAGGCAATTTTCGCTTTATTATATAGGAAAGATGTCGACAAGGCTCTATGTAACCTGATTCCTTTATAATTTTCATCCCCGACACGTTCTTTTTTTAGCGTTGCACACAACAAATGGACTTCATGTCCGGCTTTTATCAAGGATAACGCCTCTTTCTCAACCCGTTCGTCATCCGGGAACTGGTTCTCTAAAACCATCAGTATTTTCATGCTCCGAAGATATTATTCTATTATTCAAATAAACACATTAACGCACATTCATTCGAAATTTCCGGTAAGGTAAATAAATACCCAGCCATTTCATCATGGCTATAATTTTATGTTTCCCCGTCGGGTTCACAGGCAAGTCTATTGTTTTACCTGCAAAATGATTAATCACTTCTCTAAATACCCGACAAGACTCTTTTACCCGATACTTTGCATCGGCACTCAGCAATGTTGTCAACATTATTCGGGAGTTAAAAGGTGAGCAAACTTCCGAAGCAATCCAACATTCCTGTTTTGACTGTGCAGTCGAAGGTCCCCAATCCAACTCCCAAAACAACATATCCAGCGCATTTAAATGATTTGCTTTAAAAAGAGGACGATTCGTATCATACCATGCTTGCAATTCCCGTACGGCATAAGGATAGTTTCTACACTCCATCAACGCCGCAAGCTCCCTTCCCGATACATTCTCTGTATAATTGTAGTAACTACGGGCAATCTCTCCTAAATTACCATTTAACATTATTGCATCCTTAAAATAAGTTCCGTTTCCCGAAAGAATCATTGCCGCTGTCCGATCTCTGGCATAATCAACACTATTCTTATACACTTCTTTCAAAATAGGATCGACCTCTGGCGAATACCGGAACACTTGAAATGATTTCCCAACTAATTCTGTCAACTTTTTAGGAATAACCAGATCCGGGTGGTTTTCTTTAAAAGAAGGATGTTTATAAATAAAATAAGTACACTCTTTCAAACCAAGACTAGCGGCAAAAACCATTCGGCTATCAAAGCCAGCCGTCACGGGGATCACTACTTTTTTATAACGTTTCGCTATCGCCTCGATATATCCTTTAAACATCGGAATCACCTGTTCCACAACATCCTGCAAGGCTTGTCTCTGAATAGGCTGTGCCGGGAAGAAACGCACGACTTTACGTGCAGTCACATCCAGGTAGGAATTTGCCATTAAACGAAATATTCCTTGTTTCCAAGTCTTGTTGGAGATCGCATATAATCGATATTTATAAACCGATGAATTAAAAAATGCTTTTGCCTCCGGGTCTACAACATCTTCCAAGGGGAAAAAATGTTCTATTAATTTCACTTGAGAGGCAAAAACGTCAAAAGAATCCTTATAATAAAGGATTCGCTGCGCACAAGCATCCGGTATAATTTTTACCCCCACAGCATCTTTACAAAGTACAATAAAATGACCGCAATATTGATCCAGTTGCCGCATCAAATCTTCCACGTCAACAGATTCCGATAATCTCTTTACAATATCTTCATTTGTATATTCAGTATTCCGATAGTCAAACAGATAACCCAATACTGACACAGACAAATATTTCCCATCCTGATGTACATAATCCAGATTCGGATGTACGTAAACATGATAATTATCAAACAAAAACTGTTTCCACCCGTCTAGAGCCAATTCTTTCTCTGAAATTATATACTGCCTGTTAAAAAGCTCTGTTTCCATCATTTGTCCATTTTAAGATTCTTACAAATATAATTAATTCATCCAGTATGGGAAATAGTCCTATGACTCCCGGTATTTTACATTTTTCACGTTCTCTTTCAATCGCCTCAGATCAGACCATTTTTTCCATGCTCCTTTCAAGTTATTCCACTCATCCTTATCGTAAAAATGCCATTTATACAACAAAAACGGATATCCGCCCAAAATAACCAATTTCACCAATATACTTATCCCAATAGCTGTTTCATTAAATAATATACCGATCAGGTATAATATTGTTCCCACAACAAGCACCTTCCCCACTTTCGACAATTCATAGGGAATAGGGTAATACCGTTGAGCAAATATATAACATGCCAACCACGAAATTACATGAACTATCATTGTAGCCAAAGCCGCCCCGTACATTCCCATTGAAGGCACCAGTAGCATATTCAAGAAAAAATTCAATATGGTAATACCAACTATAACATAACTTATAATTTTAGTCTTCTTCATAATTTGCAACCCAATCATGCAACATTCCCGCATCATACTGAAAAAAATAGCATAGGTCACGAAAGGAATGACGTAAAGCGCCTCTATATAATCCGGATTAGTTGTCACCCAAACAATTCCCTCCCGCGAAAACAGATTCAAGCCTAAAGCACAAAACATCAAACCAAAAGAAAAATAAGTCAATACTTTTGAATAAAATTGTTTATTATCCGGATCATTCATTTTCTTCATCAACAAAGGCGTTAAAGCCAATTGCACGGATGTCACGATAAAAACTTTAAGAGTATTCCCTACTTTATATCCCAAACTATAGAAACCGACATCATCCAATCCTTGAAAATGATTTATTATATAACGGTCAAAAACAGTAAGTAAACTTCCTACTATGGCGGGAAAAACTAACGGATAACTATATGCCAGCAATTGTATTGTACACTTTCGGTCTACTCGACAAGAACTGTTCTTAATAACCAGTGGTAATACCATAAGTAATTGTATAGCTATACCGACTAATTGCGCCTCATACACTCCTGATACCCCCCGATGTAAAGAAATTGTAAAATAAATCGTTAGAACTAATGTTACAAATAATCTTACGATATTCGTTAACGAATAATAGATAGGCTTACGTTGTAAACGCAATAAATTTTGTGGAACTTCAACAACTGCCCCCAACATAGAAGTCAATATCAGTAATTGAAGAATATATGGAAGTTCCCCTCCCAAAGAATACCCTTCTTGCTGTACCAGTAATGCCGATAACTCACCAACATTTAACCACAACACGCTCCCGATACACAAAGAAGTCAATATCGTAAACAACAATGTAGTGAAAAAAATAGTCTTTTGTTTATCCCGATATTCGGCATCCCAATACCAACGGATCAACCCGGAATATAAAGAAAGTCCCATCACCGCAATCAAAATTTGTGATGTCACCTCCAATAACCCCATCAACCCGTAATCAGCAGTAGAGAAATATTCGGCATCCGTATAAAGGGGAATCAGAATAAAACCGACAAGCTTGACAGCCACATTTCCGATACCATAAAGTACCGAATCTTTCATGACTTGCTTTATATCTTTAAACATTTCTTTCCTCCATGATTTCTTGATATATTTCTATCATATCTTCCACATTCTTATCCCAATCATATAATTCCCGAACCCTCTTTTCTCCATTTTGAGCCAAGGTAACCCGTAATGTTTCATCATTTACCAGGGTTTCCATGGCCTCTGATGCTTGTTGTGGATTCTCACGTTCAACGATAAGGCCGGACTCTCCCGATTTCACGATTTCGGTGAATCCCGGAGCATCTGATACAACAACAGGACAGCCCACGGCCATTGCCTCCACTACAGCAACCCCAAAACTTTCTGCCCGGGAAAGCGCCACGAATACATCAAAAGAACTGATGACTTCCGGCAAATGATCATGTACGACCTTTCCTTCAAATATGATTTTTTCTGCCAACCCCCAATTTATTGCTTGTAACTGTAATTTTTCTCTCTCACTTCCCTCTCCCACGATCCGTAAACACAAGTTCAGATCTGGTCGCCGTTTACACAACAAAGCAAAAGCATCAATCAACGTATCTATCCCATACCCATATTCCAAAGTTTTCACAATACCAAACACGAATCCATCTGTCTCTTGATGCTTTTTTGGAAATCTCTTGAACAATGTCATATCCACTCCGAATGGGGTAACAGGGATTTGTTTTTTATCCGTATATCTTGCAAGTTCTCCGGCCATCACGTGGCTTGTAGACAAAACCCGATCCGCCTTTTTCAATATATATTTAATCACACAAGCCCTGCTCCATGAACGCCGGGGATAGTCATATACATCTGTTCCCCATGCCGAAACGACGAAAGGATGAAAACCCGCCAACGCCCCGAATAAACCATTATCCGATAAATAGTGAGCATGAACGATATCCGGATGAAATATTTGAATGGAATTTCTGATGTCTTTTATCAACGCCCGGTAATAAATAAATAATTTGACTAAAATAAAACCCTTGATCCCTTTACTATCACGTGATTGCCAGAACGATTTTACCTGTACATGCTTAATCCCCCTATAATAGTCAACCTTTTCACAAGGATAAAAACTGTATAACATAATCTCCACTCCCCGCTTAGCCAACGCACTTACCCATCGTTGAGTATGTATCGCGGCGGGATTTGATAACATGAACACTTTCATAATTCAATTCTTGATAAACAAAAATAGCAATTATTCATCGAGTAGTAAAGATTTCATATTATATTTTTTATTTTTGTCGATGAATAAACATGGCCTTAAAAAAGATTCAAAATGAAACAGCTAAAACTGAAAGCATTCTATCCCCATTTATTTGCAATTATATTATTGATCCTGATCGGTTTTATATATTTCTATCCCACGTTACAAGGAAAGGTTGTCAATCAATCGGATGTCTCTTCTTTCGTGGGTGCCGCCAAAGAAACGATAGATTACCGGGCCGCAAACAACGGGGAAGAACCGCTTTGGACAAATTCCATGTTCAGTGGAATGCCCACAACCATGATCAGTACCTATTACAAGGGAAACTATCTGGAAAATATTTACGAATTTCTATTCGTTGGTCCTCGGCCTGCAGCCGATTTAATCTTAGGTTTCATCAGTTTTTACTTTCTTATGCTGGCATTTGGGGTCAATCCTTGGTTGTCCATTGTTGGTGCTTTGGCATTTGGACTCTGCTCCTATAATTTCCAAATCATCCAAGTAGGACATAATGCCAAAATGACCGCTATCGCCCTTATGCCTGCTGTTCTCGCGGCACTTGTTTATGCCTTTCGAAAGAATCGATGGCTGGGAGCCGTGCTGTTTGGCATCACACTCTCTTTCGAGATTATGGCCAATCACCCACAAATCACATTCTACCTGGCATTTATTACGATATTCTACGGTATTGCTCAATTATACACGGCTATAAAACAAAAGGCTCTACCGTCATTCTTGAAAACAACCATATTGTTAATTGTTGCTGCCGGACTGGCCGGGGCTACGAACGTGAACCATTTATGGCCGACATGGGAATATGGTAAATATACCATGCGTGGTGGTTCGGAATTAACTTTAAATCAAAAGAACCAAACCAAAGGTGGTTTGGATAAAGAATATGCGACAGCATGGAGTTACGGGATAGATGAATCCCTGAATCTGCTGATCCCGAACTTTAAAGGAGGAGCCTCGGCCGGGGCATTAAGCAAAAACTCGGAGACTTACAAATTCTTAAAGAGCGCGGGAGCCCAGAATGCAGATCAAATGATCAAGCAAATGCCTTTATACTGGGGTCCTCAAGCATTTACAGCCGGGCCGATGTACATGGGAGCTATCGCTATTTTCTTATTCGTACTAGGATTAATCTTGATAAAAGGCCCCATGAAATGGTGGATCGTGGGTATATCCCTGTTAGCCCTATTCTTGGGTTGGGGACGTCATTTCATGGCATTATCAAGTTTCTTCTATGATTATGTTCCTTTGTACAATAAATTCAGAGTACCTTCGATGATGCTGGTTGTACTGCAAGTGACCATCCCGTTATTAGGCATATACACGCTGAACAAAATTCTCAATGGCTGCTTTGAACGACAAGTTCTTGTTAAATCATTAAAAATATCTCTTGGTATTACAGCCGGAATTTGTGCTTTATTCGCCTTGATTCCCGGACTTGCCGGAAATTTCTCCGCCCCCATCGACACACAAGCCGAATGGTTACAACAATACTTACCCGCAGAACGAGAATCTTTACTCCGCACCGATGCTTTCCGCTCATTGGCATTTATATTATTGGCAGGAGCCGTTATCTGGGCATGGGTAATCCAAAAACTAAAAGTAACCCAAGTTGCTATAATCATGGGGTTACTGATTCTTGCAGATATGTGGACCGTGGATAAACGTTATTTAAATGCTGACCATTTCGTTACACAACGAGAATTTAATAGCCAATATAAGTTACGTCCTGCTGATAATGCTATTTTAACCGATAAAGATCCTAATTACCGGGTGTTGGATTTATCCGTAGACGTGTTTAACGATTCCCATACCAGTTATTTCCACAAAACAATCGGGGGTTACAGTGCCGCAAAATTACAACGCTATCAAGACATGATTGATTACTTTATCATTCCCGAAATACAGAATCTCGGGAACGCATTAAAGCAATCACCGACACTTTCTTCCATCGAGGGAAGCCTTTCCCAGCAAAAAGCACTAAATATGCTGAATGCGAAATACATTATCATTGATCCGAACTCGGCACCAATCAATAATCGTTTCGCATACGGGAACGCATGGTTTGTTAAAGATTACGAATTAGTTGACACTCCGGATGATGAAATTATCACGTTGAAACAAATCGATCCGAAAGAATCTGCCGTTATCAACAAAGAATTCCAATCTATTATCCAAGACAAGGGATTCAATTTCGACGAAAACGCAAGCATTCAACTGACATCTTACGCTCCGAATAAATTGGAGTACAAAACTTCCGCCACCGATGAACAACTCGCCGTTTTCAGTGAAGTATATTACCCGAAAGGCTGGAATGTTTACGTGGATGGCCAACCGAGTGAATTATTCCGGGCTGATTACATTTTACGGGCCATGATCGTTCCTGCCGGAGAACACGCAATCACGTTCGAGTATAAACCGCAATCCTATTTCATGGGAGCTAAAATATCAGCGATAAGTTCCAGCATATTACTACTTGCGTTATTAGGATGTATTGTATTTTATATTATTCGTTATTATAAGAAAAAAGATTAACTACCAATAAAATAACGACAGCCGGATAACCCGTTTGTCGTTATTTCCGTATCTATATAGATGGCATGAAAATTGCTAGGTATTACGAAAAATAAATTTTTATGAGAAAATATTATTGGATTCTTTTATTTGCTGTGGGATTACTAAGCTCGTGCGAGAAAGTAAAAGACTTGAGTGATGATGCTAGTATTGAGCGTTTTGAAATCACATCATACACCCCGACGACAGCCGAACTAGGAGAAATCTATCGCGATGACAAGTCTATTATTATACCTGTCGTTCCGGAAGATAATTTATTTCCTTTAACACTCCAAACTGTTTTAGAGACAAGTTCAACAACCCATAAAGTTCTTGGTAATTACGTGAAAGGCCAAGATATTGTATTTAATGGAGGAGAATCTACTATCAACTTTTTCCTTATAGCAGAAAGTGGATTCGTTCATCCATATTCTATTAGTTTGGAAGCTATGGATACTGGAGCAGATATTCTACAATTCAAATTTGAAGGCTCAGAGAAAATGACTATTACAATCAATCCCTGGAGCAAAATAGTCAATATCTCCGTGTTAGATCCCGGTTTCCCGGTTACAATAAAACCTACAATCCGGTTATCAGAGGATGCTACTTTTGAAGGTTACACGGAAGGAAAAGAATTAACGTTTCAAAGTTTTGAGGATATAAAAGAGATCACGGTTGTCTCCGCTGACGGACAAACTCGTCGGACATGGAAGATTCAATTCGGAGCCCTTTTACAAATCCCCAATTCGGACTTTGAATCATGGGGAAAATTCGGAAACGATATTAATTTAAATGAAGAAACTATTGATCCCGTACCGGGATACGGAAAAGGTTGGGCAACTGCAAACAATTACTTCGTACAAGGAACTCGCCCTGTTGAACACAATGGAGGTTATGCAGCCAAGATGACGACAAATGAACAAAATGCTCTTATTTTCGGTAAGTTAATCGCAGCAGGAAGTATCTATACTGGGTGTTTCAAATTCGATGTTGGGGCACTTAATGACCCTCGATCCATGACTCACTTTGGAATCCCTCACACGGTGAGAATTCAATCTATTGAATTTGATGCCAAATATGAACCCGGTCCACAATTAAAACAAGCGGTTAAAAGTGGTTCAAAATACTCTATCGAAGATCGCGAGGGCGTGGATGTCGGACAAGCTTTTGTCGAAATTATTCGTTGGACTGGAGAAGGGACATTCGAATATCATGGAAGACCTGCAGATGGTGTTGAAGTTCTCGGAAGAGGAGAAATCCTTTTTGATGGAAAAGAAACGAAATACCGGAACTGGGCTCATTACAATATCCCGGTTGTATACACAAACCAAACCGATATTCCTACACACATTGTTATCGTGTTCAGTTCCAGCAAAAGCGGGGATATATTCTTAGGAGCTCCGGGTAGTACCATGGAAGTAGATGACGTCAAACTGATTTATTAAATCATTGCAACATGAAACATTACATCATATATACACTTATATTTCTAATCTGTGGAGCATTCTCCGTACAAGGACAAGAGAAGGTACGGAAAACAGATTCTGTCGATTATCGATTTGCATTAGGGGTTCAGTTGGGTACGGATATTGGTGGAGCCGTACCGTTCCCGTTCAAACATATACCCGAAACATTCAACCCTTATCCCAAATTGAATTTATCGTTAGGTGCTAAACTATCTTTTCCCATCACTTCCCGCTGGTCTCTAGGTACGGAACTCACGTATAAAACGATCACCATGAATGCTGATGCGAGGGTCGAAAATCAACGCTATCAAGACAAAGAACTTGTTCAATACTTCTCAGGATCGGCAGAAATGCACATGGATTTTACCATGCTTGAGATCCCCGTGTACACGAAATATACTCTACGTAACGGGAAAGACCGACTTCTATTAGGTCTCTATTTCGCTTGGGTAATGAAGAGTTCATTTGTAATCGATCCGGAGAAAGGATACATCGGAACCGGAGGTCCAGACAAAGTTGATTCAATCATGCCGGATGATATGGACGATATGGATTTTGACTCTTCCTTGGACTCTTGGGATCTGGGAATCTTAATGGGATATGAAAGAAAACTTTCAACCCGTTTCGAACTTGGACTTCGTTTCTCTTGGGGATTCAAAGATATATTCAAAAGCAATAATCAATATTTTGATTATAGTATGTTACACATGAGAGGTACCGTGGTTATCAGCTATAATCTATTTGATATTAAACCTCCTAGATTTCCTAAATTCAGTAGAAAATAATAAAAGAAATGCCGATTTAACAATCGGCATTTTTTTATTGCATCAACTCCTCCGTCGTATCCACCAACTTGTACAATTTATCAGACCTTCGCAATTTCGTTTCGCACGGCATGGAGAAAATAGCCCCTTTACCCACTTGTTCGACAGGTGCCAGCTCCAACCTTAGCTCCGGGACAATCATTTGTACCACTCCCGTGTTCGGGCCGACGATCATTACTTCTTCTCCCACTTTCAAATCATAGGATTCCAGTTTAAATTCTCCTACCTGCAATTTACCGAAATAGTTTGTCACTTTACCGATACAAATCTTCTTTTTCGTGGCTTTAGACCCGTACACCTCACTCCACTCCCCCAAACGCTGGCCCAGATAATAACCATCCCAAAATCCCCGGTTAAACACGGTAGCCAATCGCTCTTTCCAATTCGCAATCTTCTCCGCCCCGTAGCTCCCATCAAGATAAGCATTCAACGCCTCATCATAACACTCGCAAACCGTCTTCACATATTCTGCCGGACGGGCACGCCCTTCAATCTTGAAAACCCGCACCCCGGCATCGATCATTTTATTAATAAAACCAATCGTACACAAATCTTTAGGAGACATGATATATTTCCCATCAACCTCCAATTCTATATCACTCTCGGTATCTTTCACCGTATAAGAACGTCGACATATTTGATAGCAAGCCCCCCGGTTTGCCGAAGCATTCATCTCATGGAGACTTAAATAACATTTACCCGAAACCGCCATACACAATGCCCCATGAGAAAACATCTCGATCTGGATCAATTCTCCCTTGGGACCACGCAAATCATTTTCAACAATTTGCCGATGAATCGTCATCACTTGATCCATATCCAGCTCACGAGCCAACACCACTACATCCGCAAACTGGGCATAGAACTTCACCGCCTCATAATTGGTAATATTACATTGCGTACTGATATGCACTTCCACCCCTATCGAGCGGGCGTACAAGATTGCTGCAATATCCGAGGCAATAATCGCTGACACCCCAGCATCCTTTGCACACTCGATCACTTGATGCATTTTATCCAGCTCATTATTATATATAATCGTATTCACCGTGAGATAAGTCTTCACTTCCCGGGCGTTACAACGTTCCACGATATTCCTCAGATCATCCAACGTGAAATTAGCCGATGAACGGGAACGCATATTCAATCCTTCCACCCCAAAATAAACAGAATTCGCTCCAGCCTGCAAAGCCGCCTCCAAAGATTCATAAGAACCAACCGGAGCCATCACTTCAAAATCTTTCCTTTTCATATCGTTTCTTTAAGCAGACAAAAGTAACTCCCTTAATTGAAAATTAAAAATTTAAAGGCTACTCTCTCATTTTAATATCATTCAAGCCGATAAACTATTTTCTTTCTCTCCCGTATATTTACACGAAAATCAATGATAGCATACCATGAAATCTCCATCCTTGTTGTTATCCATCACGCCGATTCTTATTCTGATCGGTTTCCTGTTCCTAAACGTGATCTACTTTGATGATCCTTTGGGTGGAGCTAATCAAATCGCTCTCATGATCACGTCAACGATAAGTGGCATCATCGTAGGCTTTCACCACGTGAAATGGAATACCATACAAAATAAAATACTAAGCATGATCAATTCCGCCATGCCTGCCATCCTGATTTTACTACTTATCGGGGCATTAAGTGGTACATGGATGCTCAGTGGAGTGATCCCAACCATGATTTATTATGGAATTAAACTCATGTCACCCTCTTTCTTTCTGATCGCCTCCGTTATTATATGTAGTATCGTTTCCGTTGCCACGGGTAGCTCCTGGTCAACCATTGCCACCGTGGGCGTTGCTATTATCGGAATCGGTAATGCCTTCAACATGAATCCTAGCATCGTTGCTGGAGCCGTCATTTCCGGTGCTTATTTCGGGGACAAGATGTCACCCCTCTCGGACACCACAAATTTAGCCTCCGCCATTGCAGGAACAGACATATTCACACATATTCGTTACCTACTATACACCACGACACCCACGTACATAATTACCTTAATTATATTCGGGATCATCGGACTCTGGTACCACAACACCGGAAACATCACGGATACCGATTCCATTCTTTCAGGGATCGGGAACACGTTCCATGTTTCCCCGTGGCTATTCCTCGTTCCCGTTTTATTGGCTTTCATTATTATCAAGAAAGTTCCACCAGTCCCTGCCATGCTCGCTGGCATCGGGCTCGGCATACTCTTTGCCTTGATCTTTCAAGGCCAATTGCTAAATAAACTCATACAGGAAGAACATTTCTCTAATACCTACCAGCTTGTCGTGCAAACAATATTCGGGAAAATGGAACTTTCAACAGGCTCACCCAACATTGATGCATTACTATCGACCCGGGGTATGGAAGGGATGCTAAACACGGTTTGGCTTATCATCATGGCCATGATATTCAGCGGGGTAATGGAAGCTGGCGGCTTTTTAAAAAGGATTAGCGAAGCCTTACTTTCATTTGTCAAAAACGATACTTCGCTGGTATCCACAACCATCTCGACATGTATCCTGTTCAACATTACTTCCTGTGATCAATACCTTTCCATCGTAGTTCCGGGGAAAATGACTCAAAATATCTATAAAAACAGGGGATTAAAGCCGGAAGTACTAAGCCGTGCCCTTGAAGATTCTGCCACTGTCACGTCCGTTTTAATCCCTTGGAATACTTGTGGAGCCACCCAAGCTAAAGTTTTGGGAGTTGCCACGTTAGATTATCTTCCCTACTGTTTTTTCAATCTAATTAGTCCCATCATGAATATCTTCATCACTTCTATCAATTACAAAATCCGTCGTTTTCCTCCTTTTTACCCCAAAAGCAACTCTTAACGATGCACGTTAAACTTTCATTAAATCTTTATTTTCATTGCAAAAACAAAAAATTCCTTCTATATTTAGCTGTGATAAAAAGAACTATTTATCACACTAAGAAACACACCATGACATTAAAACCATTCTATGCTAAATTAAAATCCCTCGCCAAATTACCAATCGGATTGGTGAGTGTTTTTCTTATTTTTAATACGCATACGGCAATTAGCCAAATTCAAGATAAACAAACTGTTCAAGACTCCACGGAAGACAACCAAATCCATTTCCTCGTCCAAGAAATGCCTGTATTCCCAGGTAATCTAAATACATGGATATACAACAATATACGCTACCCGGAAACTGCCAAGGAGAAAAAACTCGAAGGGAAAGTGTATGTCAGATTCGTTATTGAAAAGGATGGAGCCATCAGCAATGTCAAAGTTATTCGGGGTGTTTCTCCCGAACTCGACAACGAGGCGAAAGCAGTTATCGCCTCTATGCCGAAGTGGGAACCGGGAAAACAAAACGGTTCTCCCGTGCGTGTTTCATACACGGTCCCTGTCTATTTTGCTTTAAAAAGTACCTCCCCCAGCGTCGAAAGAAGAACTTTCGACAGATACTTGAAAGTATTGAATGCTGAAGAAGAAAAATTAAAAAACGGACTTGACACGGTTCCTCAAGCTTCTTTCGATATGTATCGCCTCTATCTGAAAAAACGTTACGGATCAGATAAGGCCGTTTATAAAGGAATCATCACTTCCGCCCGAGAACAACAACAGTCCTCGGAAATCATGTTAAGCATCGTCATGCCCACCATGTCCCTTCCCGTCAGCGATAAAAACAAAATACTACAATTCTATAAAGAAGAATGGGACGAACAAATCCGGCTTATAGATAGCCTGCCAACAGAAGATTTCACCTCGGAGTATGTACGGATCACCCCTCGTTTCAGGGCAAACACGACCCTACGAGAAATCAAAATCCGGGATTATCTGGGAGAGAAGAAGTTCAAAAGATACGTCGAAGACTGTATTTTCAATCCCGGAAAACTCATTCGGGCTATTATTGCCAACCCGTTTGTTGGTAAATGGGAAAAAATAAGAGAAAATGGGGTTGAAACGAAACAACTCTTACAAAAAGAATATTTCGACGACTTCACGTTCAGTTGTTCTAACGGGGTCAACGGGACCTACAAGATTGCCCACGGACAATTTTTATCGGAACACGCCCCTTCTGTGAAAATAAAAGACATCGTGGAATCCTCTGCTCATTACCAATATGATGCAAACAACCGGATTCTTGTCCTCACAGGCGAAGTAAAACTAAAATTAGCAGATGGAACCCACAAAAACGTTCAAGTCAAGGAAACGTGGCGTAGGATAGAGTAAAAATAAAGTTTTTTTTATACCTTTGTTTGATTCATTATGGGATATTAAATCAAATAAAAATTATATGAACGAGGAAGTACAATTTTATCTCGACGAAGCAAAAGAGAGAATGGAAGCTGCTCTGAGTCACCTGGAATCAGAACTTAGTAAAATCAGAGCGGGAAGAGCCAACCCGAAAATCTTACAAGACGTGCTGGTTGACTATTATGGTAGTCCTACCCCGTTATCACAAGTAGCCAATATTTCAACCCCAGACCCGAGAACAATTGCAGTTCAACCTTGGGAAAAAAGTATGATCTCTCCCATTGAAAGAGCAATCATGAACGCTAATCTCGGCTTGAACCCGGATAACAACGGAGAAATTATTCGTATAAATATCCCGCCTCTGACAGAAGAGCGCCGACGCGACCTTGTAAAACAAAGTAAAGGCGAGATGGAAACAGCAAAAGTAAGTATCCGCAACGCCCGCCGGGATGTCATTGAGCAAGTGAAAAAAATGGTAAAAGACGGACTTCCGGAAGATATGTCCAAAGATGCTGAAGCCATCGCTCAAAAAATGACAGACGAGTACGGCAAGAAAGCCGATGAATACTTTGCGAAGAAAGAAAAAGACATCATGACAATCTAAAAAAGATAAAAACTAAAAATTAAAAGCTAAAAGTGAAATACCTTTTAGCTTTTAATTTTTTATCTACATTCCCCCAAATTTACGGTTTCATCCGAACCAATTCAATAGCTTCTTTGCCCGTCATATGTTCGATAGTTAATTCAATCATACTCACTTGGCCAAACAATTTATCAATCTCCTGCATACGTCCACGTTCGTCATCCGGGGTATATTTTGCTGCCAATATCTCAAGAGCCATGCTCTTTTCCATATCATCTTCCAGAACACGTGCTTTCCCGAAAACAATAACACTCCGAAAATAAGTCGTGTACTCTTGAGGCATCACTTGATCTGCCTCGATAACACAAAAAGAAACCTTCTCATTTCTCGCAATAGCATCTAATTTATGCCCACTTCGGGCACAATGAAAAAAGATCTTAGAATCACAATACACGTAACTAAGCGGGACCGCATAAGGATAGTCATTATCACCGTCAACAGCCAATACCCCTGATGTCCCGTTATCCAACACGGCAACACATTCCTCCAATGACAGCATCTGCTTTTTACGTCGCATCTCCCTAAACATTCGTACCCTCCTTTTATTGAATTAACTCCTTCAATTTCTCCAAGTCTTCCGGGGTATCAATCCCTATTGATTCATGATTCGTGATACTGACAGCAATCGTGTAACCATTCTCCAACCATCGTAATTGTTCCAAAGATTCCGCCTGTTCCAGAACACCCTGCGGGATAGAAGTCACCGCCTTCAGAATTTCCGGACGATAAGCGTACATCCCCACGTGTTTATAAAACGGGGTTTTAGCCAGCCAATCTGCACGCTCCACGCCCCTGCAATAAGGAATCGGATTTCGACTAAAATAAAGAGCAGTATGATTGGCGGAAAACACTACCTTCACTTTATTCGGGTCAAAAATCTCATCATTTTTCTCGAAAGGCTTGGCCAACGTGGCAATCTGCACGGCAGGATCTTCAAAGCACGCAATCAACGATTCGATCTGCTCCGGGATAATAAAAGGCTCGTCTCCCTGCACGTTCACCACCACGTCAAAATTGCACTGCAACATCTCTTTTACTTTCGTGTACGCCTCGTAACACCGATCCGTTCCACTCCGATGCGCATCGGAAGTCATTACCGCACACCCACCAAAAGCAAGCACGGCATCATATATACGCTTGTCATCCGTCGCCACGTATACGTGATCAGAAACAACCGCAGCCTTCTCATACACGTGTTGAATCATAGGTTTTCCGGCAATATCCACCAGCGGTTTCCCAGGAAAACGGGTGGAAGCATAACGGGCCGGAATTAATATCAATGAATTCTCTTCTATCGCCATGTTATTTTAATCTATCTCTATTCTCTTCTTCTGAATGTAAACGCCGTAAATGATCTGAATTAGATAATATCTTCAATTTCAAATTCTGCGGATAATTCGCATGTTTCTCCAAGAAAGAATTTACCATCGTGTAGACATTCTTACTCGTATGACCTGCTAATCCGGCACTTAACCAAGAACCCGGGAAGAAAATATCCCCCGTCTGTTGAATCTCCTGCAACGCACCAAGCAATTTCGGAACATACCCCTCCGCCTCCATTCTCCTCCGCGGGTGATTCAACCACCGCAAACACTCTTCCACCCATACTTCATTCACCCGGTTCTCTCTTACAAGTAAGGCGTTAAACACGCTATCACGCACTTGTTTATCACCAGATAAAGAGGGGTATACATATTCAAACCGATCCAGCAAGTCCTTATTCTTAACCGTTCTCATGATATATGCCTTCGTGTCTTCATAAACACTCGTATCTCGCAATACCAAATTAAACGCAATACTAATCTTATCTTGTTCATTGATCGTTACGTCTTCCGGTAAATCCTGTTCACCCTTTAACACGCTTGACAAATAGGAACAACTCTTCGGTGAAGAACAAATTGACAATAACGTATTAAAATACGATTTTTTATTCTTCCCTTCAGCCTTATTATTTACCATATTAATACAAAAACGTTCTAAATCGTCCTGTATTAACTGCCGACTTCCCTCATCCAGATAGGTTGAATAAATAATTTTCAAGAAACTTAACGTCCGGTTCACAACCAAGTTATTCTTCTCTTGTGGTAAATGCTTGATACATAACTTCAGGAAAAACTCCCCTTTCACTTTTTTATGCAAAACCCCTTCGTAGAGAGCTTGCCAGGCAACTGCCCTGTAAAGCGGGTCATTCAGATTTCCTAGCTCATCATCAAGAAATCGAATAGAAAAATCCGTGGGTAAGAAACAACCGTATCCCATGACGTCCCCATCCGGTAACACGACAGCAGCCCCATACCTGAAAGGAGTCAGCGAATCACGTAACGGGATCAATGTTCTCTTCAACCCCATGTAATCCCAAAAAACAGATACAGCCTGAGGCCAAACCCGATTCTTCCCGCTCTCATCCGTCATCACGATTCCGTTTTTCTGGAACTCGATCACGGGAGCCCCACTTTCTTTTATCCATATCTCGTTCCAAGCCTGCAAATCCTGTCCCGTTGTACTTTCCAGCAGTTTGATCAACTCGTCCCAATCCGCATTAGAATAAGACCATCTGCGAAGATACCTTTGCAACCCGATCTGTAACCGCCGTTCGGAAATCTCCCGTTCCAACATACGCATCACGATCGGGGCCTTGTGGTAAATAATATCCCCGTACAAAGTCCCCGCATCCTTCAGATTATCCAGCTCCTGCAAAATCGGGTGCGTCCCCTTCGTCCGGTCCGTCCGTAATGCCGGCTCGTAATGATTCAAGAAAAAATTCAACCGATGATTCACGTCCGGGTATAACTGGGTCATAATCTTGTCCGACATGAAACCGGCAAACACCTCTTTCAACCACACGTCATTAAACCACCTCATCGTGACGTAATCACCAAACCACATGTGGGCCGTTTCGTGAGCGATAACATCACTGCGTTTCATCCATGCCGACAAATCAGCGTTCCGGTCCAAAAACATCGTTGACGCCCGGTAATACACGGCGCCCGGATGCTCCATCCCGCCGTACTGAAAATCAGGAATCGCCACGACATTATATACATCAAACGGGTAACGTATCCCCGTGTAGTTTTCCATCCAATCCAATGCATGACTTACCTCTCTGGCAATGACCGGAATACTGGCATTGATCTTCGAAGTATCCGTTTCCCGATGGTAAATACCGATCCAGCGCCCTCCCACGTAACGTTCCACGTACGAAAACCTTCCCACGGTAAAAGCAAACAGATAAGTACTCAACGGTTTTGTTTCCTCGAATTCGTATAACTTATAATCATTAAAATACTCCGTACGAACGGGTTCCCCGTTAGCGACCGCCCTCCACCGGGATGGTATTTTCAACGTCAATTTAAATCTCGCCTTTATATCCGGTTGGTCGAAACAAGGCATCAACGTACGACATCGATCCGGAACCAGCAACGTGTATAGCATGTCATCGCTTCGATTCAAAGAGGACTCTCCCGCTTTAAATTGGATGACCAGCTCGTTCCGTCCCTTTTTCAAGTGTTCTGGTTGAATAATAATATGTTCATTTTTAAACGTGTACGGAACTTTTCTCCCATCCGAAGACGTAACGGCAAGAATATTCTCTTTTGCCTCTTTAAAATCCAGAATGACCGGAACCAGATCAAACAATTCAAAAAAGATCGTCGATTCAGCCATAATCGCCTCACTCCTGTCCGCCGGAATGGAAAAATACAATTTATAGGTCACGCCGCCTATATTCGCTTTACGTTCTTTGGCCAGTTCCAAAGAAACACCATCTTCTACCTTATCCTGTTCCTTTTCACAAGAAACCAGACTCAGTAGCAATGAGATCACTACCAATACACGACACACCACGTCTTTAATTATTTTTGTTGAACTTCTCGTTGGATATGGCACTCGCCATTAAAAACCGCTCCGGACTCGATCGCGATATAAGCAGCTTTGATCGTTCCCGTGAATACCGACTTTGCCCTCAAGGAAACAGTCCCCGTCGACACTATATTCCCTTCCATGGTTCCTAAAATATCAACATTCGGAGAATTAACCTCTCCCTCCACCTTGGCCATCTGCCCGATAACCAGACGTCCCTTCGTGAAAATCTTTCCTTTAAGCTCTCCGTCAATACGAATGTCATTTGAAGCGTGAAGATCCCCGGTAATCTGAGTTCCTTCACTGAGTAAATTTAACGCTATTTGCTGTTGTACTTCTTTTCCCATGATTTATCGTTTACTTTATTTTCTTACCAAACGTAACCGTTTTATATCATACTTCACGGCTCTCACGAGCAGTTTTCCTGCCTGCACATCCCCTTCCAAAACGGCATTTTCTCCAATAATTAAAAAACAGGTCTCCACGTTTCCCCCCACCAATCCCTCTATCTCCAATTCCCGACAAGAAATATTTCCTGTTACTACAGCCCCCGACTTCACCTCCACCTTACCTTTTGCAGTAACATTACCTGAAATTTTGCCAAATAAACACAAGTTCCCGGGCAGGATAATATCTCCCTCGATCTCGGAATCTTTCAAGACAACTGTCTGCCTCATTTCGGTACAGTCCTGACTCGCACTTTTTCTCATTTAGCATCCATAATAATCGACCAAATATACAACAAGTAATTTAAAATTGGAAATCCCGATTAAGGATTAATGACGTAAAAACAAAAAGGACTGCCCATTGATCCGAGCAGTCCTTTCATTTAAATAGTAAACGCAAATAATCAAATTTATTTTTTCCGTTTCAGAAACACCATCACTATAATCAATATGACTCCCACCAATAACAACGCAATAAAGAGGGTCTTCCTACCTTCTCCAGAATCTTGCTGTACCTGACTTGCTCGATTCAATTCCTCCTTCTTCAATACCACCCCATTCTGAGCATGTTCCACTTGTACTTCCCGAACACCATCTATATTTTTACGATAAGCCTCAACACGATTTTTATCTGTATGCAAGGCAACAAAATCCTGTAACTTCCGGTTATCACAAACAAATCCGGTACAAGCCGGGCGATAATCTTCTAATAAACGGGTATGTAAGTTTGCAACATCGGCCAACTGCTCTTTCGTTGCCGGCCAGTAGCCTTTACGTGCTGTTTCAAGCATCACCGCCGTAATCTCCTCTAAGGCCGCGGGACTCTCCTGTTTGAAAAATTCATGAATACCCAACTTCAAATTGTCTTTCACATACACGTCATACACCCGATCCCAAAAATCCTTCCCTATAACTGACGGTTTCATAACATTCCAACCGTAACTATTCCGAATGGTTTCAGCAAAAATAGAAGCAGACGATGCCCCTCCTTTCATTTTTTCCCGAATAAAAGCAGGATTAAAAATTGTTGTACGTCCCTCCACACCGATAGCTTCTTTTAATTCCTGTATTCTCACATGATTACGATTCCTATAATCACTCAGATAAGTCTCCGGTTCTTTACCGGTCACTTCTCGTACGGCTAAATTCAATCCTCCCATAAATTCATACACATGGTCTAGGCTTAAAGCCCCCCACGTATTACTTTGACGGGGTTGAATGACAACATCTGCATCGTGAAGAGCTACCTCAAAAGCATCCCGGCTATATTTTCCCCACGCCTTACTGTCGCCATACATCATTCCCATATTGCTCAAATACCGATCAGCGATCTCCGACTCCCGTTCCCAGGCATCTCCCTTTTCTACTAATCCCGTAATTCCTGTACCATACCCGGCACCACCGAATACTCTCACCATGGACAACTCCCGAGCCTCTTTAGGAGAAAAACCCTTATCCACCAGCAACTTCTCTGCCTCCATTGTACCGGCAACAACATAATTCCCACACGTATCATTTTTAGCCTGTGCCGCCAGCGCTACCGCTTTCGTGAGCAACTCCAACCGTGATGCGGCAACATCCCGCAACTGTCCGGATGTCTGCACGACAATATCAATTCTCGGACGTCCCAACTCGGCTGATGGTATTAACCGCAAATCTGTCACCCGGTTCATCCCGTCACGTACGGGAGCGACCCCTAACATATACATTGCCTGAGCCAAAGTTGCCCCCTCCGTTTCTATAAACTCCCCGGCCCAGAAAGTGTAACTTACCTTACGGGGATAGGTCCCATGCTTTTTACGATACTGGTCAATGGTTGTCTGGGCCAAAGCTTTACCCTCGTCCCAAGCCCTCACGCCCGGAGTGGACTCCGCATTAATAGCAAACAAATTGCGTCCGGTGGGTAACGTGTTCGGGTTACGCACGGCATCCCCTCCCGGAGAAGGAGCCACAAAACCACCATTCAATGCGTTCAGCAAAGACTGCATTTCCTGTTCGGGAGACTCACGTAAACACCGGGCATAATCCTGCACGTGCCCTGCAACCTGTTGAATCTCATTCACCGCTTTGGCAAATTCTTTATCTTCTTGCGGTACTTCCGGTAACACAGGTTTCTTTCCCTCTTGTTCCGCCTTTTTACGAGCCTCGATACGTTTTTTCACCCAATCGGGCATCTTACCGACCTTGGGCATCCCGACAGGCATTTTCATCCCACCATCACTTTTTTTCACCCCTTCCGATATATTATTACCCGCATCAGAAGCCATCGCCATCATTTCACTCATCGACAATTGTTTCGGGTTAAGAGCCATTTCTGTCGCACGGGCTCGCATCACGTCTGCCTGACTCACGCCCAATTGTTCCAATGTCAATTCTTTCCCCGAACGCAACAACTCTTCAACCTGCTTCCGAGCGTTAGCCACGTAATGGCGATTCACGTATACATTATCAGAAAATTGCTCGGCAGTAATCCGTCCTTTTTGCTTGTCAAGACGAGCAAAACTGTAAGCTAACGGCTCTGCACACATGGCAATAACCGTAGAGCGAATATCTTCTCCAGTAAAAGGCTGCCCTAAAGTATACAACCGCCCTGTCATTTTTTCATTGGCAATCTCTTCTGCAAAACTCTCTACTTTCCGGATCTCTTCCTCTGTACAAGGCTTTGTAGCCACACTATCCATCTGTAAATCATGATGCAGACCAAGACTTAACACCTTACTTTTAATCCGTTTTGCCCAAGTCGGTTGTTCTGTCTCTCCTGCACGATCATAGTCTGCAATCAGCCGGAACAATTCTTCATACTGTCCCCGAGTCCGGCTCTCCATAAAAGGTGGAGTCAAATATGACACCAATGATGCATACGTCCGACGCTTAGCGACGATACCTTCTCCCACGTTAGCGATCGTGTAATAATAAAAATGAGGAACAGTCCCTATTAATCGGTCCGGCCAATCCCCTGATGACAAAGCCACTTGTTTTCCGGGAGTAAATTCCAAACTGCCATGCGTGCCAAAATGAATTAAAGCATCCGCCAGAAAACCCTTCTGTATCCACAAATAGGGTGCAATATAAGCATGGGGAGGAGCCACATCAACCCCGTGTAAAATCTGGAACTCATTATCTCCGGCAGCCGCAACAGGTTGGGGCATTAACACTACATTTCCAAAACGCAAACAAGAAAATGCCAAAGCCGGTTCGCCATTTTTTGCCCCACTCATGTATTCTCCAGGCGCCTCTCCATATTGTTTCACGACTTCTGCATATTTCTCCGGGGTAAGAACCTCTTTGGCCCATCTCTCATAATCGGCTTTATTAATCCATTCCGGATGGGCGGTTGCCATGAATTCCGCCATTTTCCCTTTGGCATAACTCCCAAAAATACTTCCTTCACGTTGGAGCAAAGCCTCAAATTCTTTTTCCGTTGCCGGAATATTCTCCACGGTATAACCTTCCGCTTTCAATCGTTTCAAAAAAGCATAAAGCGATGGAGCGACTTCAAGTCCGGCAGCGGTCAATGCACTTTGTCCGGCTCCTTTCAAGTAGACAATTGCCAAACGTTTATCTTTATTCTCTTTACGTTGAAGTTGTATTTGATTATAAATACCGTCAACCAGATTCTTTACCCGGTCCGCCACGGGAACAAATTGATAATACCCGTTCTTATCAGCATCCTGCACGGAAAGCACTTGTGAACGAGTACCCCCGTCAATTTCCGGCAATACCACACTAGCCGACAGGTACCCTCCGGCCAATCCCCTCGGGTCCTTTTCCCATTCATCCCGTTCCTGCAAAAGAGTTAACGGACAAAACAACGGGATATTACGTTCCCGTAACCACTCCACGCTTTTATCACTTCCCAAACGCCCCATCGGCAGATAAATCACGGCATCGGGAGAAACCTCCTGCAACATCTGTAAACGTTTTCCTGCCGCATAAACGGGATACACGTTAAAACCTGCACGTTCCAAACTAACAACCAGAGTATCCACATTCGCCCGGTTACCACTTAAAGGAGAAGTCATGCCGGAAACAATAGCTATGGAAGGAGCCCCCTCCTTATAAAAACCATTTTTACGATAATAGCTGTTGTACCCGTCCAAATCCGTAAAATAGTTATCATCTCCCAAATGCCAATAAAAATTAGAAGGCAAATGTTGCGGATCAGCCGGCATCGTTGTAAAAAGCTTATGCTTGTCGAGTTCTGCACGGCAGAAATAAAGCAGATTACGGTAATTCGTCTTATTACCATTTCCGTAATAATCTCCAATGCGTTCCTGCTGAAGACTATCCACATTATGATTTGTAATTACCCCAGAAGAAAATATTAAAGTATACACCGCAGTTCCTTTCGCCCCTGCAGTCTGAATAGCCGCGGCTTGTTCTCCGTTTAAACGTAATCCGGGACCAAAAAATAAAACAACATCGTAATTTTTCAACTTACTTGCATCCTCCGGTTTTAATGCATCTACTTGTATCATCCGACTGTCATTCGCCAAAGCGATACTAGATGCCTGATAAGCGGGGAAATTAATTAATGCAACCCGAGTCGGGGCAAGGTAACGGGAATAAAGTCCCCAGATACAGCAAAGTAGGATAATCACTATCCCCACCTTTAACAATATCTTTTTACGTGTACGAACAAAAGATTTCAATCCCATAACATCAGATTTTAATAAACCAAATTACCCCGGAGCCTAAACTCCGGGGGACAAACACTATTATTTACCTCCTGTCACTTTGCAGGATAGATATATTCAAAAGTAATTTTACCTTGCATCCTTTCCGACTCGTAAGATTTCATAACAACCTTTGCATAATTATTTCCATCAGCAGTCTTTATCACAAAGATATTATTATTCATCGAGGCATCCTTTCCTCCAGCTGCAGAAGAATACCAAGCTCCTTCAGTCTCTTCACATACATAAGCAGGAGAAGCACTCACTTGCTCAAATTTTCCCATATCAGTCATTAATCGACACTCTTTATCTACCTTATATCCGTCAATCGAGATCGTTGCTACATCAGAAAATTTAGTCTTCTTCGTATCTAAAGCCCCTCCCTTTCCATTTCCAGAAGTACCACTATTTGTACGAATATAAAAACGATCAATAGCAAAATCCCATTCTGAACTTGCCATTGCTTCTTCATCCGTTATATCCAAAAACTCTCCTTTCGAAAAAGAAAAATAATTCCATTTTTGTTTCATCACAGACACCGTCAACTCCCTCTGTGAAGGCAACCTATCGCCTTCTTCATATTTATAACGAAATTGAATATGTCCAGAATTATTCAATGCATCCTTATAAGTGTCGAACGTAATCTTTGCATAACTTTCACCATCAGCAGTACGTACAACAAAAATATTGTGATTATAATACCAATTCCCCTCTTGGTACTTATACCAAGCCCAACTATTAGACCCTTCACATTCTACACCCGGATTATAAGACTCTTTCGCAAAACTGCCCATCGTAGTCATAATATTCAATGAATCATCTTCTACAAATTCAGAATCTGCATTCACTGTGGCTGCATCAAAAGTTGCTGCCCCGGAATCAAACAATCCACCTTTTCCTTTACCAGAAGTACCACTATTGGTTTTCACATAATAACGGTTAAAGGCAATATCCCAATCCAAACTACTTTCTGCTTGTTCTGCTGTCAAGTTAACAAAATCACCTTTGGCAAAAGAAAAATACTGCCATCCACTAGCATAAGAATCAGAAAAAAACTCTTTCAAAGTTCCTTCCGCCTGATCATCATCACCGTCACCATCATCATCTGTACAAGCCATAAAGTTAAACGAAAATGCCAGACAAGCCAATAGCATGAGGCATGATTTTAAATTAAACTTTTTCATTCTATATCAATATTAAGTTAAAGATTCTCATGTTGTCAGAAACGGAATATCACGGAACCGAAGAATCGACGTCCGGCATCATACGTCGTGTAATGTTCCGTGTCCGTATAATCAAATAAATTCTGAATTCCGCCTGTTAACGTCAACCTCATAAACTTCTTTTGCCAAGGCGTATATTGGGCCACCAATTTCCAAAGACTATAAGCCGGTTTTGTATTTTCACGAATCACCTCTATTTCTTGACCGCTATCGTCCGTTTCAGTGGATTTACTCTGTGACAATTTCTTAGAAGTCCACCGTCCGGAGAGAGAAACAGAACCATCCCGTTTCAATAATTTACCGCGTAATGTCGTGGTAAAATTCAAGGCGTGTTTTGAATTTCCGGACAATTGCAAATCCGTCTCCCGATCTCTCGCGTCAGTATAAGCATAAGTTCCCCTCAGCAACAATTGTTTAACCGGGTAATAAGTCAATGTTCCTTCTGCCCCGCGTATACGCACGGCCTCCACATTTGCATAATGCATTTCCGCTCCCAATTGTCCCGGTTCCGGATCTTCCACGTCAATAACAAAAGAATTAATTTTATCTTTTATCGTGTTCTGGTACCCTTCCACGCTTGCATTCAACCGTCCATTGTAAGTATATTCCGCCGAAACCGATAAATAATTGGAATACTCCGGTTTCAAATCTGGATTTCCAACATTATGCGACACACTTCCCATGTCAAAATCAGAATACAACTCCGTCAAGCCGGGAGCCTTAAATCCCCGACTATACCCGGCACGGAATTTAAAACTGCCCGGGGCATACATCAAATTTACTTTCGGGGTATATGCGTCACCAAAAACAGAATGGTGCGTGTAACGGAAACCTCCTACCAAATCCAGCTCCGGCAATATCTGCCAATCCACCTGCACGAAAACATTCGCATCGTTCACTTTTCTCACGGTTTGTTCCTTACCGTATTGCATCTTATTATAATTCCGAGTCCAGTTCCATTCAATTCCTCCAACAATCTCCACGTTCTTCAAAGGACTATAAATATCTGTCAAACGGGCTGTCTGCTCGTGAGAAGTCGCATTCGTACTATCTGCAAGATCAATCAAATCATACACGGTCTTACGAGTATAAAAATCTCCGTAATACACCGCATACAACTTATTCTTTTCCCCGAAGGCATGCTCCAATGATGCCCGGAATGTTTTGTTTAAACTGCGATAATGCGTTGGAGATTCTCCCTTGGGAGGATTCTCTACTTCATTCCAATAGAAAGAAGCTGAAGCCACCACTTTCGTCCGTTCATTATTCCATCCTACCTTCTCCTCTATATTCATATCATGTGAAGGATTCATCGTGTAAGACTGGGGTGTTTCGGGCGTAAGATCATACCCATCCGTGGAATTACGACGAAAAAGAGTCTGGGAGAAAAATCCCTTGTGAGCCAACCCGATCCCCGCATCCAACTGCAGATCATTAAACTTAGAATAACGAGCTTTTGCCCAGCCTTCCAAAGAGCGTTTCGGAGAATCCGTGATAATATTCACAACCATACCCATGGCACTTGACCCGTAAAGAGCAGAAGCCGCACCTTTCAAAATCTCGATCCGTTTAATATTGGACGTACTCAGCCGATCGAAATCGATAGGTCCCCCGGGAGTCTGAGATAACCTCTCCCCATCAACCAAGATAAGGATGTAACTATTTTCCAATCCCTGAATCTGGATATTATTACCGCGAGGGTCCACGTTAAAACGAAGCCCCGGAATATTGTACTCCAGAACATCCATCATACTCTCGTAATCATTTCGTTGTAACTCCTCGGCAGAAACGACACGAGTCATCACGGGAGCCTCGGAAATCACCTTTTCCGTTCTCGTACCTGTAATAACCACCTCGTCCAAATCCAACAAACTCTTCTTCAGCTTAATAACAAGCCCAGAGATCGTTCCAGGAGCCACATCAACTTCACGAGTCTCATACCCGACAGAACGAACCGTCAAAGTTGCTTTACGATTGGCAGGCACGTCAATTTTAAATTTTCCTTCCGTATCGCAAACACTCCCCCAACCTAACTCTTTCACCATGAGAGTTGATAAAGGTATTGCTTCCCCTGTTTCAACATCCACGACTTTTCCGGTTAATTTCACCGTTTTCACCGTATCAGCCATCACCTCCGGTTGAATCGCCATAAGTCTTGACATTGGCGCAAAATTCAATACAAGTACGCCACATACTAGCAATAAGATACTTTTCATGTTTATTATTTTTTCATAAACATTATAAACGCCACACGACAGCACACATCACGCACATCCGTGGCTTCATAAATGTTACTGTTAATAAAAACAATAGCTATTATTTTTTCCTTTTTATCATCCTTATTCCCGAGAACAATAAAAACATCTAATTTAGGCAGGTTTTCTGACTTTCTCCGCTTATGTCGCCTTCCCGGACGAACCAGTGGCATGAGGAGACTAAGCATTTCCCGTGTAACGGGAAAGAGATTACAGCAACGGGTATTGTTCCGGACTCTCACCGGATTCCCTTACATCCCATGCAGATAGCATGGGACTCACCAAAATCGACGCAAATATATAAAATAATTTATTTCTTAATGAAAAAAACAATTATTTTCTAATAATCAGCTAAAATATCTTACACCCATCTTCTGAAATCAAAAAAAGCTGTCCGGGAAATAACCGAACAGCCTCGTATATCGTATTATCGATACAATCTAACCCTTATGAGTATATCCCCATTTCAAATAAATGGCACCCCATGTAAATCCGGCACCAAAAGCAGCAAGGATCAAATTATCCCCCTTCTTCAGTTGGTCCTCCCATTCATACAGACACAACGGGATTGTTGCCGAGGTCGTGTTACCGTATTTTTGGATATTAACCATGACCTTCTCTTTGGGTAACCCCATTCGTTCCCCGGTAGCCTTGATAATACGCAGGTTTGCCTGATGAGGTACCAGCCAAGCCACGTCCTCCGAGGACAAGTTATTGCGTTCCATCACTTCCACCGACACGTCTGCCATGTTCGATACAGCATGTTTAAACACGGGCTGTCCTTCCTGGTAAATATAATGTTCCCGGGCTAAAACCGTATCAATGGTTGGCGGTTTCAAAGAGCCACCTGCTTTCATGTGTAGGTGAACACGTCCCATTCCATCCGAACGCAATATGTGGTCAATTACCCCCAAATCTTCAGTTGTCGGCTCCAGCAACACGGCGGCAGCCGCGTCTCCGAAAATAGGACAAGTTGCCCGATCCGTGTAATCCGTAATCGCGGACATCTTTTCAGCTCCCACGACAATCACTTTTTTATAACGCCCGCTCTCCACGTACTGCGTCGCCGTGATCAAGCCATATAGGAAACCGGAACATCCGGCATTAAGATCAAAACTAAAAGCATTCTTTATTCCCACCATATCGGAAATCACGTTCCCGTTAGCAGGGAAATGCATGTCGGCCGTAACCGTACAGCAAATCAATAAATCAACTTCTTCCGGTTTCAAACCTGTTTTACGAAACAAGTCCTCCACCGCTCTGGCCCCGAGGTAAGCACTGCCTTTACCGGCATCCCGCAAAATACGTCTCTCTTTTATACCGATTCGAGTCATGATCCATTCGTCTGTGGTATCTACCATCCGGCTCAACTCCTCGTTAGTTAGAATATAGTCGGGATAATACGCTCCTACCCCTGTGATTACCGCTCTTGGCCTTTCCATAAAATAAAAATTTTCAAATTGAATAATAGAATCAGACACCTATATACAATCATAGCCCCCTAGTACAGGGGGCTGTATTATCTAAGGCAATCTTTATCATTGCATCAAAATTATGCAACAACTGCTTTCTCAATAGCCAATTTACCCCTGTAATACCCACATTCCGGGCATACAGTATGATACTGAACTGCAGCACCACAATTTGAACACTTTGCTATTGCAGGAACCGTTGCCTTATCGTGAGTTCTTCTTTTATTCCTTCTCTGTTTAGAGATTCGGTGTTTAGGATGTGCCATTTCTCTCTAGTTTTATTTAGTTATTATTAATTAATTTCCTCAATTCATCCCAGCGGGGATCAATCTTATCATTCTCTTCTTCCATTGTCAACTCTTCCAGTACATGCTCCATTTCCTCGTTACATTCTCCCTCCGGGTGAACCACGCGAAGCGGGTAATTTAGCATATACACCTCATATAGCGGTTCACTCAAATCCAGATAATCATCATCTTGAGCCAAGATAATAAAATCATCATCATTTCCTTCCTCTCTCTCCCCGTACTTCGCGTACAAGTTCAATTCTCCGCTAATTGGTAACTCCATTTCCTCCAGACAGCGATCGCAAATTGCTTCTACCGTCCCTTCGATCGTCATCCGAACCTCCATCAGCAGGGATGATTTCACGATATTTACTCTCGCGTTTACTTTTCCTTTCGTTCCTTTTGTCGCGTCAAAACAATCAAAAAAACTGCCATCCATGACAAACTCGAAAGTGTGAACGCCTTCCCCTAAGCCTCTGTGGGCTATCTTATATTCTTTCAATCTGTCCACTACTCTTGACGTAAAACGGGGACAAATGTACAAAAAAATATAATACCCAGTACATTCATACCCGTTTTTTTCTTGGAAACAAAATCTTGTATCTCTCTCCCACTTAATCGTGTTCGCCTTTTGAAGCTTCTATTTCCGCAATGTGAACCCTACCGGCACTTGCAAAGTTTCTGAATCGTACATATTCAGATAAAGAATAATTTTTTGGGACATCCCCTCGATGCTAATCTCGTACATATCCAACATTCCACTATCACCGAAAACTGCGTTTGGGGTCTTGAACGGGCAGCAACTCCCTTGACGTTTATACGAAACCTTCTCTCCGTTAGGACCTGCCAATGCGTTCAAAAAGCGTTGTTCATTCAGAGGGCCTTCCATCCCCCCACCTACCTTGATTGGATTATCCTCCGTGTACCCATAGGTCTTGTCACGAGCAAATTTCGTGATCTTAAAAGTTCTCGCATCCAAAAGCTCGTACCGGACGTTTGCTTCCCCCTTCCGGACACTCTTTTTCGAAGTCGCACAAGAACTCATCAAGAGTACCACAATACAGATAAATAAATAGATCGTTTTCATAATTTTGAATAATTAATGATTCATGTGAATCAGCAGTTAGGAAAATATACTCTACAAAGGTTAGAAATCTATTTCTAATAAACAACAGGGAGCCACAAGGCCCCATGTCAGGCTATCCTTCCTCAACACCAACCACCCGGCATCATGCCTTTTCTAACACGGCATGAACACCAACGAGTATTCATGCCGTGTAGATGCTATGTTAAAACTATGTTCATGGTCTAGTACACCCATAGCCCATTCATCGAGTAACCATCGTCGTCGGATTTACCACCACCTCCTTCAAATTCCCATCAGCCATGATTTTCCGGGCAAGCTCCTGCACTTTTTCCACTGTGATCGAATTCAACAATTTATTGTAATCAACATCCCAATCCTCACCCCACGTGTAATACGTCTGTAATAAAATCAAACGAGTCTGAACATTCCTTGCATTTTGAGTTTCCATCTTTCGCCAATATTCCAGATGCTTGTTTAAATCTTCAGGATCAGGCCCTTTGTCGGCAATCTGAAAAAGCTCGTCTTTTACCACCCGAACCAGCTCTTCCACCATGTCCGGGTTCGTCTGGAAAGTTACCTTCAGATCATACGTACCGATCGGTTGTCTGGAGAGAGTTCCATTCACGGAAACCCCGTAACTTCCACCTTTTTCCTCTCGAATAATTTGATTATAGCGTGATTGAAGACAAGCGGAAAGCATTCCCATCGTCATCATATTCTGTTGCGTGTAGTCCATCCCGCCCGAGTAACCAATACTAACCATACTTCTGGCAGTTTCCATACGTATTTCTTGCCTTTCCTCTTTCACTCCGGGCAACACCCTCACCCCGTCATCCTTCCATCCCAATTGTTGCTTCCCGGCAGGAAGTCCTCCAATATATTTTTCCACCAGAGGCTTGAAAGTTTCCATGTCAATATCCCCGACAAAATAAAAAGTATAATTACCTGCCGCATCAGTAAACAAATTACGATACCAAGAGCTAATTTTACCACAATCAATATCTGCCAAGATCTGTTCATCAGGAATTCGTGTTCGCTGTTGGTCACCATACGTGATCTTATTCACCATTTGTGTCATGACAAAATCCGGAGAGTTTACTGAATTTTCCAAATTTTTCCGGTTCGCCTCGATTATCATATCCAAACGCCCCCGATCAAAATTAGGACGTGTAAAATACAGATACGTCAATTGTAACATGGTCTCCACGTCTCCTTTCGCGGCACTTCCGTTTATATCTGTCGAAAAACGATTAATCGTAGGTTGTATGTTAACAACCTTGCTACCCAACACCTTTCGTAACTGCTCTGCAGTGAAATCCCCTACTCCCGAAGCACTCACCACCTGTGCGAGCATCGAAACCGAATAATAATCCTCCGTGGGAATCATGGAAAGTCCCCCACTCGCCTGACCGCTCATGACGATCTGATACGGAGTATCCGTGGTTGGTAACACTACAACTCGGATACCATTCTTCAACATCCACACGGTCGAACCATATTTCCCTTTCTTGGTTTTTATAACACGACCAGAAATAACCTCTTCAGACAAGAGGGGTCGATCAATTTTTTCAGTCTGGTAAGGTTCCATCTCAACCGTTCGAACCCACGAGAAGAAATTTTCCAGAATCTCCGTTTCGGGTAAAACCCTCTTCGCCTTTTCCGGGGCGGAAATAACCAACACGTTATTAGCAAGCGAGATTAGCTGCTGTACCAACTCGTTAACCTCCTGCAATGTCACCTGTTTCATCAACATCAATTGCGTAACCGCCCACTTGTGTCGCGGAGACATCAAGGGCGTATTCTTCACGTAATGATTGATACACTCCCACACTAGCATCCCGGTTTCCCGGTCCCCAGCAGTCTCGTACGCATACTTTCCTCCTCTCAAGATTCCCGTGCGAACCTGCTCCAATTCCTCCTCCGTGAACCCGAAACGTCGCACTCGTTCCAACTCTCCATACGCTGAGGTGAAAGCCTCCGCAATAGCATCTCCGCGTGCCACGACCTGCAATTCCAACGCATCACAAGTATTCGTCAGCGGAACATTCTGCAAATGGGCAGATGCGAACGGACATCCCTCCTGTTGCGCCAGCTCCCCAAAACGAGTGTTCATCATGGCTGCGGCAATATTGATCATTATGTTCATGTAAGTCGCCCCGACCCGGTTATTCAATTCCTTTGGAACAGCCGCTCGCCTGATATAAAAATTTGCATTACACGTCTGTTGTTCCGGATCTGTGATCACCGTCACAACAGGAACCACGTTATCCGGAATCCGAATCACCTCCTTTGCTTTCGGATTCTGAGCGACAGGAATATCCGCCATTACTTTCTTCAACTTCGCCTCCATCTCGTTCACGTCGAAATCACCGACAATTACCACGGCCTGTAAATCCGGACGATACCAGCACTTGTAAAAATCTCGAAGCATCTGAGAATCAAACGTACGCAGGAACTCTTCCGTACCGAGCATATTCCGGTGTGCATAACGAGTATCTCCAAAAACGGAAATAGCCGCCTTATTACCCACCCGGAATTGGGCATTATTCCGTTGCCGTAACTCCTCTATAATCACCCCCCGTTCCTTGTCAATCTTCTTATCTTCCAAAGCCAAATACCCAGACCAGTCGTGTAAGATCAACAACATCGAGTCCACGATACTTTCCCGCTTAAGCGGGACTTGCGTCAACTGGTAATACGTCATTTCCATCCCCGTGGCGGCATTCAAGTTCGTCCCGAACTGCATCCCGATACTCTCCAGCCACCGGATCATACTATCATCCGGAAAATGCTTTGTCCCGTTAAACATCATGTGTTCCAAGAAATGCGCTAATCCATTTTGTGAATCCTCTTCTTGAACTGATCCCACATCATACACAATGTAGAAATCCGCCAATCCCGTCGACTTGGCATTATGCCTCAAATAATACCCCATCCCATTATCAAGTTTTCCAACCCTCACATTTGTATCTTGAGGGAGTATATCCCCCATATTCAATTGTTGGGCAGAAGCAACACTACTTACCGCCACCAACAAGAATATCCCCAAGATAATTTGTCGTAATATTGTTCTCATAATATATGATTTAAAATTTATTTTATCCTCTGTCAAACACGTTACCTCGCACATCAATTATCATCGTATTACTCTTTCCCATAATAACGCTTAGAAATACACACCCGACCATAATTTGCTTTCGGTCGACTTTTCCTTACAAACATAAAAGCATCCTGCAACTCACGCTGAGCCACCGTATCCCCGGATGCTATATTCTCCCCGTACTCCAGCGCTTTCTTTTCTATTTTTCTCAACGATCCAAGATATTCATCATTCAAACCCTGCAGGGAGATGGAGTTCATCACCTTTTCAAGAATCTTCCGGCCATAATCCCCACCCATGCTCTCGTAAAACATCCGTTCCCACAAGGCATGCGGCAAGACTTCAAACAAAGGCCTGGACATTTCCATCGAAGACACGATCAGTCGTCCCTCTCGATCAAAATAGATATTGACATCTATCATTATGTCAGTTGATAAAGAATCCGCTACCGCTTTTGCGATACGATTCATACCACCTCCGAAAACCCGCTTCTCCATCTCCTTTTCCCACCGGTTCCACGGATGATTCTCCCGAATCGTCTCTTCACCTTCATCAAAGGGAACAGCCAACAAATCCACCCACCCAAACATACTCTTGTTCAACGAATCCCTTATCGAATAATAATTTTTAGGAAAAATCCGAACGTTCCTATCATCCTGTTCCACTACAATAAACTTTTCCGTCTCATATCCCCGATCCTCCCGATAAACATACATTCTTTCTCGATTAAAGTCAAATGTTGTTTTCCTTATATCAAGACAAACCTCCTGTGATTCCACCTTTCCCCTAAAGTAACGCACATCCCAAAAAGGGATGGATTCCGCTGCATGACGAATGAACTCCATCCACGGACGAGCTGTTTTCACGTCTTCCCGTTCGTCACCGCGTTTTCGATCCAAGTCACAAGTCGTAACAAGCCGGATACACCCAATCCGATCTGCACGACCATCCATACGCGGGTAAACCGTAAAAGAACAATACAAATTGCGATCTTTCAACTCCGGATAACGATCCCAATCGTGCGCACGTAGTGTTTCCACAAAACGACGATAAGCCACCGTATCTCCCCGGCGTGTGAAATTATTTCGAATCTCCTGACGGACTACGTAACCTTGCTCCACCTCGCACACGATTTCTTCACGATCAATATATTTCCTGACAGGATCACCACTCACCATTTCACGCCCTTCAATGTCATACCACAAAGAATCCAACGAGCCGCCCATCCCCATCTTGAAAACCCCAGTATACCATGATGCCTCCACCGCCTCTCCTTCATTACCGGGCGCAACCACCGAAAGAGGTATCAATTCCCCAGTATAAGCATTACGAACCTCTGTCAACCACAATTTTTCTTCGGCAATCTTCCAGCGGACATGATACCCACAAGGACATTCCGTCGTGAAAGCCCCTTTCAGATAAGGACGTACACGAGAAAACACCTCTGAATCGTAATGCAAGGGGAAAGCATCCATTCGATAAAGCATACCATCCATCTCCAACACATCCGGATAAGCTCTCGACAAATACGTGTCCATCTCCAACCTGTATTTCCTTGCCACAGGATCCACCAACACCCTCTGAATTTCACCATCCAAGGTCACCACACGCCAGTCACCTATCAATTCGGCACACGCATAGGCTTCACGAATAGCAGGATCATCTAGTGCCAATTTCTCTTTCCCACACATGACCTCTACCCGATCCACCCTCCCGTCGGACTTAGGATAAACATAGACATCAAAATCCGCCCCTCTATCCCGCATCATTTCCTTAATATTCAACAACATTCCCATCGTGTAATGACACATCTGATTTCCTTGCTCCCGCAAACGGTTACGCACCTCTTTCCGATCCGTCATCTCCCCATTTCGAAACGTATATGTGATTTCCGTTTCAAATCTCGGAGGCTTAGGACCACACAATATTGAGGTCGTGTAAATTCGATAAGGATAAAAACCTTCACCCCCAACCGCAAGAAGCTCGCCACTAAACCATCGGGCAACAATGCGTCCGTTTTCACGATAAACATCGAAAATACCGGAAATGTCCACAGCCTGGTTGTCTTTTTCAATTTTCTCCAAGAAAAGCATTCCTTCTTCCAACCGCCACAAACTAACATAATCCTTCCAATACTCGACAGAAGAAGTGTCTTCAACCAAACGCTTCTGTACTTGCCATTCCAGAACACTATCCTGTTCAACCGGGCAAGGATACATCCTCAAGGTATCGCTCCCGATAATCAACTGGGCAAATCCTCCCCCATACACCGTACTAACGAAACAGCACGTGTAAAACGTTATTAAAACTAATATCTTCATCACAAAAACATATAAAAGACAGATAAATAGTACAAATACAGACGACATCAACGATCTCCATTTTCATCATGACGCTTCTTTTGTCCGATTAAAAACAAAATGCCCTCTATAGACCACAAATGTTTTCCGGTCTTTCTCTCTGGCAAAATAAACAACTACATCCCCATTACGAACAACAACCATTTTACAACACACGGGAACTTGTTCCACCTCATAATCAACACGATCCTCGAACTCGGAATACCAAGACGTACGGGGAACAATGATATCATCTCCATTCATATTCAATGACATCCGGAAAGTAAATCTTATGATAATCGAATCTTTAGTCCCAATTGTAACCTCGTAATCTGAAATAATATACTTGGACGGAAAAGGTTCGCCATGTTTATAAGGTCTGGCATACACGTATTCCAAACCCGGTCGTGTCCAAATATCATAACTCATGAAAGAATGAAGTATATCACCAGATATATGCATATAAAATGGGATTTCCGCACCAAGAAATGACCAGCCACCGCCTCCAGGTGTGGCTGAAAAATCCACCTTAAAATCACGATTCTCCACCATTTGTCTCACGACTCCAGGTCGTTCCTTCATTATCGGTTTTCTCTGTTGCAAAGCACAAGCGGACATACTCGCCACTAACAGCATTACACACAGCCATTTTTGAAATACTATTTTCATCACCTTAAATATTAAATCGTATTTTACCATTCTCTAGGTACATAAAATTCTTGTTGTGCAATAAATCGATCAGCCACATACTTTCCAAGTACCGAATCATACCTTGCATAGGATAAATATATAGTAATCTCCCGATCCCCAGGAACAGGAAAATTATTAATCGGATGACCATATTGGATTTCAGTCCCATGCCATAGAATTCCAGAGTAGTTATCATAGATCTCTGCATAATACATCCAATTAATACCTTCAGGATTTTGATCCTTCGCCTCCATCCATAATAGATTCTTATTAAACTTCACAATAATATAATTAGGCAGAACAGGGGTAAATGTTACGTTATAATTCCAATCTTTACTTGTATTAAATGTTAATTCCACTCCTCTAATATTTGAATTAACAGTTAACGTTGGATTTGACCTAACTATATCTACACATTCACCTTGCCAATCCCAATCAACAAAAGTGTCTGATGATGCTGTTTGTACATAAGTGGTTGTAGGGAGAGAACTTGTTCCTGATAAGATTCTACGTAATCCTTTATAAGGTTCAATCAAGAACACAGTCCAATGTGACATCTCTTTACCTATTCCACTTATACTAATACGATAAAAGGCTTTAAAAGAAATAATATTATTACTAGAACCAGGTACTATTATACCTTGAGCCGCTTGAAAGTCACCCACGCTCCTACTTAATAAATTTGCAGATTTTCCAAATTCAGGCAACACTTCTTCTATAAATTCTCCTTTGGGACCAAAGGATTTATTGCCGAATGTAACTGTAGCTCCATCTTTTATATATTCAGCTAATATTGCATTTTGATTTTCAAGATATTCTAAAAAAAACTGATATCTCTTTTCACTAACACCTTTCGCAAGAATCCCTTCCTTACTTAAGGCACAAACATATTTCCCTCGTTGAAAATCAATATTTTTCAACAAGATTTTATCTTCCGAAGAAAGCTTATTTACCGGTAGTGTTGAATAATCAATATAACCTACGTTTTCTTTTTCATCCCATATATTTTCCGAATCATAACACCCGGTAAACATCATTATTGTAATTAAAAAAAATATTATTTTATTCATAATATATGTTATATATATAAATAACACATCAGAATTAGTTATAATATACTCTAACATGATCGATGTAGTAGATACTGAATATGGTTAATTAACGATTATCGTCAGATAGCCACATAACCAAACAACTATATTCCAGATGCTTATCAATATATTTTAATATAGCACATTATCTGTCATGACAAGAATATCCTTACAGGTAGTACATGTTCCTTCCCCTCCGTATCCCGCACCGTCACGATTTTAGCCCCATGCTGGCGGATCAGTTCATCGATATTGGGAGTTTCCAATGTCACGTTTTCCAACGGCTTACCGTCTAAGGCGATCACCGTCCATTGCGGAGCCAGTTTCTTACGTGCCTCTTTTCCCCACACGGCAGCGATTTTCAATACCCCATTTTCTGCTCCCGTCATCACGGGGCGGCTGTCGCCTTCCCACACGCTTGCATCCGCATAAGGTTCAAAGTGATATCGTCCGTTAGGATAATCCAAGGTAAATACCCCTAAATCCGTCGTTCTGAAACAAAGCAACAGATATCCGACACCTCCGGTAATGATCGGCATTTTTTCGAAAACAGCATCACCCAGATGAAGTCCGGTCATTAGTCCCCGGTAAAGTTTATCCGTTTTCACCATGCCGCCCACCATTGTACCGATAAAACCAACTCCTTCCTCCACGTCACCGATAATCCCCGCTTGCGTCCATTGCTCGAATCCCTCCACCGAGGGCAATCCGATGGCTCCCGTTCCGTTACCCGTGTCAAACAATGCCGGTACATCGTGAATTTCGCCTTTTCCTTGCACCTTGATGGAAAGCAACGGGACATGATTCCAAAGTTCCAGTTTATTCCATCGTGTGATAGAAGCATCCGCCCGTCCCGCGAACGTGATTGTCTTGTTTCTCGAGTCGATCGTCACCACATAGTCATTGATGATATTCGCCCCGATCGTTCCGTCCACTCCAAGATGCACAAAAATCGGGTTATGCTCGCTCATCACTGCCGCTTGCTTATCCTTCACCATAAGTTCCCCCAGCGACAACTCGGGAATCTCCGCCATGACAACCTGTCCATCCATACCCTGCATGGATTGTCCGGTTTGCCGGTAGACCAATTTCTCCGTATTTACCAGCTTGTCTGACACGCAAGTAATTCCCGCGCAAGTATCAAACAAGAAATAATAAGTATGCCCGTTAATCACTACCTTCACCACGGGCGTCCCCTGGCGAAACTCGTAGCTTAACACGACCTCTTTACCCAACGAAGCAGGGGTCTGCACCTGACTCTGCGCTGTCGGGTTCGGCACATTCGCCGCAGTACCCTCTTTCAACAAATTAACATACTTCTCCATCTCCTTCTGCGCCTTCTTCATTTCGGCAGATTTCCCCAAAGCCTGCCACAGGGCAGCCTTTTCCGCATTCATCATGGCACGTGTCTGGTAGGAAACAATATCCTCTCCTGTAGCTTTCATAATCAACTCGTCCAACCACTTCAAACCGGCCTCAACAGCCGCCTTTTGTTCTTTCATCTGCGTCAGAGCCTGCATGAAAAACGAGAAATACGGCCCATACAACTGAGGTGGGAAAATATTTTCTCTCTCCACCTCCCGCATCGCCTCTAACATCCGTTTCCAATCCCCTTGTCGGGCAAGTTGTGACGTGTTCAGCCATACGGCAGCCATCGTTTTTCCTGGCCCCTCTTTTGCCTGATCCAGATAATCGACAAAAGCATTAAACCGCTCCTGTTCATAAATGCCAAGATTAGGATTCGTGGAAAACTCCATTGCCGTTTGCACCATCGCCCCCATCAACGTGGCATCTACCATCGCCTGCTGGTTCTCCAAAGGAATAGCGTAAAAACGATCAAGATGATCCCGTACCATCAGTAATGTTTTCGACAACGGATCATTTTCAAATTGCATGATGATCGGCCACATCTGCGGTGTCGCCAATTGATCGAGTGATAACCCGTCAAGCCACTCTTTCACCACTTGCTGCACCTCGGCCTTCATTCCCGCAAGACCTAACGCCTTAATAAACTCCAAAAGAAATGCCGGCTCCCGCTCCCCCGCATTATACCGGGCTGCCAAAGCATCTAATCGTTTAGCAGGATCCAATACGGCTTTTGCTCCCTCCACGAGCCAAGTAGCATCGCCCGCCCCGACAAGCTTTCCAATAACCTGTTCCGTCTTCGGATCAATAAACACCAATGTCGGTAAGGAAGCCACTCCCCATTTTGCGACATTCGCCTTACCATCGGCATCTTTCTCTACATTAAACTGCACATTAACAAAATGGCGGTTAAAAAACTCACCCACGCCTTTTTGCGTGAACACCTGCGAAGCCAGTTGCTTACACGGACCGCACCAATCGGCATAACAATCCACAAAGATCAACTTACCCTCCCCCCGAGCCTTTTCCACGACCTTCTTCCACAACCGGGAGGTTTCAAACGCAATGCCTTGCGTTTGGGCAAAGGCACTTACACCTAAAACCCAAAGCAAGGCATTTAATAACATACATCTCTTCATTTGTTATTCCCCTTTGATAACCATAAATGAACCCAATGCTATATTATAAAAATCAATATAATTCCAAGACGAATCATATCCTTTCTCGAAAAAGAGATCCGATACTCTCAGTCGAATCTTTGAACACCTTTTGGATATTTTATTCTTATCCAAATAGACAACCGTCGTTTCACCTTTACCTGTTCCGAGCATTGTATTTTCTTGGAAAGCAACAGCAATCCATTGACCGGAAGAAATTTGCATTTCAATTTTAACCTGTTCCGGACATTGAATTGCAGAAGCAATATTGGCCTGTGCAATCTTAAATCCGGAAATACTCTCTTCTTTTCCAAAATCGATCTCAATAACATGTTCCCGAACCGCAGCACTGGATTGTGGTAACCAATAACTAGCGTCATCGGTCAATAAATTTTTCAAGCCTGAATTATACTCCATCAGATCTCTCGGAGTTACAGAGATAGTCCAACTACTGGTTTCCAAAAATGTAAGAGCCGGTTCTACTGCCACCATATTTTTTCCCGTAAAGAAATCCGGTACTACGTTAAAATAATGATTCCCATAGTGATAAATTTCCACTCCGTTTTCTTTAGCCACCCGTAAAGCTGCTTCGGAAACAACTTGTTCGGTTAAAGTTGAACGATACGTTAATTCCGTACCGTCTGCAAGGATTCGATTCCGCCCCAAATGAAGTTCTTTCAAGTTCGGAAAATGAAGTACGTCAACCAAAGAAACCTGATTGTAATCAATATCCAACACCTCTACGTCGGTAATATCTGATTTTTTGATTTCACCCAACAAATCTAATTTACTCCTGACCTCCACGGCAAAATCACTCTCAAAAGAAGGAAGTTCAAAATAAAGATCAATGGGCTCCATCTCCAACAACATATCTCCCACAACTGCAATCTTTCCAGTTCTATACACTTTAACTCCCTGGCTGAAATCGACATCAGTACCGATTAAAGCGTAAGGTAACCCATTCGGATAATTATCGATCCTATCTTCCGGAGTCGCTTCCCAAAACTGTTCGGTAGGATTATTCTTTTCATAATAACCAATTTTAAATGAAATCAAATTATCTGTCCATTCCTCAAACGTCACAAACAATTGTTTATCTGCAACATTGAATTGCTTTTTCACCACTCGACTAAAAAGAATCAACTCATCAGAAGCGTAGGTGTATGGACGTATATACACAGGATCACCTATCGAACGTTTAGTAATTTCACCGTTTGCCGTTTGCTCTATAGCATAAACACCTAACTCATATTCATAATTTTTCAATCCTTCCACGAGATAACTCGTGCTATTCCGATCAATAATGACGGAGTCCGTCTTCTCGTCATCCGTCCATTCTACTAGAATGGCAGTCCGCCCCGGATCTAATTTCAGATTCCAAGTCAACTCTACCGACATCCATCGGGGCTTTCCTTGAAGATCATAAATTTTTGTCAAGTACTGTTCGGGACCATCACCTGTATAGTCCGAGTAAGTATCTTCAAGACTCTCACTACAACTTGCGACTAATCCGGCAAGCAAAGCGAGTATCAGTGTATATTTCAAAAATAGTCCTCTCATACATTATTATTTTTGTCCGTAAACTTCCAATTCATGGAAAGTCACGTTATTATTATTGTTATGATTATAACTCGGAGAATATAAATCTACATACGTTTCACGAAATTCAAGTTTAAAGAAGCGATACTCTTTATCCTCGAAAGGTAAAGCTATAGACACATAATAAGGTCCCACAGCATTCAGCTGCGCAATAGTTTTTACTTCATCTACTTGATTATTTGTCGGATTTATATACCAACGATCTATTAACGTAGCATTCGGATCCTGCTCAAAGCTGCCAATATGTTCCCAATCATCGTTGGTACCTGAATTCGTTACTGGATCATAATCTCCCTCTCCAGTCCACGCGTACACTTGAATATTACAAGGCAATTTTGTAAAATAATCATTATCAAATTGGGCATTTACTGCATATCCATCCTTGATTCGCATATAGAATCGTAACTCTCCGACAATAGCCGGTTCCTTAATGTCCAACACAAAATAACATTCGTTACCTTCCCGATTCAGGGCATTCGGACCGGCCAAAAACGTGAAAGGAGGAGTGGCATTACCTGCTTTAAAATATTCTGCAGCCCGGGTCCCCTTCACATCTCCGTCAAACAGATATTCCGCACCTAATGCTCCCGGTCGTCTCCAATCTGCCGTAGAATAAGGTTCCGTAATAATTTTATGGAAGGGATCCAAAAGTTCAAAGTTCGCATTCGGTATAAGTACCCTTTTCGCTCCTACCACATCGTTCCACACCTGTTTCCGTACAATCCGTTGACGATTGTCCTCCGTGGTGACCACGACCGTGTAGGAATCCTGAATCTGTGAATCCGTCATGGAGAAAGCCTTTACGTTAGGTCCTGCTTCCAGAAGGAAATTCTCCAAGAAAAGAGTATCTCTCTCTTTCGTCGTGGGATTAGTCCCCACGAAATAAACCGAGGCAGAACCTTCCGCCCGTCCTTCTAGGTTAAACACCAACTGAAATCCATTCCAATAGGGATTAACAGCCACTTCATCAAAAAAAGTATACAACGAAGAAGGACGTGTATCAAAAGTAAAATGTAAAGCCTTGGATGCATTCTCATTCTTATCTAAGAACGCCACTTTTACCGGAACTTCAGTACATGCTTGATTGAACCCATCCAACAACAAGGTATCCACGGAATAATCCGCAATCTTATACACAGATTCTCCAAATTCGTCCGTATATTCCACGCTTACCTTATTCACTCGCCGATCCGCTAAATTATAGCGCATAATGGCTCCCCCCTCCGTTGGTGTAAAAGAAAACATATCTTCGTTTATTTCTACATCAAAACCACCATTATCATCATCAGAACAAGCGAACAATACGGACATCAATAGTATTAATAATATTGTATTTCTCATCTTTTTCTTTTTTAGGTAACTTAAATTTAAAATCTAAAATTTAAAATTCATCTACCATCCGGGATTCTGCACTATACCGGAAATCATTGCTTCCTCACTCTTTATGGGGAACAAGTAATCCCGAGATGGATTAAATGCAGCCTTATCCCACACAGTAACAGGCCCTTGAAAGTTATTATAGAACCCTTGCCATGTCTGAGCAGTAACAACCCACGCTTGCGGTTTGTCATTCCAACCTTCGTCAATTGCCGTACCCCAACGACGTACATCCCAAAAACGATGCCCCTCGAACATTAACTCGATCGTACGTTCTCGACGAACAATATCTCTCAGACCAACCTGCTCATTGAATTTATTCGGATTGATGCCATATCTGCCCCAACTATCTTGAATAGTAGGAAGCCCGGCACGTTCACGAATTGCATTCAAACGATCAAAAATTTGTGTCCGATGTGCCCCATTCGGTCCTTCATACTCGTTCCAAGCCTCTGCTGCTATCAAATAAAGTTCAGCCAATCGTATTACCACATGCACATTAGCAGCAAAACTCATAATATCATTGCTATAACTACTCGTATTAAATTCACTCCGTGTTCCTTTCTTTATATAATATCCGGTAATATTTTGTTCGTAATCACCATTAATACGATCCTGTTTTAAGCCGAAAGCACCTCCCCGGTAGGAATCTACAATCATATTGTATGAATCATACACACCTCGTTGCCAATACAATCCGGGAGCGGCAATAGTAGCATAAAAACGAGGTTCTCGTTTCAAATGCAAAGCAAGCACGTCAGTACCCAAAGGAACGACTTTCGTATAAGCCGGATCACGTTCCTGCGCCATAGTATAACCATCACCATAAGTCCACGTCTTATCCTCCTCAATCGGTAGTCCATTAGCTGTATAGAATTTATTCACCATCCGGATACTCGTACCTAATGTACCTTTTACAACAGAATTATAATGAATATCAGAAGTACTTGAACCCAATTTAGGTAACAAATGTTGATACAGGTTATTGTATCCTGCGACCATCATAACTGCCTCCGTCGAATTAGCCCAATTAGGAGCCCACACGGAGCATTCCAAATCCCGCATTGTATTTAGTAAAGCAGTAGATTTATCCTCATTTCCGGAAATAAGTTTATAGCCATTATTTTCCAAATACTCAATAACCTCTTCTGTATATTCAGCAGCAACCCTCCACTTCTTTTTATCTTCTTCGGGAAAAAGCTTTTCTCCATTCTTATTGGTAAAATTCCGGTATTGCGATAACCCTCCATTAAAAAGTGGTGAGGCTGCATAAAGTAATACCCTTGCTTTCAATCCCATGGCACCCTCTTTAGAGAAAAAATCTCGCTGATCGGCATCTTTCTCCGCAAACACTTGTAGATATGGAATCGCCTCATCCAAAAGATCGGTAATTGCTTTAAAACAGCTATCAACCGAACTTCTCGGCTGTCTCTGTTCTTCCATGGGAGCGTAAACATCAATATTCTGCGGAACTAACACGATCGGACCGTAACGTTTTACGAGTTCAAAGTAATAAAAAGCTTTCAATGCCTTCACTTCGGCAGTCCAACGTTCCAACTCTCCGGGACGTAAATTATAAACATCTCCAATATACTGCAAGAAGGTATTACAATAGCGAATATAGTAATAAACTCCATTATACGTCCAAATATCATTAATGGGCGATAGCGCTGTTTGTAACCCATCTGCGATATACAAAGTTGAAATATACCCCTGTCCTTTCCGGGCATAATCTCCGGCTGTATATTCATCCGCTCCCGCTAACGCCGGATTCCAATTCAAATCGACAGCATAAGTTTTAAAACCGGCACTGGCATCATTTTTCCAGCGAGCAGCCCCTGTTCTCGTTTCAAAAATCTTGGGAATGGTTAGAATATCGTCTTCGGGTACCAAGTCAAGAAACTCATTACACCCTGTTCCCAAAAAGATTGAGCAAACAATAACTAATATATTCTTAAATTTCATACGCATAATTTTAAAAACTTAAATTAATACCTACAGAATAAGTTCTTTGAATTGGATAGTTGAATCCGGACGAACCTAACTCCACATCCCAAAGATCAAAATCGCTAATCAAAAAAGGATTATTCACCCGGATATAAGGTTTCAAACGTTGCAAACCTATCTTCTCCACCCATCTAGTCGGCAAGTTATAGGCTAATTCCAATGACTGACAACGTAAGAATTTTACTTCACGCATGAAATAAGTTGAAGCACGTAAAGTCTCCTGCCCAATTCTGGCCTCTTCCATATTATGTGTGGTAATACTGCTTGTCGACAAACGAGGCCACAATGGATTAGCTTTCATGTTTTCCGGAGTCCAGTGGTCTTCCCAGATCGCACTTAACAGAGCCCGGTCATTCACGAACGGAGAAAGTGATGAAGGCTCGATAAAAAGAGAACGTTTGGATGCCCCTTGAAACGCAAAATTAAACTCAAAACGTTTATAGCTGATAGTTCCGTTAAAACCATACACGAACCTTGGCTCCGTGGGATAACCGATATGCACGGCATCATCAATACTGATTTTCCCATCACCATTCACATCCCGATAGCGAATATCTCCCGGCATATAATTACCGGATTGAATAGGTGAACGATCTATCTCCTCCTGACTCTGGAATAGTCCTTCTGCAATATATCCCACGACCTGTGAAATATCATGCCCCACTTTTCCCTGCCACTCCGGCTTATCAGCCGCCTCCTCAATCTCTTTAAAAACCGACTTATTATAGGTAGCCGTACCGTTTAAAATGAACCAGAAATCATTGGAAAATGCATGCTGAATTTTTCCAGAGAAGTCCATACCACGGGAACGAACTTTTCCGACATTATCAAAGGGATAAAGCCCTAAACCCATGCTGGCTGGCACAATCGTACGAGACGATAATATATTATGACGGATTTCTTCATAAAAATCAACCGTAAAATCCAACAAACCTTTAAAAAGCGTCACTTCCAGTCCCAAGTTTGTCTGTTCGGCAATCTCCCATTGAATAGTAGGATTAGCATACGAATAAATCACATACTGATCTTGACTATTGATTCCTACATTCTCCAAATAAATATATCGTCCCACATTTTGCGTGTAATTATCTGTTACCGCATCTCCAATACCATCATTCCCGACCTTACCATACGAAGCACGCACTTTCAGGAAAGAGAGCCAATGTCCGGTAGCATTAGCAATAAACGGCTCTTTGGACAACATATAAGAAAAACCTATGGAAGGGAAGAAGCCAAAACGATTGTGTTTTGCAAAACGCTCGGAACCATTGTATCCAAAACTTCCTTCCAGATAATAACGTTCTTTATATCCATAAGAAAGTCGCATAGAAAGTCCCATATTACGATTTTTTATAGCAGAAAATAACGTACGTCCGGTTGAAGTGGTACGCTGAGAAAGATTAAATAACCCCGTGTAACTCACGGTATGATCGCCCCAATTCCCATTATAAAATACTCGAAATTCTCCCGCAACCTGAGTTTCTCCTTCCGTAACCTTACCATTAGGATCAACCTTCAAATTCTTATCACCTTCTGTAAGCTGCTCCAATGTATGTTCACCAGTCTGGTGATTATAGTCCGCCAAACGATATTGATAAGGCGTAGTTTGAAATGGAGTACTATAATAGGCTTCCTTATACAAAGAAACATTAGCACGTGTTTCCAATCCTTTTAGAATTGCTCCCCAATTTTGAATATACTCCACACGATTTACCGTAGCAAAACGACTTCTCTCCAAATAACCCGCTTGAATAGAAGCATAAGGATTATTAGAATTTTTCGTTTCATAACCGAACCGAATGTGTGGGAAACCATAGGTTGCATCAGCAGGATAAACTGCAGCATAGTCAACCGGATTTGCATTGAATGCTAAAGAGTAAGCTTGTTGTACACTAGAAAGAGGACCGCGATAGGCGTCTAGTGTTGAATTAGAATTAAGCACCAATTTGGCACTCGGAGTCATATCAATATTCAAATTAATACGTAAAGCCGTAGTATTATTCCTAATATTCACGTCAAACGAATTCAACCGATCGGTCTTCAACATACCTTCATCATAATTATGACTCAACGATGCGTAATATTGCATAATCTTTGTACCCCCTCGAACACTCAAACCCAAGTGATGATTGATTGCGGTATTTTTAAAAAGAAGTTTATACCAGTCATTAGCAGGATACACCCAAGAAGGGAAACGATCACTACCCGTGTTATTGATACGCTCTGCCGTATATTTTGGCTGTGCCAACGGATCACGGGTTTGCAAAGCTTCGTTGTAAGCTCGCATATAAGTAACGGGATCTACAACATCGATTTTCTTCGTTGGCATAGAAGCAATAGCCTCATAACGGAAAGCCGTATAAACAGATCCTTCAGCTCCTTTCTTTGTAGAAACCAAAATTACCCCGTTGGCTCCTCTAGCACCATACATGGCCGTGGCAGAAGCATCCTTCAACACGCTGAAAGAATCAATATCTTCCGGATCAATACGAGACAAGTCAAGTACAGAAACCTCCACTCCATCCAACAAAATCAACGGAGCCGTATTAGCATTATTACCGAAAGAAGTAATACCACGGATAGAGAATTGAGTCTGCATTTCCTCTTCTCTCAACGCCCCCGGCATTCCCCCTTTCAGGTAACCGATCATACCCGGAATACGTCCCACGAAACTTGCAGTAAGATCACTATTGGAGGTTTTCAGTGAACTCACGTTCACGGTAGTTACCGCACCAACCACACTTTCCCGTTTCTGCTCACCATAAGCAACAACTGTCACCTCTTCCAAGGCCTCCTCTGTAGGTTCAAGTGTAACATTTAGAACGGTTTTCCCTTCAACAGGAACTGTCGCATCTCTATAACCGATAAACGAGAATTTCAACACGTCATCGGCCCTAACCAGAATATCATAATTCCCCTTATTATCAGTAGCAACCCCTCGTGAAGTCTGGTTAATCACCACACTCACTCCCGGCATGGGATTTCCCTTCTCATCCACCACACGCCCCTTCACTGTGATAATATCCCGTGTCAATGACTCTTGGGCTTTCGGCTTTTTCTTGATAACAATCACCTTGCTCTCAATCGAATAATCGTAACCATGAGCCGTAAGCACTTTTTTTAACACGTCATCCAGTGTCGCATTTGTAAAAGTTTCCGTGATTTTCACCTCGCTGGATATATCGTTTTGCTTGTGCACAAAAGTATATCCCGTCTTTGCTTTCAGGTCTTCTAGTACTTCCAGAATCGTTTTATTCTGGTACTTAGCCGTAATTCTCTGTTGCCGAGAAGATTCATTCTGTGCATACAAAGACACTCCCGACAACAATACCAAAATTAAATTTACTAACATAATCCGACCCCATTTCCGAATTTCCACTCGAAAAATGGCGTGACTCCATTTTTTTTTCATATTTTTGTATTTGAATTATAAGATATCGTCTGTCGCCAACAGACGTCGCAAACTTGGGGCGGGAGAATTCCTTGAATTCTCTCCCTTTTTTAATTAATTTTTTGAACCTCTATTTTCCCATCGGTTTTCATTTTAAATTTCACATCCGCTACTTTACTTAACACGGCTAGAAACACTCCTAGACTTTCATCACTTGAAATGCTCCCCCGCAAAATAATATCATCAACTGGTAATAATTCTGTATCAAAATCCACATCATAGGCACGAGATACGACCTTCAATATCTCTCTCAAACCCATGTTTTCAATATTAATGATCCCATCTTTCCAAGAAACGACATCATTAATTTTCACTTGCCGCACGGATAAGTTATCTGCATGCACACTTAAAACAGATTGTTCCCCCGGTAACAGTACAACCGAATCCATTCCACTAACAGGTATCACTTTTACTTTCCCGGAAGCAAGCGTTGTCAGAACCGGTTCCGACGGGTAAGCGGATACGTTAAACTTCGTCCCCAAAACAGAAACGGATTGTAAAGCTGTCTCAACAACAAACGGACGCATCGTATCCCGGGCAACATCAAAAAACGCCTCTCCGCTGATACGAACCCTTCGTTCTCCTAAAGCAAACTTTTCCGGATACTCCAAGCGACTATCTGAATTTAACCAGATCACGCTACCATCACTAAGCAAAATTCGATATAACCCGGCACCTCGCGGTACCGTGATTTTATTAAAGACAAGTACTTCCTTCTCTCTCTCCACGTCCTCCCCCGCCTTCTTATCATACACAACTTTACCCTCACTGACTGCCAACTGCGTACCATCCTGCTCTTTGAATTCGATCTCACTACCACCCAAATAATGGCGTTCCCCTCCAGACAACTCTAATATCGCAGCACGGGCAGGAGCGCCAACATGAGATATTTCTTTATTATTATCCATAGAAGAATACTGCCATAACGAAACTGAAGAAATAACCCCCACCACGATAGCAGCAGCAACACCCCAATATTTTAATTTAAATGCCCGATGACGCCGAGGAATTATCCGTCCCTGTATGGAAGAATAATCACCCTTGATAAGTTGAGCTCGGACAACCTCTTTCAGAATGAGATTTTCCTTTCGCATGACATCGAACAACTCACGATTCTCATCACAAGCCTCTTTCCATTCCAGAATTTCTTTTTCTTCCTCGACAGAAAGTTTGTCATTAAAAAAGTCAAACAACTCGGATTCAGTGACTTGATATTCTCTTTTCATTTTTACAATAACCTTTGTTATTCTAAAGACCGGAAAGAGTAGAAAACGGTTGAATGAAATTAGAAAAAAATTCAAAAAAAAATGATAACCCTCAAATTCTATGGAATTTGAGGGTTATCATCGTGATCTCTATTTCAAAAAGATAACTACAACCTTTCAATATCCTCGGCAGTCAGTCCGGTCATTTGAATGATTATATCCATCGGCATATTCTTTTCTTTCATATTCCGGGCTACTTTCAAGATCCCCTTCTCTTCACCTTTGACCAATCCCTCCTCCCGGCCTTCTACTCGCCCCTCCTCTAGACCCTTTTCTCGACCTTCTACTCGACCTTCTTCTAAGCCTTTCATTCGACCCTCGACTAATCCCTCTAGCTTTGCTGTACCCAGCACATCATTCTGGATCATGATAGCATCCACGTGACGATCATACGCAGCTCGTTCTGCTTCATCCATATTATAGTAAACCAGCTTTTCCCTTGCTTCTTTCAATCCCGGAGTCTTTGTATCGGGACGGATGTAATCATTTTTCAAGTAATCCAACCACTCCTCAAGCGGGGTTGTTGCCACTTGATCAAACTCATTCACTCGGATCAAGAAATACTCTGGGAATATCTCCGATGGCAAGCGCTGAACCAAAGCATCCCGCTCCTTCACGGTCACGTGCAAATGATCACCGGTGTGTACTCCCGTAAAGATGTTTTGACCATGGTAAAGATAATCATCCCCTTTTCCAATGTCAAAATAAAGAATACTAATAGAATACACTTTCTTCACTTCTGAATAAAGTTCTCCTAGCTTGATATGCTCGGTAATCGCCTTGGCTGCACCATAAAGAATTCGTTCAAGGAAATATAATTCCCTAGTAACTTGCACCTCCACGATAATAATCTCACCCTCGCTATCCCGGGCCTTAACATCTACCCGGTTAAACTTGTCCTCGTAAATCTGTTGATTACCCTCGCTTTCCAATATATCTATAATGTGAACTTGACGATCAAGTAACACGGTTAACAACCCTTCCAAGACGACAAAATTCGCCTTGTCCCGCAATAACCGTTTCACGGCCCAATCAAATCGAATGTATTTATTCTTGTCCATGTGGAAATAGTTTACTTCTCTATTCAAAGGTAAGCTTTTTTACGAGATTAAGGGAGGAAAAAATGTGATTTAACTTTTCTACCGATCGTACCGATATCAAGTTCATTCGAACCTGAAGTGCCAGAACCCGGAAAAGACCTGCCTCAAATACTTCAAAGCATTCACGAGCAACGTTTTTACCGTCGCAATCGAAATAGAAAAACGATCTGCCGTCTCCCGGTAACTCAACCCATCAATATACACTGACTTCAAAACCTCGCGTGTTCTCGGGGGCAATTTCTCGATCTCAACTTCTATTGCCTGCAAAATCTCCTCTGTCAGCCAATCCGTGTCCTCAACTTCCACATTCTCGTTCAACTCACCACAAGCCTCGCGTAAGGGATCCCTCTTTTCCAATAACTTCAACGCCCGATTTCTTACTGAAGCAAAAAGATATCCCCGAAGATTACCCGAAGTGATTCGCACATAAGCTCGCTGCTCCCAGAATGCCACGAAGAAATCCTGTACTAAATCTTCTGCAGCCGGGATATTTCCCACAAAGGAATCCGCCCACAAAACCAAAGGTCGATAATAATCACTGAACAGTACTTCCATCCCCCGGGGATCGTCATGTTCAGCTAGAAGTTTACATATCAACTTATCATCAACCTGCATAAATTTAAAAATTCACCACCACGTATAAATTATTGGATTTACAAACTTATACAAAAAACTTCGATTTTTTGGCATGCACGATGAAAATTCCGTTCCCTCAAAACCCTTTATTTCCGATATTTTTCATCTCCTTCCTCGAACATGCTTACATAGCTGAAATAGCGACTCTCGCTGATTTCCCCCTTCTCCACGGCTTCCAGCACGGCACATCCCGGTTCGTGAATATGCGTGCAATTATAGAATCGGCATTCACTTGCCCGCTTGAATATTTCCGGGAAATAATGTGATATCTCTGTTTTTTCCATGTGAATCACCCCGAACGCCCGGATTCCGGGAGTATCGACGATGTACCCGCCAAAACTCAACGGGAACATTTCTGCGAACGTGGTGGTATGTTTTCCCGTGTCATGGGAATCGGAAATCTCCGCCACTTTCAGTTTTAATCCCGGCTCGACACGATTGATCAGCGAGGATTTTCCCACCCCCGACAAGCCGGAAAACACGGTCACTTTATCCTTCAAGGCCGCCACCACGTCTTCCATCCCCTCCCCGGTCAACGAGGACACGTGAAAACATTCATACCCCACCTGCATATAAATCTGGGTCAAAGCTCCCAATAGCAATAAATCCTCCTCATCGTACAAATCTATCTTGTTAAACACGAGTATGGCTGGAATCCGGTAAGCCTCCACGGATGCTAGGAAACGATCGATAAAAACGGTCGATGTAACGGGATGATTCACCGTCACCACCAACACCGCCTGATCGACATTCGCGGCGATAATATGTGCCTCTTTCGACAAGTTCGTTGATTTCCGGATAATGTAATTCTTCCGATCTTCAATCCGGTTGATCACCGCACCATCGGGATTGACCTCCACCTCGACAACATCCCCTACCGCAACAGGATTCGTGGTCTTAATCCCTTTCATCCGGAATTTACCCTTGATCCGACAGTCCAGCACGTCCCCCGATTCCATTCGCACGGAATACCAACTTCCGGTAGATTTCACAACAATCCCTTTCATATTATCAATTTAATGGTTCCTGTTTTACCCGAATGCAAATATACACGATATAATTTTCTTCTCGCACGGACCGAGAAAAATTATAATATCAAGGATTATAAATTGTCCTACCCACGACAGTCCCACGTCAATCTTTAATATATGATCAATCTTGCACTTCTTCATGATCATTAGCTGAAATCACTCTTTTATCATGCTTTTAAAATTCTTATAAAACGCTATTCTAAATATAGCGCTTTAATAGGGTTTTAATAGCGTTCTAATAGCGTTTTATACGGTAGTGGTCTAGTAGTAATCATCTATAAATCATGACTTTTTAACTTTACACGGCATTTCTAGGGATAATCGTTAGTTTCTACTCCCAATTTCACTACCTTTGCAACATACAAATTATTACAAGCCATGAAATTAGTTTTCGCTACCAATAATGCCCACAAGCTGGAAGAAATAAAAGAAATGCTCGGTTCCCAGCATGAGATCGTTTCCTTGAAAGAGATTCAATGCCATGAGGACATTCCGGAAGAACAAGACACGCTCGAAGGGAATGCTCTTCAAAAAGCCAGGTATATTCACGAGAAATATGGCTTAGACTGTTTTGCGGATGATACAGGGTTAGAAATAAAAGCCTTGAACAATGCTCCCGGTGTTTATTCCGCACGATACGCCGGTAATGCCCACGACTCGGAAGCCAACATGAAAAAAGTTTTACAGGAGATGCAAAATATATCGGAACGCCAAGCCCGTTTCAGAACTGTTATCGCTTTAATTCTCGGGGAAAAGGAATACTTGTTTGAAGGTATTGTCAACGGGGAGATTCTCACAAGCAAGCATGGGCACGAGGGATTCGGTTACGATCCGATTTTCCGTCCCGAAGGTTTTCAAGAAAGCTTTGCCGAAATGCCCCTTCACGAGAAAAACGAAATCAGCCACCGGGGCCAAGCCGTCCGGGCATTATGCCGTTTTTTAAACAACTTATAAAAAAGTATGCACACGGTGAAGGCCATCATATTAAAAAGCATACCTCATTCCGAACAGCAACAAATTCTACATGTTTATTCGGAAGAAAGAGGTTATATGCAAATGATTACCCCGTTAGCCCTGTTCAAGCGTAAAGCGAACACCTCCGCCCAGTGTATGCAAATCGTGGAAATCGAGTTTATCCCTAATGAAAGGGGGGGACTCCACAAACTGAAATCATTCTCTCCACTCGTAAACACGTCTGCCATCTATTTCGACGTGTACAAAATGAATATAGCCCTGTTGTGGGGTGAAATATTAAACCTCGTGCTACGGGATTCCGACCCGAACCCCAGCCTATACGAGTACATCAAAACTTCCGTGGAATACTTGAATATCACACGGGAGGACATCGCCAATTTCAACTTGCTATTCCTGTTTCGGTTGGGCAAATTACTCGGGTTCAGCATAGACAATAGCACATACCACCCCGACCACGTGTTCAACATCAATGACGGATGTTTTTATCCCACAGGTTCACCGGGAAGTTACCATACGGGGCCACATTCCGCCAAAGCGATCCATGCCCTCTGCACGTGTCAGTTACAAGAATTGAAAGACATCCCGCTTAATCAACAGGGACGCAAGATCTTACTCGACATAGCCCTACTCTTTCTCGGGTTCCATCTGAACTTGGATTTTAACACGAAAAGTATCCGGGTTATCCGGGAGATATTTTCTTGATGATGCGTGTTCATCGATAAAATCGAGGTTTCTGTCCCGAAATTACCGACGTTGACTTGAATTAATTGATCAATAACGCTGTATTTCATATCTTTACAGAAAACTTAAACGAAAATCACATGAAACAGGGTAAAGCATCCGGCAGTCAACAAAAATTCACCAAAATGGCCTTCGAGAACCAACATTGGAAGTCATAAGTTAATATTTTGTTAAAATAATAAACCTTTTTAAGCAAAAAGTGTCTCACTCAAACTAGGATATTTCACATTTTATTAACATATATTCCGGCTTATTATGCATAGATTTATACCAACCTAAAATACCAGCGTTATGCGTATAAAAATTGTAAATCTGAATAAAGTCTACCCGGGAGGTAAAAAAGCCTTAAAAGACTTGAATTTGGAAATCGAACCGGGGATGTTCGGCCTGTTGGGACCGAATGGTGCAGGAAAAACCTCTCTCATGAGAATCATGACTCTATTGCAGAGTTGCACGTCAGGAACCATCTATTTTGATGATTATGACATTGCCAAGGACCGGAAAGCGATTCGCTCCCTGCTGGGCTACTTGCCACAGGACTTCCGTTTCTTCGAGAAACTGAAAACCTGGGAATTCCTCGATTACGGTGCCGGGCTTGCAGGGATCAAGGGGAAGCAACACCGGGCCGAAGTGGTAGACGAGATGCTACGCAAAGTTGGTTTATTTGAAGTCCGTGACCGTTGGGCCAACCGGTTATCCGGGGGTATGAAACGAAGACTCGGGATCGCCCAAGCCATCATCGGAAACCCGAAAGTGATTATCGTGGACGAGCCGACTACCGGACTGGACCCGGAAGAGAGAATCCGGTTCCGTAACATCCTGTCAGACATCAGCGACAAGGATTCCATCATTATCCTTTCCACCCATATCGTGGGAGACATTTCAAGTACCTGTAAGAAACTGGCCTTGCTAAACCGCGGAGAACTGAAGTTTGAAGGTTCACCGGACGAGATGATCGATCTGGCTCGCGGAAAAGTATGGGAGATCTTCGTAACCGACATGGAATACGAAGAAATCAAAGATAAATACCCGATTATTTCAACCATCCCGACGGACGGCGGTATGGAGATTCAGGTCGTGGCCGATGCCATTGACGGCTACTCGCACAAAGCCATCGAACCGAACCTCGAACATGCCTACGTTTACTACATGGACTACTTGCTGAAAGACAAGATGAACATGCAGGTTGAAGCAATCAAAGAAAATGAATTGTTCAAGTAAATCTTAGAAGAAACCAGCGATGAATATTCACAACATCAGCACAATATCGAGATACGAAACCAAGCTCCTACGGAGAAGCTGGCTATTTCGTATATTCGCTATTTTATCCCTTTTAGTTATCGTATTTTTTCACATGGGTACACAGTCAAACCTGGGATGGTTCGAATGGGTCATGGTTGCCATGCCATCCTCCATCCCGTTTGTCAATATCTACCTTTTCAATATCGCACAATCTGTCATTGCCATATTCCTGGCAGGGAGCTTTTTAAAGCGAGATAAAAAGTTAGATACAGCCGAAGTAATTTACGTACGCCCGATGAGTAACGCAGATTATATCATCGGGAAAACATGGGGGATCGTGAAAGTGTTTGTATCATTAAACATTATCGCTTTACTCATCGCTGGTTTCATTCATTTGTTCGCGAGTGAATCCCCGTTTACCCTATTCCCCTATTTCTTCTACCTACTCACGTTATCGATCCCATCACTGATTTTCGTGCTGGGACTATCGTTCGTGATCATGAGTTTTATTCGTAACCAAGCGGTTACGTTCGTAATTATGTTAGGATTCATCGGGGTAACCTTATCTTATCTCGGGGACGCGGAACACGGAACGTTTGACTTCTTCGCCCTCACGGTGCCGAATATGTTCTCCGACGTGCTGGGACACACGAACTTGTTTCCCTATCTCGTTCAACGATTGACATTCTTGCTATTGGGAATGGGATTACTCACGTTTACCATCGCCATGGTCAACCGCTTACCGTTACATCCCAAGAAAAATATCTTGCTGAACGCCCTGGGATGTATTATCCTGATCGCCGGAATCGGCTGTGGTTTCACCTATTTCACCCGATTCCATCACGTTGACAATCAACGCAAATTATATTCCGAAAGATACAAGAAATACAATAATATTGACAAAGTTCATTTGATAGATCAAGAGATTATATTCTCACAAGACGGTAAAAAGATTACCGTCAATTCACACGTAAAGGTCCAAAACCGGAATCACCAGGAGATCGACAAAATCGTGTTCTACTTGAACCCATCCCTGCAAGTTGAAAAATTAACCCACCAAGGAGAAGAAATTCCCTACAAAAGAGATGCGCAAGTTATTATTGCGGAACACAAACTCCGCCCGTACGAGAGTCTTGAACTGGATATCACGTATAACGGTTCCATCGACGAGAATATCTGCTACCTGGACATCACGGACGAAGAATATTACGACACGCAAACCGGAAGTAGTATTCTCCGTTTCGGGAAAAGATACGCTTTCGTGCAGGATAAATTTACCCTGCTGACCCCGGAATGCCTGTGGTACCCCTCTACCTTTCCACCGGTAAACCCGGAAGCTCCTTATAATATCCGGAAAAACTTCTCGAATTACACTCTAAAAGTGATTCATCCCGATGACCGGACGATTCTTTCACAAGGGACACCTTCCCAATCGGGGGACACGACAATATTCCGAAATAAAGAGCAACTGCCCGGCATCAGTTTAGCCATTGGGGACTACGAGAAGAAGAGTATCGTGGTTGATTCCGTGCAGATCGAATTATACAATTTTAAGGGTCACGATTTCTATTCTGAAGTTTTTCCTAACATTTCGGACACGTTAGCCGGATTCCTTCAGGATGTGAAATCCGAATACGAGTTGAGAAAAGGCCGTAAATACCCGTATCAGAAATTTATCATGGCAGAAACGCCTATTTCTTACACGGGTTACGTGCGAAATTGGAAAGGGAACAGCGAGCAGGCGCAACCGGAGATGGTTTTCCTTCCTGAATTTGCCACGACCCTGCCTAGCAGTAATTTCAAATTTGCCAAGAAAAGAATGGCCAACTGGGGACGACGTGATCCCCAGGGAGCGATGGAAGAAATTGACGTGGAAATGAACGTTATACGGGATTTTGTCCGCCGGGTTCTTCTCTCGGAGGAAACGTTTCAAGAAGAGGGAAATACATTCGTGAATATGTTCTCTGGCGAATGGTCCGGGACATCCAAGCTGAACAAGTACGATTTATCGTCCATGTATTTTAATTACGCGGGTTCTATTTATTCCCAGAATTTCCCGATCATAGACATCGTGATGAACACCATGCTAAAACAGGAAGAAAGCGATCAGGGAAGACATTTCTTCCGGATGTTCAACGGGATGGGCGATGACCAACGAGCCGCCGCTTACCTGAACGGGAAAAGTTTTGAACAAGCCGTACTTGATAACACGCTTTCGACAGAGGTGTTCTACGAAATGATGAAACTAAAGGGCGTTTACCTGAGGAACTATATAAACTCACGCCTTTCATCAAACGAGTTCAAGGAATTCATGGCAGAATTCACTAAAAAATACCAGTTTCAAGAAGTTAATTTCACTCGCCTGAACAGTGAGTTTATCCGTAAATTCCATTTCAATTTAATGGATTTCATCCCGAACTGGTACACGATAAACAGCACGCCTCGTTTTATCGTGAAAGGGGTGGATGCCGATCAAGTAGAAGTCGGGGATTACACGAAATATATCGTGAAGTTCCAAGTGTACAACCCCACGAATGTAGAAGGTGTGATTTCCGTCAACGTGGAAGAAGGAGGCGGAATGTTCCCCGGCGGCCCGCGGGGAAGAAGAGGACGGGCTGCTCAAATGGAGTCCAAGCCGGCGAAAAATTACATTATAGAACCGCAGAAATACAAAGAGATTCGTATTTTATGTGACGAACGTCCGAGTAACCTCACGATTAACACGAATATCTCGCAGAATCTACCCAGTACGATCATGCAGAATTTCGCCAAAGTGACCACCACGACGACCGACACGGTAACAGGAATATTCGACGCAAATGCCACCCTTTTCACGTTTAACCCGAAAGAGATCACGGTTGACAACGAAGATCCCGGATTCCGGATAATCGAATCCAATCAAAAGAACAAGCTACAATCTTTCTTCAAGAAGGAGAGCGAAGATAAATACAAGAACTTAAACTTCTGGATGCCCCCCAGTAAATGGACAGCTACTATCGGGGCAAATTATTACGGGGACTATATCAATAGTGCCGTGTACAAGAAATCCGGAAGCGGTAGTAACAAGACGGAATGGACAACCCAGATACAAATTCCAGGATTCTACGAGGTATTCGTGTACTCGTCTGATCTTCCCATGATGGGACATCGCTGGGGAAGGAATGAAGAGAAAAAAATGCAATATTACACGGTAAAACATGATGACGGAGAAGAGGAAATTTCAGTCGAGACGGGCCGGGGACGGCAGGGATGGATGACACTGGGTTCTTTCTATTTCTCGCAAGGAGAGGCTAAGATTACCTTAAGTGACAAGGGATCGGGATCAAACCAAATCATCTTTGCCGATGCGGTAAAATGGGTGTACACGAACAATAACAAATAAAAATAACAACAACATATTATGAAAAAGATCGCGTCAATATCGTTGATTATTTCGGGAATACTCATGTTTTGTTCCGGATCAACGTTTGCTCAGGAAATTTTGACGTTGGAAAAGGCTCTGGAGATCGCTTATCAGCAAAGTCCTTCCATCATTCAAAGTAAAATGAGTCTGGAACAAAGTGAGCTGGCCCTGATTCAGCAAAAAGCCTCGTTAAAATCACAGTTCAGTTTGAACCTGAGCCCGTTTCAATATACCAGAAGTACGTCGTTTGACGATTACAATACACAATGGTATACCCGAAAATCCATGAGTTCCGGCCTGGACTTCAGGATCAGTCAACCGATCAAGTGGACGGACGGAACGCTTACACTTAGCAACTCGTTTAACTGGCAAGATGACGATAACCAATCTTTCGGAGCCAAGAGTACCTCTTTTTCAAATAACCTTAGCTTAAACCTGGAGCAACCGATCTTTACCTACAACAAGACCAAGATGCAATTGAAAAGGCTGGAATTCAACCTTGAAAAAGCAAAAATACAATACGCTCTAGCCCAACTGAACATCGAGAAGAACGTGACCGCAGCATTTTATGGCGTTTACCAGTCTTATAAAAGACTCGTTACGGCTCGGGAAGCTTTCCAGAGTCAAAAAGAAAACTACGAGTTAATCAAAAATAAAGTGGAACAACATTTGATCGCCCAAGAAGAACTCTTCCAGGCGGAAGTAACCTTAGCCACGAACGAGAATTCTCTCGCCGACACGGAAACGAGTTACGAGAATACCAAAGATCAATTCAAGCAAACTTTGGGGTTACCCTTGGATATAGACATCAGCATATTACCCAACATCCAGATTGATTCGGTTCACGTGGATGTGAATCAAGCCGTTAAATACGCCTTGACTCAACGTATGGAAATCCGCCAACAACAGATTGCCATTGAAGAAGGTATTTTTAGCTTGATCGAGGCAAAGGATAATAACAAGTTTAAAGGTAGTATCTCCGCCAGAGTAGGTTTGATGGGCCAAGGTGATAAATTCAACGGAGCTTTCTCGAAACCGGATGACAACGAAACGATCGGGGTTACCTTAACCGTTCCTATCTGGGACTGGGGGGCAAGAAAGGCAAGTATTCGCAGTACGGAATTATCCAACGAAAACACGGAGATCAGCAACGAGGAAGAAAGAAAATCCATCATGCTCGAAGTACGTCAGATTTGTCGAGAGTTACCCAAATTATTACGCCAGATCGAAATCGCCCGCCAGACAGTCAGAAACGCAGAGCGCACGTACGACATCAACGTCGAGAAATATCGTAGCGGAACCCTTACCGGTATGGAACTGAAAAACCAACAGACCCAGTTAACTGACGCAAAAAACTCATTGACGGATGCCATCATTTCATACAAATTGAAATTACTGGATCTGAAAATCCAAACCCTGTGGGATTACCAGAATAACAGGTCTTATTTACCGGTTGATTTATTGAAATAAACCCTAACACAAAATATAAAACAAAAACGCTATGATCAACAAATCTATAAAATATATCGGGGTGATTCTACTGGCTTACACCTTGAACGCTTGTAACGAGCAACGAATGAGTTCTTCTTCAGAAACAACCACGCCTGTTTGGCTTGCCGAAGTCGGGAAACGTGATGTTCGGGAATTGACCACCACAACAGGAACAGCCAAAGCAGCCAAAACGGTGGAAGTGAAATCCGAGACAAACGGTAAATACGAGCTGATGATCAACCCCAAGACCAAGCGTCCCTACAAGCTGGGAGACATTGTCGAGGAAGGGGCCGTGATTATCAAGCTGAATAATAAAGAACACGAAAATACCGTGTCGTTACCAACAAAAAAAATGCAGGTTGATATCGCCAAGAAAGAGTGGGAAGGACAAAAAGCCGTATTTGAAAAAGGCGGTGCCACGGAAAAAGATGTACTAAATGCCGAAAGTAGTTACATACAAGCGCAAACAGCATTGGAAACGGCATACTCTGATCTGGCAAAGCTCTCGATCAAAGCCCCTTTCAAAGGAGCCATCGTCAGCCTGCCGTATTTCACCCCGAACGTGGAGATCGCATCGGGCGAAACGATGGTCGGGTTGATGGATTACAGCCATATGTACATGGAAATCGCATTACCGGAAAACACGATCGATAAGGTGAAAGTGGGTCAAAAAGTGTTGGTCACCAATTATAATATCAAATCAGATACACTGTCCGGCCTTGTTTCCCAGTTATCCCCGGCAATCAACGAGGATACCCGCACATACACCGGATACATCACGATCAGCAACCCGGAACTGAAACTACGTCCCGGTATGTTCGCGAAAGGAGAGATTATTACTTTGCAAAAGGATTCAGTTATTGTTATACCGAAAGACATCGTTAATTCCCGTCGGGGAGGAAACCGGATTGTCTACACGGTGGAACAAAACCGGGCCATGGAGAAAATCATCACAATTGGTATCAGTGATGACCGTTTCATCGAGGTGGAAAGCGGTCTGAACCAAGGAGACAAGATCGTGGTGAAAGGCTACGAATTCCTGAGAAACAGAGGCAAAGTAAAAATCATGAAATAAAAAGACATGAACAGCATTACCAAATTTGCAGTAAAATACCCGGTGAGCGTGTTAATGCTCACGCTGGCGGTATGTTTACTGGGAACCATATCTTATAATAAGTTAGGGACAGATCTTTTCCCTGACTTGAAAAATCCCGCTCTTTACGTGGAAGTGAAAAGCGGTCAGAGACCACCCGAAGAGGTTGAAAAGCTAATCACTACCAATGTCGAATCGACTGCCGCACGTCAGGAAGGCGTGAAGAGCGTGTACAGCGTCACGAAAGTCGGGTACACGAAGGTTACCGTGGAATACGGATGGGATCAGGACATGGATGCCGCTTTCCTGGATTTACAGCGAAGTGTCTCTTCTCTTTCTCAAGATGAAAGCATCGAAGAAGTTAACGTTACCCGTTACGATGCCAACGCAACACCAATCATGACCATCGCTCTCACTCATAACGAGGTGAAGGACATGAATGAATTGCGAAAGATCGCAGAAAATTACATGCGTAATGAACTCGTCCGGGTAGATGGAATCGCGGATATTCAATTGAACGGACAGGAACAGGCTATCGTCGAAATATCCACGAATCCTTATATGTTGGAGGCATTCGGATTAACTGCCGACGGGATTGCCTCGCAAATCACGGCCATCAATCAAAATGTTTCCGGGGGAACGATCACAGACGGGGATATTCAATACACGGTGAAAGGGGTAAACCTGATTACCAGTCTCCAAGATATTGAAAACATTATCGTGGCATTTAAAGAGAATTCTTCCAGCGGAAGTTCCTCTTCCACGGAATCTACAAGCAGTTCCAGCAAGACAAAAGCCCCGGTATATTTAAAAGATGTGGCCTCCGTGTCCATTCGCAACAAAGACCCGGAAAATTTGGCCCGTTATAACGGAGAACGCTGTCTGGGAATCAGTATCTACAAAGAAAATAAATATAACACGGTAAATGCCGTGGAAAACTTGCTCGCCAAGATTGATGAATTTCGCAAAAGTTTACCGGGGTATGATTTCCATATCATCAGTAACCAAGGAGAATTTATCGGGAGTTCCATCAAGGAGGTTAAAGATTCCGCTTTAATGGGTATCATCCTCGCCGTTATTATACTTTATATATTCTTGCGACGAGTGAACATGACATTAATCGTCAGTCTCTCTATCCCGATCTCGATCATAGCCACGTTCAACCTGATGTACTTCAACGGTCTTTCCATTAACATCATGACGCTGGGAGGACTCGCACTGGGTGCGGGAATGCTGGTCGATAATGCCATCGTGGTGATGGAAAATATCTTCCGGAATATGGACGAGAACAACCTGCCGCCCACGGAGGCAGCCGTGAGGGGGACCTCGGAAGTAGCGGGAGCAATCACGGCTTCCACCTTAACTACGATCGTGGTATTCCTTCCAATCGTGTACCTGCAAGGTGCCGCCGGGGAGTTGTTCAAGGAACAGGCGTGGACGGTTAGTTTCTCGCTGTTATCCTCCCTTTTTGTTTCTATCCTGTTTATCCCGATGCTGGCATCGAAATTCATGCGGAAGAAAGACAACATTTCCAGTCACGCCATCACGATCAAAGGTTTCGGAAATTTCGTCGGGAAGATCCTTAAAAGGAAATACTTGGTGATTGGCATCGCCACAGCTCTCATGATCGTTTCTTACTTGATGTTACCGTTAATCGGCATGGAGTTCATGCCTAAAACAGAATCGAAGGAGTTCTCGATTCTTGTTACCATGGAACCGGGAACAAGGTTAAAAAGTACGGATAATGCCGTGGGAACCATTGAAGATGCCATCCGGACTCTAGGACAGGATGATATTGAATGGCAATACACGCTGGTTGGCCCATCCAACCTTGAAAGTCAAAGCGGGGGAAAACTGGAATCAGAGAATCAATCCCAAATTAAGGTAAAGATAAAGAAAGATTCTAAGCTGGATGCCGATTACTTTATCACGAATATTAACGAGAATTACCCCTTGCCGGAAGGCGTGGAAATTTCCTACGAGAAAGGAGAATCCGCCCTACAAAGTATTCTGGGAACAGAAGGGGCACCGCTGGTAATCGAGGTGAAAGGGGAAGAACTTGAATTGCTGGATGAATTGTGTAGCGAGATAAAAGAGAAAATCACTGGAATTCCCGGTATATACGACATCAAATCTTCCTTGGAAAAAGGAGCCCCGGAGGTGAATATCAAGATTGACCGCTTGAAAAGTGGAATCTACGGGATTGACGTTGCCACGGTAAGTAACCAAGTCAGCGAGAAACTGGCAGGTAAGGATGCCGGAACTTTCGAAACACAAGGCGAGACTATTGACATCAATATCAAGGTTCCCGAAGTGACCCTTTCCGAAATCTACGATATTGAAATCATACAAGGCGAGAAGAAATACCGTCTCGGAGAGATTGCAGACATAGAAATCGCGTCGGCTCCGAAAGAAATTAACCGGGTTAACCAAAGCCGGACGGGCATCGTGACCGCCATGATCGAGAAACAATACTCACTAAGCCATATAACCCCTGCTATTAAAGCTAAATTGTCCGAGGTTGAATTCCCAGCCAAGTATTCGGCTAAAATAACGGGAGAGGAAGAGATGCGACAAGAGTCATTCAGTGGGTTGGGATTCGCCCTGTTTTTATCTATTCTATTAGTATATATGGTGATGGCAGCACAATTTGAATCCTTGCGCCACCCGTTCACGATCCTGCTGACCATTCCGTTAGCCGGCGTCGGGTGTATTTTGGCATTCCTGCTCACCGGACAAACACTCAACATGATGGCCTTTATCGGTATTATCATGCTGGCGGGTATTGCCGTGAACAGTTCTATCATACTCGTGGATGCGATCAATCGCCTGAAAGAAGAGGGTCATCCCCTGGAAGAGGCTATTAAAATGGCAGCACAGCATCGTGTGCGTCCGATTATCATGACCAGTGCCACCACGATTCTGGCATTGCTACCCATGTGTTTCGGATTCGGGGAAGGAGCCTCATTACGCTCGCCCATGGCACTTGCCGTGATCGGTGGTTTGCTGACCTCGACCATCATGACGCTGATCGTTATTCCGTGTGTGTATTACGTTATTGACAGAAAGAAATCATGAACACGATTATAAAAAGAAGGGTTCTTGTATCGATGCTTTTCATCGGGCTGGTACTTATGGGAATTTTCTCCTATAAACACCTTCCCATGGAATTATACCCCAATGCCGAACTGCCGGTGTTGAGCGTGAGCATTAGCTCCGAGACAGAATCTGACCCTTCCTATATAGAAAATCAAGTAGCTATTCCCGTTGAAGGAGCCGTCAGTGCCCTTAACGGGGTAGAAAAAATAGAAACCCAGATTTATTCGAGAGGAGGACAGGTAACCGTCTCTTTCAAACAGGACGTTGATCTGAAATACACCTTTCTACAACTGGAAGAAAAAATAAAAAGCATCACCCCGAATCTCCCTGATAATTTCAGATTAAACGTGAACAAATCTTCTTCGGGTTCTGCCAGTGATATGTTCATGAACCTACGAATTCTCGGGGAGGACGACATCGACTACGTGCGTAATATCGCCGATTCAGAGATTGTTCCCTACCTGGAAAATATCGACGGGATCGCTAACGTCACCATCATGGGAGGACGGCAAAAAAGCATCGAGGTTATTGTCGATCCGGAAAGATGCAAGGCGTTGAATATCACGACATCAACGATCAGTCGAGCCATTTCAAGCAATCTGGCAGAAAAGAGTTTCGCCGGTTCGGTTTACGAGAACAACAAACGTTATTTCGTCAACGTAACAGCCGAATATCTTGCCACAGAAGACTTGGGAAGTATCGTGGTTGCCGAGGGACCGATCCAATTGAAAGACATCGCTGAAATCCAATTCGGCGTGAAGGAAGAGGAATCATACGCCCGTACCAACGGGAAAGAGGTGATCTCTTGTATCCTGTCCAAATCCCCGCTAGCTAACGTGATCGAACTTTCCGAAAAGGTTCGACAAGAAATTGATCGCCTAAACGGGGAATTAGCATCCAAAGGAGTTCTTATCGAGGTGGAGGACGATGCGGCCGACGTGATGAATAAAAATATTGACCAGATCATTGATCTCGGACTTTCGGGAGCCTTACTGGCCATATTCGTGTTGTTCCTGTTCCTTCGGAAAATACGGATCATTTCCATCGTGGCTTTTGCCATTCCGATTTCCGTGTTCTCGTCATTCTATTTCTTTTATCTATTCGGAATAACGATCAACACGCTAACCCTCACGGGTATTGCCCTCGCCGTCGGTATGTTACTGGACAATTCTATCGTCGTCATGGAGAATATCTACCGGCTGAAAGGTCTGGGAGTTTCCACCGATGAGGCTTGTGTTCGGGGAACTACCGAGGTATGGAAGGCAATCATGGCGGCCACAGTCACCACGATTACCGTGTTCCTGCCTTTCCTTTTCGCAGACAATTATCTAGTCAAACTGATCGGGGAACATATCGGAATCTCTATCGTGGCAACGCTTACCATATCGTTGGTCGTGGCATTACTATTGATTCCGATGGCGGTAAACGCTATTTTGCGCAAGACACCGGAAGATGTAAACTTCAGCAACTTATCAATCCATAACAGATTGGTGCAGATATATGTTGCCATACTCAAGATGTCACTTCGCCGTCCGGCACAAGTAATCATTATCGCTCTAGTCACGTTACTGGTTACCGTGGTTCTGTCCACCTCTTTAACCTTGAACACGCTGAAAGAGGTTGAATTGAATACGTTCAACGTGTATATCACCCCGCCAACGGGCTACACGCTTCAAAGGACCGACGAGATGATCCGGCTTTTCGAGGACGAATTACTCGAAGTTCCGGAAATAAAAGAATTCTCTTCCAACGTTATGAAAGAGGATGTCCGGCTTACGATTCGATTGAAAGATGATTACCAAAAGATCAATAAGAAATCCCTCATCCAACTGAAAACCGAAGTACTCCGGTTGGCCGAGACGGTCAATATCAACCAAATCAGCCTAGAGGCCAGCGAGAGCAGCGAGAACTTCAGAGGAAGTAGCGGTGGCGGTGGAATGCTTGGCAATAGTTCCTTGCTCAGAATGATGGGTATGGGTAGTCAAACAGAAAAAGTGATAATCAAGGGGCAGGATTTCGAGTCTATGGCAAATTTTGCCGAATATTTGAAATATCAACTTGACGATCTGGATAACATTTCCAATTCCCACATTTCAGTTTCCCAAGGAAGTACGGTCTCCAAAATATTTTTTGACCAGTACCTCATGGGAATGAACGAGGTTGAACCCAGTAATGTAAGTCAGGAGCTTTCCAACTTCCAACCTCAAAGTAAAGCTGAGGTAAAATACAAAGCCGGGAACCAGGAATATGATATCCTGATCCGGGATATCAATTATGATGAGGACGATCAGAAGACACAAACCCGGACATTGGAGGATTTACGCAATCTGGAAGTCACGAACAAGAATAACGGGTTAGTCCAATTACGGAGTTTCAGCCGCATCAACCTAGGACGTGACAAAGGAAATATCACTCGTATTAACCAGGAAAAGGAGGTGAACCTCGTTTATATGTTCAATTCCGACATCAATGAATCAAAGGATTTGCTGGAAGCCGCACGGGAGGAGATTGACGAACTGGTGCAAAGCATGGATGTCCCGACGGGTATCGCCGTGGAGGTCGTACACGAGGAAAACGAAATGGATGATTTTATCTTCCTTATTTTGGCCGCATTCATTTTGATTTACATGATTTTAGCCGCCGTATTTGAATCAACCACGGCTCCCATCGTGTTGATGTTTACCATCCCGCTGGCCGCTATCGGTTCTTTACTGGCGTTATTATTCACGAGCAATTCATTGATGAATGCCAATGTTTTCGTGGGTTTCATTATCCTCATTGGTATCGTGGTGAATAATAGTATCATCCTCATCGACTACACTTCTTTACTCCGTCGGAATGGAAACCGTAAACAACGAGCTATTATAACGGCCGGGTTATCCCGTTTAAGACCGATTCTGATCACGGCAATCACGACGATCGTGGCCATGATTCCGTTAGCTATGGGGCAAGGAGAATACGTGTCCGGACTGGGAGCCCCGTTTGCCATCACCGTGATCGGGGGACTTACCATGAGTACGCTGTTGACTCTGGTCATTATCCCGACATTGTATTCCGGAATGGAAGATGCTTTATACCGCTTACGCACGCAAAGTCTCTTCATGAAACTATTGCAAGTCGTGCTTTTCGTCGTGGCCGTAATCTGCGTTTACTTCTGGACCTATACCCTGTTGAACCGGATTCTATACGTGATCCTAACGGTTATTCTCGTACCGGGAGTGACCTGGTTCTTGGAAGACAGTTTACGTCGGGCGCAAAGTAATATCATCCCAGCTGACGAAGAGTTGGAGATCAAGATATGCAATCTTGTCAAAGTGTACGGACGCCCGTCACGTTTCAACCGGGAATGGACTTCCGGTTTGAAGATCCAGGAACGGCTCGGCCTGCAAGGGAATTATCGCGAATGGCGGGATATGCAACCGTTGTTATGGTCGTTGCCCGTGCTGGGATTCATGTATTATTTCACGTTCAGCTACCAGGTACTGTTCTTCTGGGCAATTGTTTTTGCCTTCATTACCTGGACGATGACGCTAAGTATCATGAATGTTTTCCGGGAGTTCTGCGAGAACCGGAAACAGACCGTCATTGCCAAGATTCTACGGATCATTGCTATCGTCATTTATTATGCCGGTCCTATGGTTATCCTGATCTGGTCAAGTAAGAAATTCGAGAACAGCGGGGGGGCTATCTTCCTCGGTATGTTCTGGTATCTCGGCATTGCCGCACGCTACTTGTCCAACAAGATCAACAAGGAGAACATCAATATTGACTTGATCGACGGTCGGTTCCGTATGTTGAAAAAGACTATTTTCCGTCTGGCTTCCAAGGCTCCGTTTATCGGGGTGAAGAAGAAACCGTTCAAGGCGTTGAATTCCGTTTCCATGGAGATACATACCGGAATGTTCGGTTTGTTGGGGCCTAACGGGGCCGGTAAGACCACGTTGATGCGTATCATCTGTGGGGTCTTCGAACAGAGTTACGGGAAGATATTCATTAACGGTATCGATACCCAGAAGAAACGGGAAGAGTTGCAAGGTCTGATCGGTTATTTACCGCAGGAATTCGGGACCTACGAGAACCTCACGGCATGGGAGTTCTTGGAGTACCAAGCCCTGTTGAAAGGAATATATAACCAAAAGATACGTCATAACCGGATAGCCGAAGTACTTTCTGCCGTGCATATGTACGAGAACAAGGACAAGAAGATCGGAGGTTTCTCCGGTGGTATGAAACAACGTATCGGTATCGCACAAACCCTGTTGAACCTGCCCCGGATACTCGTGGTGGATGAACCGACTGCCGGTCTGGACCCGCGGGAAAGAATCCGTTTCAGAAACTTGCTCGTGGAATTGTCCCGAAACCGGATCGTGATTTTCTCTACCCACATTATAGAGGACATTGCCAGTTCCTGTAACCAAGTCGGCGTGATCAACAAGGGTATTCTGAAATACAACGGTACGCCAAGTGACATGGCTAATATCGCCAAGGATGTTACCTGGACCTTTGAGGTTCCGGTACGGGATTTCGCAAAATTACCGTCCGACATGCTAATCGTTCACCACATCCGCCAAGGCGACATCATCAAAGTACGTTGCCTCAGCGAGCATAAGCCCACCGAGACCGCCGAGAAGATTCTCCCGGCCTTGGAGGACTCTTACTTGTGGTTGTTGAGAAGTGTGAAGATCGAGAATAAAGAAGAAATTATAACACAATAAAAAGATTTAGCGATTTATGATTGACGATTTCGTGATTCTAAATTCTAAATTTTACATTTTACATTAACGCTATGGTGCAATTTTGGATAACCCTACAAAAGCTGGTACAATATAACATCAAGATTATATTCGGGAATAAATTCCTGTACTTCATGTTGAGTGCCCTCGCCTTCTACGTGATCACGGTGATCGTGAAATTGCTGGGAGACGACGAGATCACGCAGGCAACAGCCTACTCCATGTTGATGTTACCGAGCATTCTGTTGGTTTTCTACCCGATGTGTTTCGGCATACAGAACGATCAGGACGCCAAGATCGTGGAGATTATTTTCGGAATCCCGAACTATAGTTATAAGGTCTGGTTATTACGCCTCATCATCTCTTACGTGATCTGTTTCGTGATTACCTGTTTCCTTGCTCTATTAACGGATTTGGCTATCGTGTCGGTTCCCCCGATGGGACTGACCCTACAAGCCATGGTCCCGGCTCTTTTTATCGGCACGCTTTCCTTCATGCTAAGCACGATGATCAAAAACGGGAACGGGACTTCCGTGGTGATTATCATTATCGGACTGTTATTCTCCATGATACAGGGAGCTATCGGGGATAGTCAATGGAACATTTTCCTAAATCCTTACGATGTTCCCATTGACAAGAACCCGCAGATATTCTTCAACACGGTCTTCCATTGCCGGATGAACATGTTGATCGCCTCTGTCCTCTTTATCATCTTCGGACTGAATAACACTCGAAACCGGGAGAAATTTATATAGAAGAAATCGGGGCTGTCCCAAAAGTCATTTTATTTCGAAAAACTCCTCCGCCACTTCGTGCCACCTCTTTCTTCCCCTGCCTGAGGGGAAGTACCCCGAAGGGGGGAGGGAGTTTGAAAACACCTTGTTTTGTGTATGTCTGTTCTTTTGTTACCTTTGTTCACAAACACTACTATCAAGTGAAAGTTTTGTCTTTTTCAAGAAACTCTATTCATCTAATAAGAAGGATTAGTACATGAAATATTTTATTGAAACCCTAACAAACAACAGCAAGAGCGTGGAACTACCCGAAGAGTTTAATTATTTCGGGAAACTGATTGGCAGTTGGAAATTTGATTATGTCGATCACAACATATCCTGTTCGACTAAAGGAGAATGGCATTTCTCGTGGATTCTTGAGGGAATGGCGGTACAAGATGTTATTATTCTACCTTCACGAGAAACCAGAACAGAAATACCACATCCCCTCACCGAATACGGCACGACTCTCCGTATCTACAATCCAGCCACGCACACTTGGGATATTGCCTATTGCTATACAGGAAGAATCATGCGCCTTGAGGCAAGAAAACAAGATGATATGATTGTTCTCACGAATATTGACGACGAAAAGAAGAAATGGGCTTTCGTCAAGATCGAGGATAACACATTTCATTGGCAGAATGTAACCGTAAAAGATAATGGTGAATGGCTTATAAATGCGGATTTATATGCCGTGCGTACACGATAAGCATTTTGCACGGCACATCTTACTGCAAGTATAAATATTCTTTATTCTTAAACATCATGGCATAACAGCTCATATAGTAAATATACAACACGATTCACCCGACATACAAACATAATTGTATGAAAAACCAATTCTATAAAATAGGAAATAACAATAAATAGACTCCCGCAAGAATAATTTCAACGCCCTATGTAAGCTATGTCATTTTTTATAATTTTGCGGAGATTATCACCATAAAAATAAAGAAATGAGAAAAATCTTGTATGTATTATGTCTGCTTACGACTCTTGTAGCGTGTAGTGATGACGATGACAAAATTATTACCGATTATGACAAACCGTACACGAAGTTACCCTCTTCCGAATTAAGAACTTTAATCGAAGACAATATCAGTTCATGCGAAGCGTTGGTCAAGGAGTTTAGTGAGATGGAGGAAAATAATGAGATATTCGATTTAATAAGGTATTATGATATAAATTTGAGTTTCAATATTTCCGATTTTATAAACTCCCGAAGTTCAGATTCAAACAAAGAAAACACATTTACCGGAATGAAATTAGTTTGGAACAAAGACAAACAGGACTTCGACACGACCATCAATGCAGCTGGATTCATGGAAGTCCTCTTCCCCTCTTCCAAAACAGATCAGTCCCAAAATGATCTTCGTTTCATTGCAACGATTGATTATAGTACCGGTGTCTGCCTTAAAATGGAAGTTTACAAGGGCGAAGAAATTCTATTACACAAAGTACAGCAATATAACAAAGAAACTTCCGAAGCCATACAAATAGTAAAATGTCCTCCTTACAGCCAAATGGTCAAGATGGAAATAAATTACGATGATATTGTCTCCCGATTTATCATGAGAAGAATGCCCAAAGAGGTCATTGTACAAAAGGACGGAGGAGATTATTACAGCCTTTCATTGAATATCGAAAATGGCAACCTACATTTAGTGACAGATTTCAATAACATCCGGATTCGCTCTACATTCGAACAATATAATAGCATACAGGCGTTAATTGAGGAAATATATTACACGAATGAAGGACGTTATGACGAGTTGGTTACAGAACTTTTCAGAAAAAATATGCGAGAAAGTGTTATTGTTTTCACGGATAAAGATGAGAAAATCGGAGAATGGGAATTCGTGGAACTAAAACGAGGCGCAGAAAGTCCTTTCCCTCTTTGTAAATGTATGTTCCAAGACGGAACAGAATTATTTTTCCGGTTATATACATTTATCTAGTTTCCTATAAAGATTTCTTTCCCCGGTTTTCAAAAAGAGCCGGGGAAATTTCTGTCTAATGAATCCCTGTACGCCCCAATTTCTCGTTTAGTTTACGACGAATGACATTGATGGCATTTTTGCGCTTAAGGAGTTCCACAATTTGCGAAGGATCTTTACTATTCTGTGATTCAAGAATGCGATTATCTATATCCCGAGAGAGCATTTCCACTCTTCGCATCTTGTAATTATCTAGTATCTTGGGCAGAAGTTCTCCGAGTTTCATCTGTTCCGTCTCGACAAAACTATCCATCTTGTACCAAATCTTACTTAACTCGTAAGGTTCACTCAAGATATTGGCAGCCATAGTACTAACTTTTATATCCGGGTAAGAAATAAAATAACGGGCCGGGATAAACGACGGAGACTCATACTGACGTTGATATTCCTGTTGCATCGTACGGAACACGGGATTCAACAATTCCAAATCATCTTCCCCAAGTTCCCGGATAATGAATTCCCCGACACTCACACTTCGCATATATCCGTTACGTTCCTCCTCGTACAACTCGCTATCCCCGAATAAAAGCAGGTAACGAATCAACACACTTTCCTCGATGTCACAAGGAGTCGCTCCTCGTGTCGGGGTTGTTACCTTCAATTCCGGAGTCGTAACAGGAGTTTTAGAAGGTTGTTCCTCGTTCTTCAAGCGAACCTTGGCAATCTCGGTATATAAAACTCGTTCCTCAACATCCAACTGGTGTGCAGTTTCCCGCACATAGACGGAACGCACGATGTTATCCGGAATCTTGGCAATACTTCGCACGATGTCCGTGATTAGGCGAGCCCGTTCAACAGGATCATCCCCCGCAGTACCCAGCAATAATTTAGTCTTGAAATTTATAAAATCCGTCTCGTTATTCGCAATAAAGTCCGCCAAATCTTGCGGCGTATGACTCCGGGCAAAAGAATCCGGGTCCTCCCCGTCCGGCAGTAAAAGTACCCTCACGTTCAATCCCTCTTCCAGCACGAGATCGATTCCCCGCAAAGAGGCCTTGATCCCGGCAGCATCCCCGTCATAAATAATTGTCACGTTCGGGGTCAACCGACGAATCAACCGGATCTGTTCGATCGTCAAAGAGGTTCCCGAGGAAGCCACCACGTTCTCAATTCCTTTCGCATGAAAAGAGATCACGTCCGTGTACCCTTCCACCAAGATGCAGCGATCTTGCTGCACGATTGATTTCTTAGCAAAGAATATCCCGTAAAGGGTTTTACTCTTGTGATATATCTCGGACTCCGGGGAATTCAGGTATTTTGAAATCTTTTTATCGGCTGTCATCGTTCGTCCCCCGAAAGCAATCACCTTACCCGCCAAATCAAGCACGGGAAACATCACCCGGGCTCGGAATCGGTCGAAAAGTCCTTTCTCGTTCTCGATGGTCAATCCTGTCTTCACGAGAAACTCTTTCTTGTAGCCCTTTTCCTGAGCTGTTTTCGTGAACGCCCCCCAACCTTCCGGGTTATAGCCCAAACCGAATTTGCGAATCATCTCGTCACTGATACCTCGTTGACGCAAGTAACCCAATCCCACGGAACGCCCCTCGTCCGTGTTCCACAGTTGATATTGAAAATACTCGTTCGCGTATGAAGAGACAATTAACATACTCTCTCGTTCCGTCTTCTCCTTCTTCTGTTCCTCTGTTAATTCCTTTTCCTCAACCGGGATATGATATTTCTCGGCCAAGTATTTCAATGCCTCCACGTAAGACATCTGCTCGTGTTCCATGATAAAATTCACGGCATTTCCCCCTTTCCCGCAACCGAAACATTTATATATGCCTTTTGCCGGGGAAACGGTGAACGAACCTGTCTTCTCATTATGAAACGGACACAGCCCAAGATAGTTCACACCTCGCTTTTTTAAACTCACGAAATCGGAAACCACCTCGTATATATCCGCCGCATCAAAAATTTTCTGTATGGTAGCCTGATCAATCATGACACAAAGATAGGATAATGGAATTGAAAATGGAGAATTGAAAATTGAAAATGATGTAATAAGATTAAAATCATTGAAAAGTTGCGCCCGACAAGAGTTTTAACAATACTTTAACATACATGTCGTATTAGTGGAACAATATTTGTATACTTTTGCACGTGGAAACGTTTTAAACACGTTTCGTTTCCAAGTACAAACACTAAGACATCAGCTATGGAAGAAAACATAAAACAAAAAAGGGAACTTATAGCCGCTATCTCGGATCTTTTTTTGAGATTTGGATTGAGAAGTACCTCCATGGATGATATAGCGAATCACTTGAAAATTTCGAAGAAAACACTCTACCAACAGTTTGCCAATAAAGACGACGTGGTGGAGCAAGTGATGTTGTACAGGAGAGATGAAAAAATAAAAAACACGGATGTTAATCAACTAGCCAAGAAAAACCCGATCGTGGTCATGAGCGAAATTCGGGATTTCATGGTGAGTGACTTGGGTAGCCGCTTACCTGCCAATCATTTTGATTTAAGGAAATACCACCCGGCCGTGTACGAAAGAGTTGCCAAGCAAGAAGAGGAGTCAACGAAGAAGTTTCTCGTGGCATTACTGGATAACGGTATAAAACAAGAACTCTTCCGGAAGGATATTGACAAAGAATTACAATTGTACCTGTTAGGCAAACAATTGCACTTTTTGAAAGATCCTGAAATCACCAGTAAGCTTGAATACCCGATTTCGGTAATTATTTCAACGATCTTTATCAATTTTATTTACGCTATATCCACAGAAAAAGGTCTAAAAGAATTTGAACGCCTAAGGAACACGGCAAAACGACCAGAAGACGGATGATTGATTTTTTGGTACGAGTTTTGTAACGAGAGAAAAAACATTTGAAATTTCCCGGAAAAAATAAATAATTAAATCTATAATCTATGAAACAAGGAACGACTCTTTTCCTCCTAATGTTTTTCGTGCCATGGATGCTCCACGCACAGGAAGCGCCGCAAACGATATCGCTGCAGCAAGCAGTGGAGTTTGCCATCAAGCACAACAAAGAACTGCAATCTTCGCAGATGAATATTGATTTGTATCGCCAAAAGGTACGGGAATCCGTATCACAAGGATTGCCACAAGTCAATGGTACCGTAACGTATTCCACGAATTTCAACTACAAGATGGATTTCGGCGGCCAAGCGATAAAAATGAAAGACCAGTCTAACCTGACGGTAGGTTTGCAACAATTATTATTCAGCGGCCAATGGATTCTAGGGATGCAAACCAGTAAAATCGCTGTACGCCTGACCGAGCAGGAAGTTGAAACCACGGAACTGGACATCGTTGAAAATATTTATAATTCATACTACACGGTGCTGGTATCTGAAAGGATGCTCGACATTCTACGTCAGAACCTGGAGAATATGAATGAAATTTACAAGCACACCGATAATATGTACAAAGCCGGAACGGTTGAAGTGACGGACGTGGATCAAATCCGCATTAACGTGGGACAACTGAAAAACAGTTTATTATCCATGGAGAGAACGGTTGCCGTGAATTACAACCTACTGCGTCTTCAACTGGGACTGGAAGCAGGCACCCCGATTAAACTTACGGATGCGCTGAATGTATTCTTGGAAAACGATAAGTCCACTCGTTTGTATGTTGAGAAATTTGACATCAATAATAATTTGAGTTATCAATTGATCACCACGCAAACCGAGCTGAATAAAAAGATGCTGGGATTGGAAAAATGGAGTTACGCTCCCACAATCTCCGGTAATTACAACTTCAACTACAAGATTTTGAAACCGGCATTGGATATGAGCCCGAAACACACGGCCGGCCTCACGATGAACATTCCGATTTTCTCCGGTTTGCAGCGGGATTCCAAAGTTAAACAGGCCAAAATCACCTTGGAACAATCTTATATGCAGAAGAGTTTATTGCAAGACCAGTTGAACGTGCAGGACGAACAGTTGAAATTCAACTTGAAAAACGCCATGGAAAATTACAACCTGCAAAAAGAGAACATCGATGTTGCCACGCGGGTATTAAAGAACTACCAGAGAAAATACGAGCTGGGAGCTGTTTCCAGTTTGGATTTGACACAAGCAAATAACAACTACCTGCAAGCAGAAACAAATTACACGGAAGCAATTCTAAGCTTGCTACAAGCACAAGTAAGTTTGGAAAAACTGTATAATCAACTTCCCCGATAAAACAACTTGAATAACAAAAACAAAAAAGAAATACAATGGTAAAGAATCTCATTTTATCGATTATAGCATTAGCTATCCTTGCCGGTTGCTCGGGCAAAAAAGATAAGACTACAGGGGAAACCGTGGAGGCGGTTCCTGTTAAGGTGCAAAAATTAGAGAAGACGGATATTGCCAAAACCTTGGACTATACCGCCAACTTACAAGCAGATAAGCAAGTGTACTATGCCCCCGCTGCCACGGGTAGAATCGAGAAGATTTACGTGGAAGTAGGCGACCGCATCAAGAAAGGTCAGTTACTCGTTGAGATGGATAGAACCCAGCTAGTTCAAGCTGAAGTTCAATTAAAGAACTTGGAAACGGAATATAACCGTGCCGTTCAATTAAATGAAACCGGAAGTATCTCCAAACAAGCTTATGATGCTGCCGTAACCCAGTACGAAGTAGCTAAAGCTAACGTGGATTTCTTGAAAGAGAATACCAAAATGCTCGCTCCTTTTGACGGTATTGTTACCGGAAAATATTTCGAGAATGGGGAACTTTACACGGGAGCCGCTTTCGGTGGTGCTAGTAAACCTTCTATCATCGCAATCGAAAAAATCAACCCGCTGAAAGCTTACGTGAACCTAGCCGAACAATATTATTTGGCCATACAAAAAGGAACTAAAATTCAGTTGAAGAGCAATATCTTTCCTGATAAAACATTTGATGGTACGGTTAGCATCGTTTACCCGACGATCGACCCAGCCTCAAGAACTTTCACGGTAGAAGTAAAAATCCCGAATAGCGACGAATCATTAAGACCGGGGATGTACGGAACCATTGACTTCTTCATCGGTAACACAGAAACTATGGTCGTTCCGGCTATCGCCGTATTGAAATTACAGGGTTCCAACGATCGTTACGTGTTCTTGAATAAAGATGGAAAAGCAAAACGTGTGGCAGTAAAACTCGGCAGACGTTTCGAAGATCAAGTAGAGTTGATCAGTGATGAAATCCGCGAAGGAGACGAGTTGATTGTTGTCGGTCAAGGCCGGTTAGTTGACGGATCACCGCTTTCTATTACAAAATAGGAGAAACCCGCAACTTAAAATTTAAAACTTAAAATTTAAAATTCAGAATATGAGTATATACAATACAGCGGTCAATAAACCCATTTCAACCTTGATGGTTTTCCTCGCCATCATCGTACTGGGTGTTGCTGCCTATATACAATTACCGGTGGACCAGTATCCCAAGATGGACCCGCCTTATATCACGGTAATGGCAACCTACCCGGGAGCTAACGCCGCAGATATTGAAGAGAACGTGACCAAGATCCTCGAAGACCAGTTAAACTCGGTGGATGACTTGAAGGAATTGACCTCAACTTCTTACGATAACCTATCTGTTATCTCCCTAGAGTTTGAATGGGAAGTAAATCTTGACGAGGCTTCAAACGACGTGCGTGATGCAGTAGATAAAGCCATGTCCAGCCTCCCGGATGATATAGACCGTCCTACCATCATGCGTTTCAACACGTCCATGATGCCTATCTTGATCTATGCCGTAACCGCAAAGGAATCATATCCCGGTATTGACAAGATTTTGGATGACAAGCTGATTACCCGGTTAAACCGCGTGGACGGAGTTGCCTCTGTTATCGTGGCCGGAGCCCCGGAACGTGTCGTTTACGTGGACCTCGACCCGAATAAACTTGATGCTTACAATTTGACGCTGGAACAAATCGGTAACAAGATTCTGGCAGAGAATAAAGATATTTCTTCCGGTAACGTGAAGATGGGACAGATGGACTATACGCTACGCGTGGAAGGAGAATTCGAAGAAAGTGACCAGATCAAAAATATCGTGCTGGGTACCCAGAATGATAAAATCATTTACTTGCGGGATGTTGCAAACGTACGGGATACCTTGAAAGATATTACCCTAGAACAAACGATTAACAGAGGTCGGGGTGGTGTATTGATGGTAACCAAACAAACTGACGCAAACGCCGTGGCTGTTGCGAAACAGGCAAAAAGTGAAATTGAAAAAGCACAAAAGGAATTACCAACGGATATCAAATTCCAGATCATTTCGGATAATTCGGACTTCATCATCAAGTCTATTAATAACTTGCAGGAGTCTTTGATGTACGCTTTGATCTTCGTGATCTTAATCGTGTTCTTATTCTTAGGACGTTGGAGGGCTACCTTCATCATCGCATTGACAATCCCGATTTCCCTGATTGTTGCTTTCATTTACTTATTTGCAACCGGGGAGTCGCTTAACATTATATCTCTATCGTCCCTATCTATTGCAATTGGTATGGTGGTGGACGACGCCATCGTGGTATTGGAGAACATCACGAAACATATTGACCGGGGAAGCCGTCCGCGAGAGGCCGCCAAATACGGTACAAACGAGGTTTGGTTGTCTGTAATCGTTACGACGTTGGTAACCGTGGCTGTGTTCTTCCCGTTGACCTTGGTGAGCGGTATGACCGGTATTTTGTTTAAACAGTTGGGATGGATCGTTTGTATCACGGTATGTACGTCAACCGTGACCGCAATCTCTTTGACCCCGATGTTGTGTTCTCAATTGATGAAAATTCAAGAGAAGACGGATTCAAGTAAGTTTAGTTTCTACAACTTCGTTTCCAGAATGTTGGAGAAATTGGACAGTGCTTACGAGAAATTGATCCGCTGGGTACTTGTTCACAAGACCGTAACGATCCTTAGTATGTTTGCTTTATTCTTTGCCTCCATGTTCCTGGCTAAATTGATCAAAACGGACTTTATGCCCCAAAATGACCAGAACTACTTGAACGTGTACGCCAAGATGCAATCCGGCCAACGTGTAGAGGTGACGAGAGAGGTTGCCTTGGAAATTGATTCCATCATTCGAAAAGATATTCCGGAAATCACGTTGATCAACTTGTCATACGGTAGTGAAGAGGAAGCCTCTTTCGCATCCATGATGAACAGCACGGGTAACAATATCTTGAACATGCGTTTGAGAACAACAGATATTAAAGACCGTCAACGTAGTGTGTTCCAGATTGCCGACCAGGTGCGTGGTATTTTAAAAGCTTTCCCGGACATTTTACAGTACACGGTAACAACTTCAAGCGGTGGTTCCATGGGAGGTAATAACGTGGACATTGAAATCATGGGACATGACTTCAACACGACTACGAATCTAGCACACTCCATCGCAGAGAAAGCTCGCCAGATTCCGGGTGCGGAAGATATCAAGATCAGCCGTGACGAAGATAAATCCGAGTTGCGTATCATGCTGGATCAAGATAAACTAGCCCGCCACGGTCTGACAACGTCTGAAGTAGGTTCATACATGCGTAACCGTATCTATGGATACCGGAACAGTAAATACAAGGAAAACGGAGAGGAATATGATATTATCGTACGTTTCGACGAGAAATATCGTTCTTCGATCACCGAGATTGAAAATATCATTATCCCTGACGGCAAGGGCCAGAAGGTTCGGTTAAAAGAATTGGGAGAAATCCAAGAGTTCTTCTCCCCGCCAAATATCGAGCGTAAGAGTAAACAACGTTTGTTGAAGGTATCTATCACCCCGGCAGCAGGAGTTGCTCTAGGAGATATAGCAACTGCAGCTCAAGAGATCATCGATAACACGGAAATACCTCAGGAAGTATCCATGTATATCGGTGGTAGCTACGAAGATCAACAGGAATCATTCAGCTCATTGTTCTTATTGTTGTTACTCTCTTTGATGTTGGTTTACATCGTGATGGCTGCACAGTTCGAGTCATTCAAGATGCCGTTCATCATCATGTTGGCAATTCCGTTCGCCTTCACCGGTGTGGTTCTTGCCTTGTTGCTGACGAACACAACCTTGAGTATCGTTGCCGCATTGGGTGCTATCATGTTGGTGGGTATCGTTACGAAAAATGGTATCGTGTTGATCGACTTTATCAACTTGATGCGTGAACGAGGTATCCGCCTATACGACGCAATCGCAATGGCTTGTCGTTCTCGTTTGCGTCCGGTATTGATGACCTCGTTAACCACCATCTTAGGTATGGTGCCGATGGCAATTAGTGCTGGTGAGGGTTCTGAAACCTGGAGACCGATGGGTATCGCCGTAATCGGTGGTATGATCTTCTCCACGATTATCACGATGGTGATTGTTCCGGCCGTTTACGCCGCAATGGACAAGAGTGGTAGCCGTGATAAAAAGAAGATTCTCAGCAAACAATTCAAGTTCATGGCCGACTTTAACCCGGAAAGAGATCTTCCGAAAAAGAAATAAATAATATTTGATTTTAGATTTACGATCCTGTATCGTAAATCTAAAATTTAAAACCTAAAACACTATGAAAGCAGTATTTATATCATATAACCAAGCCTTGACGGAACGGGTTGCTTTTATCCTTGATCAATTACAAATTCGGGGATTCACGCAATGGCCTTTGGTAAACGGAGCCGGAACCGTGGATGGAGAACCTAGAATGGGAACTCACACTTGGCCGGAAATGAACTCCGCCACCTTGACTATCGTGGAGGAAGAAATGGTCCCTCTAATCTTGAAATATGTCAAGAACCTTGACGAGGTGAATAAAGAAAACGGTATCCGGGCATTTGTCTGGGACATTACCGATATGTATTAAAAAAAGAGCCGAAAGGCTCTTTTTTTGTATATGTACTTCACGCAAAGAGGCCAATGCCTCTTTTTTATTCGTCCTCTAATGACTTGAATCCCTTTCCTAATATCTCTCTGGAGTCGATAACATTTATAAAAGCCTCCGGATCAATTTCACGAATTCTGTGACGTAAGATCATCATCTCACGACGAGTTAAAATCGTGTAAATAATCTCGCGAGATTCACCCTTATAAGCACCGACAGCCGGTAAAATTGTAGCTCCACGATTAATATCATTCAAGATGATATTTTTCACCGTTTCCATCTCTTTCGTGACGATCATCAATGTCTTGTGGACAGAAGCACCTTCCACGATCAAGTCAATCACCTTACCTTCGATGAACACGATAATCCAAGAATACATGGGCAAACGCCAGTCTCCGAAAGCCACCACGGTTGACAAAGTAATCGTACAATCCACGATAATAACCAACGTACCCAAAGAAATATGGGTATACTTGTTCAAAATCATGGAAATAATATCCGATCCCCCGGAAGTAGCCCGGGCCTTGAAGATCATACCAATACCAATACCATAAACAATACCACCGAAAATAGCTGACAGTAATTGTTCATTCAACATCGTTCGGTCAGTAATTCCCGGTTCCAGCAAAGCATCATAACCGTAAACATAGTGAATCAAACGCATAAATGCCGGAATAGCAAACGTACAGATAATGGTTTTCACACCAAACATTCCTCCCAGGAAATAAATTCCCAACAACAACAAAGGCACATCCATACAAAGGGCAGCAATCTCAGTTTCCCAGCCCCACAAGTGATGAAAGACCATGGACAGACCGTATGTTCCACCGGGAGCAAAACCATAAGGCTCCGCAAACAATACCGCACCTAACGCGAACATGAAACAACCACCCAACAACCATCCGTAGGTGATAAAGAAATCCTTAGAGAATAATTTCTCCTTAGTTACAAATCCCATACTACAACTTATTTTTATTTTAACAATTAATTTCGCTTGTTTTTAGCCGCACAAAAGTACAACTTGTTTTTGACTTTTTACAACGTTTTCGATTTCTCAAATTTAACTGTAATACACTCATAATATGTATATTACATTTTATTTTTCATGCATAATTATACAACTCACCTCATAATTATTCGAAAAAACACGAACCCCATGAAAAAGAATAATTTTCAATACTCCATTTCCGATTTCCAATTATTTTCCTTATGTTTGTAAACGTATTGGAAAGGTAATGTTCTTCGTGACATTACGAGGGAATCCCGTGAGAGTCGGGAACTGTACCCGCAGCTGTAAGTTTCGAAACTTTAGTCTCTACTGCCACTGTCTGTACATGGATGGGAAGGCGACGAAAAGGAAACAAGTCAGAAAACCTGCCAAGACGTAACTGTTTATGTAGCTTTCGGGAAGTGAAGCTGGCAAGATGTTTATCATGGTAACATGATCTTCTTCTACCCAAATTTTCCAACAAGCATTGTTCTGTGAAATAAGTGAGCAGATTATGAGATGTAGAATATCTCTGCCAATTTTGTTTTACATCGCGTAACAAGCTCACTTATTTTGAATACAGTTTCCAAATCAACGATAAAGCCTCGCTTGGAACCAAGCTTGAAATATCATCTCCTTTTCGGATCATTTCTCGGATCTCGGTGGCAGACAAGGGAAACAAAGGGGCATCAACGAACGTCATGTTCGTAAATCCTTCAACAGAAGTTATAATACCTGAACGAGGATAAACAAAAATATCACAATGTCCCTCGATCCAACGATGCTCCTTCCATTTCGGGAAATCCAGTACGTTATCCCCCCCGATGATCAAAGCAAATTGTTGACCGGGGTATCGATCAAACAAAACCCGTAAGGTATCCACCGTGTAGGAAGGTTTAGGCATTGAAAATTCGATATCACAGGCTTTCATTCCGGGAATTCCTTTGATGGCAGCCTTCACGATCTCGAAACGCTCGGTCTCCGGCAAAAGGAATCGATCTACTTTAAACGGGTTACAAGGACTGACCACAAACCACACTTCCGCACACAACTTTTTTTCCAACAGGTAACGAGCAATTCCCACGTGCCCGTTATGGATCGGGTTAAACGATCCGAAAAAAAGTCCGATAACAGGTCCGCTTTTCTTTTCCTTACCTTGTTTCATTCGATTATTTCAAAAAATCCCTTACCGCCTTTTCAGCTTCGGCTAAAGCCGTATCTAAATTGTCATTCACAATGACCACGTCAAATTTATCAGCAAATGTCATTTCATACTCCGCTTTAGCCACACGTTGCTCTATCTTCTCCATTGAATCCGTACCCCGTCCGATCAACCGTTGCCGCAAGACCTCCACGGAAGGAGCTTTAATAAAAACAGATAGCGCCTGATCCCCGAATATTTTCTTGATATTCACCCCTCCAACAACATCCACGTCAAATACCACGGCATGACCAGCCTTCCAAATTCGCTCCAGTTCACTCTTCAACGTCCCGTAGAAACATCCCGGATAGACCTCTTCCCACTCTAGGAAATCCTCCGCCTCAATTCTCTCTTTAAACTCATCCGTTGAAAAGAAATAATACTCTTTCCCATGTTTTTCCTCTCCCCGGGGCGCCCTGCACGTTGCCGATACCGAAAACTCCAACCCGAAATCCTTCGCCAACAAGTAATTCACGATCGTACTCTTCCCCGATCCGCTAGGAGCTGAAAATATGATTACCTTACCCATAACAATTGAAAATTGAAAATTGAAAATTGAAAATTGAAAATGAGACCGAATACTCTTTTTCAATCTTCAACTTTTAGTTATTAGCTTTTATCTTTTAGTTTCAATGTTTTGTAACAAGTTACAAAACATTGAGACTCTGTTCCTTTATTTTTTCCAGTTCATCTTTCATGCGGACAACCAGTTTCTGGATGTCATGGTCATTGGCTTTGGAACCCATGGTGTTGATTTCTCGACCGATTTCCTGAGCGATAAATCCGAGTTTACGTCCCGGCGCCTCTTCTTTCTCCACCGTCTCGACAAAATATTTACAATGATTTGCCAAACGAACTTTCTCTTCCGTAATATCCAGTTTCTCCAAGTAATAGATAATTTCTTGCTCTAACCTGTTCTCGTCAATATTTTTAATCTCTCCCCACTCCTTCATCTTGTCTTGCAAGCGTTGCTTGATAGTAATCACTCGTTGTTTCTCGAACTGGGGCACTTCTCCCGACAAGCTTTTGATCAACTCGATCCGTTTCAAAATATCTGCAATCAAAACTTTACCCTCTTGAATACGGAAATCATCGACATCCGACAACGCTTTCTCGATAGCACTTCTCAAACAATTCCAACCTTCTTCATCCAACTCTTCCATTTTAGCTTGCATCGTGTCAGGGAAACGCATAATGGTTTGCAGCAACTCGCTCTTGTTGATTTCCACTCCCAACGAACTCGCAACTTCCAACATCTGATTATAATACTGTCTTACCACCGATTGGTTCACGGCAACATCTTTCTCGTCCTCCGCATTATCAAAATAGATATACACGTCCACCTTCCCGCGTTCCAGAACGTTCTTTATCATATTCCGGATCTCGATATCCTTCTCTTTGTAAATACTCGGAGTCCTCAAATTAATATCCAATTGTTTTGAATTCAGACTTTTTACCTCCACGATCACTTTCTTTGTCCCGCAGTCCACTGTTGCTTTACCGAAACCGGTCATTGATTTTATCATAGCTCTTGTTTTAAATACAAACATTTAACCACAAAAGTAAGGCTTTTTTTGAAAATCCCCGCCAAATAACTACCTTTGTTCAGTTTGTCAAATCATCAGAATATACATAATCATGGATGCGAATCATCTTTCTGCCTTCCAAAAAGGAGTTATCGGGGTACAATTTCTTTTCGTCGCCTTCGGTTCGACGGTACTCGTTCCCTTACTTGTAGGATTGGACCCGTCAACAGCACTTCTTACCGCGGGAATCGGAACATTAATTTTCCATCTTGTCACGAAAGGTATCGTTCCCATCTTCTTGGGAAGTAGTTTCGCATTCATCGCCCCAATCATCAAAGCCAGTGAATTGTACGGTATGGCAGGAGCCCTTTCCGGGATGGTCGCCGTGGGTGCGGTCTACGGGCTTATGAGCTTGTTGGTAAAATTACGGGGAACCGACTTTATCAAGCAACTATTTCCCCCCATCGTGATCGGTCCGGTAATCATATTAATCGGGCTTTCCCTCGCCAGCTCCGGGGTAAAAATGGCAAGCGAAAACTGGGTATTGGCCCTTATCTCCCTGATCACGGCTGTCGTCGTCTCTCTGAAAGGCCGGGGGCTGTTAAAATTAATCCCTATATTCTGCGGAATCATTGTCGGATATCTTGTAGCACTTTTCTTCTATAACGTGGATACCGCCCCGATCAAAGAAGCCGCATGGTTTGCCCTTCCCCAATTCGTGACACCCGATTTCTCTTGGGCTGCCATTATCTATATGGTTCCCGTGGCCATCGCTCCTGTCATCGAACACATCGGGGATGTCTACGCGGTGAACAGTGTTGCCGGTAAGGATTTCGTGAAAAACCCCGGATTACACCGTACACTACTGGGTGACGGTCTTGCCTGTGTTTTCGCCGGGTTAATCGGTGGCCCTCCCGTAACCACGTATTCCGAAGTTACCGGGGCCGTGTCTTTAACAAAGGTGACAAGCCCTGCCGTGATTCGAATTGCTGCCGTGATGGGGATCGTCTTCTCGGTTTTCGGTAAAATCAGTGCTTTGTTAAAATCCATCCCAGCCTCTGTTTTGGGAGGGATCATGCTACTCTTGTTCGGAACAATTGCCTCTTTGGGAATGAGTAACTTAATACAGAACAAGGTTGACCTTTCCAACACCCGCAACATGATTATCGTCTCTCTCATCCTAACCTTCGGTATTGGAGGGGCGGCCTTCGAATGGGGTAATTTCTCCATGTCCGGCATAGGCCTTGCCGCCTTATTGGGCGTCATCTTAAACTTGATATTACCGACAAAAGAATCCAAAGCATAATACAGGCTTCCAAACGTCACTCATCTCTTGTGGATCAACATATCCACCACCCCTTTATGCCCTACCGCGTAACAAAAAAATAACCGTTTTGAAACATTAGATTCACATAATCAGCGGAACTTGCAATCGCAAAAAAGAAAGAAAACAATTTATTTAAATGAATAGAAAATGAAAAACTTACTTTTAACCACAGTTCTTATGTTAGCTGTTATTTTTAGCAGCAACGCGACACATGACGTGAACGGTCCCGCTAAAAAAGTATCTATCTCCGGAGCAGGGGCAACCTTCCCTCTTCCCTTCTATAACCTTGCATTCAAAACTTATCAAGATAAAACAGGTAATTCCATTACCTACGGAGGCATCGGTAGTGGTGGCGGTATTCGTAGCCTGAAAGACAAAATCGTGGATTTCGGGGGGTCCGATGCCTATCTGTCCGACAAAGAAATGAGCGAAATGCCCGCGGCCGTGGTTCACATCCCGACGTGCATGGGAGCCGTGGTGTTGGCGTACAACCTTCCGGGAGTAGACAACTTGAAACTAACCGGGGATATTATCGCCGATATTTACTTGGGCAAAATCACCAAATGGAACGACAGCCGTATTGCAGCCATCAATCCCGGCGTGAACTTACCCGACAAAGCCATGAGTCCTGTCTATCGTTCAGATGGTAGCGGAACCACTTTCGTGTTCAGTGACTACATGACCAAAGTAAGCCCGGAATGGGCCGAGAAGATCGGAACCGGAAAATCATTAAAATGGCCAGTAGGTATGGCCGCTAAAGGTAACCCGGGCGTTGCCGGAGTAATCAGTCAAACTGAAGGGTCCATCGGTTACGTGGGTTCCGAATATGCTTTTGCCATGAAAATCCAATTCGCCCAGATGAAAAATGCGGCCGGTAACTTTATTACCCCAAACACGGAAAGCATCTCAGCCGCGGCGAAAGGAGATATGCCCGCCGATACCCGTACAATGATCACCAATTCGGCCGCCCCGGATGCATACCCGATCAGTTGTTTCACATGGATCATCTTATACAAAGAGCAAGCCTATGCCGATAGAAATCAAGCTCAAGCCGAAGAAACATTGAAACTATTGAACTGGATGCTGGACGCAGAGGCCCAAGCCTTAACCACAAAAGTAAACTACTCCCCGCTCCCGGAAAAGGCAGTAAAAAATGCAAAAGCGTTACTAAAATCAGTCACTTACAACGGGCAACCCGTGTTGAAATAATCAAGTATACACATTATTCAAAAAACTACAAACTCCAAATTGCACTATAAAAGTGCAGAAAACAGCAATTTTCTGCACTTTTATAGTGCAATTTGCGTATATTTGCAGAAAATACATACTAATCATGGATAAACTTTACGAAAGTTTCAACAAACTATTAAAAATTACAAACACCGATTTTATTCGCTATAAATATGCCGAAATTAATTGGGACAGCCATATGTTAGGACTTGTTGGTCCACGGGGTATTGGTAAAACAACAATGTTTCTCCAACATATTAAACAAAACCTACACCCGAAAGATACGTTGTATGTTTCAGCAGACAACATATATTTTACAGAGAATTCTTTGATCGATCTAACAGACAAATTTAGTAAACAAGGAGGGAAACACTTGTTTATCGACGAAATACATAAATACCCTAATTGGTCACGTGAATTAAAACAAATATACGACACCTATCCAGATGTGCAGATACGATTTACCGGATCATCCATTCTAGACATCTATAAAGGAACTGCAGACCTAAGCCGACGAGCTCCTATCTACGATATGCAAGGCCTCTCTTTCCGCGAATATTTAAACATGTTTCATCACATGAATATTCCTGTTTATACAATAGATGAAATATTAGAACACAAAGTAGAAATACCCCAAATAACGCATCCTCTCCCCCTCTTCATAGAGTACCTTCAGCAAGGCTATTACCCGTTTGGTAAAGACAAAACTTTCGAGATTGAATTGGACCAAGTGATAAACCAGACCATGGAGATCGATATCCCACAATATGCAAACATGAATGTCTCCACTGGACGCAAATTAAAACAACTTCTAATGATCATTTCTCAAAGTGTTCCATTTAAGCCAGTCCTACAAAAACTGGCAGATATGATTGGTGTAAGTCGGAATTATTTAGCCGATTACCTACTTTACATTGAAAAAGCAGGCATGATAGCTCAACTTCGTGATGATACAGGGGGGATCAGGGGATTAGGCAAAGTAGAAAAAATATATATAGATAATACGAACCTCATTTATGCTTTAGGACGAGAAAGTCCAAATATAGGAAACATTCGTGAAACATTCTTTTACAACCAGATGCGCGTGAAACAAGAAATCACATCCTCAAAAATTTCAGATTTTCAGATAGGAGAAAGAACATTTGAAATAGGAGGGAAAAACAAAGGACAAAAACAAATAGAAGGTCTCCCAAAAGGATATATTGTAAAAGATGACATCGAAAGTGGATATGCCAATATTATCCCGCTCTGGCATTTCGGAATGAATTATTAAACAAACAGTTCCTTTTCGTTTGAAATTTTCCGCTTTATCCATATTTTTGCAACTTAAATCTAAAATTTCGTAGATGAAGAACATTAGGAATTTCTGTATAATCGCACATATTGACCACGGTAAGAGTACACTTGCCGACCGTTTACTGGAAACGACCGGAACTGTAGTAGGGAAAGATTTACAAGCACAGGTGCTTGACGATATGGATCTGGAACGAGAGCGAGGCATCACGATCAAGAGTCACGCGATACAGATGGATTATCATTACAAGGGAGAGAAATATGTTCTAAACTTGATAGACACCCCGGGACACGTGGACTTCTCGTACGAGGTATCACGTTCCATTGCTGCCTGCGAGGGTGCGCTACTGATTGTCGATGCCACGCAAGGTATTCAGGCACAAACCATCTCGAACCTTTATCTTGCCATTGACAATAACTTGGAAATCATTCCCGTTTTGAACAAGATGGATATGCCCAATGCCATGCCTGAGGAAGTGAAGGACCAGATTGAAGAACTGATCGGATGCGAGCGGGATGATATTATTGAAGCCAGTGGAAAAACTGGTTTGGGCGTGGATAAAATACTGGAAGCGGTTGTAGAACGAATTCCCGCACCTACGGGTGATCCCGATGCGCCACTTCAGGCTTTGGTGTTCGACTCGGAATTTAACTCTTTCCGCGGAATCATCACCTATTGCCGTATCATGAACGGTAGTCTGAAAAAAGGTGACATCGTGAAATTTGTGAGCACGGGCAAGGAATACGATGCAGATGAAATTGGAGTATTACGCCTAGAACAAGAACCCCGCAACGAACTGAAAACGGGAGATGTGGGATACATTATTTCCGGTATTAAAACTTCATCCGAGGTAAAAGTCGGGGATACGATCACGCACGTGGAACGTCCATGCGCCGCCGCCATCGAGGGATTCGAGGAAGTAAAACCCATGGTCTTTGCCGGAATCTACCCGATTGATTCGGAGGATTACGAGGACCTGCGTACCTCCATCGAGAAATTACAGCTAAACGATGCCTCCCTGACCTTCGAGCCGGAATCTTCAGCCGCCCTTGGATTTGGATTCCGCTGCGGGTTCCTCGGAATGCTCCATATGGAAATCGTGCAGGAACGTCTGGATCGGGAGTTCGACATGAACGTGATCACCACCGTTCCCAACGTTATGTACATCGCCCACACCACGAAAGGCGAAGTTTTCGAAATGCACAACCCCTCCGATATGCCCTCTCCCACGGTAATGGACTATATCGAGGAGCCTTATATAAAAGCACAGATCATCACGCCCACCGACTACATCGGCCAAATCATGACCCTTTGTCTCGGCAAGCGAGGCGTACTGATAAAGCAACACTACCTGACAGGAAACCGGATCGAGTTGAACTACGAGATGCCACTGGCCGAAATCGTGTTTGACTTCTACGACAAATTAAAGAGTATCACGAAAGGATATGCCTCTTTTGACTATTTCCAGATCGGTTATCGTCGGGCTAACCTTGTGAAATTGGATATACTGCTGAATGGCGAATCCGTGGATGCCCTCTCTGCTTTAATCCACTTTGATAACGCTTATTCTTTCGGGAAACGCATTTGCGAGAAATTAAAAGAACTGATTCCCCGTCAGCAATTCGACATTGCAATCCAAGCTGCCATCGGTGCGAAGATTATTTCCCGCGAAACCATCAAAGCCGTTCGCAAGGATGTAACCGCAAAATGTTACGGTGGTGATATTTCCCGTAAACGTAAACTACTGGAAAAACAGAAAAAAGGAAAGAAACGAATGAAACAAATCGGGAACGTTGAAGTCCCGCAAAAAGCATTCCTTGCCGTGCTGAAATTGGACTAGTTCATAAGGTTTGTAAAGTTTATAAAGTAAGCGTCCCCCAAGGACGCTTTATTTGTATGCCCCTTAAGCTACTTTATAACCTTACGAACTTTACAAACCTTATGAACCACAACGTCATCCCAATAATCCCTGCATCTCGCCCTTACTCCCCCGTCGGGAGCGATCACGCAACTCTCTCCCCGGTAAACAAGTCCTGTTAAGTCTGTCCCGGCACAATTAACGGCCACGACATACGCCTCGTTCTCGAAAGCCCGTTCCCGTAGAAGTTGATTCCAATCGTCCCGTCGGGATTCCGGCCAATTCGCAATGTAAATGGCAACATCATATTCGCCCTGATTCCTACTCCACTCCGGAAAGCGCAAATCATAACAGATATAAGTTGAGAAACGTATCCCTTTCCATTCCAGTGTCAGATGACGGTCTCCGGGCGAGAAACTACCCTTTTTAAAACAATTATGCTTGTCGTAATATTCGTATTTCCCATCCGGATAAACAGCCAGTAACCGGTTATAATATTTCCCTTCCTCCTTGTAAATCGTGGAACCGATCACCAATGCCCCGGAGTGCCTTGCCCATTTCTTCATCCGCTTGATCACTGTCGGGTAATAGGAAGCCACCTCATCTTTCGAACGCATTGCCTCTTCTTTATCCCGTTTCTTCATCTCACATCCGGAAGTGAAAAGCTCCGGAAATACAATCACATCGGCACCCTTACACAAAGGCACCCGCTTATCAAAAGCCCATAGATTGGATTTCACATTCCCCCATATCAAGTGCGCCTGTACAAGCGCCACCCTCACCGAATCCTGCGCCTTCACGTTTAAGGATAAAACAAACAGGAAACATAACATCCCGCCAAATACTTTCATTTTCATAAGATTATTTAGGCGAATTTACACAAAAATTTTGATTCTTTCCTAGATTGTTGAAAAATTACACGGTTAGGTAAATACCCAAAAAATCACAACTTTCCCCGCTTTGCAATGCTGGTACATACAAAATCAACTTGCTTAGGTTTTGAAACAAAAATAAGGTCAACTTGCTTAGGTTTTGAAACAATTTAATATATTTATAACTGGAAATCAATATATAATAAAACATTTAATATCCCAAAAGTGAGGGGGCTACCCAAAAAGTCTATTTTAAACAACTACCCCCTCCAGCTCCCCCTGTGTAAGGGGGAGCTGGAGGGGGTAGTTTATAGATACTGAATAAGACTTTTTTGGACAGCTCCCTATCCCATTCTCTCTCACCGTCGTTTCACCCATGCTACTGCAAGCGAACTGATCACCCCACCAACGATACTGAAAACTCCTGCCAACAAGTTGTCCGCCATCTGCGACAACACGGCGTTAAAACTCAACGTCGAAAACATACCGATCAAAAAATAATTACCCATTTTGATAATTTAAAATTTAAAGTTTAGAATTTAGAATGGGATTCACGTCCCCGGCATGGATCCTCTGCCGGAGACGTGAGAACTCGTTCCTCTTGCGAAATCACTCGATCAGGAACCATAAAATTTACAGCGTCATCACCCAGCTATCCGAAGCGCTCTTCCCGTTCTTCAACGTGGCGAAACAATACAGTTTCACGTTCTCGTGACTCCACTCCTCCGGGAGAGCGTAGCTCGTGTTACCGTTCTCCCCACGGACTCGCAACGTCACTAGACGGGCTCGCCCAAGCACGCTCTCGTATAACACCGCATACACCTGATCGTCACTGAAGGCGTAACCGTTCTCCTCGTCCTGCATCTCCTGCATGAAAGAATACATCTTGCTCTCTTCCGTGTAAGTCACTTCCACCTTCGGCGGGTACAACATACCGGAAGCGCAAAGCAAGCGTTCGAGATCCACCGTCGCCACGTTCGCCTCGTCCACCGATACCCGGGACATATTCACCTTCACGAAAGCGTTCGCCGCCGAACCTCTACCGATACCCGCGAAGCCTTTCCGGATCACCGGCAACAACTGCCGGGATAACTGTACCAGCGCTTTCATTCTCGCCCGTTGGGCCAGGATCTCCGGCGTCGGGTTGTCCTTCCGGGCAAACACCTTCGCCTTGGCGATGTTCTTCCCTCTCGTGTAACACAACGTGATGTTTCCCACTGATTTTCTTGCTTTTCCCAATAAATACGAGTTAAATTCTGCCATAACTTTACAATTAAAAATTGAAAATTGAAAATGAACTTTACATGCCCGGGGCGGGCCCTGCCCCAAGAAGGTAAATTTTTAGTTTCTAACTTCTAGTTCCTATCTTGAAATTCGCTAAAGGCGAATTCCAACGCCGGCCCCGGGTCGATCTTTCTCGGCGTGATCACCGAGTGACCCACCACGTCACGGATCGGGTAGGTCTCTTCCAGTAGGGTACAGATCTCCCGTAACACCCGGACCTGCCTTGCCGTGTAGCGATGCCAGTACGTCGGGCGATCACCGGAACAATCCGTGTAAACCTCCTCCGGCGGTACCACCCGCCCGCACTCCGCGATAAACAACCCGCCCGAGAACCGGAGTTTCCCGAGGTTATCCAGCTCTATCCCGATCGAGTAACGGTTCAACCCGCCACGCCCGGCGTACCAGCTCTTCCCCGCGTGCCACGCCTCGATGTTGAAAGGAACCAGCTGGAACACCTCTCCCTCCCGACCGATCACCACGTGAGCCGAGGCCGAAACGTCCGGGCGGGTCAGGAAAAGCGCGGAACTCTCGGCACTCGTTCCCGCCGTGTAGTGCAGCACGATCATGTCCGGCCCCTCCAAACGCCGGGTGTTCTTTGCGCTCACCAGGTGAACCACCCCGCCACCCATCAAACGATGGTTGACAATTGAAAATGGAGAATTGAAAATTGAAATTCCCATGAATAAAAATTTAATTAATCAAGTTTTTACCTTTTACTTTTTCCAACTTTTAGTTTTTACTTTTTAGCTTTTACCTTAAAAATCGCCTCCGCCATTTTTTCCCCGCTCCTCCCCACCACGTAACCGCCCAGGCCGATTTCCAGCAAATCCCAAAAGCGGGAAGTATCGGAGAGGATGGGCAGCGTCGTGAACGTCCCCACGAGGACGATCAAGGCGAACACCAGCATCACCAGCGGCCGCCACGATCGCTGCAACCAATTTCCCCGGGCCTCCTCCACCACAGCTGCCGAGCGAGAGCGGGCCACCTCTTTCTCGTGTTCTGCCAGCAATCCCAGCAGGTCCACTTCCAGTTGTCTCTTCTCCCTCGCCGGGAGCGTCAGGCGGTCGATCACCTCGCCAACCGCCCCGACCACGTTCTTCACTCCTTCCAAAGTCGTAAAGCCGTGACGATACAATTCTTCACCTCTGCCGCGAGGTAAAACTTCTTGTTACCCACCTTCCTCTCCGGGATAAGGAGTTGTTTCTCGTAACGCCGTAATGTCTGCCTGGATATTTGCATAGCCCGGCACAACTCCTCGGCATCCATCAACCTGTAGGAAGCGTTTGATGCTGCCTCGATTGCCAACCGCACCTCTTCCCGCAATTCCCTCAACTCTTCAAGTACTTGCACGGACACGTTCGCCGTTTCTTCCCTTTTACTTGTCTCTTTTCTTGCCATGTTTTTATTATTAAAGTTACCCCGTTCCCTTTCCCCACACACACCTCCCCGTAACGACACGCCCGGAACAGCTAAACGCCTCGTCTTCATTTAGTTCATAAAGTTCGAAAGTTTATAAGGTTCATAAAGTAATCCTTCAACCGGAAATCACCCAATCCCTGAATTTTTAAATCTAAAATTTAAAATCTAAAATCAGTAAGGCCCCGTGCGGCTGGAATCTAAAATCATAAATCTAAAATCATTAAATTCTTACGTGTTGGCTCGGCGAATAAGCCTTCCCATCCTTTTCCCGAAAGAAACAATACAAATGGGCTGCCGTTCCCCGTTTACGCTGCAAACGGAAAGTGGCTTTCCCGTCACCCCTAGTCTCCCCGCTCGTCTTGACAAACTCCGGGGAAAACGAACGATCGGCATAAAGCACGGCAACCATGAACTTATCCTCTTTTCCCGCGGAAGGAAGATCTTCCTCCCGTTCCCACGCCACAGAAACCACATCCCCCTCATCAACACGCACCACGAGATGATTCACTTTTTGTAACCGACCGACCGTCAACTGCAACCGGGCAAAATCCCCAATCTTCCCGTCAGGCTTAAAAATCATCATGTTCAACTTCAAAAATAAATTATACCCGCTTTTCCCCGTTCCCTTTGTTGCCAAATACCACACCTTTCGTAATTCCGTCTCCGCCAAACGGTGGTAAAAGCGTATTGCCACCCTCAAGCGGGAACGGCTTTCCCGCTGTTTTGACGTGTTCGCATCCGCATACCGTGCCGCCACACTCCTCACCCGTGTCACCGATCCCACTCGGTAGAAAATCGAATTCCCGATCTTTCCTCGAATATTCTCTTCTGTTATTGCCATCACTCGTTCGTTTTTAAAGTTTTCTTTGTTTTCTGATGCAAAGATAGAGCCTGCATCTTCGACATAAAACTCTAATTCACAGACAACAGGATGTTTTCACAAATAACCTTTTTCGTTTCATATTCGCCATAAATTCGAATCTCTCACTCGTGAACACACAACTCTCCCGATAAAAGAAAATCCCTAAACAGACCGTAGAACAAAGCAATGAACAACCGAAAAACATCCCCGGTAAAGAGGAGACAATCTCCCCCTTTCTCCCACATCAAAGACACCCGCTGAACGTCTTTGATTCGTCTTTGATTCGAAAATGATACGTCATTAATCCCTAACTACATTGGATTCTCAACGGAAGAAGAATGGATATTGCCCGATAGAATATCAAGTAACATACCTAGATTAAAAAGATACCCAAACGAAATTTCTAGAGATAAAGCTATAAATACCAACAATCAAAAAAAACCAAACATTATAATCTAGATGCGATTATTACAAAAGAATTTTTGCCAAAGTCCAAAATAAAGTTACACTACGTAATTCATAGTCATACAGCAGTCCTAATACGTCTAATTCTATTAAACTTTTCATCTAAACACTGTCTGGACAATTAAACTGGAACCATTACATTGAAATATTAGAAATAGAAGATAATAGCAATCGACCTTTCTCGGTTAAACGATACTTTTGATTTCTATGCCTAGAATTTTCAGGATGAGTTTGTTCCACAAATCCATCCTTCATTGCAGGATTCAAATACCCATTAAGAAAATTATCTCTCCCCCTCAAAGACAATACTTCCATAATCTCTTTCACCGATAATTCTTGCCTATCCAAACATGACACGAGCATCCTTACTTGTCCTGTTACTTGTCCCATTACTTGCCCTGTTACTTGTCCTGTTACTTGTCCTGCAACTGGTTCATACCTAAATGTAAGAACAATAAAACCATCTTCCGATTTATATTCTGGCTCCTGCAAATTAGCTTTTTTACATTCTTCAATCATTAAAATAATACCACGCCCCCAACTTTCCAGTAATTTACGTTTATAAAGGACATTGGCAATCAATGGATTTTGTGGTTCAGAACGATGCTCTGACTTCATTTTTTCCAAATCCCAAGCGGGAGGAAATACCCCAGGATTCTCTATTTCCACTCGATCATCATATATCGCAATTCCGACAGATCCTCTAATCGTACGGTATTGTCTATGGCATAGGCTATTAATAATTCCCTCCCGTACCGCTTTATATGGAATAGTCAATTGTTCCTCTCTTTCTAAACCCTCGATTTTACCCGATAGAGAAAGATGTTTGAATATAAAAGCCATTGCGGCATCAAGTAATTTAAAAATATTACCTTGTATTCGCTGATTATCTAAAAATTCCATCTTATCCGTTCCTCTAAAACGCGCCAATCTTAACAAACATTGCGGATATTCTACAAGTTCTTTATTTGCAAACAAAATAGCAGCTGCATGATTAAGTATTCCATTCCTAATAAGGCCAAATTTTTCCAAAATCATAGGAATATTATTTCCTATATTTTCCGGCAAACGACCACACTCAATTCCAAGTCGTACTGTTTTTAAAACTTCATTATCATCTATATCCTGTAAAGAAATATCTCCATTCTCAAATAACTCCCAACGATATTTTGAACCATCACGAAACATTAAAAATTCATTGTATATAGATTGAGGCATCGTGGTTGTCATACTCTCTACACGATAATAAGGACGGCCCTTATATGTAAAAGGGCGTTCAAATCTCGAATCCTCCACATGAAGTGCTATGACCTTTTTATCACTACCAGGGATTGCCACATAAGATAACTGAACTTCAGCCAATGGTTCCAATCGATTAATAGCTTCTGCTATATTTCTTTTAGTATTATCTGCTATATCTTGCCCGATAACTTTCCCTTTATCAGTAACACCAAATAGAACTGTACCACCTTCTCCATTGAGAAAGGCACAAATTGTTTCCATCCCACGTTCCAATTGTCCTGTAGTTTCCTTAAATTCAATCTGAGAACTTTCCAAACCGGTTATCAACGATTTTATTACACCGAAATTATTTATATTCATTTTCAATTATTTGAATAAATACAAATATAATATTTTTATCTATCCTAAACAGTTAAAAATGATCTTATATTCCACTATATTGGATAATATGATACAAAAATATCCACTAATAAAGCCGCCGATGGCCGATTCACCAGGCCGATTGATGATTAAAGATGATAATTATAACTCCTGTTTGCTGTTTTGCCGGGGAAGTTCCGGGAAGTGTAGCACTTGTAATAGGCGGGGACGATAGGCCCGCCCGATCGGGAACCATCGGTCACCGATTTTCACGCTGTTGCCCACAAATGTATCGATGTAATGCCAGTTCAAGATGAAACTCTGGTGTACCCGGATGAACGTGTCGTCCGGCAAAGAGCGTTCCATCACCCCCAAACGATAAGAAATCGTCACTCGACTCCCGTCGATCGCATGAAACTCGCTATAACTGCCCGATCCCTCGACATAAAGAATGTCTGCGTACAAAAGCCGCCGGCAATAATTCTCCCACCAAAGAAATATATGTCCCTCGCCATAACGGGGTTCGCTTGAATGTATTAACGTGTTGGTCTTTTTGTTTTCCATAAATGATTGATTTTACACCTCGTAAAATCTGCCCCGGCGGCTGTAGCGATTATTGACATTCGCGAATAAACCCGGAAAACAAAAGACCAAACAGACATTGTCTAAATCAAAATGTCACTTAAAACTATTCCAAATCAAAATGATAGTTCCCCCAACGGGAAATCTTCCCTTTTTTCTTTTTTACAGGAACGACTTTCATCCGCTTGATGACTTTTCCCTTTTTCACCTTGTAAAAAATTTCCCCACGACCGTGACGGGGACAGTAGTCGCTTTCAGCACTTCGCACATCCGACAAACGCAACTTACCCGTGTACCACGTTGCCTCCACCGGGTTATCGCCATTCCCGGGAAAAACGACATCAAGAGGGATTATTTCCCATGAATTCGCCCGTCGGAGCGAGAGAAGATAGAGTTTATCGTCCCGAATTTCCCAATACCCGATATATCCCCGCAAACGGAAACGCGTGAACTCACCCCGCAACAGGGGACGAATCCGGGCGTAAAGATTCGTGTTATATTGGAAAGGGTAATTCTCCAGATTGTAAGTCTTACCGTTCGTGGTAATCTCATCAAAATCCTTGTTAACCCAAAAAGTAGCCGAACAGATAGCCTTACATCCCTTGCCCTCCCATGCTCTCACTTCTATCAACGGCGCATGTACTCGACCGCGTAACTTCACGTACTCCCATTCAGGCACAAGCTGCACGCACTCTTTCAATTCTTGTATGTAAGGGTTGGAGTAATCATTCTCTACCCATTGTTCGTCATCGTCTCTTACTTGTCCGATAGCGGCTTTATTCGATACCACTCGCACGGCAAGACCGAGGCTGTCTATCGTCCCGTCAGGCCGGGGAGTCACCTGCACTTTAGCAAGCAAATATTTATTCGCCAATTCCGGGAAACGATCCCCGTCAAATAACGTCTCGATCAAATCCCCGGCCTCGACATAGGAGAACATTGATTCTCTCAACTCGTTACGATACGTCGCTTTAGACATGATTCGTCCGTTTTCTACCCGGTATATCCATTCATCCTCGTAATCCGATCGAAATCCCAAAGCACCCCGACGAATACATTTTCCTCCTACCACATCCAGCTCCCCGCTAAACCACGAGGCAAAAACTTTTCCATCTTGCACATAATCATCAAAAATACCGCCTAAATCCATAAACACGACTTCATGATCATCAGAACGCATCGTGCCATAGTGATCTTCGATCTTCTCCAAAAATAAGGAATCCTCCTGCAAACGCCACCACCCATAATACGCTGACGCATCCCGAATATAAGGAGGAGAATATACCCGATCGTACACCTTGGCCGCCAATGTTGAATCTGCGTTTAAAGGATTGGAATACATCCGGAAAGTATCCCTCTCGATAAGAACCATGCTCTGCCCGGAAACTTCCATCGGAACAAAAACACGAAAACAAGCTAAAAATATCCATGGAACAAACTTCAATTTTTTCATCATACCGCAAATTTTAAAAGATAAAAGATTGGACCGCCCCCTAAACCCATCCAAAAGGCGGTCCCCATTCCATACGTTTCTCTCGTTTACTTATTTACTCGTCTTGCTTCCGGCTGTTCATCTCGGCCTCATTCTTTTTGAGTAATCTTTTAAACTCGTCTTTCGGCAATCTCCATGGACTAAATGTACCGAACATATCATAACCAGTCTTATTCAAAATAATGGTCGTGTACTCATTTCCACTTCCAAACGAACCACATACTTCTAAAAGAATCCGTCGACCTCCTTCGCTATCTGGATCCAAAACTTGTAAATCTACCTCTTTGAAAGCTTCACATTTCTCCTTTATTAATTTGTGGTAAAAATTTTTTAATGTGTTCTTTGGGAATCCGTCCAATTTCTGAAAAGCTTCGTCCGGCATAGAAAATTCCACGGTGAAAACTTGTCCATTTTTATCAACAAAAAGCTTAAGATTAAATCCTTCTAAAGCTTTTATCTCGGGAGGAAATATTTCCCAAAGTTGATCCTCCCAATCATAAATAGCCTTGTTCACTTCGTCGGAATTTAGATTATAATTAATTCCTCCCGGGTATTTACTCTCAAACCGTTGAAAACATTCTTTAAAATCAGAGACTCTCAATCTCCAATAAAATTCTCCCGATTCATAGGTCTTCCTTATAGGAATAACTTCCAAACCGTTAATAACTCTTTTGGGCAACGTATCCACAACGTATGGATACCATTGTGCATTTGCGATCATGGTACATGACAAGCATACGAATAGTGTTATAATTATTTTTTTCATCTTTATGCATTTTTGAGGTTAATATAATAAATTCACATTATTCAAATTTTACCGTAAAACCAAACAATAGCTAACAAGCGTGGTCTATAGCCATGCAAATCTTTAACTTTAATATACTTATCTTCGATCTGAAAAATACAAGAAAATCCATAATTATAAAAATCAGATGAGAACTGATCCATATTCTGAACCTCATTGTCAAGAATCTTTTGTAACCAAATTAAATAAGATTCATAATCTTTATGTTCAGAATTCAACCCTTGATATTTATACGGAAATGAACTAAAATCACGACGCATAAATAAATCGGTCAAAACCCTTATCTCGTACTCTTCCCGAGCGGCATACAATCGCTTCCGGTACTCGTCAACCGTGTAAAAAGCAAAAAAATGCAACAACTCATGTATCATGTTTTCTATCTTAAGGTTTTCTACACCAGAAAAACCTATTTCGGAAGAATTAGGATTAAACCAAGATTTCCTTTCATCATCATGTCTTACCGCTACTCGAAACTTAAATCCCCTATTTATCAAATCATCTACAACATCACGCATTTCCGGAATAGAGCGATATATGCTTTGAAGAAAATTCTCCACTTTGCCAAGATAACTCTTGCAATCAGCGGATTTATCGTAATCGATAAGCTTCTTCACCCATTCCTCGTACCCGGCAAAAGGTGGCGATGTCCTACTACTCAAGACCTCCAACCCTTGTTCGTCTTCTACCATATCCATCTCATTAACACAACTACTAAGTGCTAATAGGATGAACACCAAATAACCGATGTCTCTAAATAATTTTGTTTTCATAAGTTTATATGTATTTAGTTTTTAAAATTAGGACCGCCCCTTGGATGAGTTTAGAGGCGGTCCCGGTTCAACGTACTCCTCACACTTGCTATTTCTTCTTTTTCAGCATCTCGTCGATCTTCTTCTCCAAGTCTTTACCCCGGAGATTTTTAGCCACAATACGGTTTTCACCATCGAGGATAAAGGTGCAGGGAATTCCTTTCACACAATACTCCGCGGCAATTTCAGATTGTCCGCCTTTTAAGTCGGACACGTTTTTCCAATCGCTGCCATCCTGACCGATTGCCGACAACCAAGCCTGCCTGTTATCATCAATGGAAACACTGATGATCTCCAACCCTTTCGGGCGATAACGCTTATAGATCTTTATCAAGTTCACGTTCTCTGCCCGGCAGGGACCACACCAAGAAGCCCAAAAATCAACGACTTTCACTTTAGCTTTGGTCTCGTGCAGTGAAAGTACACCGCCATCTGCCAACGGGGCACTGAAGTTGGGAGCGATTTCCCCCACGGCGACTTTTTTCATCATTTCCAGATCAGCTGCAATCTGTTTGCCGTAGGAAGTTGCTTTCGCCTTTTCACTCAGAGCATCGTAACGTTCGGCCAATTTCACCTCGTCCAAACTCTGCGGCAACTTCGAAGCGATCACAAATGCAGACACGGGAGAGTCGTTATGCTTCTTTATTAAGGCCAACTCGTCAGCCTCGACTTTCGCCACTATTTTTTTAAACTCCTGTTGCAATCTCTGTAATTGCGGGGGATTTGCCCGGGCTTGCATATCCAACTGTTTTTGACTTTGTTTCAGATACTTATCCAAATCATAAAATTCTTTCCATACTTTCTGCGCCTCCCCATCGCTCTCCACGATCAACTCGTTTGCGCCCATCGTGATCGTGTAGTTGGCGTTTTCCAGCATGAAAGAAGCCAACACGGCATTCTTTTTCACCGGCATCAGATAGACCAACGTCAATTCCGGCATCCGGCCCGTGAACTCGAACACGCCATTCGTGACCGTGGCCTCGCCAATGTCAAGCATTCCCTTATCCGTGTTGGCCACCAACAGCAATTTACCATTGACCGTGTTAGCCAATTTCCCTTCAATCTTATAGCTATCCTCTTGTGCCATCGTGAACAGGACACAACCTAATAACATACATACTGTAAATAAAATCCTTTTCATCTTTTCCGCTTTTTGTTGTAGAGAAGTGACTGAAAGCCCGCCCGCCGTAACGAACGGGACTTTCAGCACTTCCGATATTCATGTTCTAATCCCGCTGTCTTGGGAGTTTCAACGCCGGTTCCTTCTCCGTCTTCGGGTTAGCCTTCTCGATCACCATGCCATCCACGATCATCCCCGCAGGATAAATCATCGAGGCCGGGTAAGCGTTCGGCAAGTAATTCATCACCTCTTCCTTCGAGGAGATGGCAACCAACTTCAACAACTTCGTCAACTCCGGCATGTGGAAACCCGTGGTCCGGACACGGGTCTCTTTCCCGTCCTTCAAGTCCACCCGGTACACGACAAGTGCCGACCCGGAAATACCTCTCACGATGTAGGCACAGGATTGCCCGGCTGCTTTCGCCGCCTTGATCAACAATTTTTTCATCTTCTCGTGAGCAACGCCCTTTTCCGCCTGCACGTGGATCGTTCCCGTACCCGTCACTAACGTCGGGCTTTGCGGTGACATCATGAAACGGGAACTACCCGTGGTCTCCGGAGCCTTCAACGCAGGGATCCGCCCGTTCAGCATTTTCTTGAACACGCCCTTTTCCACCAGCACCATTTCCGCTTCCGGCGTGACACCGTCCCCGTCCATCTCGTAATAACCGTATAGCGGGGTTCCGTTATATTCCTTCTTGTTCGTGTAGTTCTTCACCGTCAGGCGCTCGTCCATGATCTTCTGGCCGAACTGATCCGCCAATCCCCGTCCCATAGGCATGAGAGAACGGGCCGCGATCAACCCGCCGCGATAAAGCAAGTTATTGGCTAGGACGGTTGCCACGGCACCTCCCTCGAACAGAATCGGGCCATTGTAATATTCCGCCACGGGAGGAGCCGCTTTCAACTGCATCAATCCCTCGGCAAACGCTTTCACCCGCTCTTTCAACTCCTCCACCGAAGGAATCTCTGCCGGATTCAACAGGGAAAGAGAGAACGAATCCCCCAAGTTCGAACCGTCGTCACCGCGGACTTCCGCAGAAACCGTGACACTCACGTATCCACCCGGTTCTTTCAGTTGTACCCCTTCCGTCGTCAGGCGGTACATATCCACCTCCAGCCCGTTGATCGCCACGCTGGAATTATAAATCTCCTTGTACTCGTTGAACACGGCAGACACCTCGGTCACGAGCCGTTCCAAAACACCCTGATCAATCTTGTAGGCCTCCGGACGCTCTTGTACACGGGTAACCGTCGGGAGCGGTTGCATATCTGCCAACGCCGCCTCTTCCGAGGGAAGCGGGTTCTGTTGCAGGTAATTCATTTTCTGCGCCATCATACCCAACGCGTACTTGTACATCATATCGGACGATTCCCACAACCCGCGGCGGATCACGTCATAGTCCACCTCCGAAGGTAATTGCGCGGGAGCGATCTGTTCCTGATACTGCACGTCACTGTTTCTCTGGTAATCACCAAGCAACACCTGCGTGCCGCCACTCATTTGCCACGGGGACACGTTCGAAAGCATTAATCCTCCCAACGAGGCCGCCATTTGAAAATGACGATAGCGGGCTATCGTGTACGAGATATAATAAGGTTTCGGCCCGTTAGGAAGAACTAAAGCTGCCTTGTTACGTTCCTGTTCGGAGCGCATCGCGGCAAAAATAACATCATCCGGATTATTCTCTTTCACCACCTCCGGTTTCGGGGAAGGCAGGATCGGGGCAATATCACGAGCCTGCGCCCGACGTTGCGTTTCGATCTTACTCACGAATATCGTGGGTGAGGATGCCGTCACGGGCACCCATCCCGACTCCGCACCGCAAACGCCCGTGAAAACGCTGGGTTTGTCTCCGGCAGCCGCGATATTGGAGAACATGGACAACGGGGTACCGATCAAATCCACCCCCCGCACCAACTGATCCGGGCGACCGTCCACGAACACCCGGTACACTTCCAAGGGAGTCACGTTGAAGGAGTTCAGACTTCCACCCTCTCCCGTGTACGTGAAACCGCTTGTCACAGTCCGGAAATAGTAACCATACTCTTTCCCTTGTTTTTGAGCCTCTGCCACCAACATGGCCCGAAGTTCATCCTCCGTGTAAGCGTGAGTGGTCTCTATGATCAGGTTGGATTGCCGGGAAACGGGGTCTCCCCCGCCGGAAGTACGACCGTGGCCGTTACTTGACGGGAAACCATCCAGCGGAACCCGGCTCATCAAGAACTCTTTCAACACGCCATTCACCACGTTATCCACCCGGTGAGCTTTTACTCCCTCGTCATCATACACGTAATGACCGTATAAATCGGTATCGGCATAACGTTCCAACAAAGGCGTACAATACACTTGAAATTCAACAGGCAACACTTGCTCTCCCACCATCTTCTTGAAGGTTTGACCGCCCGATTTCAAGCGATGGCCTTCCAGACGGTGACCAAAGATCTCGTGAAAAAACACTCCGCTGGCAGGGCCGGACAGAATGGCGGGACCCGTGTAAGGATCGGCCACCGGGGCATCACGCAACGCAAGCAACCGATTAATCATGTCCCGTGCATCCGCGATCATCCGATCATTATCCGGTAAGTCATCGGGCGTGTAAGCAAAATAGTCCCTGTTCAAGGGCAGTTCCATCCCGTCAGCCGCTTTCAAGGAGGCCATCAACATCACCCGGGTAGCAATCCGGTTCTGCACCACCACGCTCCCCTCGCTATTCACAAAATAGGTGCGCAATACTTGAAAACTAAAACTGGCTGATCCCTCGCTTAACTCGGGGCAAGCCTTGAACACGGCGGAAACCTCGTTCAAACGCTGTTCCCAAGCCCGCTTAATATCCATTTTCTGCCTCCCGGCAGCCAAGGGAGCCTCGTAATAACGTTCCATGGGAGCATCAGAGAAACACGGGGCTTTATCCTCGTCCGCCACGCTCACCGTGGCCCGGGTCTTCGCCTGATCGTACATATTACGGGCGAACTCGTAACGTTTCAACGTTTCCCGCCAAATCGCTTCCCGGATCGCATCCGTGGCATCATCATCCAAGGGTAAAACGACCCCTCGCGCTCCTTGCGCGTTAGGTCCGGCAAACCCTCCTTGCATATTATACTTGAAATTATCCAGATCCGGACTACCCAACCGGACTTGTGGCACCAACGTCCTCATACGATTCTCGTTAGAGGTAGTCACGGCCCCGAATGAACTCACGACCGTTATCGTGCGGTCGTCCATCGCCCGTAAGTTCATGTAATAGGGAACACTTTCCTGTTTTTTCAGTTGCTCCATGCTATACGCCAGCTCCCGTTTCATCAGTTGCAGGAGACGATCCTCCTGCTCTTGAGCGAAAGCCCCGGAAAAACACAACAAGAGTATCCCGCTAAAAAAGAGTTTGGTAAAATGATTGATTTTTAGCATATCGATCTATTTGTAGGGGCCATCCGAAAAGCTCTATCTGTCGCGAAACAAACTCCTCCGGCCTTCGGCCACCTCCTCTATGAACAGAGGAGGAGCTGGTAACTCTTACCAAAGACGGTAAGTAACTCAACTCTCCCTCTGTTTATAGAGGGAAATCGGCGAGTAAGCAAGAACAGACAGAGAGTTTACTCATCGTCTGTCGAGCGAGAGCCGATTCGAGCCTGCAAGCAGGCTCAATACCCGAAGGAGGGAGGGAGTTAAAAAAACAACTTTCCAGACTCCCCCTTTTTAATTACTTATCAAAATTGCTCAAGCGAGCATATCGAGATTCCGTCCTCTACTTCAACTTAAAGAGAAGAATATCCCCCAAAGCGATCGCACAGTTTCCACCCGGGTCTGAACCATCCTGTAAGGTAAACTTGATATAGCGTACCCGCCGGGAACCTTCCGGGAATTTCAACAAAGTAACTTCTCCCGATCCGCGTCCCAGTTCATTGGTTTCAAAATAAGTGACATTCTGCCAATGACCTCCGTCCGTGGACACTTGAATGGAAATCTGAGAAGGCATGATGTATTGCATCCGTCGATCCATCATCGGGTGATACAGGGGTTGTGCAATCTTTATCCCGCTAATCTCTGTTTCCTCCAACAATTCCATAGCCATCTCGTACTTACGAGGCATCGTATTAGACGTGGTTGTCCATGTTGTTTGATAATTATCATCCAACAAAGCATCCAAAACAGCATAAAGATCCGAAGGAGAACAATTAACCTTACTCCCGTTGTCATACGTTTTCAAGGCCTCCGGTGCAATCAATTCCATCTCGGGAAGCGGGGAGTATCCCATGTATTCCATATATGGAGGTTCTTCCGTCTCGAAATAGGGTATATTCCAGCCACCATACCATTCGATTTTCAATCCCAAGACATCCGGTTCACTTGCCTTATCCAAAACTTGAAGACTCCTCTCTATATCACTTCGCAACACGGGATGATCATAATCCGTCGAATATTTATACTTCGAGTCCAGATAACGGTTTTTCGCAAATATCAATTTTTTCAGATTCGGGCAATACAACACGTCCTCGAAAGTTTCCATATCGTAATCAAATTCCAACTCGGTCACCCCTTCTACAAATTTCTCAAATTCCGCTTCCTGCTCTTTCGTTTTAGTCGAATAACCATAACGACGCTCGATAGCATTGACAAATCCTGAACTGAAAATCTTCGTACGGTTCAGAGCCAACGGATCAAATTCAATCAGATCCGGACAACCTTCCACCCTTCCTTTCCGAAGTACATAGACCGTATCCGTCGGGTTCATGCTCACGTCATCAATCGTGATAAAAGCGTTGTAACTCGTTTCCTTATCAAACGTGTAATATTGAATATCACCCTGTGTATTCTTGTATTGCAACTTGATCTCATCAATATTCTCGTTCCACTGGTCGGAGAAGAAAATCAACTTATTTTTCAAGAAATAGGGTTTCACGACCCCTCTCGTGAATGCCAACATAATCTCGTGTTCCCTCGTGTAAGGACGCCCATAGGTCGTTTCCATCAAAGACTCGTTCCCCTCACCGTCCACAGCACAAATATCGAACCGGTACGTCCCGTTTTTCAAATTTTTCAACTCGTAGGATTCGGCCGTATTCGGAAGAAATATCGTATCTCCCAAGTTCTCACATGACCATATCACCTTGATTTTATCAACGGTAGCATCCGTCCCGTTTATCCATTCCAAAAGTAACCGTTCCCAACCGGGAGTGGCATGAACCTCTGTACATTTTGCCACGTAACGGATCTTTCCGTCCCCGGCATAATCGCTATACGTGTCTTCCAAGCTTTCACCGCACCCCACTAACAACGCAGCAGCCGCAAATAGATTTATGATATATTTTCTCATTCTCATAGCTTAATCCTTTTTCACATAAACTTCCAGTTCCTGTAACGTAAAATACTCTTGCAAATTACGATTTATCCCGTCTTCCTTCGACACGTCAAACGTGTCGTGTACCAACACTTTCAAGTAACGATACTTGTTGTTCACAGGAGGGAATTGAATATCCACGTAAATCGGGTCTCTCGTTTCCAGATCTTCCACGTCCTTAGGAGCCAACGTAAGATCCGTTGTAAGACGTGACCAACGTTTTTGTACAGCCTCACGCTTGGGATCCTGATTTAACTGTCCTAAGAAAACCCATCCTTCGTCATCCGGATCCGAAGATGTGCTATTACCATATACCGATATTCGACACGGCACCTTGTCTTCGTAAGAACCAATCCACACGTTCCCCCAAGTGGCAGGACTAACTGCATGATTACCAAACATAGGATAAAGACAATAAATACGAATCCACGCCGGAATTTTCTCTTCCTTCAAGTCAAGAACCATCGGTTTTTCGTAAGCGTAAGGACCGGCAAGATAAGCTCCATAAACTTCCGTCCCCGTACGTGCATCCTTGTCTTCATAAGCAGAAGCGATCAAACGCTCCACACCTTTCAAGTCCCCGTCAAACAGATATTCCACTCCCGTCTTGGCCTTAGCACTTTCCCTTGACATACCGAAATCATTGAAATCGTTCGCAGACATCTGCCATTGTTCTGTCCGGAAAGCATCAATGTCCGGATAAATTTCCTGTCTTACACGGAAACCGTGAAAATCCTCCGTGCGGACAATGACGGTATTCTTCGTTCTTTCTTGTTTCTGTATAAAATTAAGCGTGTCTCCTTTTTGCGTAATCGGGAAACTACTCATCAGAATCGTGTCTTCCTTCTGTGTCAGCGGATTTGTTCCCAAGTAAAAAACATGAACCATCCCGGTAACTATTGAAGGACTTTTGTAAATCACCTGAAAACCGTTCCACGAAGCTCTTACGTTCAGATCTTCGAAAAAAGACCAAGGCGCACTGTCCAGCGTTGAAAATTGATATTCCACCGCTGCCGATTCTTCGCTATTCTTGTTAACGAAAGAGATCCAAGCATTGATTCCCTCCTGACTTCTGGTGAAACCGTCCAACAACACCGAGTCACCACTATATCCACAGGCTTTCAATACATCCAATCCTTGCCAGTCCTTGTAACGGATATTCATGGCAAAGATGTCACTGTCATTCGGCAGGCTGTAATGCATCATCGCCCCACCTGCAACCGGAGTAAACTTAATTTCCAGTCCTTCCGTCGATGGTTCGAAAACCGAATTATCGTCCTCGCAGGCAAACAAAGCGAACACAAATAATAATAAGAAAATGGTATTTTTCATCATTCTATCTTTTTTAAGGATTAAAATTTACAATCTACAATCGTAAATCCATCAATTATCTACCACCCCATCCCGGGTTCTGCACCATTCCAGAAATCAGAATCTCTTCTGCATCAAACGGATCAAGATAATCTCGCGGGGCAATAAACTTATTGCTGCTCCACACCACAACCGGACCTGTCTCATAGTTGTAGAACGCCTGATCTGTGGTTCCAATAACATTCCAACCGTATTGTTTTTCGTTCATCGTCTGATGAGCTGTCAGCCAACGGCGAAGATCCCAGTAACGATGCCCCTCAAAAGCGAACTCAATACCATACTCTTGATGAATAATATCCCGCATTCCGACTTTTGTGGTTACTTTTGTCGGATTGTTGGAATAATTTCCCCAAGCCTCCCTTACAGGCAAAATTCCGGCACGTTCGCGAACCTTATCCAGTGGATCATACACCCGGCTATCCGGCTGATCCAAGTATTCATTCCAAGCCTCTGCCTGCATCAAGTAGACTTCGGCCAAACGAATAATGGCAGCAGTCTCATTTCCTTGCAGATTATTGGAATATCCCAAAGTATTGTACCACGAGAACAAATGTTTTTTCAACCAGTAACCGTTAATGTTTTGCCATGAATTACTGACAATAAAGTCATATTGTGTTCCCCATGGTTCTTCTCCCTTGTGAGCCCGCACAAGCAAGTTATAATCTTTGTCAGCCGTGTTCGTCCCACGCTGCCAGTACATCCGGTCTCCGGCGATAGAGGCATAGAATCGGGGCTCACGACGAAGATGAAGATTCACCACGTCGGTATTCATCGGGATGACACCCTCGTACACGGGACTACTCTCTGATCCCAATTTATAGCGATTATTATAACTCCATGTAATATCAGCGTCAATAGGTAACCCGTTCGACGTGTAGTACATTTCCACCATCTTCATGGATGGAGAGAGGCAACCTAACGCCTGAGAATCAAAATTATCATCATCACCAACCAACCGCGGCAGGAAAAATTGGTGAAATGTAGACGGATATTTCCATTCCAACAAGTATTCTGAATTGGTGAAACGAGAAAATGTCATAGTCTCTATATCAGACATTTTATTCAACAAATCAGTCTTTTTCACGGTTGTTCCCGAGATCAAAGCCCGTCCACCTTCTTCACACATTTCAGCCGCTTTATCGGCAGCTTCTGCGGCTAATAACCATTTATTCCGATCATAAGTGGAATTAAAAAGCAATTCCCCATCCTTGTTCTTGAAGTCGGAATAAAACGCATTCCCGTTGAAAAGAGGAGAGGCAGCATAAAGCAGCACTTTTGCTTTCAGCGCATACACCGCTTCAAGGCTGAACGTATGGCCGTAATTGGATATTCTTTGACTATGTTTGGGCACGTATTCCATGGACTCATCCAACAAATTAATGATCTCCTTGAAACAAGTGTCCACATGTTGACGAGGTAATTGATAATCTTTCACCGGCAAATCTACCGGCATATTCTGTGGAATCAAACAAATAGGCCCATAACGACGCACTAATTCGAAATAGACATACGCTTTCACTGCTTTCACGTCTGCCTTCCACCAGTTGCGATCTTCCTCGCTCATATTGTAGGTATGGTCTACATTTTCAAGGAAAATATTACAGTTGCGAATAACAACATACATCCTGTACCAGATTGACCCGTAAGGATTCTGAGACATCTGAAGACCATCAGCGATCTTTAGCCCATCGAGATTATACAGAGTTGAATTATACAACGCCTGACAAGTTACAAATTCATCCGCTCCAAGATAAGCCGTATTAACCCTAAAATCGGCAAATATACGGTTCAACTCGGAGTAAAGCCCTTTCCACCAATTCTCAACTTTCGTGCGCTGCTCAAAAAGTGATTCAATCGTTTCAATGTCTTTCTCCGGCACCATGTCAAGGTAATTACACCCGGGAAGCAGAAGAATGCCACAAAGTATTGATAATAAATATTTTTTCATTGCTACATATATTTAAATTAGAAACTCAGGTTCAATCCAACCGACCAAGTACGCTGGATCGGATAATTAAAACCATCGTCCCCCAATTCCACGTCCCATATTTTGAAGTTCGTGATTAAGAAGGGGTTGTTGACACGAGCGTAAAATTTCACGCTTTGCATTTTCAACCTGCGCAAAAACTCTTGTGGAAGATTATAAGCCAGTTCAATAGAGGTACAACGTAGGAAACTACATTCTCGCATGAAATAGGTTGACCTTCTTTGTTCTGATCCTGTCCATGCTTCCTGCGGGTTATGCACGGTGATCGATTGCGTGGAAAGACGTGGCCAGAAAGGACGTTCCTTCATGTTATCGGCACTCCAGTGATCATCATAAATAGCCTTCAACATGGCCCGGTTATCCACGAACGGGCTAATTTTCGTGGGACTCATAAAGAAAGCCCGTTTCCCAGATCCTTGGAAAGCAAAGCTAAATTCGATGTTCTTGAAGTTGAAGAATCCACTAAACCCGTAGATTACCCGAGGAGTAGTCGGGAACCCAATGTACGTGGCATCATTCACATCGATCACGCCATCCTCGTTTATATCACGGTAGCGGATATCCCCCGGCATGATGTCACCTCCTTGGGTAGGCGAATTATTGATCTCCGCTTGATCGCGGAAAAGACCTTCGGCAATGTAACCAATCTGTTGTGACAGTTCATGTCCCTCTCTCCGCTGCCATGCCGGTTTACTCGTCGCTTCCTCGATCTTCCTGTAAGTAGCCTTGCTATACGTGAACGTACCGTTCAAAATCATCCAAAGATCCGGCGTAAAGGCATGTTGTACTTTACCTGAAAGATCAATACCCCGAGAGCGAGCCTTACCCACGTTACCTAATTGTGGTTTTTCCAATCCGGTAGTAGACGGCATCGTGTAGCGATAGTCCAAGATATTATGACGAACTTCTTGATAAATGTCGGCATTAAGCTCCACGATTCCTCCAAAGAACTTGGTTTCGATACCAATATTGCTTTGTTCAGCGATTTCCCACGTAAGTTTTTCATTGGGATAAGAAGCAACATAAGGTCTCGTCAAGGAGTTTCCACTAGGAGAAGGATCTAGACCACTATCATTATCCAACAACGGTAGGTGAGTAAAGCGAGGGGATTTAATTACACCATCATTTCCAACCTTACCCCACGAGAAACGGAATTTCAAGAAAGAAAGCCAATGAGCTGTGTGATCGGCAAGAAATCTCTCCTTGGAAGCAATCCAAGCACCACCTAATGCGGGGAAAAAACCAAATTGGTGATCTTTAGCAAAACGTTCAGACCCGTTATACCCGAAACTGGCCTCCGCAAAATATTTGTCCCTAAACCCGTAGGTCCCGCGCATGGACAAACCCAAATTCCGATTCGGGATACCATCTAACACGGATGCGGTTTGAGATGTGGTAGTCTCTTGGGCATTCAACACAACTGTCAAGCTGGTCTGATGTTCACCCCAAGCTGCCACGTGCAAACCCCGTACCTCGTAACTCATCTGCGTGGATTGAGCGCTATTGGTATGTTGAGGATCAGTATCTTTTGCCAATGTCCTTGAGGCTTCAGTACTATTCAAAGCATTCAACTGATGTACTCCAGTTTCAAAATCATAGTTTTTCAGAGAATACATATAAGGTTGTGTTTTATAAGCATTCGCATAGTACCCGGTTTGATTTATCGAAACGGAAGCTCGTAATTCCAAACCCTTGAGAAGAGTCGAAAGATTATGTATATACTCCGCACGAGCCACAGCCGAGTAGCGACGACGATCCTTGTATCCCTGATGCAATATCAAATAAGGATTTACAGTCTGTTGATCCACGGCACCAAAACGAAGATGCGGCCAGTTAGATGATTCATCGGCAGGGTAAGTCGGGGCAAAATCTACCGGAGAGGCATTAAATGCCAAATAATAAGCCTCCGAAACATCAGCATAAGGGCCACGGTATTTATCCAAATTTGCTGAAGTGTTTATATTCAAACGAATCCCGGCACTCAAGTCAATATTCAGGTTCGTACGGAAAGAAAAAGTATTGTTTTCAATATTACATTTGAACTGGTTCAGACGGTCGGTTTTCAACATACCCTCATCCCGTACATAGTTAACAGAAGCATAATACTGCACCAATCGAGAACCTCCCCGCATATTTAACCCGGCACGGTGATTGATGGAGTAATCATGGAACATGATGTTGTACCAGTCGTTCGCCGGATACACCCAAGAAGGATATTTATCTGACCCTGTACGCTCGATACGCTCCACGCTATACTGCGGAGTGGCATCCGGATTACGTGCAAGTAATGCCTGGTTGTACATCTTCATGTAATTGATCGGGTCTACCACCTCTATCTCCCTTGTCGGCATACTCAATACTGCCTCGTAACGAACAGAAGTGTAAACACTACCTTCCTGTCCTTTTTTCGTGGTAATCAAAATTACTCCGTTTGCCCCGCGGGCTCCATACATGGCAGTTGCCGATGCATCTTTCATCACACTGAAAGTTTCAATATCTTCCGGTGTCATACGGGAAAGATCCAGCTTAGACGACTCTACCCCGTCAATCAAGATCAAAGGGTCAATATTGGCATCCGTTTGGAAAGAAGTAATACCACGAATGTAGAATTTGGTATTCATTTCTTCTTCCGTCAACGCACCGGGAATACCTCCCGTTTGCCATCCCACGATACCGGCGATTTTCCCGGCAAACTGGGAAGTCAAGTCACTACTTGAAGATTTCAAGGTTCTTGCATCCACGGTAGTGATTGCCGAAACCACGCTCTCTTTCTTTTGCTCCCCGAAAGCCACAACGGTTACCTCCTCGATATTCTCAGCCGTGGGATTCAAACGAACGTTTAATTTCGTTTTCCCTTTGAGCGGTACGACTTCTGTCTTGTAACCAATGAAAGAAACCCGCAAGGCATCCTCCGGCCGGGTATTGATCGTGTAACGTCCCTCGGTATCCGTGGCCACCCCTTGGGTCGTTCCTTGGATAAGCACCGTGGCCCCGGGAATAGGATTCCCTTTTTCATCCACAACCCGCCCGGTTACGGCTACCAACTGTACCGGTTTTGCCTCCTTAACCACGATCACGACCCGATTCTTTTCGAGAACATAATCATAGGGACTGTCTTTCAACAATGTTTTTAAAGCCTCGTCCACGGTAACATCTTTTACTTCCAAGGTGAAGTGTCGGTTTTTGTCCACCGCCCCGTTACTTTGGAAACCGTAATCAATACCCGTCTGCCGATTAATCTCGGCAAGAATGGTCTCCAGCGTGGCATTTTTCATCGAAATGGTTACTTTCTTCTGGATGACCTGAAACACACAAGATGTCGCCCCGTACGTGTCCCTAGGTATAGCTCCTAGTGTCGTAAATACCAAGAATATATACAACACAATTTTTTTAGCGATAGAGATACCGCCCATGTGATTTTTTTGCATAAATTTGTCGTACTAATTTAATTAAATAGTAAATTCACTTTACTGTTTGATGGTCGCTATGGATAAAGGCTCAATTTTATACGATAGCGATTTTACCCTAAATTATCCTGCCTAGCGGGATAATTTTTTTACTTGTTGTTTTTTACTTCACGATGTAATGCCCCCTTTCTTTTATAAATTTACAATCCGTCATTTCTTCAAGGAATTGAATTACCTCATCAATCGGAGTTTCTTTACTCAAATTCATGGTTACTTCAATCCGGGCTAATTCCGTCCGGGTCTCGAACTCGACCCCGTACCAAGTTGAAATATCTTCCAGCACGAGATCCAAAGGCTTGTCCCGATAGCGGAACACGTTATCCAGCCACGCCGTGGCATATTGCACGTCCACACGTTCCACTTTAATATCACCGGACCCCACGTTATAAGCGACCTGTTCTCCGGGAATGACTTGAATCTCATCACGACCGGGAGATTTAAAACCAATCTTCCCCTCGATCAACACGGTCTCGACCGTCTTTTGCTGGCGTCCCTTCACGTTAAACCGGGTCCCGTAAACCCGAATTTTAGAACTGTCAATATTTACCACGAACGGCTGCCCCGACTTCGTCACGTTAAAATAAGCCTCTCCCGACAATTCCACCTCCCGCAAATCCCCGACAAACTCTTCCGGGTATTTCAAGCGACTCCCGGCATTCAACGTTACCTCTGTCCCATCAGCAAGCGTCACGTTATACGTGAACCCGGCAGGAATGATTAGAGTGTTGTACGCAATTTCGCGAGCAGTCCTTACCGTATCATACGTGATATGGTTATTCGCAATCTGAATGTTCGATTTCTGAACAACGGAATCCATCTTTTTCTCTTTCAGGTTCAAACTGTTCCCGTCCGCCAGAATCAAGGTCGGCACGGCAAACTCGTGATCCATCTTGATCACGCTGACCACTTTTGTCGCCTCAGGCACTTCTTCCTTTTCATGTACCCACAACGAAGCAAACACGAGTCCACAACACAGCACCGCCGCCACGGAACTCCCGCTCCAAATGATCCGACGGCACATTCTCACACGACGCAGCCGCCGATCGAATCGTACTCCTGCGGCCTCAACCTCTTCATCCGAAGGGATTTTCACGTTATCCAGCATTTCTTCTATATCTTTTTCAGTCTTCATGTCTATATCTTTTTACACATATATAAACTGAAACAGGAAAAACTACCGTAGAAAAGTGATTTTTTTCAAAAAAGATTTACATTTGCACAAATAAATCTATATTGGATGTATGTCAAAACAGAACGATATTATCCTTTTGGAATCTTTTAATCGGCGAAACCCGAAAGCCTTTAGTATCGTTTATCGAATGATATATAGAGAATTATACCTATACGCGACCCATATTTTCAACCCGTTGAATCTTCCGGCAGAAGACGTTATACAAGATATTTTCACCGATATATGGCTCCGGGAATCCGTTCAATTCCCGTCACTCCCTTACATCAAAACATTCTGCTTTATCGCATTGAAGAATGCCTACAAGAATAAAATCAAGCATCTGGGATACCAGCAACGTTTCGAACTGGAAAGTAAAGTCGAAAACGAATTTTCGGAAGACATCGAGCAAGTGGAACTATTCCATTCCTTGTATGAATCACTAAAATTCCTACCCGATGATCACGCCACGGTTATCCGCATGTACCTCGAAGGCTGGAAACCCGAAGAGATCGCCACGAAACTGGGCCTCGCCCTCCAAACCGTCTACAACAAACGCCGAGAGGCAGTTCTTATTTTGCGGAAACATATGGTGAAGTAATTGTCTATAATTTATTGCAACCCTAATCAAAAAATGATTATCTTTACAACAAATTATATTGATATGACTATAAGAAATTGGATAAAACAACAAGAAAGTCTTGGTAAGCCCACATTCTCATATCGAGATGTAAAAGTCAATTTTAGTGACATGCCCGAACAACATATCATGAACGAGTTGTACCGTCTGTCAAGGCAAAAAATTATCCAATCAGTTTACAAAAGCTTTTATACCGTGATTCCGATACAATATTCAGTTCGTGGTATCGTCCCCCCCACTTATTATATCGACCAACTGATGGAATATCTCGCTAAACCTTATTATATCAGTTTACTCAGTGCAGCGGAGATTCATGGTGCAGCCCACCAGCGCCCTCAACGCTTCTCTGTCACGACTTTACGCCCCGTGGTAACAACATCTGCACGGAAAAACAACCTTATCGTTTGGAATTATAGAAAAGATATTCCCGAAAATTTACTTTGCAGCAAGAATTCCGAAACCGGGATAATTCATTATTCATCAGCTGAATTGACAGCTGTTGACCTCGTACAATTCGAGCATCAGATAGGAGGATTGTCCGTTGCCGCCACAGTTCTTTCTGAATTAGTAGAAACTATCGACTTCTCCAAAAACTCAAATACTTTATTTCAGACAGCCTCATTAACATCGATTCAACGACTCGGATATATATTGGATTACATACTGGAAGAGACAAAACAGGCCGAGATGCTGTATCAGCAATTATGTCTACTAAACAAAAAGCTCGGCTATACACCTCTTGCACATTGTCTGCCCATCCGTGGAAACAAACGAAACAACAAATGGAAAATTATTATTAATCAAACAATAGAAATAGACGATATATGATAAACAGATCAGCGATACAAGAATGGGGCGCACAAGTACCTTGGACGGACAATGCTCAAGTGGAACAGGATTTACTGATTTCACGTTGCCTCGTGGCTATTTTTAACGATAACTTTCTGCGAAATCAACTGGCTTTCCGTGGAGGTACGGCTCTTCATAAATTATATCTTTCCCCCCAGCCTCGATATAGTGAAGATATTGATCTGGTACAAATAACTGCCGGCCCCATAAAATCCATCATGTCCCGACTAGGCGAAGTTCTTGATTTTATGCCAAATAAAGTAACAAAACAGAAACGATATAATAACACCATGCTATTTCGTATGGAATCCGAAATACCTCCCGTCATGCCGATTCGTTTGAAACTGGAGATAAACTGCTTTGAGCATTTCACTGAAATGGGCCTGGTAGAAGTTCCTTTCTCGGTCGGAAATAAATGGTTTTCCGGTTCCTGTAAGATTACTACCTACCAATTTGCTGAATTATTGGGGACGAAATTACGTGCGCTCTATCAACGAAAAAAAGGGCGTGATTTATTTGATCTGTACGTTGCATTAAAACAAACGGATGTAAATCCAGATGACGTGATTCGCTGCTATCACAAGTATATGAGGTTTACAGTACAACAGCCACCCACCTACAAACAATTTATTCTCAACATGGAGGAGAAAATACAAGATCCAGATTTCCTTGGTGACTCACAATTATTACTGCGACCGGAGATTTCATTCAACCCCCAAGAGGCATATCTAGTTGTGAAAGAGAGGCTCATTGATAGACTTTCTTGGACCAGATAATATACTTTTGGGCCTCGCCCTCCAAACCGTCTATAACAAACGCCGGGAGGCGATTCTTATTTTATGGAAGCATATGGTGAAGTAATAAACTACTCACCTCGTTTGGGAACAAGGAATTTATGAAATTACATTATAGTAAAACTAATTTTACGTCCAAGCCCTTGAAATATCTTAAACAACGTGGAAAGCTGAATATCTGCATGTCCATTTTCGATACGGGAAATATAACTTTTTTTTGTTCCTATTTTAGCTGCAAGTTGCTCCTGCGTCATACCCGCTTTCAAACGCTCCGCTTTTAATTGTTCCCCTATAATGAATGCCTCACAACCATTTTCAAATTCATTACGTTCTTCCGTCCCGATAGCACCAAAATCTTCCGTGATTAAATCCTCAATCGGAGTACATCCTATTGCTTTCAATTCATCATTACTCATCATTTTATTCTCTTTTTTCTGCCATAACAAGTATTTTCGCTTTTACAAAGATAACTAATTAGTGAACAAAAATCAATGATTCATCCGTTTTTATTATTAGAAAACATCAACAGGGATAAAATAGGGATAAGCCCCCCTTTTACTATAGTTATAATCTCCCTTGGACCTTTCCTCTTTCTTTCATCGTCCTTTCATAACCCATTCCCAATATACAGGAAATGGTGCTGAAAGGACGGTATAACGGTCCCGTGAGATTATTACAGTATTATCACAATGTTATTACGAGGTTAAAACTCTAATTAGGCAGGGGTAGAGAATCTAAAGAGAACCTAAGGAGAAGTTTCCCAAATAATCCCACTTATTCGAAGAACCCTCGAAGCTTACACGTAGCTCCCACATTCCACAATATTTAAGCTCTGTGAAAGCTTCGAATAAGCTCTGGTTAAGTGAGATTATCTCGATTAGATTACCACTTTATCTGGGTTAGATTAGGATATAAATTGGGGTTGTCCAAAAACATTTGAATTATCCCGTTTTTATCGTAAATTTGCACTAAAAGGGAAATATATTGCACTATGGATTTCTATCAACTTATTAAAGAACCGTCGTGCTTTACTTGGTCTGACTCAACAGGATTTGGCAGATTATACCGGTTTGAGTCCGCAGATCATCAAAAGTATAGAAACGGGAAAGCAAATACACAAGCGTTCTTATCAAGAGCGTTTACACCGTTTTCTGAGGAATAATTAAATATCACACCATGACAGAAGAAGAGAACAAACAACGGATGCACGATCTATTGGTAGAGATCGAAACCTTGGAAAAAGATGGGTTCCCCATCCAGCAGCAATGTACCGAGGCGATTGCCTGTCTCGAAAGAGCCCATAAAATGTTTGTCCAAAGAGCAACAAAAGAAGGATTCAGCTTACAGGATTGCCGGGTGGGAGAAATAGAAATAAAGCAATACTCGGCGATGAAACAGATGGCTATAAAAGGAGGACTCCCCCACGCACATTATGACCAGCGCATCCGGGAAGTACGAGTCCGGCTATTCGGAGAACAAATGGTAAAAGATAATTTTGATTGACTTCATCAGCTCTCCCGGAGAACCCCAACAAGGAGCTGATGATTTTTGCAACGCCTATTCTTCAACAATCTCTACTTTCAGACGATCCGGTTTTTCTTCCGTGATTTGCAGTTTCGTACCTTTAATTGCTACGCGAATCGCATCCCGGATACTCATTTTACCTTTCACGGCATTTACTTTCACGCTACCCGTCTTTGCCAAATCCGTCTCGATAAAACATCCCGTGGCATGAGCCAAAGCCTGTGCCGTTTCATCGAATCGCTGTGCCGGAATATCATACGGGATTTCAGTAATCGTATCCAGACATCCCCGACAGGGATGACGTAAAGTATCCACAGAACTCGATTCAGCAATTGTTGTGGACTTCGCCTCAACAACCCCAGAATCACTTGTTTTCACCTTATCCTTACACCCGCAGAACAACGCTCCCGCTAGCAAAAGAAAAATTAAACTTACACGTTTCATAATATCTCACATTTTAAAGTTAAACTCCTATCCATCTCACCTATAGCTATCACTCTTGATTTCACTATTACAAATGAAATGCCATACCAGGAAAAACAGTCATATTGTCCCTCGAAACCGGAAATATCACTAACTTTGGCATAAAAACAAGACTATGGCAACTACAATTATATTCAACGCTTGTATCATTACCATGAATGAAGGCATGGAGGTGATCAAAAACGGTTCCATCCGGGTGGAAGACAACCAGATAAAAGAAATTCGAGAAGGAAAAATCGAATCTCCTGACGCGGAGTATTTCGATGCAGAAGGCATGATCGTGATGCCCGGATTTATCAACACACATACTCACGTCCCCATGACCATGTTACGCGGGTATGCCGATGATCTCCCTCTCCACACTTGGCTAAACGAACATATTTTCCCGGCAGAGGCACGCATGGTGACCCCGGAAAACGTGGCAGTTGCCGCCCGCTTTGCTTTTATCGAGATGATCAAGTCGGGAACCACGTGTTTCAACGACATGTACTTCTTTGAAGACATCATCGCCTCGGAAGCCAAGAAAGCGGGTATCCGGGCCGTCGTGGGGGAGTCCCTGATCGACTTTCCGACACCGAGTTTTCACACGGTCGACGAAGGGGTAGCTCGCTGTGAATCTCTCGTTCAACAATGGTACGGGGACAGCTTGATTCATCCTACCATTTGCGCCCATTCTCCCTATACCTGTTCAAAAGAGACGCTACAAAAAGCCAAAATACTCTCTGAAAAATACAACATTCCCCTCCACATCCACGTGGCAGAAACCCGTAAAGAAGTGGAAGACCTCACGAGTCAAACCGGTATGGCCCCGGCCGAATACCTTTACTCGATCGGGTTACTGGACAGGAACGTGATCGCAGCCCATTCCGTCTGGCTGAACCTGAAAGAAATTGAATTATACGCCCGGACCCGCACGTCTGTTGCCCACTGTCCGAAAAGTAATCTAAAACTGGCCAGTGGTATCGCCGACACGGATACATACATGAAAGCGGGCATTAACGTCAGCATCGGTACCGATGGCACGGCAAGCAACAACACGCTGGATATGGTGGAAGAAATGCGCTTCGCGGCCCTCCTTCCCAAAGGCTCCCTCCACAACCCGGAAGCCGTCAACGCCCGAACGGCATTACGAATGGCCACGATCAACGGGGCAAAAGCCCTCGGTATTCATCACCTCACGGGTTCTCTCGAGGTCGGGAAACGAGCCGACTTGATCGTGATTCATGCCGATGCCAGCAATATGCTCCCGATCTACGACGTGTATTCAGCCATCGTTTATGCATCCAACAGCAAAAACATCCGTTCCAGCATGGTAAACGGGAAATGGATTATGCGCAACCGGGAGCTTATGAATATCAATAAAACGGAAACCATGGAGTCCATGAAACACATCGTTAACAGCCAGATTGACAACCGAAAATGATGACATGGAAATGAGTCTTTCATTTTCGAATTTCCATTTTCAATTCTCAATTATATTCGTTAGTTTTGCAAACCTTTTTACAAAGAAAGGAGTTTATAAATACTATAAACCCAATTAGATATGGAAAATAAAAATTATGGAGGACTCGACAGCGAGTTTACGGCATACGAAACTGCCGAGATTGTAGTATTACCTGTACCTTATGACGGGACAAGCACGTGGTTGAAAGGGGCAGATAAAGGTCCCGATGCAATTCTTGAAGCATCGGCTAACATGGAACTCTACGATATTGAAACGGATTCCGAAGTATATACTCATGGTATCGCAACCTTGGAACCGGTGACAGAGGCCTCATCTCCGGAAGCCATGTCTCAGGAAGTTGAAAAACAAGTTGACAAGATATTAACCGACAAAAAGTTCCCGGTGATCCTGGGAGGAGAGCATTCCGTTAGTATCGGTGCATTCCGGGCTTTCGCCAAACACTATGAAAAGTTCTCTGTCCTGCAGTTGGATGCACATTCCGATATGCGTAGCGAATACGAAGGATCGACCCACAACCACGCTTGTGTCATGGCACGTGCCAAAGAAGTGGCAACCGTGGCTCAGGTAGGAATCAGAAGCTCCGCTATCGAGGAAAAAGAGAACATCATGCCGGACCGTATTTTCTATGCTCACGATTTACATGATGCCAAAGAAGGTAACAACTGGATGTACATGGTGTCCCAAAAATTACATGACAACGTGTATATCACGATTGACCTTGACGTTTTCGACCCGGCTATCCTTCCGGCTACAGGAACCCCGGAACCGGACGGACTCTATTACAGAGAAGTGCTGAACTTCCTGAAATTGATCAACGAACGTCACAACATTGTCGGTTTGGACGTGGTAGAACTTTGCCCCAACGAAGTCAACAAATCATCTGACTTTTTGGCTAGCAAACTAATCTACCAGATATTGAGCATAAAATATCAAAACCAATGAAATAATTTTAAATGACGAAATTGAGTCAATAAGGTCCTCATAATTGTACCTTATATTTTTAAGATAAATAGAATGGAAAAGAAAGATTTATTAAAAGACACTATCAAACACATCGACATCAAGTCGTATGACTCAACCCAATTGATCGACGCGATGCGCGATATGTCATTCACCTCTCGCGACACGGCCAGAGCAACCGATATTCTGATGATGATGGTCGGAGAGAAAGAGTGTACTAATATTCTTACCATTGCCGGAAGTACCAGTGCTGCCGGATGTATGCAGGTTTACGTGGATATGGTTCGTAACAAAATGGTTGACGTGGTAGTTTCTACCGGTGCGTCTATCATCGATATGGACTTGTTCGAGGCCCTTGGCTACAAACATTACAAGGGACATCAGGATGTGCCTGACATGCAATTAAGAGAACTTTACATTGACCGTATTTACGATACGTTCATCGATGAAGAAGAATTACAGGCTTGCGACCACACAACTTACGAGATCGCTAACAATTTGGAGCCGCGTCCCTATTCATCACGTGAATTTATCTGGGAAATCGGTAAATGGTTACACGAAGGACACGCCGTGAAGAAAGACAGCTTGATCCAGACTTGCTACGAATGTGGAGTACCCATCTTCTGCCCCGCATTCTCTGATTGTAGTGCAGGATTCGGAATTGGTAAACACCAATGGGAACACCCCGACAAACACGTGTCGATCGACTCTGTAAAAGACTTTATCGAATTGACCCAGATCAAGATCAAGGCAGGAACAACCGGCTTGTTCATGGTAGGTGGCGGAACCCCGAAGAACTTCGCTCAAGACACTGTTGTTTGTGCTGAAATCCTCGGATTCGACGTACCGATGCACAAATACGCCATCCAGATCACCGTGGCCGATGTTCGCGACGGGGCTTGCTCTTCTTCTACCTTGAAAGAGGCTTGCTCTTGGGGTAAAGTTGACGTTACCTACGAACAAATGGTTTACGCTGAAGGAACCACCGTTATTCCCGCTATCGCAAGCTACGTTTACCACAACGGACCTTGGAAAGAGAGAGAATACAAAAACTGGAACAAATTATTCCAAAAATAATTACGACACGAGGGAAACGAAAGTTTCCCTCTTTCTTTTTCCCCTCTTTACCGACAAACAGGTATATTACCAGTAACTTGCCTCGGGAATGCACTATACTCTCGTTAATATCTGAATCGTGAATTCATGATTCATCCCCACAAATGAACCAATCCCATCCGTTGACTTCCCGTTAACTTACTAACGAGACACACAAGAAACCCCGATTCAAGTAACCGTCATTACCTCACTGCATTTCTACTCTTTCCTCCTTCGCAGGAAACGAGTCATTGAAATCGCTTGCTTATGGAAAATGAATAGCGGCAATGACACCCCGATAGCCAACACAGCCAAAACAAAAGCGGTTGTCAATCCGTTGCGGAAAATCTCTACAATCAAGTTGGGGAGAATTTCCTCATCCTCCGTTCTCATGAAACGGATCAATGCCAAGATTGTCTTGTAAGCATACATTCCGGGAATCATGGGTAGCAATGAAGGGAAAGAAAAAACCTCTGCCGGGCAATGAATCAACCGGGCAAAATAAATACTGAACAAACCGATCGTGAACGAGGCACATAACGTGGAGGGGATTAAACCCAAGGCCGTGTGATTCAACAAGTAAAATCGAAGAGCGTGGCCCACGGCAGCCAACAAAGCCGAAATAAGAATCGCTTTCCTCGGGGGATTGGAAATCACGGCAAAACCAATAGCCGCTATCGCCGCAAAAATTCCATCAAGCAATACAGATAATACTAAATCCCAGTTCATAGCGTATCCAATCCTAAAATTAATAATGTTACCGACAACCCCAATGCGATACAAATTATAAGTATCGCCGCATTCACCGCACGAGACATACCTATCAGCACATGACCTCCCAAAATATCAATAATCGAATTAATCAAAGGTACCCCGGGGATCAGATAAAGGACACTGGAAGCCAAAGCTATATCCGGGGTCTTACCCCAGCCGAAATAGGTCCCGACCGAGGCAATAAACGAGGCAATAAAAGCCGATACAACGAAAACGACCATATGATTCACGTGGCGATTCATCATCTCCTGCCGTACCCAAAAACCCACGCAAGTCGCAGCACAAACCAGCATCATGGCAATCCCGTCTCCCCCGAACAAGCGACAGAATGCCGCGTTGGCCAAGGAAACCAAAACCAGCACCACCCAACGGGAAATGCGGGGTTCGTTCATCACCTCATGGTAATGAGCCGTTAACTCGCCCAACGACAGATGATGATCGTAAGCCTCCCAGCTCAAGGCACTTAACTCAGAAATCACTTGAAAGTTAATCGCCAAGGCAGGAATCTTCCGCACGTAAGTTCGCCGGATAGAATAATCTTCCGGATGCTTGATTGTCATGGTAATATTTTTCTGAAAAATCGTCACGTCAATCCCATACCCGAACGACTCGGCAATACGGGAAACACTCCTCACGGCTCTCGCCGTGTGTACCCCGACTCCCATCATACTCGTGGTGTAATCCATCAAGAAATTCGAGAGTTCCTGAATATCAACCTTTCTTTCCATATTATTTAACTATCTACCCTAATTTTCCCCTCGTATTCGGGGCCGCAAATATACATCAAAATTCAAGAGAAAGTTGTATATTTACTCATCGAAACGGGAGATGGAAAACAGAAAAATTATTCATATCGACATGGACGCGTTCTACGCCTCTATCGAACAACGGGATCACCCGGAATACAGGGGAAAACCGCTTGTCGTGGGGCGTCCGGAGAAACGCGGGGTCGTGGCTGCCGCCAGCTACGAGGCTCGCCGTTATGGCATACGTTCTGCCATGTCGTCCATGAAAGCCAAACAGCTTTGTCCCGACCTCATTTTCGTTGGTTCTCACATGGAATACTATAAATCGGTATCCATGCAGATTCACGAAATATTCCACGAATACACGGACATGATCGAACCCCTAGCTCTCGATGAGGCATTCCTAGACGTGACCGAGAACAAAAAAAACATCCCGTTAGCCGTCGATGTCGCCAGAGAAATCAAGAAAGAGATTAAAGAAAAACTAGGACTCGTGGCCTCAGCCGGGATCTCTTACAATAAATTCCTCGCCAAGATCGCATCCGATTACAAGAAACCCGACGGGCTTTACACCATACATCCTGACCGGGCCCCCGCTTTTATCTCCAAACTCCCGATCGAAGCATTCTGGGGTATCGGCAAAGTCACGGCTCGTAAAATGCACTCACTAGGTATACACACGGGGGCTGACCTCAAGGAATGTACACTGACATTCCTTACCCGCAATTTCGGGAAAGCCGGTACCTTGTATCACGATTTTGCCAACGGCATCGATCCCAGAATGGTTACCCCCGAACGAATCCGTAAATCCGTAGGCTGTGAAAGTACCTTCGAGAATGACTTGACGAACTATATCGCTGTCATCATAGAACTATACCACGTGACAACGGAATTAATTCTCCGACTAGAAAAGTCTGATTTCAAAGGACATACCCTAACCTTGAAAATCAAATTCCACGATTTCACCCAAAAGACACGTAGTGTCACTATGGCACACGAGTTACGAACAAAACAGGATATTCTTCCCCTAGCCAAAAAATTACTCAAAGATTTAGAACTTACGCAATTTAGAATACGCCTACTAGGTCTCTCTGTATCAAACCCTTTCGAAGAATTAACCACCGATGGCCCTTTACAATTAAGAATTAATTTTGATTAATTATGAAACCTTTACGTTCATGTGCCGTATATAGGCATATATTTTGAATGTAATCATAGTGTAACCGAAACTTAATACATAAGTGACAAGATTACGATGACAAAACGATACCTTTGTATCGGATTTCAAAAGAGACTTCGATTTTTTTTCATAAATTTGTTATTGGTATTTTGGGTCCCCGCTGAGACAGCGCGGACCATTTTTATTTTAGTATAAATCCTAACTTTTGTCTCCTTGTATTCGTATATAAAAGTGTGTATCGAAAATTAATCGATATAACAGAAATTTAACTACTAATTTTTTTGTATATAAAGAAAAGCCGATACCTTTGTATCGGATTTCAAGAAAAGACTTCAATTTTTTTTCATAAATTTGTTATTGGTTGCCTCCTGCTGTGACAGCACGAGGCTTTTTTTCTTTCACCGATGCTAAACTAGCAAATCTTTTTTTACCCGCAAACATTTGCGTAAAATTTAATAGTGTTAAAAATCAGATTTTTATTAACACGCTGATTACCTGGTCAAGTAAAAATCACGTTAACATTTGCACGACAGGAAATTTACAAAAAAAAAGATCGTGCCTGATTCATTTTAACAAATTCGGCACGACCTCTTTATTTTGTTATTATCTATCGAATTATTCCAAATAGGTATACCCGTACAGTCCGGAACGGTAATTAGACAAGAATTCCCGTCCTTCTTCTGCCGAGATAATTCCCTTTTTCACGGAAGAAGTTACCCATACCTCTACCGTACGAGCCATTCTTTTCGGCATAAATTGAACGTACTCCAACACGTCAGCCACCGTCTCTCCTTCAATCACCTTGTCGATCACGTAATCATCACCTTTCACTTTGATGTGGACGGCATTCGTGTCCCCGAACAGGTTATGCAGGTCACCAAGAATCTCTTGGTAGGCACCCACGAGGAATACCCCTAAATAATACGGTTCTTTATTATTTAACTCGTGTACCGGAAGATGGTACGAGAAATTACGCGTCGAGATAAAATTATCAATCTTCCCGTCAGAATCACAGGTAATATCCTGAATTGTTGCCGATTTAGTTGGTTGCTCATTCAAACGAGAAATCGGTATAATCGGGAATATCTGGTCGATCGCCCATGAATCAGGCAAAGACTGGAATAACGAGAAATTACAGAAATATTTATCCGGCAACATTTTGGAGATTTTCTTCAACTCGTCCGGAGCATGTTTCGTGGCCACTGCCATGTCGTACACGTCTCTAGCCACGGACCAGAACAACCGTTCCACTTGCGCACGGGTGAACAAATCAATCAAGCCAAGATTAAACAAACCGAGAGCATCCTCCCGAATCTGCATAGCATCATGCCATGTCTCGATCAACCGGGGCTGATTCAGGTTCTCCCATAAATCATACAACTCTTTCACCAGCTCGTGAGCATTCTCGTCGATTTCCTCGTTTTCATCGAAAGCGGGCAAACTTGTACTGGCAAGTGCCTCGAAAATCAACACGGAGTGATGTGCCGTCAGAGAACGTCCCGACTCGGTGATAATATTCGGTTGCTCCAGATTATTCTTTTCGCAAGCATCTACTAACGCAGACACGGCATCATTCACGTACTCCTGAATCGAGTAGTTCATGCTGTTCCCGCTCGTGGCCGAGCGTGTTCCATCGTAGTCTACACCCAAGCCCCCGCCAATATCCACGAAATGTATATTGTATCCTAAATTCTTCAATTGCACGTAGAACTGAGAGGCTTCCTTCAACGCCGTCTTGATACGCCGTATATTGGTCACCTGACTACCGATATGGAAATGGATTAACTTCAAGCAATCCGTCATCTTGTTCTTTTCCAGAATGTCCATGGCTTCCAGCAACTCGCTCGAATTTACCCCGAACTTACTGACATCTCCTCCGGACTCTTCCCACTTGCCACTCCCGGAACTAGCCAATTTTATACGAATTCCTATATTCGGGCGAATTTTCAAGCGTTTGGAGATTGTCGCGATATTTCTCAATTCGTTCAGTTTCTCTACAACCAAGTATATATTCCGTCCCATTTTCTGGGCCAAAAGAGCCAACTCGATATAATTCTCGTCCTTGTAACCGTTACAGATGATCATCGCATCGTCGTCAATATCAATCGACAACACCGCGTGTAATTCCGGTTTCGAGCCTGCCTCAAGACCAATGTTATACTTGGTCCCGTGACTGACAATCTCTTCCACCACCGGGCGCATCTGGTTCACTTTAATAGGATAAATGATAAAATTTTTCCCCGTGTAACCATATTCCGTTGCCGCAGCTTGAAAACAACTAGAGATTTTCTCGATCCGGTTATCAAGGATGTCCGGGAACCTTAACAACACGGGAGCCGATACATCCCGCACCTGAAGTTCCTCCATCAATTCCTTGATGTCAATTTTCGGTCCTCCGACTTTCGGCGTTACTGTAACGTGTCCCTTCTCGTTAATCGAAAAATAGTTCAGCCCCCAACCGTTAATATTGTACAGTTCTGCTGAATCGTCAATACTCCATTTTCTCATTTTTATTCTATAAGCTCATTAAGATTGATTGTCCCGCAAAGCTACAATATATTTTCAATATTATACGCTTAATCGCCTAGGATTTCACGATTTTAGCCATTAGATTTCATGCTCCCCGGCATCATGCCAGGCAGAATAACACTCCCGTCAAACGACCTCACATTTTCTGGATCTCCTGAATACCGTCCCGATCTATCACCAAACGGTAACGCTTGTACTCGACCTGCTCCCCATGTAGCAATTGTATCAAGAAATTAAGGTAATATATCTTGTCTCCCATGATCGGGCCATAATCCGCCTCTCCCCTCGGCACGTATAACTCGTAGTCCCGCTCATCCATTTTCTGAACGAAACTCCCCACGTTAAAACGCAATATCTCGTTCACCCCGGCAATATCGTACTGGCTATATTCGCCTAGCGCCTCCGGATCGAGCTGTACCCATTTCCGGTAAAGAATAATTTTCTCCCCGCCATTCCGATTGTCCGCCTCCAACAAATCCGGACGGGCTCTTCGCTCGATAATCTCCTCCGGGACTTTCCTTTCCGAGATAAAATCCACCCCGTCCTTGATCCACCCGACCACTCTCTCGTTCATACTGATCGTTGTCTTCCGGTCAAAATAATTCTTCCCCAGCCGATGGGCAAAATAAAAACGCATCAACTCCTTAATCCGGTCCTTCAACATATAGCTCACCACCAAAGCCACGAACAACGGCATCGTGAAATTCCCGTATTTTTTCTGAAATGAAAAAGCTACCACCGTGGCAAATATCATGGAGAGTCCTGCCGCAATACTATAATATATCTGCTCCACCAGTACTCCATCCTTTTTCTTCGATGCCTTTAAGAACAAATCACTCTCCGCGTATTTCTTCAGCATCCCCCGCCGATAGATCACCGTCCGATTCCGATCCTTACTCTCCGGATCTGCCACGAGATAACCGTTCTGTTTCTTGTAATCAATCTCCGAATGTACCAAAGACAACAATAACTTCACCATCCGATCATAACATCCCGGATCCGTCGTCTTCAAGCCGTCCAGTAACTTGAACGTATGAAATTCCACCAGATTGGAAAGATACTCATCCCCGAAAGAGAAATAATTCAACGCCTCCCGGGGAATACCCGGCACGTTAATAATGGTCTTCAAATCCCGATACCGTTTCACGATCAATTGCACGTATTCAACATACCGATTGACCATCCCTTCCCGTTCACCACTTTCCACCTCATGATGAATCGTCTCTCCCGCCATCCCCCGAAGGGCACTTTTAAAAATGGATGTAAACATCTTGATCTGGTACTCGTAAGAGGCTAACGCATCCCTCGTCCCATCCGCCACCAAATGCTGGAACGCATCCTCCAAGAAAACGAAAGGCGTCCATTCGCCACTCGCAATCTCCTCCAACGTGTAAATCGGGGTGATCAAACGCACGTTGGACTTCACATCCCGGTAGAAAGCCTCCTTGGGATAAGTCGAGGCATTAATATCCAAACTATGAGGCACGAAAAACCACGTGTTCATCCTGAACTCGTTCTCCCCCGTGTCCCGGTCAACATGGTAGCCAACCTTACATTCCACGGAGTACCGATCATGCAACTTAACCTGAATATCTATCATATCATAAAATCACAACGCAAGATACGAAAAAAAGTATAATGAAAACAAAGTACTCCAAGCTAAAAGGATTCCTTCTTGCAGAAGAATATTCTATAATTTCGAACCGTTTCGTGCAATTATTCGTTAATCTACCTATTTAGGTATAATTCATGCTAAATTATTTGTTTCCTGTTTTTTTAATACATAACTTTGTTACACTATAAATCTAAAATAAAAGAGCATGAATAGGCAACAAATAATTAAAGCCGTGACAGAGAAAACCGGCATATCACGAAAAGACACGGCAAAAGTATTTTCTTCCATTTTCGAGACTATTTTAGAAAGTCTGGAAAAAGAAGAATCGGTACGGTTAATGAACTTTGGCAGCTTTACCGTAAAGACTTACAAACCACGCAAAGGCTATAATCCAGCTTCAAAAATAGTTGTCCAACTCCCGGAAAGAAAAGCCATCCGTTTTAAATTAGCCAAACGTGCAGCTTCAAAAAGCTTAAAATAATAACTGACAAGATACAATCACTGAATTCTTTCTCTTCATAAAACAAAGGGTTCAGTGGTTATCCCCCTTCAAAGAACGTTTACTTCCCCGTTCCTCGTTGTCAATACACACCCCATCATTCCATAAAAAATATTTCAATAACATTTGACTCGCATGAATATTATTCGTAAATTTACGAATAGACAGTCTCCATTATAGAATCTTTAAAAAAATATAATCATGAAAGAATACAAAACATACGTACCGGTCGCACTTATCATCTTGATGTTTTTTTCTCTCATGATCTTTCACAAAGACATTGCCACCTACATCTCACAAAGTAAGATTGAACAATTATCCGCCAACTCCCAAAAAAGTATCAGCGACTCGATTGCCCAAAAATACAACTATCATCATAACGGGAAAACTTACGATTACACGTTCATTGAATTTGGCTCCACAGGCTGTCACTCTTGTCGCCAAATGGAAGAAGTCATGGAGAAAATAAAAACCGAATACAAGGGGAAAGTCAATGTAGTTTTTATGAACTTAATGGAACCAGAGAACAAAAGATTCTTCGAATACTACGGGGTCGCCACAATTCCCACCCAAGTATTACTTGACAAGAAAGGGAAAGAATTCTTCCGCCACACGGGTTTTTATTCGGCTGACGAACTATCAACACACTTCACAAGCAGAAACAAATAATTGTAAGCTCATTATTATACAGAAAAGATTCTCCAAATCATTTATATCGAACACAATTTATTACAAACCTCACAAGAAAGATAACGCAAATTCTCGCATTTACTATTATCTCAATATGTGAGAGAAACAATAACCTAGATTCCCTTCCACAGCCTAAATCATAAAAATATAATCTATAACTTCCAATGCTAGTGGACAATTTTTTCTATAACTTTGCATAATAAAATTCACGTGAAATACTATTAAACGTTATTATCATGAATATTGTCAAAAGTAAACGAATCTCGTTTCTGAAACGAAACATTCGCGAGGTGAAGTTTCTTCTATCAATCATGCTACTAATGTACTGCGGCTCCTTACAAGCCCAGGACAAACTGATATTATTAATGGAAGAGCAAACCGGATTCTCGTCACAAACATGGTTTTATTGTGGACTTGGGAACGAACTCGACTTGAAATTAATTGAAAAACATTGGAACGAAGGACGACGTATCACGTCTGCCGCTTATACCTCTAACGGATGGTTCGTTACGATGGCCAAAAACTCGGGATTAACATGGCAAGCTTGTCATTATGATAGCAACTGGCCTACCGATTGGCTCGCCGAACATCGCAAGAATAACCGCTACATCACGTCTATTGGCATGAGTGCCAATAAATGGTTTATCGTGGTATCAGAAGGTACCGGATACACGGACCAGATAAATAATTGCGGGGATTGGGATCAAATGAGTCAATGGATAAAGAAATACTGGAACGAGGACTTTCGCATTACACACGCTGCCCGGCATACTTCCGGATGGGATATCGTTATGAGTAAGAACTCCGGCATAGACCAGCAAACTTATTGTTTCGCCACGGAATCAGAATTAAAAAGCAAACTGGAAGAGCAATGGGCAAACGGGTATTGTCTTCAATTAATAGAATTCGCCAATGGACAGTACTTTATAATTGGTTGTACTTACAAAAACGGGAAAGCTCCCATGCAATCCTACAACATTTCACCAGACGATCCCGGAACTTGTATCTCGGAAGGATGGGACAATCAGAGAAATATTGTCTACATCGGAGGTGGTTTTAACTCTTCCACCCCAAACACGGGCTCAAACCAACAACTAGCCACGAACAATAACTTGAGAAACAACGAAAAATACACGGAATACAACCTCCCGTACATGGGAGGAACCATGAAAATGCGTATATACCCTGATGGCTCCGGGACCACAATAACTGAAACACCATGTCGCCTATGTTATAGTAGCGGACGATGTTCTGTTTGCAATGGTGCCGGGCAATACTGGCACGCTTATTTTAAAACGTGGAATCCCTGTCCTAGCTGCATGGGCTCCAAAGTATGCAAATATTGTCAAGGGAAAGGACAACAAACCATGTCTAAATACTTTGCCCCGGGAGAAGCCGAGGCATACCTCAAGGCTAAAAGAGCAGAAAAGGGAGGCAATCCCGGAAGTAATCAAAATCGGAACAGCAATCCACAGTATACAGATGAGATATACTGGACTCCCAATTACACGGGAAAACCTTATGCCGACGAGTGGTGCGCCAAATGTCAAAAGTGGATGCAACCACACAAACACATTCGTAAACGCCTTTAAATAAAGGGAATGCTGTTACTTTTTCTATAAGCAGAGGAACTTAGCTCTCTCTCTGTTTATAGAAGAAGCGTTAATCCTGTTCAAAACACAGTTAATACGAAGGGTGGGAGAGGTCTTTAACTCGTCATTATATACCGTCCTTATACCAAATATATACGATTCCTTTATAATTTAAATGTAGTCTTTGATTGCAAAAAAAAATTCATGCAATCAAGGAAGGTCGGTAGGTCATGAAGAAAACGCAATCGAATATTAATTATTACCTCTCAAAATAATATTTATTTTTCTTCGTCAATAAACTAAAGTTTATTATATTTGTATGAAGTTTAACCCCAAATACTAAGTTTATGAGGGAATCTTTAAAAGAGTTCTTGGACATTATTGAAAGCTGCAACACCCCCACGACTTTCCATCTATCAATATTAGAAAATCTTTTTCTAATATACACGAAAGGTTGGAAGGAAATGGGGTTAACAGAGAGCGAGAAAGAAACATTAATCAATGCCATTCTTGACCAGTTCTCCAAGTTGCACGAATCCAAGAATTAGCCGTGTCCCCTTCGGGGGACACATTTTAAAGATTACGAAAGGAGGACACATGAAGAAAATAACATTTTTTGAGAACAAGGAACTGAATCACATTTTGAATGAAATGGAAACGTTATCCACGACCGAAGAGAAAGAAGCCTACCTGAAGATCCAGTTAAAAGAACTGGCCAACCTTCCGGAATCCCGCAAAAAGGAGATACAGGCAGCGGCACGCAAAGGTATGGTATCCACGTTAGAGCTGGCCTCTCACGTGAAAGTCATGTATGACTTACAACGCCTTGGTAATATCATATCCTTCGCTTATATAGCGAACGAGTATTTCAAAAAGTCAAAGTCTTGGATCCATCAACGCTTAAACGGTTACATCGTGAATAACAAACCCGCATGTTTTAACACCGGGGAGATTTCCACGCTAGCCACCGCCCTGGAAGAGATAGCAGAAGAGATTCAAAACGTGGCGAAAGACTTGAAAAAAACGATAGCTAGCGAGAAGGAGGGTATGATAAAACTAAAAAAAGGAAAGGAGGAATCATGATTAACCTAACGAGACACACGATTAACGGGAAAATTTCCCTGGGATCACTGGTGAACATGTTGGAAGAATACAAGGATAAAGAAAAGGATATCGCCAACAGAATGTACAAGTTAAGAGGTATATTCCCACGACCGGACGAGTATATCGAGCTACGCGGAGAAATGGCCTTGATCAAAAGCACCTTGTACGATATCCGAAATTGTCTAAAGATTTACCACCGTTACGGGAACATAAATGGACTGGAAGTTATCAAGGATCGTGAATTCCATTTCCCAAAGGAATGGGAGAAAGCCACGAGAATCTTTGATACCCACGAGAAAGAATAAATCGAAACGATATAACGAAACGATCGAGTACCGTACAGTTTTAAAAAGAGCTTTTAATTGAACACCTGTACATACTTGAAAAACCCGTGACAATCTTGCCACGGGTTAAGTTATCAAGATCCGGAAACTTATCCCTGATTTCCCGGAAAATCGTTCCCACCTTGTTTTTCGTGTATACCCTCAATATTCTTGTAACGCAATTGATCAGCGTAAATAACTTGAGTATCGTCCATGAAAGGATTCCAACTGCTTTTCAACTTCCCCGATTTCTTGTAGACCATGTCTACTTAAAAAACAAACGCCCTGATGATCAGAGCGTCTGTACTTTTTGTCGAGATGACTGGACTTGAACCAGCGGCCTCCACGTCCCGAACGTGGCGCGCTACCAACTGCGCTACATCTCGTTTCCGTTTTGCGAGGGCAAAGATAATAAAAGTATCAATTATAATCACTATATTTGTAAAAAATTTTATTGTATAAAATATTTTTCTTCAGAATGGACTCAATTAGACAAAATAAGGTTGGCCGCTTAATCCAACGAGACCTAAGCGAAATGTTTCAGAAAGAGTGTAAAGAATTCACCGCAGGTGCCATGTTATCCGTTACAGCAGTGCGAGTTAGTCCGGATATGTCATACGCCAGAGTTTACCTTAGTATCTTCCCGTCGAACCTGACGGAAAAGGTACTGGAGAGCTTGGCAGAAAAAAACAAAAGCATCCGTTTTATCCTCGGAAAAAAGATCGGCAAACAGACACGAATCATTCCGGAGCTTAAATTTTTCGTGGATGACAGCCTCGATTACATCGACAAAATCGATTCCCTGTTGAAACAATAGCCCGTATCCACGATGAATCTGTCGATATTCATTGCACGGAGATACCTGTTTTCAAAAAAGAAACAGAATGCCATAAACATCATTTCCATCATCAGCATGGTCGGTGTAGCGATTGGCACAACGGCTCTTATTGTCGTACTCTCCGTGTTCAACGGAATCGACACGCTCCTCACGGAAGCAACGGACAGCTTCACCCCGGATCTCACGATTTCCCCGACAAAAGGGAAATTCATCACGAAAGACTCCATTTTGATCGACCAACTGACCCAAATGCCAGAAGTCGCCTCCTGTGACCCCATCGTGGAAGAAAATTCACTCGTGAAATTCGGCGACAAATTGGTTCCGGTGGTCGTGAAGGGGGTAGACTCGACTTACGCCGAACACGTGAATATACTCCCTTCCATTGTTAGTGGCATCTACTCGCTCGAAAAGGACGGTAAACCTGCCGTTGTCATGGGCTATGGCATCGCGGCTGCTTTAAAAATCAGATTAGGAACGCTTTCTCCCGTTACATTCTACTACCCGGATCGAAAAGCGTCTTCCGCATCAAGCTCGGCACTAAACAGCCAGCAAATATACCCGCTCGGGATATTCTCCGCACAACAAGACATTGACGGTAAATACGTGATCACCGGAATAGAAACAGCAAGGGAATTGTTCGGGGTTCCGGGACAAATCTCCAAAATAGAGATAAAATTAAAAGACCCCAATCAGATAGAATCATTAAAAGAAAAACTATCCGTCCAAATACAACCGACATACAAAGTCGAGAACAAATATGACCTGAACCGTTCCTTTTATGCCATGATGAAATCGGAAAAACTGGCCGTCTTCCTGATCTTGTTATTTATCCTGTTAATCGCCTCCTTCAACATCATCGGTTCCGTATCGATGCTAATTATTGACAAAAAAGAAGACATCGGGATTTATCAAGCTCTAGGGATGACCAAAGAAAAAATAATCTCGATTTTCAAGCTGGAAGGCAACCTGATTACCGGATTCGGGGCATTGATCGGTCTGGCATTAGGGACCATATTATGCCTGCTACAAGAATACTACGGGTTCATCACTCTCGGCAACGGGAGCTACATCGTCAGCGCTTACCCGGTGAAAGTCATTGCGTCGGATATTCTGATTATCATGATCACGGTGATTGCCATCGGTTACCTAGCCTCGCATTTCCCGGTAAAATACCTCGTGAACAAAATCGTCAAATCATAAATAAGGATCACGCTATGTATAAACTTTTAACGCTCTCACTTTTATCCCTAACGCTCACCCTACTCCCCTTGACCTCGAAAAGTCAGGAGAAAGAGCCTGTTGTTTTAATCGAAACAAATATGGGAAACTTAAAAGCAAAACTATACAACGATACACCCTTGCACCGGGATAACTTTATCCGGTTGGCAAAATCCGGCCACTATAACGGGACATTATTCTATCGTGTTGTCAAAAATTTCGTGGTACAGGGAGGCTCTTCCGACAGTCGAAATGCTATTGCCGGACAAGCTATCGGCTACGGTAAAGGGGTCACGATTGACGCGGAGATCAAGCCACACCATTATCACAAAAAAGGAGCCCTAGCCGCTCCCCGCCAACCGGACCGGGTAAATGTCTTCAAAGAATCAGATATCGCCCAATTCTATTTCGTGGTCGGTAAAAAATACACGCCGGAAGAACTGGACAAAATCGAGAAATCAATAAACAACCCGATTAAAAAAGCCATCCAGAAGAAATATTATACCCCCGAGAAAAAAGCCATTCTTGACACTTTGAGGGCGCAAAAGAAAGTACCTGAGTTCCGGGCTATCGCGGAAAAGATCAAATCGGACATCAATTTCGAATGGGAAAACAACACGGACAAGCTCTACATGGATGATGAAAAAAGAAAGGCATACACCACGATAGGCGGGGTACACCATTTGGATAAAGAGTACACGGTTTTCGGAGAACTGATCGAAGGTTTCGAGGTTCTGGATAAAATTGCCGCTCTTCCCACGGACAGGCAGGACCGCCCGTTCAAAGACGTCAGAATAATCAGTGTAAAAATAATAGAATAACATGATTCCACGCAAATACTCTTTATTATGGAGGAATATCATCTGGGCAGGAGTAATCTTTTTCTTATGCGCTATTCCATCCGACTCGATCCCTGATCCGAAATTAAATATCCCCCACCTTGACAAGGTGGTACATTTCGGAATGTTCTTTATCATGTCGATATTCCTGTGCAGCGAACTCCGCTATCAGACTCGATTGTCTCTACAAAAAATCTACCTGATCGCCATCGGGTTCAGTTTCATCTACGGGGGACTTATCGAAGTCCTGCAATTCAAATATTTCAACCGGGGCGGAGACTGGTGGGATCTGTTTGCCGACGTTCTCGGGGGAGTGGCTGGTTGCCTGCTATACCCCACGGCGAAAAAACAGAAAGACAAGTTTGTTGATTATCTATACAAGAAACTAAAAAGCCGGAAAGAAATATAACCACTCCGGGGAAAATCTCGTTCACTAAAATGGAATATAAAGATTCATAAATATGAAAACAATTACATTTAGAAACGGGGACCCAATGCCCCTCTTCGGGTTAGGAACCTATCAATCCAAAGCAAACGAACTACACGACGCCATCATTAGCGCACTGAAAGACGGGTACAGGCTGATTGACTGTGCCGCCTATTATAAAAATGAAGAAATCATCGGGGCTGCCCTGCAAGAAACATTCACGTCCGGACTCGTGAAACGGGAAGAACTTTTCATCACGTCCAAATTATGGAATAATAACCACGCCCCGGAACACGTGGAAGAGGCTCTTCGAAAGACTTTGCACGATCTCCGGCTGGACTACTTGGACCTGTACTTGATTCACTGGCCGATAGCACTGAAACACGACATCGAATACCCGCAACAAGCATCCGATTTACTTTCCCCCGAAGAATGTCCCCTCACGGAGACTTGGAAAGCGATGGAACAAATGCAGGCAAAAGGACTATGCAGGCATATCGGGGTTTCGAATTTCAGCATCCCGAAATTGAAAGAACTGATCGCCGTGGCGAAAAATAAGCCCGAAATGAACCAGGTAGAAATGCATCCTTACTTGCAACAAAATGAATTATTCCGATTCTGTCAGTCTGAAGGAATTTACTTGACGGCTTATTCCCCTCTCGGGCGTAATTTGCCCATCAAAAACAAACCCGGCCTGACCAATGAACCGATCATTATCGATTTGGCAAAAAAATACAATTGCACACCGGCACAAATTATCATTGCTTGGGGAGTACAACGAGGGATCGTGATTATCCCAAAATCAGTTCACCCGGAGCGAATCAAAGAAAACATTAAATCACTGGACATCAACATTTCGCCAGAGGATATGACCAAAATTGCCACCCTCGACTCACACACCCGAATGACCGACGGCTCGGCTTGGATTTTCCCCGACGGACCGTATACGATGAAAAATATTTGGGATGAAAAATGAAGTTCTCAAAAGAGTTGAAATGTATGAGACTTTTTTATTAACTTTGTCCACCAAAGATTTCAAATTTTGAGAAGATGTTAGACAAGATTAAACAACTCAGTGCTGAAATAGCCGGTTTCCAGGCGAAAAGCCTAGAAGAAGTAGAACAGTTCAGGATCAAGCATTTAAGCAAGAAAGGAACGATCGCTGCTCTCTTTGATGATTTTAAAACCGTTCCCGCAGATCAGAAAAAAGCCATGGGACAGGAATTAAATGAATTGAAGAACACGGCTCTGGCAAAAATCAACGAGTTGAAAGAGTTACTTTCTAACGCGGAAGAAGATTTAAGCGGTATTGACTTGACGATGCCGGGAGATCCTTTAAAACTAGGAACCCGTCACCCGTTAGCTATCGTGAAAAACGAGATTCTGGCCATCTTCAATAAACTTGGATTCACCATTTCCGAGGGACCGGAAATCGAGGACGACTGGCATAACTTCTCCGCGTTGAACTTCCCGGAAGAACACCCGGCACGTGATATGCAGGATACATTCTTTATCAGTAAGAACCCGGACATCGTGCTACACACGCATACCTCATCCGTGCAAGTGCGAGACATGGAGGCTCATCGTCCCCCGATCCGATTAGTTACTCCCGGAAGAGTGTTCCGTAACGAGGCTATCTCGGCCCGGGCACATTGTATCTTCCACCAAATCGAAGCTCTTTACATCGACGAGAACGTTTCCTTCGCCGACTTAAAGCAAACCTTGACCTATTTTGCAAAAGAACTATTCGGACCGGACACGCAAATTCGTCTTCGTCCGTCATACTTCCCCTTCACGGAACCATCGGCAGAAATGGACGTATCGTGTACACTATGTCACGGAAAAGGTTGCAATGTTTGTAAAGGAACCGGATGGTTGGAAATCCTCGGGTGTGGAATGGTTGACCCCAATGTTTTGGAATTAAATGGTATAGACAAGGAAAAATATACCGGGTTCGCACTCGGTATGGGTATCGAGCGTATCACCATGCTAAAATACGGCATTAAGGATATACGCCTCTTTTTCGAAAACGACATCCGTTTCCTTGAACAGTTTTCGGCCGCAGGCAAATAATATATAAACACAACACAAGAGAGATGAGGATGTCGGTCACACGACTCCTCATTTTTTATTCTCAAACACCGGTTGCTATGAAGAATTTAGTCCTTCTATTCCTGATCACCTTTTCATTCGGGGCTTTCGCTTGCTCTCCCGCTGATTCCGTGTACCGGAAAGATCAAACTTTGCTAAAACATTTCTTTGAATACGCCAATAAAAAGGAAATAGCCAAACTCCCGATCAACGAGAAAGTTGTCGCCATCGGACGCTATTTTCTCGAAACGCCTTACGTGGGAGGAACGTTGGACATCAATCCCCAGGAGGAGCTGGTTGTCAACCTGCGAGAATTTGACTGCGTGACTTTCGTCGATAATGTCATCGCCCTGGCACGCCTAGATAAATACGAAGAACAAAGTATTCCCCAATTCCAAAAGAATTTACAAGAGATTCGGTACCGGAACGGGAAGATAGCAGACTACACGTCACGCCTGCATTACTCTTCCGACTGGCTATACGAGATGACCTGCCTGAACCTTCTGGAAGACATCACGAAAGAAAAAGGAGGTATCCCTTTCCCCAACAAAGTATCTTTCATCTCCCAAAACTGGAAAAAGTACCCGGCTCTAATACAGGATTCCACCCTCGTTACAAAAATAATTGATATTGAAAAGACTATTAACGGCAGGGCATATTACTATATCCCGAAAGAAAAAGTACTCCCTTTCGCGGGACAAATCAAAACCGGGGATATTATACTGATCACCACGAAGAAAAAAGGACTCGACACGGCTCACGTGGGCATTGCCATTGAAAATGAGGGACAAATATACCTGCTCCACGCCTCGGTTTCCGACAAAAAAGTGTCCGTCACGACAGAAACACTCCCCGATTACTTACAACGAATCACGTCACATTCCGGCATAATGATCGGTCGTCTCATCAATTTTAAATCTAATTAACATCCATAAAACTACGCAATACGTATATTTGGTAGAATTATTGTTATAAACTTTTACAAGAACACAAAATATGATCGTGGAAATTGAATAGAAACCTAAAACAACGGAATATGAGAAGAATATTTATCGGAACACTTGTTGTGTTGACCATTGCTTTAATTAACGGATGTGCTAACCGGAAAATCACACGGGTAGACCCGAATGAAACCATCGACCTTAGCGGACGTTGGAATGATAGTGACTCACGGCTTGTTTCCGAAGAAATGATCGGAGACCTGCTTACTTCAGCCTGGATTCCAAGATACTTGAAAGCAAACGACAAACGCCCCGTGGTGGTTGTCGGCCTCGTGGAGAACAAAAGTCATGAGCATATCAACTCAGAAACCTTTATTAAGGACGTAGAAAAAGCAATTATCCGGGATGGTAACATCCGTTTGGTTGTTGCCGGAGAGAAGCGGAATGAGCTTCGAAAAGAAAGAGCCGAACAACAAGATTACGCATCACCGGAAACCACCAAAAAGTGGGGAAAAGAACTGGGTGCCGATTTCATCTTGCAAGGAACAATCAACAGCATCGTTGACTCGTACAAGAAACAAAAAGTCGTGACTTACCAGATCGACCTGCAACTCACGAACATCGAGACCAACGAGGTTGTCTGGATGGGTGACAAGAAGATCAAGAAACAAATCAGCGACCGGGTTCTTTAATCAGTTTGTAAAGTTTATAAGGTTTATAAAGTAACTTCCCCAAAAGTTTAAGATTTTAAAAAGAAATGATAAATATTCATTATCCATACTTTAAAAGAAATAAAATCGGGATTCATAAACCTTATGGACCTTATAAACTTTATAAACCTTATAAACTCCTAGGACTTCTTCTCGTTTTTCTTTTCTCCGGATGCGCCACTTGGTACCAGCGAACGGCAGATTTCCAAGCAGCCGTCAACACGGGAAATTTCGAGAAAGCAAACAAACTCCTAGATAAAGATAAAAAACAAGCCACGGGTAAAAACCGCATCCTCTATTATCTCAACAAAGGATACGTGGAATTCATGCTCGGCAATCCCACCAACAGCAATCAATACTTCGAGACCGCCGAGAACCTGATTGACGAGTATCACAGTAATATCGGGGCTGAAGCCGCGGCATTGGTTACCAATCCGGAAGCACGCCCCTACCGACCGGAAGATTTCGAGGTCATCATGATTAACTTCTACAAAGCCTTGAACTACATCGACCTGAATGACATGGAAGGCGCCCTGGTCGAGGTTCGTAAAATCAATATCAAACTCAACCAGCTAAACGACAAGTATCCCGATAACAAGAACCGGTATCAACGAGATGCTTTCGCTCATCTACTAATGGGCCTGATCTACGATGCCACGGGAGATTACAACAATGCGTTTATCGCCTATCGAAATGCCTACGAGGTCTACCAGTCCGATTATATTAAAAACTTCGGTGTGAAAGCCCCGGAACAACTAAAACAGGACTTGATGCGTACCGCCTATAATTGTGGTTTTACAGCTGAATTAAAACAATACGAGAAAGAGTTCAACACGACATACACCCATACCCCGACACCCGCAGACGGACAACTCGTATTCTTCTGGCTAAACGGGATGGGTCCCGTGAAAGCGGAATGGAGCATCAACTTCGTAAAACAAAAAAGAGGGGACGGGGCAATTGTTTTTCACAACGAATCCCTCGGGCTTACCTTCCCTTTCTTCTTCGGTTCGGGATACAGTGACGACGAAAAACAAAGCATTGCCGATCTGCAAACCCTGCGTGTTGCATTCCCCAAATACATGGAACGTCCCCCGCTTTACGCGACGGGAACTCTCGTGAACGGGACGCACTCGTACCCGTTGGAAATAGCGGAAAATATCAATGAAATTGCATTAAAAACCCTGCGAGACCGCATGGTACGGGAATTTTCAAATTCCCTCCTCCGGGTGGCAGCCAAAAAAGGACTGGAATATTCTGCCCGTAAGCAAAACGAATGGCTAGGCTTTGCCGTCGGTATCGCTAACAGCCTCACCGAGAAAGCGGACACCCGTAACTGGCAAACGTTACCATACTCGATTTCCTACACCCGCCTGCCCTTATCTACCGGAACTAATAATCTAACACTTCGTCTGAATGCCCGAAACGGTTCCCAACACACGGAACAATTCTCCATCGAAGGCGGAGGACGTAAAACCCGTTTCCACGTATTCCAAACAATGGATTCCAGACAATAATGTCCATTCTTGTGATTAAACTGTCGCGAATTGTCACTCTTTTACCGTTACAATTCTTTTCTTACAATAGCTTATTTTAGAGTCCTTTAGAATTCTATCTGTATTTAGCAAAAATTAAAGGAGAAATAAGCGGCCCCAAAAGAATAACAACCGTTTCCCTTCCGTTACATATTCGTTTGGCAACTGGCTATAACCCATGAGCCGAACACCCCTGCCGACTTTATAATTACCTGTTACTCGCTTACCTTTTTCCAAATTCCACAGATCACTCTACCATTACAGGTATAATCTCTCATACTCCATCAAAAATTCACAACTGATTTAAACCAAAAAACCGCTTGACGTTTTGCAAGCGGTTTCCTTGAACTATTTATAGAATTTTCAATTTATATAAACGATTAATTCACAACACGAAAAGTATAAGCCTCAAATGTTCCCTCGCCATTTCCAGGACTCATGGCATAACCTTGCCCTCCAACAGTAAATCCATAATCTCCTCCAACAGGGTAATCCACACTTTTCCAGACATTTTCACTAGGATTATATCCCCATCCAAGAATTTTGTCATTTGACTTCAAACCTCCAAAAACATAAACATAGTCCTGCCCATCCTTGTTCAACACGAAAGATTTTGCAGCATCTGTTGTTGAAAGCCTCTCGGTCTCTCCATCCTCATAGTTAACCGGAATTCCTGTCCATTTTCCTGTGTTCGGATCAAGTTTTTGTAGCCCAGGTCCACTAGGTACACCATACAATTTCCCAAAACAAACATACCCACACCCATCTGCAACAAAAGCTGTTGCCCCATAACGAGGATAAGAAATATTCGATATTTGTTTCCAACCTCGTTGAGGATCAAACTCATAAAAATCAGACAAATAATCTCCTTCTCCAGGAGCTCCCGGTTTAACAATACCTGTCCCTATATATCCTTTTCCTTCTATTGAGAAAGCAACTGCTCCACGACGAGCTTTGCCAGGGAATTGAAATGGAAGTTTTTCCCATTTATGAGTAAGAGCATCATATACGAAGAAATCGTCATACACTTCTTGCTCTTCATGGTTTAACATATACCCTAAACCGACATAAGCTTTTTCCCCAATAACAAATGCCACGGCTCCAAAGCGAGGTTTGCCTGGAAATTCACTTTCAAGTATTTCCCATTCATGGGAATTGGGTGAATACTTACTAAAATGTAGATTATTACCCACGATATTATTCCATCCTAAACCGATATATTCTGTTCCTTCGATATTGAACGTAACCGCATCATACAAACCCAAACTTCCAGACATGGAAACATGTGCTTTCTCTAGTACTGGTAAATGAGCACTTACTTTGTCATCATTGTCATTACACGAAAATAGTAATATGACGCTTAGACATAGTATCCAGTTGATATTTTTTTGCATAATTTTATTATGTTTGCTTATTCAATAACTGTATCTAACCATTGTGAATGCTCACTAATGATTTCATAAAGGAATTGATTTTGTATAGATGCTCGTTCCATCTTAAATATTCCTTGAGCATTCACATCTTTATTAATACCATCCACATCAACAAAATTGATTTTTGCATATGCACCAAATTGTGCAGACAATATATAAGTGTAAGGATCTTCTGTAACCTGTGGCGTTTTTCCTTCTAGTAACATACTGAAAGAAGGGTAAAATGTATAATATACATTAGAGCCCAAACCGCTTACGCCTATATTTATAGCATCAGAGATGACTCCATTTGTTTCTGTCATTACCTTAAACGTGAGATCAAAGCTACATCCATAGAAACCATAAGAATTGGTTCCATTTACCCTTTTTTGACAAACTACTTGTATATATAAATCTCGGGTATATTTAGGAAGATTAAGTCCTATTTTATCTATAAATGTCACTATAAATCTTCCATCAAATGGAATAATCCCATTAAAACCAGGTTGATCTAAATATTGCACAACTCCTTTTCTAATTGTTGATGGTGGAGCGGGGAAGGAAACACGAGATGAAACATTTGAATTCTCAAAAGTGAAATTTTGACCTTTTGTATAATCAAAAATAAAAATATTTTTTTCAGTATCAGAATTAGTCGCTTTTGCTAATATATCTATCTTTTTTAAATCTGCTCCTATCCACACTTTTACATAGTTTTCCGTGATCTGATAAAGAGTGTCCTGAACTGCAAAGAATCCGTCCTTATTTATAACTGAAGAATAATAAGGTACAGCTAAATTGTAATCATAAGACGAAGTCCCATCTGAATAAAACACTTCTTTTATCAACCTTTCTTTTAATGCTAACTCATATAATGGCGAGTGCTTGGGAGCCTTTTCTAAAGACTCTCCACTTAGAGTATCTAAATAATCCATCTGTTTACTCTCTGCTATAATGATATCTTCAAACATTCGTTGTTGAGATTTAAACTGATTTACATAGCCTGCATAGAGGTACTTACCACCATTAATTACTTTTTTCAAAACTTCATGATTAGAAAATACTAACATTCCATTCTTTATTTGAATGTTTTCAATTGAAGGATCGACCTTCACATCTTCATAATCTTTTGAACAAGCAAAAAGTATGGCTCCACCTAAAAGGCAAAAGATCCATTTTAAAGAAACTCTTTTTTTCATAATTCATCGTTTTAAATCATTGCTTTGTAACAAAGCAGTAAACAGTATTTTATTTAAAATAATGCTCTTTACGAAGGTATGAAATAATTTTGACATAAATACAACTATATAGCATAAACTTAAAATAAATTCTCGATCATGCTAATTTACGAATACAACTTTAATCTATATCCTATTGATTCAACCACAAAAAAAACACCCCTCACCTTACTACCGTAAAATGAGGGGAGTCTAAATTATTGACTACAAAATTTATTTCTTCATGATCTCTCCGAAATACTTGTAGAATAATGGAATTGTCGTTATTCCGTTAAAGAATTGCTCCAACGGATAGTTCTCGTTCGGAGAGTGGATCGCATCGGAACCCAAACCAAAGCCCATCAGTACAGACTTGATTCCCAGCACTTCCTCGAAAGTGGCAATAATTGGAATACTACCACCGGAACGCACCGGAACGGGTTGTTTTCCATACACTTCCTCGTATGCTTTCTCGGCAGCCTTGTAAGCCGGGAGATCAATCGGACACACGTAAGAAGGTCCGCCATGCAGGTAATCCACTTTCACCTTCACGTAATCCGGAGCGATAGACTCGAAATATTCCTTGAACAATTTCGCAATCTTCTCGTGTTTCTGGTTCGGAACCAAACGGCAGCTAATCTTGGCGTATACTTTAGAAGGTAATACGGTCTTTGCACCTTCGCCCGTGTAACCACCCCAGATTCCACAAACATCGAATGTCGGACGAATACCCGTACGTTCATTGGTCGTGAACCCTTCTTCGCCTTTCACCTCTTTAATATCTAAAGACTTCTTGTAATTTTCTAAATTGAAAGGAGCCTTGGCCATCTTCGCACGTTCCTCGGCAGTTACTTCCAACACGTCATCATAGAAACCGGGGATCGTGATATGTCCCTTCTCGTCTTGCATATCGGCAATCAACTTGCACAACACGTTAATCGGGTTCGCCACCGCTCCCCCGAAAATACCGGAATGCAAATCAGCGTTCGGACCGGTAACTTCAACCTGCCAGTAAGCCAAACCTCTCAATCCCGTGGTAATTGAAGGAATATCACGGCCAATCATACTGGTATCGGAAACCAAAATCACATCAGCTTTCAACATATCCTTATGATCCCGGCAGAACTTGGGAAGACTCGGGGAACCGATTTCCTCTTCTCCCTCGATCATGAACTTCACGTTACAGTTCAATTTCCCGGATTTCATTAAATATTCAAACGCTTTCGCGTGCATGAAAGCCTGTCCTTTATCATCGTCAGCCCCGCGAGCCCAGATTTTGCCATCTTTAATAACCGGCTCGAAAGGTTTCGTGTTCCACAACTCGATCGGGTCAACCGGCATCACGTCCATATGCCCATACACCAACACCGTAGGAAGAGCCGGATCAATGATCTTCTCCCCGTAAGCAACCGGATTACCCTCTGTTTCATACACTTCTGCCCGGTCAGCTCCGGCAGCTAACATGATTTTCGTCCATTGTTCGGCACAACGATACATATCTGGCTTATGCTCAGACAATGAAGAGATTGAAGGAATGCGAATCAACTCGAATAACTCGTTCAGGAAACGTTCCTTGTTCTCTTCCACGTACTTTTTGATTTCTTCCATCTATTTGAAAATATATTAATTAATAAAATAAACATACTGCACATAATTACAAGTTGCAAGTTTACAAGTTACAAGTTAAGAAAACCAATCTTATCATTGAACAGCAAGCTAGTCAACTTGTAACCTACGAACCTGTAACTTGAAACTGTTCCAACAACATCTTGTTGGAACAAATATAACATTTTCGAGCGAAGAGATCAAACGGTTCGTGTAAAAAACACAACGATTACAACTTGTAACCTGCAAACCTGCAACTTGTAACTGTTCCACCAAATTCCTTTGGTGGAACAAAATAATTTCATACTTTTGCCAAGTGTTTCAACTAATGAATTAGATATGTCAAATCTTCCCGAAATTAAAGTTTTCGCCGGAGAGAATAGTCAATATATTGCAGAAAGTATTGCTAGTTCTCTAGGGCTGGAACTCGGTAAAAAAACGTTTACGAGATTTAGTGACGGAGAATTCGTCACCTCATTCGACGAAACGGTGAGAGGCGAACACGTGTTTATCGTGCAATCAACCTTCCCGCCCAGTGATAACCTCATGGAATTACTCTTGATGATCGATGCCGCCAAAAGAGCATCTGCCTACAAGGTAATCGCCGTAATCCCCTATTTCGGGTTCGCGCGTCAAGACCGGAAAGATAAACCGCGTGTCGCCATCGGGGCAAAACTAGTGGCTAATATGCTACAGGCAGCCGGAGTCGACCGAATTATCACCATGGATTTACACGCTGACCAAATTCAAGGATTCTTCGATGTTCCCGTGGATCACCTATACGGTTCTACCGTGTTGATTCCTTACATCAAATCTTTAGGATTACGTGATTTTGCCATTGCCTCCCCTGACATCGGTGGGGCCAAAAGAGCAAATTCCTGGGCAAAATACTTTGATTCAGGGTTGATCATCTGCCACAAAACCCGTATCCGGGCAAATGAAGTTGCCGACATGAAAGTGATCGGGGATGTAGAGGGCAAAAATATCATCGTTGTTGACGACATGATCGATACGGCCGGAACAATTTGCAAAGCAGCCGATATGCTTATCGACAATGGTGCTGCCAGCGTACGTGCCGTGGCCACCCATGCAGTTCTTTCCGGTAAGGCATACGAAAATATCGAGAAATCAAAACTGACGGAAGTAATCTTCACCGATTCCATTCCCCAGAAACAACCTTGCTCAAAAATTAAAGTATTACCGATCGCTCCCATGTTTGCCGACACGATCCGCAACATCTACGAGCATAAATCGATCAGTGATCACTTCCTCATGTAATTCATTTTTTCATGATATAAAAAATGGCACCCTACATAGAGTGCCATTTTTTACTAAGACTAAAATCTCAAAAATCATTCATTACTAAAACTTACATTATATTCTTTCCCCCATTTTGCCCGTTGCTTACGGATATACTCTCTTATTTCCTGAAAAAACTTTTTATGCGCTTCTTCCGATTTACGTTTTGCTTCTTCAGCAACTTCTTTCATCAAAGTAGTAAGCATTTCATCAGTTGGTTCTTCCAAACTGGTTAAACGATAAGAATTCATCTCTTTTTCAGACATAACCAAAATATTTATTACAAATATAGTCAATTCAAAAGACATAAGCAATTCTAATTTGAAAGATCAGAAACATCAAGCCAACATTTTACAACTTATATGCCGGACCCTCTCTCCTATCTTCTCCCCCCGTCCGGCATGTAAAATCACCATCTCACCAATCTAAAGTTTTCCCATTTCAACCATTAATGGTTAACCGTTTACTATTCGACGCTTTCCTCTTATCTTTCGACAACATGAAAGTATACACCTCCAGATTCTCTTTTACCCATCCATTATCCAAGCTAATCGTCGTCACGCCATTCTCTTGACGGTTCCGGCAAGGTTCCACGATCATTTGGTTTCCCGTTTTCTCGTAAACCACCACGTACAACACGTCCGTCGGGTTAGCCACCACCGACCAGCGACTTTGCGCCTCCTGGGTAATCGTTATCATATCCTGATCCTCGTTCAACGACACGGTCAGTGTTCCATCCTGTAGGCTCCCCTCGGCACACACGATCTTCTCGTAGTCAATCGTGGGGTTATACTCCTCATCAACCGTAACGGCCTTCATATTCGCTTTCACGAAGGCATTATAAAACGTACTTCCCGCTTTTCTTCCCGGGAAACCGAGTTCTGCCGCCGGGGCAAAATACAGCGAAGCCACCTGCAATGCTTTCATCTTCGCTCGTTGCGTCAACTGCCCGGGAGTTCTGGGATTACGCATCGTGCTTCTCTTTCCCCTAGCAATACTATACCCGTTTGCCCCCGCGTACATCGTGATGTTTGCCACTGATTTTCTCACTTCTCCCAATACAAATGATTTAAATAAAGCCATAATCTTAAAATTTAAAATGAAACATATAAATTACAATACTAAATGCACGTTTTCTGAAAAATCACACCTGTTTACCGAACCAAAGAAACAATACAAGTGAATCCTCTTTCCCCGCTCTTCCGTGAGTTCTATCTCCGCGCTCTCATCCCGACGAACACTCCCGATCGCCTCGGGAGTCACAATCCGAAACCTCATGTCTTCCATCATCACCACGCACCACAACTCGTCCCCTAAACGCTCTTCACGTACCACGTATTCATTCTTCCACGTCAGGCGAACCTTATCGCCCTCCCGGCATCCCTGTAACTCACTCGGTAAAAACAAGTTCCCGGCACTGAAATGCACGAGATCATACAGCAACCCCTCCCCGTTAAACGCCCGCATATTAGCCTGCAGGAAAAGATTATATCCCGAACGATGCTCCACCACTCCCAACATCTGCCAGATCCGGGCCAACCATGTCTGCCGGATCACCCCATAAAAAGTCGCCGTCTTCCTCATCCTCTCCCGGTAATACAATTGCAACTCCGAACGACAATCCTTCACCTCTCCCGGGGCAGCTCTCGCGTAAAGATGATCCCCCACCTGGTAGTAAATAACACGTCCCATCCGCCCCGACAAACGATTAAACAAATTTGAATAACAACAAGCCATACTTACCTCCTTTTTTCATTACTAAAACTTCAACCTTTTTCTCAACTCATCAAAAGGAAACGCCGGACCCGGATCCGTCTTTCGAGGGGTGATGTCCGAGTGTCTCACCAAGTACTTGATCCCGTAACACTCTTTCAACAAACGACAGATCTCCTCCGTAACCCCGAACTGCCCCTCGGTAAAAGAATGCCAGTATCTCGCCCTCCCCTCTTCTTCCGTCGTGTACACTTGATCGGGAGAATATTCCCGCCCGAAACTCGAATAATAGCGGTCTCCCACGCGTTGCAACTCCCCGGCATTATCCAGCTCGATCCCGATCGAACAATCATTCAGGTTCACCCGCCCGGCATGGAAACTCTTCCCGGCGTGCCAAGCCTTCACGTCAAAAGGTAACAACTGGAAAACCTCCGCGTCCCTTCCAACCACCACGTGAGCGGCAACACTCGTGTCCGGCCGACCCAAATAAAGTGCCGATGAAATCGCCCCGGCTCCAACCGTACTATGTAAAACAATCGTATCCACACGAGATAGTTTCACCTTACACTTTGAACACTGCAAGTACTTCACGTTATCCCCGAACAACAAATTCTCAATAATTTCCATGATACCCCGTTTTATTTCCATTTCCTTGACAACAAACAATCCGTCACCTTCTCCCCGCTTCTCCCGATCACGTATCCCCCAAGCCCGATCTCCAGCAAATCCCACAACCGGGAACTATCGGACAACAACGTCGATTCCATGAACATCCCCGACAAAATCACCAACGCGAACGCCAACATCACGATAGGACGCCAAGACCTCTGCAACCAATTTCCCCGGGCTTCTTCCCCCACCGCCGCCGACTGCTCCCGCACCAGCTCACTCTTGTAACGATACACCAAAGATTGAATCTCTTCCTGAATCTTCTGCTTTTCTTTCGAAGAAACCGACAAGCGGTTCACGATGTCACCGATCTCTCTAATCACGTTCTGTAATACACCCATAATCTTTTGTTTTTAAATTTGATATACCAAAAGTACACCCCAGAACGCCCGTTACCAACCATAATATCTGAACACACTCATTTATCATCCGAACGGCAGGAAAATTCATCCGAACAGACTTTTTTTCTCCACATACAATTATCTATACCCGCAAAAAAACTTAAATGACAAAGCTACCGTGATACATAGGAAAACAAAAAAAGGTATGACAAAAGCCTTAACACTCTCGTCACACCCTTATTATCGAATACTTTATCTCTACAATTTTATCCGAAGAAACACCTCAAATTTTAGTCACTCTCTTTACATTCTAGATAACTCCACATCACCTTGCACCTGAAGAAGCACATCCCGCAACAACGGCAAATCATCATGTATCGTTTGAAAAACAATTTCCGCATCTATCTCGAAATAATGATGAACAATGATGTCTCGCATCGCCATAACTCCTTTCCAATCCACGGAAGGGTAATTTTTCAGCAAATCTTTATTTGTCAAACGATCTAATTTCTTCACACTTTCCCCTATCGCTATTAACTTCATACAAACACTATCCAACAGGATCATCCCTGATTCCGAAAGCAAAAAATCATTTAATATCTGAATATCTTTCGTTCGCCTTAAAACAACATCGATAGTCTCTATGATTTGTCCGATTTCAGACAACACAAGTCGCTTATCACACATAAATACCCTCCTTCTCTATTCGTTCTCGCAAAAAAGCGTTCATGTGATCCCGTAAACGCACAATATCAACCCGGCATCCGAACAATTGTTCCAAAGTATTTTTCAAGCTTCCAAGACGAAACAATCCCATTGGGGGACACTCTACATACACATCCACGTCACTCTCCTCCGTTTGCTCTCCCCGTGCAACAGAACCGAAAATCCCGATACGGGATATTGCATAATGTCCCGCTTCTTTGTTTTTAAACTCCTTCAACAACTCTATGTACTCTTTTGTGGATTTCATACACGTGTTCCTTTCTTGATTACTATCAACAAAAATAAAAAAATAAACCGACAATACAAAGCGTAATGGGGATAAGGTCACCCCACAAGAATGATTAACAAATTTCCTTACCCCTACATCTCCTTATCCTCTCGCCCCTTTTTCACCCGTCCTAAATCCCAAAAATTAAAACACCCGAAGACCGCCGCTCGGTAAGGTGGACTGACTGGAAGCACGCTCTTACCGATACAGATCGCTTTCCCGATAAAACCATCCACTTCGCAAAGGTTCACGATATAACTCCGGTGTACCCGCCGGAACATATCCACGGGCAAAAAAGGCTCCAACATCAAGAGAGGATAAGCAATCGACAACCGGGGCTTATCCCGACGGTGAATATAACAATAACATCCCGAAGCCTCCACGTACAATATCTCCGAGTAAAAACACCTTTCCCTACGTTCACCCTGACGCACAAAAAAACAGTCTCGCATGAGACCTCTCGTCTGATCATTCGTTTCTTTCATAACGATTATTTTTATATCCCGCAAGATGACCTTTAACAACAAAGGCACGCCCCCGCATGCCTACAAACAACAAGGGTGTGACAAAAGCCCTAACACGCTCGTCACACCCTTGTTATCGAGTATCTTACCTCTATCTAAAATCTTTTACCCCTCAATCCAAAATCATAAATTATTTTCGGTCCTTCAATCTAAAATTTAAAATCTAAAATTAGAAAGTTGTCTCACAACTTTCGCCACTCTTTCTATATCTTGGTCAGTCAACGTCGGCCCAGACGGCAAACACAAACCGATCTCGAACAACCGATCACTCGTTCCGTTCCCGTAAAACGGGGCTTCCTTGAACACCGGTTGCAAGTGCATCGGTTTCCACAACGGACGACTCTCTATATTACCTCCCTCCAAAGTCAACCTCAGGTCTTCCCTCGTGAAACCCGCTTCCTCCGGTTTTACCGTGATACACGTCAACCAGTAATTCGAATTAAAACCTTCCCCTTCTGGCTGGCACATCACCTCCACCCCTTTCACTCCATTCAGTAACTTCACGTACAAATCGTGAATTGCTCTCCTACGGGCAATATGTTCATCCAGCACGAACATCTGCCCCCTCCCGATTCCCGCGCAGATATTACTCATCCGGTAATTATACCCGATCTTCTCGTGCTGGTAATGTGGAGCTTGCTCCCTCGCCTGCGTGGCATAAAACAACGCCCGTTTTGCTCGTTCCTCGTTCGGGCAAACCAACGCTCCGCCACCGGATGTTGTGATCATCTTGTTCCCGTTAAACGACAATGCCGCATATTCCCCGAAAGTCCCGCACTTCCGCCCCTTGTACTCCGAACCCAACGCCTCTGCCGAATCTTCTAATACAGGAATTTTATAATGATTAGCGACCTCCAATATTTCGTTCAATTTTCCCGGCATTCCATACAAATGCACGGTAATAATCGCCTTCGGCAACCGTCCGGTCTTTTCCTCTCGATCCTTAATCGCTTCTTCCAACAACTCCGGATCCATATTCCACGTCTCCTCCTCGCTATCCACGAAAACAGGCCTAGCCCCAAGATAAGCGATCGGGTTTGCCGATGCAGAAAACGTGAAACTTTGACATATCACCTCGTCCCCCTCACCAACACCTAAAAGTATCAAGCCCAAATGTAATGCGGCCGTTCCTGCACTTAACGCCACCACCTGTTTCTCTTCATTTTCAATTTTCAATTCTCCATTTTCAATTAAAAAATCTCGCAGAGATTTTTCAAAAGCATTCACGTTCGGTCCCAACGGGACCACCCAGTTCGTGTCAAATGCCTCTTGTATAAATTCTTGCTCCCGCCCGCTCATGTGAGCCAACGAGAGCCAAATTCTTGATTTCATTCTATTTAAATTTAGAAAACAATCCGTTATAGATTCCTGTATTGTTTTTCAATATCTTCAAGTATGAACGATTCCCCATGTCCCGGGTATACAATCGTTTTCCTACTATCATATTTAATAAATAACCGTTCAACACTTTTCTTAAAATCATCTAGTGAACCCCCATCTTTACGCCGAATAACAGGCTTATGTCCTTTGATAAGCGTATCACCACTAAAAAGATAATTATCAAAACTGAAACACATTGAACCAGATGAATGCCCGCGTGTTTCAGTAAAATCAAAACAAAGTCCGTTCCACATAAACTGACCATCCCCTTCAAATGTCCAATCCACCTTCGAGATACAAAAAGAGTCATCTCGATCTTCGCTAAATAACAACAAAAAATACCGCTGTGGTTTTTTCAAATTTTCAGCACATCTCCGAGAAGAAATAACTTTGGAACCAAACTTATCCCTTAACGTGTTACACCCCCAAACATGATCAAAATGTTCATGAGTAAGTATAATGTATTCAGGAATTAAACAATTCTGATTCAAAAAATTAAACAATTCCTCACAATCTTCTGTACCGGGATCAACTATAACACAACGTCCATCTTTATCGATAATATAGGTGTTAGAAGAAAATATTTCATTTTGTATACAAGATATTCTTAAAGACATTTCATCTATTTTAATAATGCCGCGGGATTTCCTAATACCGTTGTTGATGTTTTAACATTCCTCATCACGACACTCCCAGCACCAACAATAGCATTGGAAGCTATTTTAATTTTAGGATACACGGTACCCCCCGTGTATAAAACAGCATACTTATCAATACAATTTCGGCCACTGATTATTGTCCCCACATATAAATGGACATAATCTTCAATAACAGAATCATGCCCAACATTTACGTGATCTTGAATAATTACATGATTCCCGATTTTTGTATTCATTGATAATGTTGTAAATGCCCCTATAATATTGCCTTCCCCGATAACAGCTGTCCGGCTAATATTAGATTGTGGATGAATAATGTTGACAAATTTACCACCTTTTGCAACAATTTTTTCCACTGCCAAGTGCCTCACGTTTCCATCAACTTCAGCGCATATAAAAACATCATCATCAGACAAACTATAATTATCTACCGTTTCTATTACCGGCAAATCAAAGCATTCCTGCACGGGCATCTCTGATGACTTTAAATATCCTTTAACACGCCATTCTTGGCCACACTCTTTGGACAACAAAGCGTATTCGTGAACGATCCGTGCAAAACTCCCGGTACCGATAATCAACAAATTCTTCATGAAGTTTCCTATTATCTTAAAGTAAAACCTCCATCCATGGTAAAAAAATTCCCTGTCACCCATTGAGATACATCTGCAAGAAAATAAACAGCCGCGTACGCTATCTCTTCAGGTTTTGCAAATCTACCCATCGGGTAATGATCCTTTATTTCCTGAATCTCTTCTTGCAATGGATATTTCATTAACATCTCAGTCTCAACGAATGCCGGTTGAATGCAATTTACCCTTATTCTCATTCCCATAACCTCTAATGCCAATACTCGAGAGAAAGCGTTCAGAGCCCCTTTTGATGAAGCATATAATCCATTAGAAATTGTCGGGTAAAAAGCAGAAATAGAAGAAAGAAACACGATTGATCCAAATTTATTTATTTTCTTTTTCTTCAATAACGATTGTAAAAGCAATACCGGAGCCATAAAATTAATTGACATCATCTGTCCTATTTTCTCCATGCTAATATTCTTAATTAGAGATTTGTCGTTGACCCCAGCGGAAACAACAATCCCATCCAATTTAGGCAAACATGAAACCAAATATTCAACTTGACTGGTAATCACCAAATCTGCTTGCAACATAGAATGGCCTTCTCCCGATAACAATACCAGTGTTTCTTTAAGCCGTTCCTCGTTACGTCCCGTGATAATCAACAAAGCACCCATACGAGAACATTCAACAGCTATTGCACGTCCTATACCGGAAGAAGCTCCCGTTACTAAAATAGTTTTATTCTGTAATGAAAAAGGATTATAATCCATAATATATAATTATAAAAATAATAATTCAGGACAAACAACTCTACCTAATTCAAAATAAACACTCCCCCACGACAATCCCCCACCAAAACCAGTGGCGATAATTTTTTTATTCTGCACACGATGTCCCAACTGGCAGACGATAGTCAACGGAATTGCTGTTGAAGAGGTATTCCCAAAATCACGCATATTATTAGGACATTTCAAGACATCTAATCCTAATTTCCTTATTATTCGCTCGTTAATCATCCAATTTGCCTGATGCAAAACAAAGTAATCTATGCTCTGTTGATCAAGTTCAAAATGCTCAAAAAGATTTTTGATACTTTTAGGAGCTTTTGATATAGCAAAAGAAAAAATAGTAGCACCATCCATGTGTGTCTGCAATCTATTTCTCTCAATACCATCATCACCAACTTCATATTTAAGCGATTCTCCTGTCACGGGATTCCTAAACCCTCCATCAGGAATCATCACAGATTTGTATCCACTACCATCCGTGTGCAAATCAAAATGTAAAGGATGAACATTCTCCGCGTATTCTAACGCTGTTGCCGTACCCGCATCTCCCGATATTAAATTTACCCGATCAAAAGGCGATCTCGTCTTGGAAACTGTTTCACCCACTAATAAAAGAGCCTTTTTAATCCGACCTGCACTAACAATAGAGGATATTGCTGATAATCCATAAACCCATCCCGGACAGCTTAATGAAAGATCAAAACAGATACACTCGGTCGAAAGGTTTAAACGGTCTTGAAGAATACAAGAGGTAGCCGGATAGATATAATCTGTGGTTTGAGAAACAAAAATCAAACATTCTATCTCGGATTTATCCCAACCCAATTCTTCTATTAATTTTTCCGCAGCCTTGTAACACAAATCCGAAGAACAAATATCAGGCTCTGCCACATGGCGTCTTTCCACACCTGTTGTTGATATATATTTCTTTAATTCCTGCTCCGAACTAAACAAAGAAGATTCTAAATTCTCAACGACTCGAAATGGAACACAGGCAGAAAATCCGCAGATCTTAACCCGATCAATACTAAACAAAGCCATACATTCAATTTAATAAATAAACCTTACCTAAATATATTGTATCTCTGAACAAAAAATATCACTTGAAGAGATACGGGCAGAAACTATAGAAAAACCACCACCGATCGTCGTCATCAATAAATCTAATTTTTCTTTTTTTAATACATCTTTCATCTGGGTCACCATCGTCAAAGGGATAGAGGCTCCGGATGAATTACCGTAATCCTGAAAAGAATAAGGCACTTTTTCCTTCGGAATTTTAAGTTTTGTCCTGATCTTTTCGCAAAGAAATTTATTTGCCTGGTGCATCACGAAATAATCAATTTTATCCAAATCAATATTATAATGCTCCGTTAAGCTTCTAACAGACTTTGGAATAAAAGAATTAGCGAAAGAAAATACATCCGCTCCGTTCATTTTTAAATGAGTCCTATTCCGTTTTATTCCATTACCAAAATCCTCCACTATAAACGACTCCGGAGTTATCGGGTTTCGATAGCCACCATCAGGTATATAAACGGATTCCATTTCAGAACCATCCGTCAAAAAATGAAAATCCATCAAGTCACAATTTTCAGGCGAGTACTCCAAAGCAGCCACTGCTCCCGCATCTCCAAATATCAAATAAGTACTTTGATCCTCGTAACTAACATTTTTAGATTGAGTATTCCCAACTAACAACAATGCCTTTCTCATTGAACCGGAAGACAAAAGATTACTTATAACACTCAATCCATACAAGAAACCGGAACAGCCATGATTCAAGTCAAAGGCCATGCAGGACGTGGGTAAACCTAAACGAGTTTGAAGGATACAGGAAGTTGAAGGTAATTTATAATCACCCGTATGAGAAACAAATACTAATAAATCTATTTCAGATTTATTCCAACCTAAATCTGAAATCAACTTTTCAGCCGCAGTGTAACACAGGTCTGACGTACATTGTTCTAAAGTGACCCGATGCTTTCTCTCAACCCCGGTAGATTGTATGTACTTGTTTATTTCCTCCTCTGTCATCAAATCGTATGCTTTAGTTTCAATGACCTGCGATGGGACACAAGCAGCCAAACCCTTGATTTTCACATTTTTTACACTCAAAAAAGACATAATCGTTCTTTTTAGTTTACTCGCTATTATAATAGCGAGTAAATAATTTTTCATCTAGAAATTACAAGTTGATATAATTCTTCGATCGTGTTACAATTACGAATATCCGTACCGGTAACACGTACATCGAATTCATCATCCACCATTGAAATGATTGACAATGCGACTAACGATCCCCATTCTTCCAACTCTTTATAAACTGTTGTTGCCGTAAACACGTCTGCAGACGTATCATCAAATTGCTCTGCGAATAATTGAATAAATTTCTCTAAATTCATAATTATCATTTTTTAAAATAAGTGATTTTATTCATATATGTAGATATTTCTGTCAAAGATGCCACTTTCTTATCTGGACACATACGTGTCACAATTTTCTGTAACGTGTCATCCGTACCAACTTCATAATACTCCGTGATCCCATCTTGCTCCAAATTACGTACAATCTGAGTCCAAAGAACCGGGTGTGTGATATGGTCAATTAAATTAGCCTTAATTTCATCTATATCCACATGCCTTTTCCCATCCACGCACTGGTAAATCGGAATCCTTGGTTTTTTAAAGTCTGTATTTTCTATTATTAGCCCCAATTCACTCCTTGCTTCCTCCATATAAGGAGAATGAAAAGAGCCTCCAATGGCAAGTGGTACAGCCTTTTTTGCCCCCTCAGACTTGAATATTTTACAAGCTAACTTGATCCCTTTTTTTGATCCTGTAATCACAACCTGACCGGGACCGTTATAATTTGCAAAATATACAGGCTCGCCCGATTCTTCCGCGATTTCTTTCAACCTTTTCTCTACAAATTCATCCGAAAAACCAATAATAGCCCCCATAGCTGTATCAAATTTCTCACAAACCTTTTGGGCGATCAAGGCCCGGTTTAGTACCAGATTCAATCCATCTTCAAATGACAAACACCCGTTAACCACCAATGCTGCAAACTCGCCCAAGGAATGACCGGCAACAACGTCCGGTGCAACTTCCTCTTGAGTCAATGCTAAAATCACCTCATAAAGGAAAACAGCGGGTTGTGTGTTTTTAGTCTCCATCAGCTCCAACTCCGAACCATGAAACATGACATCCGTAATACGTCGACCTAATAATTGATTCGCCCACTCAAAATATTCTTTCGCTTTCGGGAATTTCTCGTAAAGTTCCCTTCCCATCCCTTCCTTCTGGCAACCTTGCCCCGGAAAAATAAATGCTTTCATTCGTTATCTTATTTATCCTTTGATATATCTCTGAATCTTCTAATAATAGCTCGAAGTTCATAATCTCCATTATGGAGATACTTATAGTAATCTTCTCTCAGAAGAGCAAATAAAAATCTATTATGATATACGCCATCTTTATATATAGCTTGCTTCTCAATTCCCTCCAACTCGTATTTCATAGATTTCACCAAACAAAGAGAAGTTTTGTGTTCTCCAAGACAACTCCCATAAACTCGATTCAAATTCAATGTGTCGAAAGCATAAGAAAGCAGCAATAAACCTCGCTCGATTAAAGATATTCCATCCCGGTACTCCCGATCACCAATCACGACACCCCCTCCAAAAGCACTCCTGTGTATATAATCAATATTATTAATTGACGTGTATCCTATCATCTTTTGGGATTCATCATTAACGCAGATGGCCCAATAAATATCCGTTGTATTATTCATTATCTTTTCCCTGACCCATTCTTTCTCTCGTTCAGAAGAAACATATCGAAAAGTCCCCCCTGTCAATTTTTGAATTTCCGGGTCATTTCGCCACTTATTAATCAATAAGTAGTCATTGGGCTCAAATGCCCTAAAAAAAATACTATATTTTTCCATATACCTTCATTAATGCTAATATATAATCCATTATCCTATAAAACATTTGCACCGATCACGGCTAATTTTTTCATGATTACAATTTCATTGATTTTAATCGCTCCAGAATATGTAAATCGTCCACGTCCTTCATGTTTGCACTCCCCTCCCCTACCCCTTTTCGAGCGAACACGTTAGTGATAGTTTTAAACAAAATATTAATATCCAATAGCAACGAAACATGGTCCACGTACCAAACATCATATTCGAACTTCTTACTCAATTTCATCAAGTTCCTACCATGAACTTGAGACCACCCGGTAATACCCGGTCTTACTTCCTGCCGGCGAAGCTGGAATTCATCGAACACTTTCAAGTACACCGGAACTAGAGGCCTTGGACCTATAAGAGACATCTCCCCCTTCAACACGTTTATCAACTGGGGTAACTCATCAATGGAAAGAGAACGAATAAATTTCCCGACTTTAGTCAATCGCATGACATCTGGTAATAATTCTCCATTCTCGTCTCTCTCGTCTGTCATCGTTTTGAACTTGATAATCTTGAATATTTTACAATTTTTCCCGGGTCTATCTTGCAAAAACAAAGCTCCTGCCCCCTTGTTGACGATAGTCAACCATACGTACACAACCACTAAAAAAGGGGACAAAACTATCAAGGCAATCAAGGCCACGACAAAATCCAAAAGCCTCTTGAAAAACTTTTTATACATACATTTTCATTATAAAATTAATAATTCCAATGCTTTCTGCTTTTACATTCCTCTATATAATGGAAAAAATAATGAATTCATGTCAAAATTCTTATCATAAGTTTCTCGCATTTTCACAAGTTTTGCATACACATCTGCATTTACGACACATTTACCTACTGAAAACACTCGTCCCTGACTACGAGAAAATGCTTGTTTAAACCTAAAAAGTCCATCTTCTTTCGCACCTAAACCGCCACCTAGATGGAATGTTTTAAATCCCTGTTGACTTCCCCAACACGCAGCCTCGTATAACAACAAATTAGAAGCAGCCAAGGATCGGTATTCCCAAAAAGAACCTGATAAATGGTAATGCATGCGTTGATTGGCATATAACATGATTGACATGGCCACAATCTTTCCTCCATACAAGGCATAGAATATCTCGTGATTACTAGCGAAGTCATTATTTATTGACAAGTAAAACTGGTCTTCAAAATAATAATACGCTGATGCATTATCTTTATCCATTGTACTGTTGTAAATTTTTTTAAAAACAGCAAACAATTGCAACCCCTTGCCGTGGCAAATACTCACACCTAGTTTTCCCGCCTTACGAATCATATTCCGATTTTTACTCGTAAGATTATTCCAGATAACTTCTGGAGACCGGATATCCATCTCGATAGTTTTTCCTACATCAACCGGGGAAAATAAAGAAGGTAAATACCTAGCATTTTCGATTTGAGGGTGATACCGGATAAACAAGGATACTATTTTCTCTCGTTGTAACAATTCAACAAAAGCTTCTTGAAACACGTGAAAAGTTTTTTGACTTGTATCCCCTTCAAAAATAAATCCCCCGTACCCGTAAGGAGTTACCAAGTCAAAATATTCTCGGGGAGTTAACAAACTAGCATAAATAGGCAACATTGAAATATCGCGTTTCATGAACACGCACACTCCTCGTAAACCGGCATCATGGTAGTAAAACAATAATGGCTCTCCATCACCATGCACCTGAAAAGCTTTCACGTACCCGCTCAAGTAATAGACATCATGATCTTTAAAAGACATGACAACCTGATCCCAGTACAAGGAATCCTTTATCAAAATTATTTCAAACATGATTATTCCCGAGAATCAATTACAAATCTCTTCAAGTTCATTTCTTAATTCCTGCATATTCTCCAAGGTATAACGCCCGTCACAATGAAGAGACAACATGCGTTTACTAATATCGATCTCTTTCCCCGTGCTATTTTCAGGAAGATTCCATAAAACCGACGGGTAAATATTCCTTTTTATTAGCTCCACTCTAACTTCTTCTCTCTTAAGATTCGAATTAAACAATAACACTAGAGAAAAAGGATTACATTGCTCATTTTCTAGGGGAAGACAGACCGCACTAGAGAAACAAGCTTGTAGCAAATGGTTCCAGTTCTTTTTTTTCTGCAAGTACCATTCCTCAATACCTATACTTTGCACTAGTTCTAAACTATCGGTAGAAATTCGAGACAACGGTAAATCTTTGAAACCATTCTCTGTTGCCATGTATACATCTCTAAATTTTCCCTTTTCAACATCCTCCCCGACCAAGTAACGCCTTTTCATTTCCATGGCCATGAATCTATTTTTTGAAAAAAATTCGTTCTCGTTTGTTTGTTCCACTTGAGGTAAAACATATCCCACGGGAGACCACAGCACGCCTCCTTCGGCTATGGGCAAGGTCTTTCTCAGTGACGCAATACACCAATTAGCATTACTTTTGATCGACCACTCGCCGATCAAATCATGAGAATGATCTTCTATTACTGGAACGGGAACACGTGAATTATCCCTCCAACTCCTTGTCCCAAAATAATTCATTCGTAATAACACGTCCCCAACTTGAAAATTGAGCTTGTCAATCACATCATCGTCATCTTGGTTACCGGGAAAATCATTATAAAAAGAAACTTTAATTCCCGTTTGACAAATGTAATCTATAACGTCATAACAAAAATAACGAGGAAACCAAACCCGTCTATACTTTCCCCGTTCCAAAACTGCGAGAAGAGCCTGCCTCCCACAAGCGTAATAAATGACTTTTGGGAAATAATCACTAAAAGGCAAGCCTCTTTTTATATCATTACAAAAATGGAAATCCGAACCAAATTCTCTCATTTCACTTGTTTTAACATTTATATTCTGAAACAGAACAAATAAATCCCCGATCCTTGCGAAACGTAAAACAATAAAACAAACTAGCAAAAAGGGGCAATCATTAAAGCGAACAAGAAATCGAACAAGCGTTTAAAACAATTCTGATACATTATTGCTATTGCATTTTTCTAGAATATCCACAACAGCCAAAGACAAATTCGATTTATCAAAAACATCGATTGACAAGCGTCGAGCATTTCTCCCCCATTGGTTTATTAGCTCTTTATTATCTTTGCAACTAACAATTTTTTTATAAAGGTCTTGAGGACTATCCGGATCTACATAAAAACCACAGTCATACTTTTCAACCAAATCTTTTGTCCACCCTGCAGAATTCACAATTATTGGTTTCCCCGCAGATAACGTATCAAAAAGCTTATTCGGAGAATTCGTATATAAAACTGGTAAATTTAAAAATGGCACAATACTAATATCACATATATTAACAATTTCAGATACTACGCTCATTTTATGAGCTCCGAGGAACGACACGTTCGATAAATCATATTTCTTAACTAATTCTTTTAATAAAGGTAAAGTCGCACCATCTCCCATAAAAATAAAATTCACATCATTTATCGACCGTTCATGAAATAATCTCGCTGTTTCAATAATATATGATAAACCATTAGCCCTTCCCATCGAACCGAAGTGAATAACATTAAACTTGTTAACATCAATAGAGAATTCTTTAATAAAATCCTGTGATTTTTCTCGCGGGTAAAATATATCTGGTTTCGACATATTAGGAATGACTGTTACTTTCGACTTGGAGATTCCCGCTGATATAACTCCATCCTTCATACCCGGAGACAATGCTATTATATGTTCCGCATTCAGGTATATCTTCCTCTCCATGAATCTTAAAAATTTAATCACGAAAGGATTACGAATAGCGCCTATTTGTATGGGAAATTCCGGCCACAAATCACGGACCTCAAATACATATCTCCACTTTTTTAAACATTTAAGCCTTAAAGCTATGTATCCGACTGTTAAAGGTGTCGACGTTGCAAAAACAAGATCAACATTTCCCTCCCGTTTTGCTTGGGCTATCGACAATCGCACAAATCGCAAAAAAGACTTAACTTTCTGCCATTTAGACATATAATTATTATAATTATTCCCCAAATAAAGAACATCTATCCCCTCGATTTTCTTTCTTTCATATCCTTTAATAGAACTCCGCGAGGTAATTACCACCACCTCATGCCCACACTTTACCAACTCTTTTGCTATCCAATAAGAACGTGTTCCACCTCGTTCTTCAGGAGTAACAAAATACTGATGAATATATAATATTTTCATTCAATTAATATAAAACACAAATACTTTAAAACATCAACAGAGAAGCTTTACAAATCAATTATTTACAATTTCCTTTATCTTAAGGAAGAAATCTTTATTAACACTCACACAATACTTTTTCCCTATCAATTGACAAGCTCGAATTTTCTGCTCTATATCCAAAGCAGATAAACTACGTATAAATTTTACTAAAGCCTGATCGTCTAAAGGATCAATCGCATAACCAATATTTAAACTATTCACTTTTTCAGCTAAAAAAGTTCCTTGAGTCACAATAATAGGAGTTTCAAAATAAATTGACTCGTATACCTTATTCGGTTCTGCATATTTTACATTTTCAAATTCAGAATCATAAGTAGCGAGTACCATATCAATTTCTGAATAAATCAAGGGTAAATCATCTGGATTTTTAAAAGAACCATGGAAAAAAATATTTGGAAAGGCCTTCAATTCATCATATTGCTTTCTCACATTATCCATGATATATCCATAAAAATGAATCTCATGATGAGGAAAATATTTCAATAACATTCTTGCAAAATTATAGACAGACCTAAATCTAACAGCTCCAACGAAAGCGAATTTGATTTTATCAATATTAATTGGATTTTTAGGTAGTATCTTCAATGATAATATTTTTTCATTTAAACGATTAGGTATTACTGAAATATTTTTAGGGCTTATTTTCCTAAAATGATATTGTACAAAACCTTCTGACGTAAAAACAGTGTGTATTGAACGTTTTATAGCGAATTCATCAATTTTCTTAAAGCATTTTCTTATTAAACTGTTCTTCATATATGTGTATGTCAAATCTGCTTCTTCATAAATAAAACAATTACGGGGTGCTATAATCAATGAAAAAAACGCAATATCTAGACCTAAATAATAATATATAACATCAGCACCACGATATTTGTTAAATAATCCATACAACGATGATATTATTTTAAAAGATCTTTTAAAATAACTTAATGTATTTGAATAACAACCAAGAATTTCAATATTAATATGATCAAAGTTTACACAAGTACTCGTTTCCCGGCTAAAACCATAAGCAGATACCTCATACCCATTTTGACGAAATTCATTAATTCTTTTATAACATCTTGGGTCTTGTACTGTGTTCAATATGAAAACAATTTTCTTTTTCATCTAAATCGATATTTCAAACAAATCTATACTCAAGAAAGAATATCAACAATTCGTTGACAAGCCAGCCCGTCTCCATAGGGATTAATTGCATGACTCATTTTATCATAGAATTCACTATTACATAATAGAATAGAAACATTATCAATAATTCGTTCTGTATTTGTTCCTACAAGCAAAACGGTTCCCGCTTCAAGTGCTTCCGGACGTTCAGTTGTGTCTCGCATAACTAATACAGGTTTCCCTAATCCGGGAGCCTCTTCTTGAATTCCCCCACTATCAGTAAGAACGATGTGTGCTTTCTCCATCAAATAAACAAAAGAAAAATATTCAAGTGGCTCAATAAAAAATATATTATTCAATTGTACCAAGTCCTCCCCAAATATTTCCCTAATTGGTTTCCTAACATTCGGATTTAAATGCATAGGATACACAAAATCAACTTCTGGATATTTTTCGACAAGAACTTTAATAGCCTGACAAATATGGTTAAAACCCTCTCCAAAATTTTCTCGCCGATGTCCCGTAATCAATACTAGTTTCTTCCCATCAATCAAACGTCCAGCATCATATCCAGAATCTCTTAAACTCTTGTCAAGCTCAAAACGAAGCTCCTCATTTGATTCAATTTTACGTATCACCCAGTATAGAGCATCAATTACTGTATTACCAGTAACAATAATTTGTTCTTCCTGTACATTTTCCGCAAGCAAATTAGTTTTACTTAATAATGTAGGAGCAAAATGATAACTTGCAATTTTACCAGTAATTAATCGATTCATCTCTTCCGGCCATGGACTATAAATATTATGAGTTCTCAAACCAGCCTCAACATGGCCAACAGGAATCTGCTGATAAAAAGCGGCTAAAGCAGCAGAAATTGACGTTGTAGTATCTCCATGCACAAGTACAATATCGGGTTGTTCACATTTTAACACATCCCGCATCCCAACAAGAACACGAACTGTAACATCATAAAGATCTTGATTCTCTTTCATAATATTCAAGTCATAATCCGGTACTATATCAAACAAATCCAATACCTGATCAAGCATCTTACGATGTTGCCCCGTCACACATACAATTGTTTGAAATTTATCTACATATTTCTCAAACTCTTTCACAAGAGGAGCCATTTTTATTGCTTCGGGACGAGTCCCAAAAACCAACATTACTTTTTTCACTTAAATATTTATTTGATAAAACAATTACAAACTATTATTTAGCACAATCTTTACTATGGATATAGACAAAGAAAACCATATAATAAATATCCATAATTAATCATTATACTCACACACCTGTCACAACAAGTAATGATTTAAGAAAATAGGACTTTGAAATTTCTTTCACATTAAGTCAAACAAAATTTCACTTTTCACATATAAAACAATCACTTACAACATCTCTTATGACAATTATGTCATCTTCATTTTCGACTTTAGACAAAAAACTATCCAAATACGCTAGTGAATCTGCTGATATATTTTTGGGATGACCAATTATTGTAAAATATTCAGCCCCTTTTTCTTTATATGAACGATATACATATTCAAGATTAAAAAAAGATTGATAATCAATTGAGGCTACTGTGAGCATTTTTGCAGATATTTTACATAAATATTGATATAACACACGCATTTTTGCTTGAGGAAAATCTCCTCCATCCCCCCAATTTTTCGTTCTATACCTTCTCATATTCATTCGCTTTGTTTGGAAATATTTCCAAATACCCATACTTTTGCATGTACTTATAGGTAATTCGTATAGTATTCCAGATCTATCTTCTTCCGCAACATCAGCAGAAAAACGATATAAAGTCTTTATTGACGGTTTTGAATAATCATATCGATGATTCTTCCCCTTATTAGAAGTTTTAGCAAATGGCAGAACAGATGAATCTACCACCAATTTATTGTTTTTCATTACATTATGAAATTCCACAAAATCTTGTATAGAATACCCTCCCGCCCTAAATGCGATAACTTTTGAACCAATTATTTCCTCTAGGAGACAAACACTCTTTTCGAAATAATCACTTGCTTCATTTACAGGAATATCAGATAATTTATAATGATCCCAATCTAAAACCCAAGCTTCTCCAATTAAATCTGAAAAAAACCATTGAGGATGCAAATGAAGTTCAATGTCATGTCCAAATCGTTGTAGCGCAATAATATTTGAAACCACTTTTTCATACTCAGATTTAGCAAATAAATTATTTTCAGACAATTGCTTTAATCTAAAAACATACGCCATATCTACAAATATTACAGCTTTCACACCATGATTTGCACATACATTATTAAAACATTCCATCGGCTTGATCAAACAATTATCAATTGTTCCTACAATATCATTAAGAAATAATTCATAATCAAGCGTTATTAATATTTTCATTATAAGTCTATTTAAATTATTAACTCACTTGCACAATTCATCAAAAAGCAAATTAGAATAAGGCAATACACCAGCAGAACCATTAGACAAAAACACAAAGAAAAATATTCCCACGAACATCAATAATACGCCCCAAATAAAAAGTTTTTCTCTTTCCCTGTTATTAGATAAATATATTGGAAAAAAAATAATTTGAACTATCGAAAAATAAAAAACAATACGTAATCCTAACTCTAATCGATAGGTCATATTATTTATTAACAAGCCAAACAAATAAATTTTAAACCAAAGAGTATCAAGAATTTCTTTTTTTGCTGTCTTATAAATAAAGATGCATAAAATATTCCAAAATAAGATCAATAATATTGCATAAAATATTCTATCTCCTGTCCTAATTCCAGCATCGCTTTCCACAAAAAATTTCGCATAAGGGCCAGCTATTATCCTAAATATATTGCCATCGAAAAAAAAAGTTCCTATAACAAAAGAAAAAATCAACAGCAAATAAAAATAAAAACTATTTAACTTTACATTTCTTATCAATAATATAGAAAACGCAACCAATGCAGATAAATGACAAGTTGCAGCAATGACCATACAAAGAATAAATCCTTTTACTTTTTCTAAATCTAACAAATAATATCCATATAATACAACAGAAACAGCTAACATTTGCCGAGTAACATTCATTGAATAAAAAATAAAAAACAATGAAAAAAGAAAAAATAATGAACTATTTCTATTTGGACTATTCTTTACGATAACATTGGCAAATAAAAATAGCATTATACAACTCACAATCCACTGCATCACATTGAATTGTAAACCTAGTTGGTAACAAACATAATTAAAGTAACCATATAACGGCTCCGGATAACCTTCGTATCCATTCTGGCCGATCATCTCATATATATCTGCGTACACATACGTATCAGCTCCAACTGTTTCCGAACGAAAACCGATAAGAAGTGAAAATAAGAACAATATAGCATAAAATACAAATTTCTTATTCTTAAAGAAACATGTCATCAAGACGATGAACCACAATACACTAAAAAGCCACATATCCAAAACTTACTATCTCAACAAACTCCATCGACTTTTTAAAATTTCATAGCATGTAATACTCCCATCTAATCTAAACAAATACGCTAAAGACAGATAACTCACGCAATATGTCCCTATACACAAAACCATTCCCATCATCCCCTGCCATTCAAAAACGATATTCACAATATAAATCACACCTCCAACAAACAATGATAATAAATAACATGAATAAACATCATGCATCTGCTCTTTTATTCCATAACCGATCATTCGCCCCAAGACATAAGCCCGTATGAAAAAAAATAAATAATCTGCTATAACCATAGCCCACAGCATTTCCATTAATCCCCAGTAAAGTCCCACGGCAACTCCAATAAACCCTATGGCATATTTTAATAACTGCATATTAAAAAAAACATCACTTCGTCCTATCGCCTTCAACACATTCGTATTATTCGCATCAATTGCATAGAGCATTCCTCCAACACACAACACTTGAAAATAAGGAACACTATTTAACCACTCTTCAGTAAATAAACAAACAAACAACGGTCGAGCTATCAGGATCAATAAGATCATCAAAGGAAAATTCAAAAATACTATACTTCGCATACTTTTAGATACAGCTTTTCTCAATACAAAAAAATCATCTTGCAAATTAGCCAATACCGGAAATGTAACCTGCATGACAACTTGAGTGAAACCCATCGCTGGAACTTCAGCCAATTTTTTTGCTTGTGTATAAAAACCTAATTTCGCTGTCGAAAATACTTTGCCAATCACAAGTGGTTGTATATTTTTGTATATCGTATCACCTATATCTGATAATAACATCAACCCTCCAAAACGAAATAAACTTTTTATTGATGCCCAACAAAATACAAATTGGGGCCTCCAATCACTAGACAACCACAACAAGATACTCTTAAATAGATTAAACATTAAAATATTAACGACATAACTCCAAACACCCCATCTTTGATAAACCATATAAATCCCGATAAATGCAGAAAAAAAATATGATACCGCAGATATAATGGCTATTTTCTTAAATTTCAATTGCTTAATCAATATATTACTCTGAATAGAACCACAAGCACCCAATATTAAAATAACCCCATACACACGAAGGCAATCTTTTAATTCATGCATTTTAAAATAATCGGCTATTAAGGGTGCTAATACATAAAATAATAAAAATAATAATATTGATAATATTATATTCCAATAAAATATGGTCGAAAAATCCTTTTCATCAGGTATTTTTCTCTGGATTAAAGCCACTCCAAAACCACCATCTATAAATGTATTAGCAATCTCAACAATGACAACTAATATTCCAATACACCCAAAATCATCAGGAGTTAGTACACGGGCAAATACAAGATTTACAATAAAAGCCATAATCAACATACCAAAACGTTGCACGCCACTCCATAGCATCCCCGAGATAGTTCTATTCTTTAAAGATTCTACCATATATAAATATATTGCATCATGTCAATTATAGCATAACATTGTATTATCCTATCTTATAATATACAAATCCATTCTTTTCGAGTTCATTCTTTTCATAAATATTCCGCCCATCAACAACCACATAATCGTTCATAGATTCGTTTAACTTCCCCCAATTAGGCAGGCGAAATTCTTTCCATTCAGTGACAAGCATTAATGCATCAGCATGCACGGTTGCTTCATACATATCCTTACAATAAATAATCTTATTACCAACACGCCTTTGACACTCTTTCATTGCAATTGGGTCATACACCTTCACAACAACATTCTCTTTCAATAATAAATCAATCAACACCAACGCTGGCGCTTCCCGCATATCATCTGTCTCCGGCTTAAAGGCCAACCCCCAAATAGCAATTATTTTTCCCCTTATATCTCCTCTAAAATGTTTCATCAATTTGTAAAAAAGAATAGATTTCTGTCGTTCATTTACCCCTTCAACAGCTCTCAATACACTCATTTCATAACCATATTGCTCTGCTGTTTTAATTAGAGCCTTCACATCTTTGGGAAAACAACTTCCACCATATCCACACCCGGCATAAAGAAACTTTTTACCAATACGAGAATCTGCACCTATCCCCTTACGAACCATATTTACGTCTGCCCCAACAAGCTCACAGAGATTCGCCATATCATTCATAAAAGAAATACGTGTTGCCAGCATCGAGTTTGCCGCATATTTAATCATCTCTGCAGACTGTATATCTGTAAAGATCATTCGATCATTCGTCAGCATAAACGGTCTATAAAGCCGAGTCATTATGTCTTTAGCCCTTTCCGTGTCAACACCAACCACAACCCGATCCGGACTCATAAAATCGTCCACAGCTGCTCCTTCTTTCAAAAATTCTGGATTACTAGCTACATCGAAATTTATATTCCTTCCTCGCTTATCAATCTCTTCACGTATTACGGCTTGAACCTTTCGTGCAGTTCCTACAGGTACTGTACTTTTAGTCACAAACACAATATATTTACTCATGTTTTTGCCCACAGTTCTCGCCACCTCCAAAACGTAACGCAAATCAGCACTTCCATCCTCGTCCGGCGGAGTACCGACGGCACTAAAAACCACGTCAACATTCCCCAAACAACTTGTCAAATCTGTTGTAAAATTCAAACGTCCTGCTTTATAGTTTTTTAATACCAGTTCATCTAATCCCGGTTCATATATTGGTATAATACTGTTTTTTAATTTTTCGATCTTACTAGAATCAATATCGACACACGTAACATTTACACCCATTTCAGAAAAACAAGCTCCAGAGACTAACCCAACATATCCAGTTCCAACTACGGCTATATTCATAATTTACAATATTTCAAAATATCACAATTCTTTTTCATAAAATCTATAACACGTATCAAATGCCCGTCTTGCCAAAATATCAAAAACTTCCGGCAAGCAACATGTATCATTACGATCTTCAAGTTGTTGAAAATATTCTATTTTCTTATTTTCCAATTGCTTGACACGAACACTCAAACGTGTTCTCTCCTCACCTAGGTACTCCCTCTCCTCCATCGAAAGTTCCATCGTACCAACAACATCCTCATACAAACAGATGGCATCCCACCATGCTAACAAATCGTCACAATCTCCACCACGCATGTATCCCAACGCCTCCATCACCAGCTTACCCGCCAATTTTCCACATTCCGCGTCTCCCGTCAAATAATAACAATTACACAATAGCCGACAAACATTAGGGGTTCGACAAGGCAACACCAGCTTATCACTTCCCCATGGAGTCAGTATATCGTAAGCCGCATCCACTCCCTTCTCCAAAAAATTCAAATCCGAATATAACTGGTAAACATCCATTAAATCTGCGGCATAACCGGCACGAGGATCGGCCGGGAGATCTTTCTTCTGCACGAGGACCTCGTACCAGCGGGCAATCTCTTTCGCCCGCTCGTGAATATCGTATGGGACCCCAAAATCAGCCTCCAACCACGGGTATATTCGAACCATCCTGTAAACCGTGAGATACCCGTGAAGAAAACCAGACAACTTGTCGGGAGAGTACGAACGGAAATTTACCAGGCGTAACCGATCGTACAAATCATTAAATAAACTTTTTTTCATCATCTTGTTCTACTCTATTCGTTCCAGAAAGGAACCCGGGATATAAGACGTCGCGATGGACACAACTCCTTCCAAGCGGATAATCACGCGTTTATGACCCATCAGGCGAACCAACTCACCTTCCAATCCCAGTAAGGGCCCCTTGATCACTCGTACCCGATCTCCCCGCTTCAGATTCTTGTTCAGCACCTCTATCCCACTCGGGGAAAAATCCAGTAAAAACATGAAATCATGCATTTGTTTATCGGGAACAATTAACGAATGACGCCCTTCAATATCTTTTAAATAAACGATATTCAGCCCGTGATCATTTATCAGCGAAAAACTTGTGGTTTTATCCGTACGGATAAAGATCATCCCGTGAATCAAAAGTACCCGGATCGTTTTACGACCCAAGGGCGTTTCCCGGACTTGCTCCTCCTGGGGTAGAAAATTCTCGATACCCAACTCGTCAAGTTTTTTCTTTATCCATAACTCTTGATTCACCCGGGTATGAGCCACGTACCAGTTTATCTTTTTATTGTCAATCATGTACCTTTTGATATTCCCCTGTCAAGGCATTAATCGAATCAAAAACAGCCTTCTCCACATTTCCCGACCGGATGCGCTTCGCGCACTAACCCTTTTACCGGTTTTGATTTAATACCATGTGTTTCAATCGTCTCGCTATAAACAGCGAATCAACGACAGAAAGCTGTCCGCACTAAAGATTTTTTTATTTCAAAAAACGATCGTTTAATGATATTAACATATTATCTTTTTTTACAATTTCTGATAAACGTGTTAACAACCTGATTGTTAAATTGAAGAAAAATATTTTACTTCTATTTGCGCTATATGAAAATTTAGTATATTTGCAACGCATTAAACGATCCTATAATAAACACTCTATCGCATTATAGTTTAACGTTTTACAATACAATCAAACTTGAATTTCTAATTCATATATCAATAATCATTTAACGATTATTTTCCCTTACACCAACATTACCTTATCCTTTCCCTACCTCAAAATCCGAGATTCGACACAACTCCTACATAGCACAGACACATGATTTATGTAGATGCTATGTAGATACTATGTTCATGCTATGTCGTTGAGATAAAGCAACCATAGCATAACCTAGAAATAACCACATTGTAACCTTAACACCCTTCTAACCGTATAACATTATATACACAAAAATAAATAAGGTTATGAAAACAATACTACATAAAGCCGAGAGTCGCGGTTTCTTCGACCACGGATGGTTAAAAACCCATCACACCTTTAGTTTCGCAGATTACTACAATCCACAACGCATTAATTTCGGGGCGTTACGCGTACTTAACGATGACCGGATAGAAGGAGGTACCGGATTTGACCTACATCCTCATAAAAACATGGAAGTCATTTCCATCCCCTTGAAAGGCGACTTGGAACATCAGGACAGTCTAAAACACAAGGACACGATCAAAGAAGGTGAAATTCAAGTGATGAGTGCCGGAACAGGTATCATGCACAGCGAGTACAACCGGAATGACGATCGGCCTAGTGAATTCCTGCAAATCTGGGTATTCCCGAACAAGCAAAACGTTCCGCCACGGTACGAGAACGCCGTGATTTCCGATTTAATCCGCAAGAATGAGATCAGCGAGATCGTATCTCCTTATCCCGGTAACGGCAAAGGATTATGGATTTATCAACAAGCTTGGTTCTCGATTGCCGACTTGGACAAGGATTCTTTACAACTCTACAAGATGAAATCAAAAGAGAGCCTGGGCGTGTATATCTTTATCATTGAAGGAAGTATCGAGCTAAAGGACCTAACCTTAAAACGCCGTGATGGAGTAGGAGTATATGATACCGATGAAGTCGAATTCAAGGCGACCGAAAAATCACGGGTACTACTCATTGAAGTTCCACCACATCAATAAATAGATTTAATTAAAAAGCCCCCGAATCTTAAAAAATTCGGGGGCTTCTTTTATGGTGAAATACACCGCTACCGGTTATTTTCCAACTTCTTCTCGATCTCCTTCAAATTCACCCCTGCATTCTCTACTCCCTTTTGCAAAGCTCTCGTTAATTCCGCCTTCGCCTGATCCAGTTCCCCTGTAAACATATAATATACTCCAAGATTATTCATATATTCAGGTGTATTTTTATCCGATTTATCTAAATAACTCTTTGCCTGAGGAAGATCCCCCCGGGAAAGAGCTATCGCTGCGGCATTCAGATTCGCTACCGGATCATTCGGATAAGTACGAACGGCAATCTCAAACACGTTCCGGAACTCCGGACTTCCCTGGGGATAAGAATTCGCAATATGATACATCTCGTCCAAACTCAAATACCGGGGATTCGTTCCAAGTAGCTGTTTTCCCTCCTCGACGGTTAAGCTACGCACATTATAGGCGACAGAACACTCCACTTTTCGAAGGCGAGGGTAGAGCGAAGACAACATCTGACGATAAACTTTCCCTCCATCCAAACTCTTCAACTTACTTTTTCGAACATTTGCGTCTTCCGTACCCTTAATTATCGCAATAACCTCTCCTTTATCCTTTATATCTGACAATTCCAAAAGTTTCAGTAATCCTTCCCAGTTCTCCTCTCCATTTTGCACATGGTAAACATTCGCGGGGAAAAATACTCTCGTCACAAGATAGTTTTTCAAGGCTTTTGCACGCTCACTTGCCAACCATTCATTATTTTTTAGCGAGCCTTCCGGGGAGGCATATCCCGTAATATCAATACGTGTTACTTCTATATTTTTATCCGCACGAATCTCTCCCAAAAAAGTTTCAACCTCATCCAGTTCCGCCCGGTTATCCATATAATCGGGAAGGATATTGATTTTTCCCACGGGAAAATCAAGCTGTACTTCCCGCTGTTCATCTCTCGTCTTCACAGCCTCTACCCAAGGTTTGGTATAAGACACGACAGGTAACATCTCATACGGCACGGGAAGTAACAAAGATTCCTCATCTATTTCCTGAACATACCCGCCGCAACCGCATAAATCCTCCACGATATTGATACCGGCATCGTGCATCCAGGATTCATAAGGTAAATCGATGGAATAATCAAGTATCTCCCTCGTGTCCCTTCCCGATCGCAATACACTATACGGTAATTCCAGACCTGCCATATCCCGATCTATTGCCATCGCCCGGGCATAGGCTTTATGTTTCAATGCCCCGTTTATCAAGATAAATGATAACTCTATTTGATGGGTTCCGTCCGATAGTACAGGTGTTAACGTCAAGGCTCGCTCCCGGTCAACCTGTAACTGACTCATATCAAGCCGCATGCTCACTCGCAATGTGTTATCCAAACGTTTCACCTCAACAGAAGCGACCTCAATTGCCCCTTTGTATATTCTTTGTTGAGCCACTAACGGGATGCTCGCCATCACCAGTAAAGCGGCTATCATAATTTTATATATTACATTTTTCCTCATAACTTTCATGTTATTATTTGATAATATAAATCAAATTGATACCTAATTTCGTGGGTCCCACGTAATTCCGTCGCCCGTCTTTAAGCTTGGGACCACACTTCTCACATTTATACTTGTCATATTTGATATGGGCATACCCCACGCCAACAGTTCCTTCCAAACTCCAACGGTTACCCAATATCCAGTGATACCCGTAAGCGATACCACCCCCGAACAAATCACCTTGATAACGCTTGTGTTTCCACCCGAACGCTTCAATCCCGCACATATTAAACTGGGCATAAAAAGCATGAACACCAAAGAAATGCCCGCTGAACCGGTCGCACAACCAATAACGTAATCCCGGCTGCACCAACCAATGCTTAAATTTCTTATTCCCCGACCATTTCCAAGGATTGTAATTTCCCGAAATATCCATGGTCCATTTTTCCGACAAGGCGAATTCCACGCCGAGGTTAGGAGTTGCCGTAGCCCAATACAGGGCGTTTGTCTTGATCGCGAATACAGGCATATCGGGAGCTTTATATTTTTCCTGTCCCGAAACACCGATCACGAGTATCATTATGATATTCAATAAAAGAAGTTTCTTCATCACCATCCTAATTTAAATTAATTGTGGGTTGCTGCAAAAGTTGCTTTATGCTATATGCCCCAGTATATCTCGCATTCCCTGATCTGATATAAAAAGTAATAATGTCAGAAACTTTGGTCCCCGCCTTTATTACAAATGTATATGTACTTGTATTTGATGTTCTAAAATTACCGACCATATTCGTATCGGAAGTAGTCACTTGAAAAAGTTTTACCAGGTAAATATCGTTAACCCGAATCGGTCCGCTCACTTGTACACCCCGAGTAAGTAAATTGTCATACCGAACGGTTGTACTTCGGAAACCCGGAGCCGAGATCACGATGTCTTCACTACTCATCGCCTGACTCGAACGGAAGTTAACCGTCTGTTCCCCTATCGGAGCCGAAGTGTAAGTACGTTCATACCCGCCGTTGACTTTCGTCCATCCGGCATCACTCGTGGAAAGGCTTTGTGTAGCAATATACACTTTTAACGGGTAAGTCGGGGGAGTATCTTTTAGTTCCGGCATCGAAAAATGGAACACGGCCGCCTCATTCAAACCATAATTCACGACATTATTACCATTTACGGACACATCCGCAAAATAACGGGACTGTAGTTTTATTGATGCCGTGTGAAAATAATCGTTTTCAATCGTTATCGTCTCGTCGCTATTTTCGTAACTGGTCTTAAAATTCAGACTCTTCTCTCCCGGTCCCTCGGCCCAATACACGTACTTGTACATCCCGTCCTCAAACAGGATTTCCATGTTTTTGTTCGGATCGACCGGGTAAAGATTATTGGTTGAAATAACACATCGCACCGGATACAAGTATTTCGGAATAGAAGAGGGAATGTTGAATTTTAATGTCACATCTTGATCCCGTTCCGTGTACAAGACAGGAGAAACGGTTGCCGGTAAAAAACTATACAAAGAAGACGAGGTCACCGTTATCACACGGGACAACACACCCGCCTTCACGGAAATCGTTGCCGTGTTCTGTCCGGACACGACCTCGGCGACATTCGCCGTAATAACCCCCTTATTATTATCGTAAGACAACCCCGTCAGTATATTATTCGGATCCTCAATAACAGAGACATCCACCTCATTGTCCGAAGTCTCCCCATTCTTAGTATAATGAGCGGTCACGTTCAACGCACCCCCCTGAATAAACAACAAGTTAATCTGGCCCACGGTCAGGTTATTGTTATTATTGTCCGATATGGTGGGAGAATCTTTAAAAATCTCGGCATAAATATTATTAGAAGGTTCCGCCGTTTTCGCGTCCTCAAAAGAGGCACTACCACTCGCATCCTCACTGAAAGATTCTATCTCAACCCGGTAATGATAATTTCGCACAATCGGATAAGGTTTTTTATCTTCATCCAAGAGTTGAATCTTATAATATTTATCCACGGTCTCACCACTCAGCCTCCCTTTTATAATCACGTAACATTGATCGTTAAACAAATTCATTTCCTCGTTCATGTATTTCGGGGATAAATCACAATCTGCCACGGTCTGATCAACTTTCTGCACGGAACCTAATGGAAGTGTCGGGGTATTCTCCAAGATAACAAAAGGCAAAGGTGTTGCAGTCGGATTAAACGGAGCCACGGTCCCGACAGTCGCGTAATTACACAAAGCATAACCCGTCACGCTGAAATTCGTCGCCTTATTCTCTACTGTAACCTTTGCTCGATTCCGGAACAACACGGTACTCACAGAAGTCGCTCCTTCCGCTAATTCCGCCCGTCCCCAAAACATCAACTGTCCGCCTGCCAGCACGGGAATCAGTTCCCGTTCATCTTTCTGCAAAGCAGCCCTATCATCAAAAGAGATTATTTCATCATGATTCGCGATAAAGTGGATGATCCGTGTCTTTTCCGGGAGTTTAACTTTAAACTCACCCGTTCCGATTCCCCCGTTTTCCCGGGCAACCAAATCCGTCGCGTGCAAACGTGCCAGGAACAACCCCTGAGCATCAAATGTCAATAACCACATATCACGAACAGCATTTTCATCTGATACGGCTCTCCCCAAGGTCGTGTTGAACTCCGGTATATAGAGCGAAACATCGAGAGAAATTTCTTTTCCTCCCGACTCATCCCATCTTTCCGGAGCATCAGTACAGGAGAATGCTGAAAAGGATATAATTAAATATATATATATTAATTGTTTCATTGCTCATAAACATTAAGTTACTCATCTATCTTTCACATCCCTCACACACCGAACAGCAGCATATAGCTCCCCGGAAGTGGCGGCATTTCCAACCCTGGGGTCCATGAAATTCACCGCACCCGACATCCGGGAACTCCAATACCATCCCCCTTCAAGAATTTTTTTCACGTCACTCAGACGGATATTCTGAAGTATATCTATCATATATATTTCGGCCAATGTTGGCATCCGCCAATCCGAATAAGTCTCCCCCGTTGTCGAATCCCGTTCAACGTACGTGTTACATTTATCTCTAGCGACAACATAATTGCCGGCCGCCGTTGCCCCGTGTTGTGACGCCAACATGAAACGGGGAGAGATCCTCCTGTTATTCTCCTCCGAGTCTATCGTGTTGCCGTCAGCATCCACCCGGGGATACCCCAGTACCGCATGCTCCCTGATATACGAGGCATACGAAACCCCTAACGTCGGATTAGGAGCGTAATGCGTGTACCCGGTTCCGAAATCTTCGTCAAATTCATCCGGATCGGGCAAAGAAGAGAAATCCGCAACAAACGAATTTATAATAAACATTTTTTTATTGTTCTGTCCCTGACTTCCATCCGGCGCGTCCAAAGAAACATCATACCCGATATACAGGGCCGGATACTGCTCAACCTGGACATCTTGTGTCATTCCGGACTCATTCGTTACCGTGAACGTAACGGTCTTTGCCACAAAATTGTTCGGGAGTTTACTGTTTATCACAATATCACCCGATTTTGCACTCTTACTCCATTCTATACTTACCTCATTCGCGGCAGGCGTTTTCCCATTCACCTTTATATTACTTATCGTAACCGGAGTGGAAGACTGGAATGTCGTGGTATATTTTGTACTGTTCGGCATCGTGATCCGAGAATCTTCAACATACAAAAAGTTGATCCCCTCCACGGACACAAGCACCTCCTTTGTCGTCCAATTTTCTATGGTGTATTGCGTGGTTAATTCCACGGCCTTTTCAGGATCTGGAGACCCAACCGTATCTATCGTGACAGAAATATCATAGAGATAATTCCGTTGTAATTTATAAAACGTTTCCGTGGACTTGTCATTCTCATCCAAAGGGATCCGGTAGTTTACAGGAATCCGGTAATAATTATGTGTATACCCAATCAAACCCTTACTCATGGGAACATCCAGCAAAATATACGTCTCTTTATTCACATCGTCATTCCAGTCGTTCGCGTAAGCATACATGACAAACGCAACGTGAGTCGTCTCGTCAACAATCGAAGGAGTAAAATCAGACATCTCCAACAAATCCGGGGTAAAGGAATTCCCGTTCTCCAACACCCTGCTGTTCACCGCATAATTCACTAATTTCTTATTTATCCCGTTTCCACTTTCCAGCGTATACCCGTTCGAACAAATCACCTTTACCCGTATTTTTGATGCAGCACGTTTTAGAGATACCGGTATCTCCTTATTCACTATAATTTTATTGTTCAAAACCATTGCGGAAGACACCCCATCCATCAAGAAATAATCCTGCTGGCCATCCGGATTCAAACCGGACACGGATAAATCTTTCAATGCACTCAACATATACCCGTCAGCGGGGATCACTCCCGCATAATTCACCACAACGTAAGTCTCGTACTCCGCATCAGATTCAAATACTTCCTGAAAAACATTTAAATCAGCCGTATACTCCCCCGTTCCGGTCAATTCTGCAGAGGGTACAATATGCTGGTAATAAGCACAATTATCATCTCCTTTTTTATATATAAACACGTCCAGCGTTTTGATTCTATTCTCGTTCAAACCGTCATCCCCATCCTCACTATCATCTGTCACTCTCGCCACAGATGCCCCGGCAAACGAGAGTCGAAGAGAAATATCCCCCACATTTCCGTTATCCGGATTCGCCGGTTCATCACGTGTACAGGACGAAACCACGCACAACATGAAGGCCAATATCCATATGATATTTCTGTGTTTCATAACCATATCTTTTATTTATAACCCATTTGTGTGATCAGAATATCCGTATCATTGTTGCCCGGAAACTTTCTCGCACCACCATTCTGCAATGGATTTATTTTCAACTTTTTACCATTTACTGTAATATACATATACGTGTTTCTGGGTACCCCACTCCAACTTTTCGTCGCTCCAACCCGAATAACATATTCATTCTCTCTGGCGACACCACTGGACACGGCCTTCTGTTCATCTACCACTCCTTTCTCTGTAAAAAAGAAATCCAGACCATTCGTCAGCGTTGCCGTCCAGACGGCTCCGGCCGGGGCCGTCAACTTAAAACTATAACTGGCATAAGAAGTCTCGCTTACCGGAGTATTATCTTTCACGTACGGAAAATAAACCGTGCCTGTCGTAGCTCCCACATCACTCCCGCTATAAGCGGCCAACGAATAATCCCCCTCTTTCACTAACGTACCACCAATCTGGGACTCCGCAACTATCCAAGGCAATGGCGTGATTTTCACAGCCAATTTGTTATCAGGATGCTCAAACATCGCCAACACTTGATAAACCGTGTTTTGATTCAAGCTATATTTATCCGTTTCGTGTCCGGTATCCGTGATATACCCTTTACATTTATATTCTTTCCCATTAATCCTCAAAGTTACCGATAAATAAGGAGTTATCGTCTCGTCTACCGTGGCAGAAGAAGGTATTATATTCTGATAGCTATAAAAGGATGCGTGAGCATTTTCCGGAACAATCGAACTCAAATCCGCGGGCATATTCTGTAATATCGTATTCGTCGTGATACTCTTGAACTCTGTTCTCATATTTACCGGAACAAGCATTTCACGATTTGTAATATCACATTTGCTATTCATCACCTGATTGACAAAATCAACAGAAACAACTTGCACATCATCACTCGTCAACTCACTATTCTTAAACATATAAATATCCAGGCGGGCCACCAACCTCTTCATAGGTACTTCCACATCAGTAGAAACCCCGGTAACAGACACCTCTTTCTTCCCGATCATCAATATGGAACCTTCAGAAAAAAACGTGTTAGTCACGGTCATATTATCCAACTCCTGCATTGTTGTGTTCTCCGTCAAATTCACCGAAAGAATCTTATCTGTCCCGGCATAATTACCGATAGCATAGATTACTTTGGTTTGGGAAGATACGGTCAACACCCTGCGGTATAAATCAATCGCCTCCGGTGTAATATCAGGAACCAGTTCAAAATAATCACAGTTACCGTCCGCTTTATTAAAAACATATATAGCAAGACTTGAAAATTTACTATCATTACCTTTCGCCAGATGATCCATTTCCGCCCGGGAAGTGAAAGACAAGGTCAAATTAGCCTCCTCAACGGAATCGCTTTCCTTTTCGTCACACCCTGTCAACGACAGGATGAAAGAAAGTAACAAAAGACCTATTCGTATATTTCTAATTTCCATCATAATCCCTCATTTATATTCCGGGTTTTATATTCTCTTCCTCCCAAGGCGTCACCGTAACAGTCAACCCATTGATCTTAAAACGAATTCCGACAAATGCCTCGTTGATACCATCCACGGTAATCTGATTATCCTGCATAAAATCTTTCAACTTCAGATTGTATATCACCTGGTTCGTACTCTTGTCAATCAGATTGACGTACACATCATTATCGTCATTAAAGCGCAAAACATTAAATTTAGCGTCAGACCTTCCCGTTTCGGAATCCCTCTTGGCAATCGGATAATAATGCTCCTTCACCGTCGAAAAGTTTCGGGCAAAATCCACGGTCGGACTCAGATTTCCCACTTCAATCTGCAAAGGCATTTCCTCTCCCTCCAATCCGACAATTTCCACCCGCATCTTTATATGAGAACTGTTAAAATAAACCGTATCCCGTTCCTCCCCATTTCCCTGTATGGTTATATCTCTCATCCCGAAATACAAGCTATCATTCGTGGTGATAATCTCTTTGGTAAAATAGTGAGGTGCTGCTACCATCGCTGAAGTCAATGATGCATGATCATTTATTCGCGTGGTTTCATAGGCATTTCCCCAGCAAACCAGATGATAATTCCCTCTCGGCAGATCTAGTGCCGTACCCTGAGAGAGTCGAAGTTCTTCCCGGTCGAAAACACGATTCATCACCAACACTCCCGATTCATCATACACGTACAAATTCACCTTATCGATCTTCTGAGGGAAAATTTCCTCATCCGTATCTCCCAAATAGCTGAAATAGACATATACATCACAATCATCCTGGGATTCCTTTATACACGCGGAGAAAAGAAGGAGAAGGAGTAAACTCCCGATTATTTTGATTCGTTTCATCTTTCCGTATTTTGAGAAACAAAATGCGATGGCACTTTGTTTCTCTCATTATTAAAATCATCCTTCAAAATCGAAATCCGGAACAATTGTTTCCTCTGCCCAAGGTTCGATCGTTACATGAATCAACACGTTATACTGGATATTACTCAAATCATTATCCAACATCGGAACGATCTCAATATCCATGTTGTAAATTGTTCCCGCCTTAAAATCGGCAGCAGTCATTTCCGCACCATTTTCTTTATAAAATTTAACGATATTAGCGAATCTCATCGTCTTAAAAAGATCAGGATTAAACACATCATGATCCGTCGAGGTTAATGTCGTCACGGCAAGATCCGCAAGATCCAGATGAATCGTCGGTAAAGCTGTCCCCGGAAAGAAATTAAATGCATAACATTTATCCGTTGTCTGCAAAGGAAGATCTTGATATACACCGCTTGAATAATTCACGTAGCTGGCATAATCAGCAGCATCCAACGTGGAAGTCATATCAAAAAGCCATTTCCCCTCCTTCATGTGATCCAAGAATGTGGTATTGTGGTATAATTCATCAAGAGTTCCCGGTTTATTATACTTATAATAAAAATTATTCAGGTAGATACCTTTCAATTTTCCGGAAAATCCGGTCCATTCCACCGTTGCCTTCTTACTTTCATTACCGATTTTACGGGTAAATTCAAAGTTTCCATCTGCCTTAAACGTTAAGCTCTTAATTTGCAAACGTGCCACAATAGGTACAAGACTCACGTTTGCCGTGTAAGTCTGTCCGGAAGTGGGATTCGGATCTATCGGCTCAGGGTTAATCGGAGTCAGATCTTCATCTACCCCATAATACATTACTGCCGATCCCTGTTGATCCGTAAGGTTTGTCGTGATCACGTTACTCACAACATCCGATCCGGGATTCCCGTACACGTAAACTTTCGCCACAGATTGAGGGATATTGACAAATTTAAGTCCTTGAAGAGGATCGGTCAATTTCACCCAATCGGAATTCAAATCTGTACTCTTATTTATCTGTCGGTTAACAATTACCGTATTAGCAGCATCCGTAATATTAATCGTTACACTCTCTATATCCTTCGTGTCTTTCGTGACAATATCCGTGGGACCGCTGGCTCGAGATAAATTATTCAACGCAACGGATACAGAAACACTATCACTTTCAATTCCCTCATCACCCACACTGTCATTACAAGCAAGAAATCCCACGCTTGCTAAAATCATTAAAAAATAATTCCCAATTTTCATAATCTTTAGTTCTATGTTACAAATATATTTCAGCTAAGAAATAAGACGATAATAGTCACAGCCATCCCCTCATCGAAAAGGTATGGCTACAAATCGATTTTCGAATATTCCTTGTTATGGGGATTCTACGACATTTTTTTTAATAGGTTATATTTTTATGCAGAATATTAGAATGATTTTAAATTACGACCCTTATCTTTATCATAATAAGACCATCATATTCATCCTGATATTGTATCTTTTGTGCTTTTTAGAGAAATAGAAAGAAACTCGTTGTTTTTTTAACTCATGCGCGGGAAGTATTAACCGAAATCGATCAACGACGCTTGTCCCGAATAAGTAACAACCCAAGATAACAAAGCAGCCCGTTAAACAGTAGAATCTCGAAACCAAATTTATACCCGAAAAGAAGTTGTTCCGAGTAACAATTCACCACGTAAGAGATCACCGGTGAAAGCAAACACACCCAAGGAAGATATTTCTCCCGTACTTGATATTTTGTCGTTAAACCAAACGTGAAAAGCCCTAAAAGAGGCCCATACGTGTAACCTACCGCTTTAAAAAGAGACGATATTACACTCGAATTGTTTAATTCTCGGAAGAGTACAACCACGAAAATCATTAATAACGAAAATACGATATGCACTCCCATACGCTTTTTCTTCTCATCCTTATTTCCCGGATCTATTTTCAGAAAATCAATACAGAAAGAGGTCGTTAAAGCAGTCAATGAAGAATCAACCGAAGAATAGGCCGCGGCAGTTATTCCCAACAGGAAAAACAAACCGGCCGTAGCCCCGAAATAATTCAGGGAAAGGAAGGGAAACACGTCATCAGACTTACCGGGCAACACGATACCTTCTCTTTCTGCATATATGTAAAGCAAGGCTCCCAGCATCAAAAACAATACGTTCGTCACCAAGAATAAAAAAGAAAATGAAAACATATTTGTCTTACAATCCCGCAAGGAACGACAAGTCAGATTCTTCTGCATCATATTCTGATCCAACCCATTCAAGCAAACCGTGATCGCCACTCCTGCCAAAAACTGTTTCACCGTATTCTGTCCCGACCGCCAGTCAAAGTCAAACACTCTGGAAAGAGGGCTCTCCTTTATAGCTGCAATAGCCGAAGAAAAATTGAAATCCAGTGCCTTGTTTACCACCACGATTGTCAACCCGACAGAGATCAGAATAAACACGGTTTGCAACGTGTCTGTCCAAACGATCGTCTTAATCCCTCCTCGCACGGTATAAATCCACACGAAAACAATCGTGATAAACACGGTCAACCAGAAAGGCACACCTATGGCATCAAAGAAAGCCAGTTGTAACACACCAACGACCAAGAATAACCGGAAAGACGCACCCACCAATTGCGACACGATAAAAAAGAAAGAACCTGTCAACCGGGCCTTCTCCCCGAAACGAGTTCCCAACCAAGAATAAATAGAAACCAGGTTTTGCCTGTAAAACAAAGGTAAAAGCACGAGTGCAATCACGATATACCCCACGCAATTACCGAGAACCAAGGTCAGATAAGTCCAATGTGTATTACCGACCTCCCCGGGAATAGAGATAAAAGTCACCCCGGAAAGTGTTGTCCCGATCATCCCGAAAGCCACCAAATACCAAGGCGAATTCCGGTTCGCAGTAAAAAACATCTCACTATTGACTTTCCTGGTTGTCACAAAGCCGACCAGGATCAACAATAAAAAATAAGCCAGTAAAACCGTTAAAACTAAACTCGTGGACACAGGCACTTTCTTTTAATTCCACGACAAATATAGTGTTTTACGCTCTCTTTCTATTCCGGAACATAAATAATTTCACCATTTTCAAGTTCATACGCAATCCCCACTTTCTTCCCTCGTTTCCCCGACTGGTTCTGATCCTCGGAAGGAGTGTACCGGTTGATCTTTTCGCCTTCCTTGGTAATAATCTCCATGTTCTCCTTTCCCGGATTCTTCACCATCGTGAAATCCTCTGTCGAGAGCATCTCTGTCATATTATACCTTGTCACCAATGCCACCATCAGAGCCACGGCAAACACCATCGCCACATCAAAAAGATTCGACACCGCGCTAATCGGGTCATTATCCTCTTCTTTCTTTAACAGATTACGTTTCATCTCTTCTCATTCTTTTCATTCAACACTTCCACAAGACACTCCAAGTTAGTCATGTCCTGCAAATACCAACGTTGTTTCACCTGCTGGGTCAAGAAACCGATCGCACCGGCCACCAACCCGATCACCGTCGTGGCAAAAGCAACCTGCATATTATAAGCCATAGAAGCAATGTCTCCCGTGGACAAACCGACTAAAGCAGGTCCCATCGGGATCAAGGTACCCATCAAACCTAAAATCGGTCCTAACTTGGTCAACGTTTTAGATATCGCCAAATCCTTATCCGCCGCAATCTCGAAATTAGCCAACAAACGTTGAACTTGTGCTTTATTCTGCTGCTCCGCCAAGATCCGTTTCATAAACATCACTACCAAAGAATTACTCTTTTCCGGTAATTTCTCTGCAAAATGATCCACGTTATTCACGTGCAACGTCTCCATCTGTTCCCGGATCAGCTTATCCGTCTTGCGAATAGAAACATATTGACCAAAGAAACTCCCTACCAGTAAAAGGGAACGAAAAAACAACAAAATCAACAACACGATAACAGGCACTAACAATCCCGTTGAAATCCAAAACATGATATCAGAAATAGCATTCATTATCTTCTCAATTTAAAAGTTAGTTTTCTTTTAATTACATACACCATCCACCCTGCAATAGCTCCCACTAAAAATAGTACAACACAACCGGTCAATGCCGACCAGTCCACAACGCCTACCCCCTCCACTGCCGTTCTCCCGTTTACCGTGGCAATAATTCCTAAGATAGCAACCAAAGCATTTGTCAGGAAAAACAACTCCAAACGCAAGTCTTCTTCCGGCAACAACCACCTGATCAACCATCTTCCCAAAGGAATAACCACGAAAACAAACAGACCAAACAACCAAGCAATCAATTTAAATGAAACCCCTGGAAAAGAGAATATAGCCTGTGTCAAACCAAAGAATAAAACCGGAATAATCAACACCCCCGGAAACCAATACAATAAGCGATAAGCCACCATCATACGTTTCTTCACCGGAGAATAATTTGCCACATGAACTGCCAACAGGCAGAATGCCATCTGCAAAACAATCTCCAAAGTCAACACAACGGAAGTATCCAACATCAATTGATTGTCTGACAACCAATCAGCAATTTGTGTTTTTGATTGTTCGATAGCATAAGGCCACATCAGAATCACAAATATAGTGGCAATACCAGCAGCGGCTCCCACCGCTACTGGTTTCCAGAAGGTTTGTTTCAACAAAAAATTAAATGCTGTCAGCAAAATTAATATCAATACAATTGTATCCATTGTTACATTCTGTTTCTACGTCTTTTACGCATCAAAACTGCCAGACCGCCCAAAATTACAATAACACCGACAACAATCCAAACGGTATTCACCTTATTCGTGTGTTTTTGTGTCTCGGAAGTAATTTCATCCTTCTTCATCACGACACCTTTAGACTGATCTGCCGCCACTTCCCGCACATTCTTTATGCTATTCTGATATTGCTTAGCAGCTTCGGGTGTCGCTTTAGACGCAATAAAATCACGTAATTTGGCATTATCGCATACAAACCCGGAACAAGCCGGCTTATATTTCTGAATCAAATCCGTATGTAAATTCGATAAATCGGCCAATTGCTGATCCGTCGCCTTCCACATTCCCTTACGTGCCGTCTCCATCATAACAGCCGTGATTTCCTGTAAGGCTGCCGGACTCTGTTTCTCAAAGAAATCCTGTACCCCCAAATTAAATTTATCCTTCACATACACATTGTAAATCTCGTCCCACATCTCGTTATCGATCACCGAAGGTTTCATCACGTTCCAACCGTATGTATTACGGACAATTTCAGCAAAACCGGCTGCAGAAGTCGCCTCTCCTTTCATTTTCTCCTTGATATAAGAAGGGTTGAAAATCGTGGTTCTCGACTCCACGCCGATAGCCTCTTTCACCTCCTGCATCTTATTGTTATTCCGGTTCCGATAATCACTGAGATAAGCATCCGGATCTTTCCCTGTCACGTTGCGAACCGTCAGGTTCAAGCCTCCCATAAACTCGTACACGTGATCCAAACTTAACGCTCCCCACGTGTTACTCTGCCGGGGTTGAACCACCACGTCCGTACGGGTCAAGGCCGCCTCGAAAGCAAACTGTTGGAATTTCTCCCAGTTCTTCTCGCTACCGTAATAAGCACCCATGTTATTCAAGTAGGTGGCTGCAATTTCCGACTCATTTTCCCAACGGTCTCCGGCATCAACCATCCCCTGTATTCCGGTTCCGTAACCACCATTCGTACCCCCGAAGACCCGGAAAGTTGAAATCTCACGGGCATCTTTCGGGGAAATACCTTTATCAATCAATGTCTTTTCCGCTTCCAGCACCCCGGCCGCCACTTGATTCTCATATTGGTCATTCTTGGCAGCAGCAGCCATCTCCACGGCCCGGTTCACCAAGAAAAGACGAGATGCAGCAATATCCCGTAATTGTCCGGAAGTCTGTACAACCACGTCAATACGCGGACGCCCCAAATCAGCCGACGGGATTAATTTCAAATCACTCACCCGCCCGAAAGCATCCCGCACGGGTTCCACTCCAAGCATATACAACACTTGGGCAATCGTGGCCCCACCCGTTTCAATAAACTCTCCGGACCAAAGCGTGTAACTGACCTTTTTCGGGAACTCCCCGTTATGTCGTTTCTGATACATCTCGATTGTACTCTTTGCCAACTGCATTCCTTTTTCCCAGGCTGATTCCGTCGGCGTTTCCTCTGCATTTATAGCAAAAAGATTCCGTCCCGTCGGCAAAGTATTCGGGTTCACGATAGGATCTCCCCCGGGAGAAGGAGCCGTGTAACCGCCATTCAAGGCGTTCATCAACGACTGCAACTCACAATCCGGACTTTCCTGTAATGCCCGCTTATAATTATTCACGTTTTTCAACGTCCGTTCCACTTCCATAATAGCCAGTGCCTTATTCACCTCTTCTTTGGAATATTCCTTGGCCTTCTTTCCCATCATCGCCTTCATCATGGCACTCATATCCGGGTTTCCACCCTTTGATTTTCCCATAGAGGCCTTCACCTTTTCGATAGCCTCCTTCGGCATACCCATTTTTTCGGCCATCGCCATCATATCGCCAGTCCCCTTGTTTCCCGGCATCTCTCCCATCTTCGCATCCGGGCCTTTTTCACCATTTTCCCTTCCCATAGCCGCTTTCATTTTTTCCAAAGCCTCTTCGGGCGCTCCCATCCTTTTTGCCATCTCCAAACGCTCTTCGGGAGTCTTCCCCTCACCCATCTGTTTCATCATATTCTTCATCATTCCGGACATAGGATGTCCTCCCTCTTCCTTCTTCACAGGCATAACTTCCGGTTGTTTCGCCGCGGCAGCCATCATCATCGCCATCATCCCCTTGGGAGCATTCCGGTCTTGATCGATTTCACGAGCCTGCGCCAACTCTTCTTTCGTGATACCCGCCACCCGACAAATGAAACCATCATCCACTTTCTCCTGACCATTCAACAGTCTCCCTACCAATCGCTTGGCCGGATCGAGATAACGCTCGGTAAAAATAGTTTTCCGTTTCAACACATCAGCATCCGCCTTACCTCTCAACCGATCTAACCCGAACAACCCGTAAGCTATCGGATCGGTTGCCATCGAGTAAACAGACGATTCAACGCGGGCAGCCTCGTATGGAACCCCCATCGTGTACAATTGTCCGGTAACCTTCTCCGCCGCCAACTCATCCGCGAAATTCTCGATCTTCAATATTTCCTCTTCCGTGTAGGGAACATTCAACACGCTATCCAACCCCAACTCCCGATGCATCCCCAAAGAAACAGCTAACTCCTTCACCGACAAGGCAGCCTTCTCCACTTCCTTCAGATCAGCCGTACCTTTCTCCGGGTAGGCTTTCTGATTATATATCTTTATTCTTTCCGTCAGATTCCGATAAATGCCCCTCACGTTACTCTCCATAAACGGGGGAGTCAAATAAGATTGCAACACGCCATACCCGCGACGTTTGGCAATCATCCCCTCACCCACGTCACCGATAGAATAGATGTAAAGATGAGGCACGCTGCCCACCAATCGATCGGGCCAATCCAAATCACACAACGCAGCTTGTTTTTTGGGTGTAAACTCCAAACTACCATGCGTTCCGAAATGAATCATGGCATCCGCCTTGAACCCGTACTGCATCCACAAATAAGCGGCCACGTAGGAATGAGGAGGTGCGACATCCGTCCCGTGTACAATCTGGAAAGCATTATCCCCACCTCCGGCTGCCGGCTGCGGCATAATGACCACGTTCCCGAACTGTATGCGGGATACCCCTAACTTACCATCGGCAGTACTCATGTATTCCCCGGGAAACTCCCCGAAAGCAGCTACCACCTCGGCATATTTTTCCGGCCGTAAAGCCTGTTTCACCCAACTCTCGTACTCCTCTTTTGAAATCAGTAGCGGGTGACTCTCTTTCAGAAAACGATCCATCACCCCGTTCGCGTAAGTACCGAACACGGCTCCTTCCGCCATGATCATCTTCTCCAATTCCTTGGAATTTGCCGGAAGATTCTCGACCCTATATCCCTCTTCCTTCATCTTTTTCAAAAGATTATACAACGAGGGGACCACTTCCATTCCGGCAGCACTCATGGCACTTTGTCCCGGACCTTTATAATAGTAAATAACAACTCGTTTCTCGCTATTCGGCTTTTCCTTCAAAGCCAACGTCTTCTGAATATTCTCCACGTATGTCTTCAACCGTGAAGGAACTGCAAAAGAATGACGCAATCCCTCTTTATCCTCGTACTGGGCAAAGAGTGCCGACGTCCGGATGGCCCCGTCAATTTCAGGGGTAACGATACTCTGTGACATAAATCCCCCGGACATCCCCATCGGATCTTGTTCCCATTCTTCTACCAGACTATTTACGGTCAACGGGGCAAACAACAGAATATTACGTTCCTCCAGATATTTCACAACTTCATCTCCCAGCCTGCCATGAGCCATATTGATAATAGCATCCGGGCTAATTTCACGCACAAAATCAAGCAGACGCCGTAAAGACAAAACCGGGTAAACATTATACCCCACTCGCTCCAATGTATCAATCAATCCCGTGGCATCTGCCATCTGCCCGGTCACCACAATCTTTTTCGCCCCCTCCTTATATAATTGCTTACTCTTCAAATACTTCTCGTACTCTTCCACGGAAATAAAATCAAGCTCGTCTCCCGGCTTATCCATATCGACATGATACAACACATCCGAAGACCTCTCGATCGGGGCTCCCGGTTCCTCCACGGAAATCAACTTCTTATCCATATTCTTCCGGATATAGTTCAGCATATTCTTGTAATTCCGTCTTCCACCGCTTCCCAGATAACCCCGCAAAGCGACTTGGTCAACAGAATCAATCGTGCATATATTATTCGCCGGATTCGTCGCCATTGTCGTGTACACGAGTACACCTTTATCTGCCGCTTTCTGTATCTGCTGCCGCTGTTCCTCCACGACACGCAGCCCCATGCCATTCACAAACACCATATCAAAACCGGACAACCGATCCAGTTCCTCCACGGGTACCTCCTGTAATTTAATAAATGAATTGTCATTCGCCTTCGCGATACCTCCCATCGTAATCGTCTGGAAATTCACGAAAGCAATCTTGGTGGTTCCGAACCAGACGTTGTACGCCCAGATCCCCAACAAGACGATAATTAAAAGACACCCCAACGCAAGCCACTTTTTTCTCATCAGTATTCTCTTTTATGGATTATAATTTTAATAAATCTGCTATATTCACCGACAACGTCCCGATAAAACCTATGCCCCTCTGCGGGGTCACCGATTGATCGGCTGTCACATTTTTATCCTTGAAATCAAACAGGTTATCAATACCTGCCGTGAAACGGAAACCTCTTGGGAAACGGGCACCGAGATTCAAGGAACAGAACGTCCGGCTCTCATATTCATTTTTCACGTAACCACCCACACTATTCTTGTACCATGTCTCCACCGAAGACATCCACCGCCCGTTCAAGGCTGCCGACAAAGCAACCTTCCCGAACGTTTTGGAATAATTTGCCGTAAAAGTCAAACTATGCGGACGATCACTCGCCATATTATACCCATCCACTTCGGAATGTACATCAATATAAGCGTAAGCACCTTTTAGGGTCAAACCATTTTTAAAACGGAACTGCGCCATCACGTCAACACCCGTTCTTGTTGCATCATCTGCATTATAATATTGCTGATCTTTCCCGTCCGAGGTCAAGCCCAAAGCGATCTCGTCAAAGAATCTCGTATAATAACCGGAGACGGAACCATTAAAAATTCCTTTCGTCACCTCGGCCGAAAACGTTCCCTGGTGACTGATCTCAGGCTCCAAATCTTCGTTACCGTATATCATGAAAAATCCCTGCCCGCCCATATCATATTCACTATACAATTCTTTCAAAGATGGTATGCGAAATCCCATCCCGTAGCCACCGCGCAGCGTCAAAACACCATATTTATACATCAACGAAATTTTCGGGCTGGCGTGGAAACCGTATTTTGAATGACAATCCGAACGAACTCCAGCCAACACGCTAAACGAATCACTCACCTTATAATCTTCCTGCAAATACAAAACATACGTCTGAGCATCAAATTTCTTCCCCGAACCGTTATCAAACCAATAATGTTGCAATTTCTGCGTATTCACTTCTATCCCAGCCGTCAAGGTATGTTTTTCATGGATATATCCGGTATAATTCAACCGGACGGTATTGGTTAAATCTCCAAAAACCTTTTTAGAAGGCAATGAAGTGGTATAAACGTAACGCTTTTCGTAATTCTCAAACACATACGAGAAATCCAGTATATGAGAATCATTAATAGCATAATAAACCCGAGGGTTTATACTGTAATTGGAAAAGCGATCCTGCTCTTTTTGCTCCACGTACTCCAACACGTCATTATTATAATACGTCCCATTCAATGAGATCCGAAAATTCTCGTTAAACGTGTAACTCAACTTCTGATTTGCTTGCCAAATCTCGAAGCCATTTACACTCGACATCCCTTTCTCCGAAGTATCCGCAACCACGGAATCTCTCCCGTATATATCCTTATAATACGAATACTCGATTTGCCCTTCTTTATCTTTTAAGGCATAAGCATCTCGCTTACGGTAGGAAAGAGATGTCAATGCAGAGAAACGTCCTTGTTTAGTCCCCAAAGACAGGGAATATTTACTCTCATCATTATTTCCATAACGCACAGAAACGTTCCCCGTGAAAGGACGATTCGCATCTTTCGTAATAATATTCACCACTCCCCCCATTGCCTGAGAACCGTAAAGAGTGGACATCGGTCCCTTGACAATCTCAATACGTTCCACATTATCCATATCAATCAAACTATAATCAATATTATTACTGGACCCCTCTCCGGCAACACGTTCTCCATCAATCATAAATAACACGTATCCTCCGGCAGATCCTTGGAATTTCAACTCCGGCAATCCGGAACCATGGGCCAGCCCGAACTGTAAACCCGGCATTTCATATTCCAGTAAACTTTGCAAATCCAATGGATTCACTTGTGCTATATCTTCCGATGAAATCACGCGGGTAAGCACCGGAACATCCTTCAACGGTTTCAGCGTACGGGTTCCCGTGATCACTACCTCATTCAACGCGTTATTACTCGGCTCCAACACGAAACGATATAAACTGTCAACCCCGGGGGTCACTTCCCGCTCTTGCGGTTCATATCCCGTGAAACTCACCCGTAACACACATTTATTCTTCGATGATAACTTAAAAGAAAACTCCCCTTTAGCATTTGTCCCGGCCCCGACCACCGTTCCTTTTACCCACACGGATGCTCCCGGTAATCCCTCGCCCTTCTCATCGGTAACAATTCCCTGCACTTTGAAAGAAGGAGCCTCATTGGTATGCTCATCAGCCATCAATGCTGACGACAAAAGAATAAAAAACAATATCAACAAATCACGCCTCATAAAATTCTTTTTTTACGGAAAAAACCGTAAGAGAAAGTTTGTTCCTCTTACGGTTGATAAATCATGAACAAAAATTATTTTAGAGGAAACTCGTAATCAAATGTAGCAGCCTCATTCTTACCCGTGGCATCAGACATATCCGTGAAACGCAATTTTGCATATTCGCCGCCGGCAGTCTTCACAACAAACACTTTGCCATTAATTTCATAAGAATACGGGGGCATTGATCCGGTAGGAGTTGCCGTTACCCATTTAGCCAGCACTTCGTTAACCTTCGTGGGTTGGTACCCAACAAAACCACTCATCATTCCCGACATATCCACCATAACTTCCCCATCCACATCTGAAGTGAAACTTTCTCCGGTAACACTGGCAGAAGTAACACTTTCCAAATCCGTGGTCTGCAACATAATAGCTGCCCCACCATTCGTTTTTATATCATACCGATGGAAAGCAATATCCCAATCGAAAGAAGTTTCATCACCATCCACTCCATAAGTCTTTCCGGTAGATTCCCCTGCAAAGGTTCCTCCCATATTCATCTGCATACCTCCATCTTCCATGGCCCTTACATTCATATACAAAGCAAGACTAAAGTCTGCATCTTTCGTCGTACCAATTGTTCCATTTATCGACATATAATAATCCGTCGTGGTTTCATCGTCCTTTTCCATCGTAACAACCGACTTCTCACTTGAGATATTCCATACATTACCCTCTTTCTTAGCAATGGCTTTTAAAGAAAAACTAGCACCCGTTGTTTCTGTTCCACTCATTCCACCAATTTCACAAGCCGGGAAGGAAATAACCACGGTATCTCCGACACCTTCATTAATCACCATCAACAAAGAATCGGTATTCTTTATAAGAGTACTAGAACTCAAATCTCCGTAATATACTCCCGTTACAGCCCCTTCCATACTCTTTACTTTCAACGTTTTCACCGTCTTCCCCTCTTTGAAACTAAAATATGACCAAGCATCATATGGATCACAATCTACAGTAACGGACTCTCCATTCCAAGAACCACCGTTATCATCATCATCCGTACAAGCCGCAAAACACGCACCGAACAACATGATAACCACAAGAAACCAATTCATCTTTTTCATTATATTTAAAAATTTAGTTTAACAACGATTTAGTGTCGCAAAAATAAAATAGCCCACTCCCTCCCACAATCCCTTAAAATGGGTAAAAAACACCCTTTACATACTTGATTATAGGGATAAGATCAAGACTTGTTTCTTTGGTTCTTACCGACAAAATTTAAAATTAGCATCGTACATTATTCTCCAACATTAATTTCGTGTGATTTTTATTACCTTTGCGACTCATTACGAGAACTAAAAAAGGATTAACATGGAATACAATTTCAAGGAAGTCGAAAAAAAGTGGCAAAGCTACTGGCAAGAAAACAAAACTTACCGGGTGGAAGTCGATCCTTCCAAGCCCAAATATTACGTGTTGGATATGTTTCCTTACCCATCCGGGGCAGGGTTACACGTGGGACACCCGCTAGGCTACATCGCTTCCGACATCTATTCCCGTTACAAACATCTGAAAGGATTCAATGTCCTGCATCCCATGGGATATGACGCGTATGGTCTGCCCGCAGAGCAATATGCCATCCAAACCGGACAACACCCAGCCATCACCACGGAGAAAAACATCCGTCGCTACCGGGAACAAATGGATAAAATCGGGTTCTCCTTCGACTGGGACCGTGAAATCCGGACCTGCGACCCGGAATACTACAAATGGACCCAATGGACTTTTATCCAGATGTTCAACAGTTTCTATTGCTACGACGAGCAAAAAGCCATGCCGATTACCGAACTGGTAAAAGCATTCGAGGCCGTCGGAACCCAAGGGTTAAACGTCGCTTGCGGTGAGGAGATGGACTTTACCGCCGAGGAATGGAAAAACAAGAGTACGAAAGAACAACAAGAAATATTACTGAACTACCGTCTTGCCTACTTGGCTGACACCATGGTAAACTGGTGTCCCCAACTGGGAACCGTGCTGGCAAATGACGAGGTAAAGGAAGGATTATCTCTTCGCGGAGGTTATCCCGTGGTACAAAAGAAGATGCGTCAATGGTCATTGCGGGTTTCCGCCTATGCCCAAAGATTACTTGACGGGCTTGACAACATTGATTGGTCCGACTCCTTGAAAGACATCCAACGTAACTGGATCGGTCGTTCACAAGGAGCAGACGTGAGGTTCGACGTGAAAGACTCCGATCTGAAATTAGAGATTTTCACCACCCGTCCCGACACCATCTTCGGGGTTAGTTTCATGGTTTTAGCTCCCGAGTCAGACTATGTGAAACCGTTAACAACTCCCGAACAGGCTGATGCCGTTGCCGAATATTTGGATTACGTGTCCAAACGCACGGAACGGGAACGCCAGACCGAGGTGAAAAAGGTTACGGGAGTCTTCACCGGATCTTATGCCATCAACCCGTTCACCAACGAGGCTATACCCATCTGGATCAGTGAATACGTTCTTTCCGGCTACGGAACCGGAGCCATCATGGCTGTACCGGGACACGATAGCCGTGACTACGCCTTCGCCAAACACTTCAACCTGCCCATCGTACCCGTTGTCGATGACGGGGAAGGACACGATATGTCGGAAGGCTCCTACGATGCAAAAGCAGGTAAAATGATCAATAGCGGCATTATCAACGGCATGGAAGTCAAAGAGGCCATCGCCTACATTGCCGGAGAAGTAGAAAAACGAGGCATCGGTAAAAGCAAAATCAACTACCGCCTGCGTGATGCCATCTTCAGCCGCCAACGTTACTGGGGAGAACCGTTCCCCGTGTACTACAAGGACGACCTTCCTTACATGCTGGACGAATCCAAACTTCCGCTAGAACTACCGGAAGTCGATAAATACCTGCCTACCGAGAGCGGGGAACCACCCCTCGGACGGGCTAAAAACTGGAAAACAGAAGACGGTTATCCATTAGAATTAAACACGATGCCCGGTTTCGCCGGTTCATCCGCTTATTTCTTACGCTACATGGACCCACACAACAATAAGGCATTAGTTGATCACGAAATATGCAACTATTGGAAAAACGTTGATCTTTACCTCGGTGGTTCTGAACACGCCACGGGTCACTTGATCTACGCCCGTTTCTGGAATATGTTCCTGTATGACCTCGGTGTGGCTTGCGAGGAAGAACCCTTCAAGAAACTGATCAACCAGGGAATGATCCAAGGACGTTCAAACTTCGTGTACAGAATACAAGGCACGAACACCTTCGTTTCCGTCGGGTTGAAAGATCAATATAAAACCACGGAAATCCACGTGGATGTAAACATCGTCAAGAACGACGTGCTGGATCAAGATGCTTTCCGGGCTTGGATGCCGGAGTACGCCAATGCCGAGTTTATCTTGGAGAACGGAAAATACATCTGTGGATGGGCCATTGAAAAGATGTCAAAATCCATGTTCAACGTGGTAAATCCCGACACGATCATCGAAGAATACGGGGCCGACACGTTACGCCTGTACGAGATGTTCCTCGGACCGCTGGAATTCAGCAAACCTTGGGACACGCAAGGGATCGACGGGGTGTACAAATTCTTACGCAAATTCTGGCGCCTGTTCCAAGTCGGCGAAGACTTCAGCGTAAGCGACGAGATACCTTCCAGAGAAGAGTTAAAAGTGCTGCACAAAACCATCAAGAAAGTGGAATACGACATCGAGAACTTCTCGTTCAACACGTCCATTCCGGCATTCATGATTTGCACGAACGAATTGACCGCCTTGAAATGTAACAAACGAGCTATCCTAGAACCTCTCGTGATCGCTCTCGCTCCTTTTGCCCCACACATGGCAGAAGAACTATGGAGCTTGTTGGGACACACCCAAAGTATCACGAAAGAGTCATTCCCCCAATGGGAAGAAAAATTCCTAGTGGAGGACGCTTTTGAATACCCGGTATCTTTCAACGGCAAAGTTCGTTTCAAATTATCCATGCCTTTGACGGCAACTAACGCTGATATTGAGGCCGCAGTCAAAGCTGCACCAGAATCAACGAAATGGCTAGAAGGAAAAGAGATCAAAAAGATGATCATTGTCCCGAAGAAAATCGTGAACATCGTTATCGGATAAATCAAAGTAAAAAAGAGGAGAAATCTCCTCTTTTTTACTCTAATTATTTTTCACTTTCTGCATCCACGTATCAAACTCATCATCCGACAATTGACGTTTTAACGTCACATCCGGTCGTATTGCACCATGAACTGGCGTCGTAAACCCTTTCCCCCACGAACGACTCATTAAAGGATGACTGTCCACAAGTATCACGATCCGATCGTCCAAACGAGGAATTTCGTAAATATTCCCCTCACCCCATACCCGGTTTTCCGGATTCACCTGCTGCTTACCATCAGCGCCCGTCATCAGAATAGAGTAAGTCCCATCCGGTTGATAGGCTTTATAAGTATAGTACTCCATACAGGCAGAGTCCTGTCCTTCTTCCCTTTCATCTTCCCCCACAAGGTTATGTGCCCGCTGATCCCGTACCGGATCATATTTATAATCCAGCACGCCTAATTTCTCCAACCATCCCCGGTGATACATCTCAATTTGAAACAATGTAAAAAATAAGAAATTACTATCCAGTTGACGAACCGTCACCTCTAATCCAACTCCTTGTTCCGGGGAAAGAATAATAATATCCTCTTCCTCCACCAATTCCAACACGGAAGAAACAAACCCGTAAGCCCCCACGTATTGGGCCAGGAAACCACATAAATCCTCTATATTCTCAACCTGTCGCAAAGATTCCCGCAACGAACGTTCCCGACATATCCGGGACATCACGCACATGATCAGATAATAGCTACCTACAAACGTTTTATACCCTTCGCAATCCAAGGCATACAAAGCCCTCTGATCTGCTTTTTCCAACGCTTCCGGTTCCAACTCGTCCAAGCCGACCTCCAGCATCCCTGCCGCCTTTTTCAGATACGCCACGCAACGCCAAGACCGCTCTATAAAATAATTTACAATCTCCACTGACGAAGGGCAAGGGACACCCCCTTCCGTGATTGATCCCACGCAAAGAGCAGCCACGCAGGCTTTGAAAACATCCATTTCCGGTAAACGCCTTATAACTTCCCCTACAACAGTTTCCGCAACCTCCGGATTTTTACAACAAAAATCAATCAACGCGGAAAACTCCCTATGCTGGAAAATTTCCCCACTTGTCGTTATTTCATCAAAAGCAACTTCCGGCCTCATCACGAAAGCCATAAAATCCCTTACTATCGGATATTGATACGGTTCCATTATCTTTTCCATTATTATATATTATTATCTCTTGAATCTTCTCTCTCTCTTTTAGCATTAGGAACGATAAACAACACGCTACACGTCCCGATCACCCCTAAACCCAAAAGCAGCAAACGCACATGCCAGTTCTCGAAAACCACGAAAGCCGAAATAGAAATCATCGTCCACATACACGCTATCGACACCGCTTTTGTCTTCCACCCGACACCTTTACGTTCCTGAAAACGCCTTAGGTAAGGTCCCAACCATTTCGAACGGTGTAAAGCATCATGTAATCGTTTCGAACTATTATAGAACAACCACGAACTCAACAACAAAAAGGGTGTAGTCGGTAACCCGGGAACAAAAATGCCTATAATCCCCAAAACCACGGAAATACAACCGATGATGATATATATCGTTCTCTTCATTCGCACTTACTCTTCCTCTTCACCCGGCATAAAAGCCTTTACCACCGCCTCGTTATACTGCGTCAACTTATTGCTCTTGTGAATTTTTTTCAAAATCTTCCGGTCTGTCGAAGGCATGAAATACTCCCAGAACGTTTTCATCTTCATCAACAACTGATGATCCCCCTGCAATCGTTCGGCATACCCCGCGAGTAATTCGGCATGAAACGCCTTGAACCTCCTTAATCGTTCCTCCCCGGCAAGCTCCTTATCTTCCACGTACTCTTGTGCCAAGGCCGGGTTCGCCAACAAACCTCTCCCGATCATCACTCCCTCCAAACGAGGAAAACGCTCCGTCACGGCTTGAATATCCTCCAAGGTCAAAATGTCCCCGTTATAATACAACGGATGTTCACACCCCTTGTAGAACGCCTCGAAAGCCTCCTTATCCGTCTCTCCCTTGTATTCCTGCACCCCCACCCGGGCATGAAGAAATATAGCTACCAACGGGGCCGCGTTCAACAAGGGTAATAATTTCAAACATTCCCCCGGATCTTCCCACCCTAACCGCATTTTCACGGAACATTGTATCTCCGGAAAATCCTTCACCACCTCCAGCAAGGCCTCCACCCTCTCCGGGTGAGGTAACAATCCGGCTCCCTTTCCCCGTCGGGAAATCATCGTGAACGGACATCCCATGTTAATATCCACCTGCTTGTATCCCCGTCCTTCCAACATCTGCAAGCAAACATCCAACTCCGCAGGCTCTCCACCCAACACTTGGGGAACCAGTAACTCCACGCTATTTAACTCCGGATCACAATCCTTCATATCCCTTGAACGAAACGAATCCTCTTTCTCCACCCGGATAAACGGCGTGTAATAAGCATCCACTCCCCCGAAATACTTCGTATGCAGATTTCGGAACGTCCAATCGGTAAGCCCCTGTACCGGGGCAAAATGTATCTTATACTTTTTCTGTTTTTCCATATTCAATTATAAAATCACCTCGATTGCAACAAATATACCGTATTTCTTCCCGTATACGAAAAGAAAAGAAACAAATTTCCCCTTTTTTCTCGTACAACTATCTGAAATAATCATTAACTATGCCTCAAAATTCGTGATATGAAATTTTTACTCTGCCCCAAATGCGGAATACGCCGCTTTTACGTGAAAGACGAGAAGGGAAATAACTGTCTCGTACAAGTCACGACCGACTACGTTGTTGTCCCCGTTCACGAGGGAGATTCCCTAGAAGGATTCGACACGGAAACCCTTTATTGTCTCGGATGCTCGTGGAGCGGCAGTCCTAAAAGCTTGAAACGTTATTAATACAAATACATCATCCTATGAAACATCTGACATTTATACTATTACTGGTCATGACCTGTTCGCTGGCAAAGGCCCAGCAAGACGACAGGGGGTATATCGTGAAAGTAGGCGAGAAAGCCCCGAACATCGAGTTATTGTTTCCCGACGGAACCAAGAAACAACTAAAAGACCTGAAAGGAAAAGTCATCATGCTACAATTCACCGCCAGCTGGTGCGGTGTATGCCGCAAGGAAATGCCTTTTATCGAAAAAGACATCTGGCTGAAATACAAGAACAACCCAGAGTTTGCACTCTTCGGTATCGACTTCAAAGAGAACAAAGAAACCACCGAAAAGTTCGCCAAGGACATCAAGATCACCTATCCCCTACTCCTTGACCCGGAAGGTAAAGCATTCTACACCTACGCCGCTCAGGGAGCCGGAGTCACCCGTAACATCATCATCGACAAAAAAGGCAACATCGCCTTCCTCACCCGTCTCTACGACCCGAAAGAATTCGAGGAAATGGTAAAAGTCATTGATAAACTTTTAAAAGAGAAATAAGCCGTTTGGCTTATTTCTTTTTCTTTACCGGTTTGCGTGCCGGTTTCTTTTTCTTCTTCTTGCCTCCACGGTGTTTTATCAAGAAATGTACAACGAGGAAGATCACAATCACAGCAATAACCGCTATCACCTGTTGATTTCTTGTCGGACGATACGCACCTCCCGATGCCTGTCCCCCATCCCGTGACACGTGCGAAAGCGTGTCCGCCTCCAACACCCGCTCCAAATCATCGGGTAATTGAGAAAAGAAATCAATCCCCGTCATCTTCTCCACCTTATCTACGGGAACGGCAAAACTATTCAAGGGACGCTTGCTCTCTTCGTTAGGCAACACGTAAGCGATCATTTGCTGCTTGGAAGGCGAATAAAACAATTTATAGTAATACCCCGGAACCGTCACTTTCCCCTTGCCAATCGCACCTTTATTACTCTTGAAAATCGGGCCTGTCACCACGTAAAGTTTCTCCTTCCGGGCCCGGTTACGCACGTGTTCCTCCAGCTCTTTCCAGATTCCCCGGTTAAACATCGGCACTTGGGGAGACATATTCGACATGTAGAACGTCTCGCTCATCGCCTTCGCATTAAACGACATATCCGCCGCGGGACACAAATGCCCCCGGTCGTAACCGCTCCGCTTGTAATCGTCAGGCGTGGCACTCCAACGGCTGATCTTCGGGTCCACCCGGAAATCATTCTTCCGGCTCGCTTTCCCTGTCAAGTTCGCGGAACCTAACTCGTAATACACCCAGTTCGCCTGTTTATGCTCCTTGTTGAATCCCAAGCAATAATACTTGTAATCCACCCGTATCCCGTCATCATACACCGGAATATAGCGCCCGTCGGCAAAACTACCTAAGGCAAGAAACAGAAACAGGAGGCCAAAAATCAGCCTCCCGTGTAATATACTCTTCATCAATTATTGTTTAATCGCTTCCTGCAACGTGTTATCAATCTGACCAAGAATCGGGTAGAATCCCTCATCATCTATCGTGTGACGAGCAATATACGCTTCGATCCGAGTACGCAAAACCTGGTAGGACTCCTTGATTCCCTTCTCGTCCCGTTTCAAACCGCGACGGGCAGCATAATTCGCCATCTCGTTTACCAAGTCAAATGATTTCAGATAATTCTGAATCTGCTTGTAATCCTTCAGATTCACCATTTCCGGACGATGCCGGTCCATGAAATCAAACGTGTACTCGTACAAGAACTGGGTTCTCGTCACGTCACTCAAATAACGGGAAACCCCGGTCGTATCCGCTGGCACGAAGACATCCGGCATGATACCGCCACCACCATACACGGTACGCCCGTCCACGGTCTGGTATTTCAGATTCTCGTCAAAAACAATACTGTCTTTTTGTGAGAACTCCCCGTGAACCAAACGATTATAAAGATCATTATAATACTTCTCTTTCCCCTCGTTATACGGTTTCTGGATAGAACGTCCCGAAGGCGTGTAATAACGGGCCACCGTCAAACGCAAGGCCGAACCGTCGGGCAACATACGCTGCTCCTGAACCAATCCTTTACCAAACGAACGACGCCCGATAATCAACCCGCGGTCATTATCCTGTATCGCCCCGGCAAAAATCTCGCTAGCTGACGCGCTAAACTCGCTAATCAACACATCCACGCGCAAATCCTTGAATTGCCCTTTGCCGTTAGACTTGTAATCCGTACGAGGTTGCGCCTGTCCCTGCGTGTAAAGAATCAAACGGTCGGCATCCAAAAACTCGTTAATCATCTGTATCGCGATCGGCAACACGCCGCCTTCATTCTCCCGCAAATCAATGATGATTTTCCTCATCCCCTCTGCCTTCAACTTCACCAACGCTTGCATGAACTCGGCATACGTGTGCATGCCGAAAGTATTCGTTTTCAAATAACCCGTCGTGTCATTCAGCATATACGCCACGTCCACGCTCTTCACCGGGATACTTCCGCGAACCACCTCTTTCTTGATCAACTTCGGCTCTCCCCTTCTAGCGATAGTCAACTCTACTTTCGTTCCCAATTCCCCCCTCATCAACTCTTGAATCTTATCCTGACCCATCTTTACCCCGGCAACCAAAGAATCGTTCACCCGTACAATCCGGTCCCCGTCCTTTATCCCGGCTTTCTCCGAGGGTCCACCCGGAACCACCTTCACGACGGTCACCGTGTCCAAATACTTGTAAAACTGGATTCCGACGCCCCCGAAATTTCCCACGATCCCCTCGTTCGCGCGTTGCATATCCTTCGCGGGAATATATACCGTGTGCGGGTCCAGATCCTTCAACAGGACCGGGATCGTGTTCTCCACGATCTGCCTCGTGTCCACGGTATCCACGTACGAATTCTGTATCATACTGATAATCAAATCCAGCTTACTCCCCGTCACGGGCAAAAACATTTCCGAGGACGCTGACACCTGCGTACGGTCCGGCAGAAACCGGTTTAACATCATCCCGAACACGATGGCCAGCGCCAGCACGATCGGGGTCAACAAAGCCCTCAAATTACTCTTATTCATTATCTTCCTATTTAATCTTTATTTTCCTGATTCTCGTTCAACTCGATAAACGCCACGTCAATCCCGGCTTTCTGCAACAACTCGATCCCATCGACACTCCGGTAATTCTCGGAATACACCACCCGCCGGATCCCGGCTTGTATGATCAACTTGGCACACTCGATACAGGGTGAAGCCGTCACGTACAACGTCGCCCCCAAACTGCTGTTATTCGACTTCGCCACCTTCGTGATTGCGTTCGCCTCGGCGTGCAACACGTAAGGTTTCGTCTTGTTATTCTCGTCCTCGCAAATATTCTCGAACCCGGAAGGCGTCCCGTTATACCCGTCGGATATAATAGCATCCCCCCGCACAATCAACGCACCAACCTGCCGACGTTCGCAATACGAATTTTCCGCCCATATCCGGGCCATTCTCAAATAACGTTCATCCAGTAACTGTTGCTTCGATTTACTCATTTATCCTTTCATTTTATTTTTTCCGATCCCCGATCGCATCCAGCGTCTCGTAAAAATCGATCTTTCTTTCTTCCGGCACATCAATCTTATCCAGAATATCCCGGCTCATTTTCAGATATTTATCAATCGCCGCAAAAACGATCTCTTTAATTCCCAAACGATCGTATATCCGGGTCACCGCCTTGATCTTCTCCTCGTGGTCAAACTCTTTCCGCTCAATCCATCCCCACAACTCTTCCTTCGTCTCCGGATCAGCCAGTTCCAACGCCTTGATCAGCATATAAGTCTTTTTGTTGGCCACAATATCACCTCCGATATTCTTCCCGAATTCTGCCACATCGCCATACACGTCCAAGTAATCATCCTGCAACTGGAATGCCAGCCCTAAGTATCCCCCGAATTCATACAAAGCGTTATACTCATGCTCCGGGGCATCAGCCAGCAAGGCTCCATGCCGCAAACTTCCGGCAAGTAACACCGAAGTCTTCAGATAAATCATCTTAATATATTCTTCCTCCGAAACATCATTCCGGGTCTCGAACAACATATCGTACTGCTGTCCCCGACACACGTCCATTGCTACCTGGTTAAAAAAATCTATCGCCCGACGCAGATACTTGTCCTCGCAATGCTCGATACACTGGTAAGCCGTGATCGCTGCCGCATCACCACTCAAGATTGCCACGTTGCTATTCCACTTTTTATGAACAGTCGGCCGACCTCTCCGCAACTCCGCGTCATCCATGACATCATCATGCAAAAGCGTGTAATTGTGGAATATTTCGATCCCGATAGCAGATTTCAACACCTTCTCAATATCTTCCCGGTAAAGATTGTAAGCCATCAACGTTAAAAGAGGCCGCAAGCGTTTCCCCCCGTCTTCCAAAATATACAGAATCGGTTCGAACAGGGAATACGGCTCCTGTATATACTCTTTCTTATCTAACTCTTCTTTTATAATCGCTCTAAGTTCATCTATGGTATACATATCCGTCACATTTTCAAATTAGTTCGGCTAAAGTATAAAAAAAGCGCCAACAACCCATCATCAATACAAAGAAATATCTTTTTCCCAAACAGCCCCCTTTTTTCTCCCACCGCAAAAAATAAAACGATTTTCGAACCTCCGGCCAAGCACGGGGAAACATTCCTAATTTCAAACTATTGATTCTTAATGCCGTAACAGTCTGGATGAGTTCCTGCATAACACTCTTAATTGATAAACAATAGCTGAATAGTTCCGGATGACTTTCGTGTAAAGCGCTATTAGAACGCTATTAAATCCCTATTAAAACGCTATATATAATAGCGTTCTATTAATATTTTAATTGCTTATTAAAATAACTTTATCCGTGAGTGATCATGACTTGATCACAAAATAAAGATAAAATATCGGATAACAAAGAGATGACAACGAGCTTTCCTCTTACAGACCTCCCTTAGTCATAAAAATATCCCGGTCTCTATTTCAGAGAACCGGGACACTCAACGATTCGATTTCGAAAGCCTCTTTTAAATATTCTCGGCCATTAATGACCTTTACCTTCCAATTGCATCAATTGTTGGGCTACAAACATAATCATGGTCGCATCCATATCCAGGAATGAATGACGTATAAATTTTGCCGCACGTTTTTTCACCGTCTCGTTCGCATTGGCGAACACGTTGGCGAAGCTATACATAAGGGAAGACTTGTAATCATCATTCAACTGATCATACTCTTTCTCGCATAACGTCATGAAAGCGTCCATATCCCCCGCACCGTAAGATTCAATAAAGCGGAATGCCGTCGTGTAATAATCATCTTTATTTAATCCCAAATCCATAACTCCTTTTTTCACAATGTCATATTGCTGTTGATTAAAAGGAACCCGGGCCGTCAGATAATTTAAAACATCCATTTTGTACAGTTCTTTTATTCGATCAGAAATATCATTCTTGATCGCAGGAGCGAATTTATCCCGGTTCGCAATCATATATCGTGCGATTGCATCTGCGGGACTCTCCGTGTAAGACGTGTAGATGAACAAATTTTCTTCTGCCAACCTTTCCTTGTCCTTCAAACCGTCAAAATAATCCTGCACCATCTTGAAAGCCTCATCCTTCTTGGTCATATCCGGTTGACGGTTTTTGTAAACTTCCTCCATTTTCAGACCCGCATAAGCAGAAATCAGGTCGGCCGTACGTTCTCCACTTTCATAACGTTGTTTCATACGTTCGGGTGTCTTGTCGGGATCTATCAGGCGGTCAATACTACCGATAAAACCACTCCCACTCCCCGAACCTCCGACTTTAGTCATCAAGATTTCCTCGGCAGGATTAATAGCAACAAACGTAGGGTATGCTTTTACTTGATAACGTTTTGCCAATTCAGGACCTTCACCCTTTTCCGCATCAATTTTTATACACACAAATTTAGAATTCAAATAATTACCGACTTCTTTCAATGGGAAAATATTTTTCATCATCATCTTACAAGGTCCACACCATGAAGTATAAAAATCAATAAACACGAGTTTTTTTTCAGCTTTAGCAGCCGCAAGAGCCTCCTTGTAAGTAATATCACGAAAATTCGTCTGAGCCACTAATGAAAGGGCAAACAAGGAAACGGACAAGAATAGAATTATTTTTTTCATCGTATTAAATTTTTAGTAAAGTATCATTTATCAATAAGGGAAACACGGGCCATACCCGTAGAACGGTCCCAGCATGGCGATCTGATCCACGACTAGCTGGCAAACATAACGGACACTTTTCAATTTCCCTTCCCCGGAGAATTGATCGATAGGCTCACCATACGGCTGTCCCCCGCGGATATTGTACAAGTACACGGTATAGGTATTTTCTTTCTGCGTCCCAATCACGATATTGTCAAAGTTCAAGGAGGTGTCCCCAAATGGACCCATATTCCAATACAGGTTAAAAATATAGGAAATCGTTTCTCCTGCCGGAAGACCCGTGACGGGGATCTCGATTTCCGTTTCCGCGTCAAAATTATAGGCATACAGTTTATTGTTGTGTACGCTGTAAATAAATGTCCCGGTTAATCCGTTCCCGGCAATAATATCTCCTTGTGCCAAATGCAGGGTCGAGTTCAACGGACGAATTTCCACGATCGCACCACCGGAGAGCAAGTACAGGTAGCGGATGCCGGAAACCTTATCCTGACACAGGAAGTAGATGGTTTCGACTCTTCCCACGTAGTTTAGGCCGCTCGATAGGCATTCTAGGTTATCTTGATTGATCTCCGTGTTGTACTCGACTTCAGACGCTGCAATACAATTGTAATCCACGGTCATAACACGATGTTTCGTGTTATTCCAGTACACGTGTCCCCCGAATCCCCCATTTACAATCTGAACGTGTTTACTTCCCCCGTTATCCAACGGGAAACCCATTTTTCCGCTATTTTCACTGGTTGAAGAAGAGCGGATTCCTTTATTCGAGAAATAGAATATACTGGCAAGACTACGAATCATGCAATAGGGTTCCTCATCCGCTTCCATTTCCTCGAAAAGTAGATTCGAATTATCAAATGCTTTCAGCATATCCACGGTACGAAGGCAAATAAGTTTATCCGATTCCGTGGTGATACAGACGGTATTGGCGTTCACCATTTTGTTCTCCTCGGTATCGATAAAGGCTTGGCTATAACCCACGGAGAGGTTACGAGGAGAACCGGGCAACGCTTCCCCTTGGGTCATGGCTAAAAGATCGGGGACCAGCCCGTTCTGCGTGTACACGTCCAGCTCCGTGTTCCCGTCTGCCGTCTCTTTCAAGATGTAGAATCCCTGCGAAAAAGTGGTAGAAACGGCAAGTTTCATCTCTGCCGTCGCAGCATAACCATTCTCGGTTGCCGTGGCTTCAAAGACTATCGTGTAACTTCCCGCCGGTAGATTTACCTCGTACGACAGATTCTTGACCGAATCTATTTTATTCGTCCGGAAGCCTTTATCTTGATCTTCCTTGTAAATGTACCACGCGTAGGTTAATTGATCGTCCGGATAAGTCGTTTCTATTTCCGGTTCACGAATTAATTTATTCCCGCTATAAGAAATAATCGACGCATCTTCCAAAGTTCCGATCGTGATGTCCCCGATTTTCTTGGTACCCAAGCTACTATCATCATCATAACAGGAAATCAGCCCGAACAGCGTAAACAACACGGATAATATGATATATTTTTTCATACTTTCTTGCTTTTAAAATTAACTCCAACTTTTAGGCTCAAAACTAACCGGCGTTCCATCTTCTTCCTTGTAGGGTTCCTCTCCGGCCTCTTCCCGTTTCGCATTCTCTTCTTCCAATTTCCGGGCAAACCAACCGGCCAAGTAGTTGACATAGGCGTTATCCCCGTCCATTAATTCCTTGATGTACGCATCATCCCACTTTTCCCCGCTCCACTCGATCATCAAGCGATGTTTTTCCGACCCGTAAAGACCAAACACATAGTCACAATAGGATTCCTCCCATACGGATGGTTTGGTTAATTTCGAAGAAATGGATAACGTGCGGGTCGTTAACCCGTCATATCCCGGTTTGAAATAACCGTTATCCTTGAAAGTGAACTGCAGGGTAACATCCCCGTTGCTCAAAGAAGGGTCTCTTTTGACAACAACCGGAATTTTAGTTCCCGTTTTACGGGCAGGGATCATGTATTTCGCCTTCAGTTCTTCGTTGGTAAAAGCGACATAATGCACGTCAGCCTTCGCATCATTCCCCCCTGTCTGAATTTGCTCCAGTTCTAACGGTCGGTCCTCATCCGACACGAAACCCATGGTTGATACTTCAAACCAAACCGTGTCAACTTCAACCTCTTCCCCGACATACACGAACGAATACGATGCGTATCGCATCTCGTCGGTAACTTCTTCTGTCCCTAGCACGGAACCATCAAAACTACTGTAGTACACGAAATTCAACCAACAGTCCGGGGTTTCGTACACCGGCAAATCTTTCTCACAAGAACTCATTCCCAAAAGGAATATGCACCCGATCAGTATATTTATTAACTGTTTCATAACCATTTACTTTATTTGAGAGTTAGGATTATATTCGGTTTCTGGGAGAGGAACGATGTACACGTTCTCGTCGGCATTCCCGTTACCCCAAAGCATTGTCGTCGCCCCGGTTCTTTTGTACGTATAGAACATTTGTCCCTCACCGTAAAACTCCCGGCGGTACTCGTTTACCATCTCCCCGGAGACCTCACTCAAGGCGGAGAAACCTGCTTCATTCAATACAACGGAGTGAGCCAACATATAATCATGGTACCATTCGTTTATTTCGTCCAGATCGGAAGAGGTTTCCATCGCTATCAAGTAGACTTCGGACATCCGTAACAACGGGATAATCTGGTAATATAACATCTGGTTTTCAGCGTCATCTGCAAAATAATATTTTGCAAGGGCTCCATACAAGTTGGCCGACGCATCTTTCACGTTCCGGTTCCAACAATTCAGATACCTGTTGTGCGAACCCGTGTTTTGTCCCTCATACAAGTCACTCAACATGGAGCTGGAGATCACGAGATGGGAGGGGCCTGCCTGTTGGTCGGCTTTGTTACCGATCAAGAAAACGGACGAGTATGTTTTCACGTCATATTTACTGAGGTAGAGCAAACATTCCGACGGGCAGGCTTTATATCCCTTGGCAATATCGGTTTCACCGCTCATGGTCATTACCAATTCCCCGTCAGCACCTTTGGCCTCTATGATTTCTTTGGCCAGCGTGTACGCCTTGTCCTTCTTTCCCAAGTAAAGGTACATACGGGCTTGAATGGCTTTTACAGCCCAATAATTCATCCGGGACTGACGATAGTACATGTAGCTATCACTTAATTCATTCCCGTTCGCTGAATTCAACTCGGAAAAAGTATATTGGAACAAGGGATCATTGTCTTTCAATAAAGATTCCGCTTTCGACAAGTCGCTTTCTAATTTCACGACGTAATCATCAAAACTATAATAAGCGGGCATCTCATCAATCGAGGTTGTTTCAGAATAAGGTAATTCCACTTGCCGGGAGGCTCCCTGTGGCATTTGTCCGAACAAACGCAGCACGTCCAACTGGCAAAAAGCACGAATGGCGTACGCCTCTCCCGTGATAACGGCACGAGCCGCGGGGTCATCGATAACATCCCCGTTCTTCTCGGCATATTTAATAATCATGTTCGCCTGGGCGATCACGTTGAATAATCCCGCATAGATGGTCTTCACGGCCGTCTTGGAGTAGTCGCCCGTGTAGTCATGGTTCATGAGGTCGTTATCCTCGTAGCGTGTCGAATTACGGAACTGGTACCAGAGATTAGCCAAAGATTCAATATTCGACATCGTTAATCTTTCGCCATAAACATCTTGGCTGGCCAAACTCATGTAACAACCCGTGAGGGCATCCTGGAATCCTTTGTACGTGGTAAACAAATCTTTGTCTTTCTGTTCCGTGTCCGGCCGAACATCCAGCCAATCATTACAAGAAACGGACAACAAAGCCACGAGTACCGTTATGATATATAATCTTTTCATAAATACAGTTTTTAGTTGCGTGTTAGAATAAAAACTTGATATATCCCTGTATGTTACGAGCATACGGGTAGCTGGTTCCCCGTTCCATTTTAATGGATGATAAATGCAGGATGTCGGACATATTCACACCGAAAGTAATCGACGTGGCACGAGTATATTTCTGAATCCAGGGGGTATCCCATCGATATTGCACACCGATAGACGAGATCTCAAATACATTGTCATCCATCACGAAACGAGAGGTTGCACGGGTCTGGGTGTTACTCAATTGCTTGAAAAATGTCACGTCACCCGCTTGGAACCAACGGGATTTCAGCACACGGGCATCCACGTTTTGGCTGGATAAGGTATTCTTTGTTACCTCTACCTTGTTCAACAACGTCTCGTTGTACACCTTACCTCCCCAGTAATAGGAACAGGCCACGTTGACCGTCAGTCCTTTCCACATGAACATGATGCTGCCATTTCCCCTGTATTTTTGATCTTTTGATCCTAAATATACTTTATCAGATGGTTTCCAAGTATCGGTGATTTTCCCGTTTTTATCCAGAAAAATCTCGTTTCCCGTACTCGGGTCAATACCTAAAGAGCGTACGGCATAAATGGCATTCTGCGGACGTCCCTCGTAGAACAGGTTGCTCACGTCTACATCCTCCTGCAAGTACAATTCATTCTGGGCCTTGATCGCATCGGAAAGTTTGGTGATTTTATTCTTGTTGTAAACCAATTGCCCGCTAAACATCAAGTTCATCCTACGCTCCGAGTCCCGAATGGCATAGCCGCTAAAAGAGGCTTCCCAACCTTTATTTTCAACTTCCCCGACGTTCGCGATATAGGAAGAAAATCCCATTGATAGAGGTAGATCCATGTTAGAAAGGAGGTTTGCCGTCTTTTTCGTGTACACGTTGATTTCTCCTTTTACACGTCCTGTCCACAAACCGAACTCCATCCCGACATTAAATTCATCCGTCTTTTGCCAAGTCAGCTTGGGGTTTCCCCATCCTTGCAGGATCGTCCCATTCCAGTTCATGTATTTGTTGTCCGTGGAATACTTGTAGGTTGTCGATGCCCCGGTAGAGGAACCCTGTTGTGAACCGGTTTCCCCGTAAGAGGCTTTCAACCGTAAGGTCGTAAGCACGGGATGCCCTTGCAGGAATTGTTCGTTATGCAAGTTCCAACCGATACCGGTACTCCAGAAAGGTGCGTATTTCTTGTCACTCCCGAACGTGGAGCTACCATCAACACGATAGGCCAAGTCCACATAGTAACGCCCGTCATAGATGTAGTTCACGTTCCCGGTTAAACCAAAGCGACGGGTACTTGTTTTTGTTCCGCTAGGAATCCCATCCTTCATATACTGACGGGCGTTTCCTAAAAAACTCATATCCTCGCTCGAAAATCCTTCCAGTTCGAAACTGTATGAACGGGATTGTGTTTCGGCCAATGACCAGTCAACACCCACGGACAAAAGATGTTTCTCGGCAAAAGTTTTATTATAGGTCACCGTGACATTCCCGCTGTAACTATATTCTCTCCCGGTTCCATAACGATACAATCCGCGACGGAAGAATCCTTCATCCGTGGCATATTCCGCTTTCTGATCCCCGGTAGTGAAATAGGAATGTTCTGCCGGCAAGAAATAATCGCTACTGTTGTCCGTGCTGGAAATTCCCAACTGTCCCCTTAATTTCAACCCCTCGATGATATCCCATTCGATGGAAAAGTTATTGGTTAACGATTGATATCCCGATTTATCGAAAGTGTTTAACGAGGCGTCATATAACGGATTTTGCTTATCAAGGTTATTATACTGAAAACCATCGAAATAACGCACGAGATTACCATTCTCGTCATACGGGGCATCATAAGGTTGTTGCTGCGCATACGTGCTAAATTCCCCATACCGACTTTCACGCCCCCGGTTCATCCCGTAAGAAGTGTAATTCTTGAATGTCAATTTATCCATCATGTACATCAAAACGATGGAGCCGTTAAAATTACGCCGGGAAGAACCTTTCATGGCTCCAACCACGTTTTTGTAAGCCAAAGCACCACTCCAACGAAATTGTTCACTTCCTCCTTCCAAACGCAAATTATAATGGGTACCGACTCCCGTGTGCAAAGGCTTACTCAACCAATCCGTGTCCACCCCGGAGAGTACGGCTTTCAAACGTTTATTATATCTTTCGGAATATTTCACGTCATTCCCCGGCAGATCGGAATCATATAGCCCGGCCATCTTTTCCAATTGCAGTTTTTCTGCCGCATTCAGCAAATCATAGGAACTCAAATCCGGAGCCTCGATATCCATTCCTATTTCGGCATTCACTCTCAATTTACCCGCTTCCGGTTGTCTCGTGACGACCACGATCACACCATTGGACCCACGAGAACCGTAAATGGCCGTGGCTGCCGCATCTTTCAATATATTGATGGATTCGATCTCGTCGTCATTGTAGTCCATTAACTTTTCCAGTGTGATTTCGAAACCATCCATGATGATCAAAGGTGAGTTCACGTCATTTTTGATGCTTTCATTATACTCCTGCACACTCATGGGTAAAGAGGAATTACCCCGGATATTGATTTGAGGTACGTTATTCGGATTGCTACCCATGGCATTATTTACCATGAAGTTTAAGGAGGCATCAATATTTTTCAAGGTTTGCAAAACATTCTGCCCCTTGTACATTTTTAATTGTTCGGAAGAGATGCTGGAAACCGCACCCGTGTAACTTTCCTTCGCCTTTTTAAAAATACCGGTAACCACCACGTCTTCCAGCACGGTATTATCTTCTTCCATTACAACACGGACTTCGGTTTTGTCTTTGATGGATACCAGTTGTGTCTTCATCCCGACAAACCCGACTTCGAGTGTCATCACGTCTTCCGGAACACGCAAAGTAAAGTTCCCGTCAATATCAGTGGCTGTCCCGATTGTAGCATTCACCACCCGGACCGTTGCCCCGATAACTGTTTCTCCTTTACTATCCACAACTTTTCCCTTGATTTCTTTCGTGGTATCAGACTTTTTCTTGGGTTGGTAGACGACCGATATATATTTCCCATTCGCCACATCCGAAAAAACAAAAGGTTTACCATCAAGTACTTTTTGCAAAGCCTCGGTGATAGTCGCATCCTTCAACGAAACGGTCACTTTATAGGACTGCACGTCGTCGTATGTAAAGAGGATCTTGTAGGTAGAAAGTTTTTCCAGTTGTTTTAACACGTTGGATAAAGGTGTATCCTTGAATTCCGCCGTGATTTTCTTTTCTTGCGCCTGTGTCAGCCCTGCCGACAACAAGCAACATATCAAGAACACAACCCGGAATAACCCGTTCAGTCGAAAACTGCCCGGCTTGAATTGGAGTTTCTGGTGTTTCATAAATTTGTTCATTTAATTTATTTTTACATGACTCAAATACGTATTCTTTATTCAGATTTCGTTTTGAGATGTAAATCGGGTACCAGAAACGATAAAAATTTTTTATTTTACCGAAATTTTATTGTTTTCGTAAGTCGCTTGTACTTTACCAAGCATGTTCAATAATTGTAGTACTTCTTCTATTTTCTGATCGCGTTCGGCAAGGAAATGCAAGCGGTAATTCATCGCTTGCGGGTTCTCGAATTCTACCCGTATATTATACCACCGCCCTAATTCACGCATGATCTCGACCACGGTTTCATTATCAAAATAGAAATACCCTTCCGTCCATAAATAGTAGTTGTCCGTGTCAACTTCCCGCACGTCGAAAGTCCCATCTCCTTGTAAATGAGCGTCCTCCCCGGGACGTATTACCACTTCCGAGGATGAACTAACATTTTTCACTTTCACGCTCCCTTTCAACAAGGTCACGTGTGAATCATCGGACACGTAGGTTCTGACATTAAATTCGGTTCCCAGAACTTCCGTCGTGATATTACCGGATTTTACAATAAAAGGTCTTTTTGAATCGGGCGTTACTTTGAAATAACCTTCCCCCTCTAACTCAACCACTCGCTGCTCTCCGGTGAAGCGACTGGGATATTTCAAACGACTCTCGGCATTTAACCATACTTGAGTTCCATCTGCCAAACGAAGTTGATAAGCCCCACACCTGGGAGTTGTCAATGTATGTATCTTTGTTTCCCGGATCGTTTGCTGGTAATCCAACTCCTCGTCTCCCCGGGTAATACCTGTTTCTCGTAACAAACTATCTGCTTGAGGTGCGGATAAAGACACCATACGCCCGTCACCCGTGGACAAAAGAACTTCTTGAGATTGAGTACTGGCGGTAAAAGCCACGATAGGTTGGTTAACCGGAACCAGGGAGGTCCGATCGAACATCTGCCAACTGAAAAATAAAAGCACAGAGGCCGCCACACCTATCGAGATGCCGATCCACAATTGTTTTCCTTTATTTTTACCGGAAATTCTACTTTGCCGGAAGTTATTCCATTCTTTATTCACATCAGGTTTCAAGGACACATGACGACGTGCAAACGCTTGCCTGTAATCCCCTAGCAAGCGAGCATCTTCCTGTTCTTTCGGATCATCCAGAATTGCATCAAGCTCCTCCTGACTCAACGAGCCGGGATCATCCAAAGCATCCAGCAAATCCTTTTTATTTTTCATATCCTGATCATCCATGTTTATTAACGACCTAATTTATATTAATACGTTTAGACCTCATTTTCGGGCACCCCCTCCGAGCCATTATTTATATGAAATTCTTCCCGCAATAAACGCAAGGCTTTCATAACGTGCTTTTTTACCGCACTAGGACTGATGTTTAGCATCTCCGCAACCTCTGCATATTTTTTTCGGTTAAAATAACATTCTTCCATGATATGCCTTGTCTGCGGGGTTAAATTATCTAATACTTTATATATCCGTTCGATCTTCTCGTTTTCCTCGTCCAGCCCCGCATCCTCTTCCGAAAGCATCCGAGAATACAATGCCACGTAATTCTCTTCCACTTTATTATGCCGGAAGGTGTCTATGCTTTTATTCCGTACACTTTGAAAAAGAATCGCCACCACGTTCATCTTCCGAAAGTTTTCGTAGTTTTTCCACACGTACTCGAACGCATCATTCACCACATCCCGACTGACCTCCGCATCATTCAAAAACTGATAAGCATAGTAGTACAAACGGGAATAGTTCCCCGTGTACAGTTCTTCGAACTCTTTTCCATACCTCAAGCTTTTCAGCATATTCAATCCTGTTTATCCGCCTGCTAAGTTAATAGAAATTCATGGAACACGTACTTTTGATTTGCATATTCTTTAACTTTATAGCTATATAGTGATGATTCATATCTATTTTTACTACATTTGCCCTACTAAATAATATAACCGTGATGGACCTGCAAATCATTCAAGACAAAATTTATGAAATCCGAGGACAAAAGGTCATGCTTGACTTCGATCTGGCTGAATTATATGGAACAGAAACAAAATATTTGAAACGTTCCGTGAAGAATAATTTAAAACGATTCCCATCGGATTTCATGTTCGAGTTGACAAAAGAAGAGTGGCATTCTTTAAGGTGCAGTTTTAGCACCTTAAACGGGGGAAGAGGGCAACACCCCAAATATATGCCTTTTGCTTTCACGGAATTAGGTGTCGCCATGCTAAGTAGCGTCCTTAATTCAGAAATCGCTATCGAGGTAAACATGGGCATCATGCGAGCTTTTGTCGCCGTTCGACAATTAATAGCCAACTCTCCAACAGATAAAATAGGGGAAATTAAAAACGAGTTGAAAGAACTGAAAGAGTATGTCGAGGAAATGTTTGCCGACCAAAACGATATAAACGAGGACACCCGAATGCAACTCGAACTGATCAACCAAACACTTGCCGAATTACAAGTAAAAAATCGAGGGACTAACGAACGAAAACGAATCGGCTATCAATTACCGGGATGTAACAATAAATAAAAGCTAAAAGTACATTCTCCCTGTTTAACTTTTAGCTTTTATCTTTTTGTACCCCCGGGCAGAATCGAACTGCCATTTAAAGTTTAGGAAACTTCCGTTCTATCCGTTGAACTACAAGGGCCTTTATTCGGCTTGCAAAACTAATCGAAAAAACGGTTTATTCCAAATAATTATCACATTAGTCTTCTTTTTCTAGTCGAGAAAATCCCATAGCATCATATTATCTCCTCCACATCTCTGAAGAAACTTTTATCCAAGCAAAATACAACTACAAAGCTCTCAAAATTCAAATTATTACTAAAAAAGCTCGAAAACATACAAAATGAAAGTACCGCAATCGATTTTAATAAAAAACTGATATGAAAAATTTTATTTCAAAAACTTATTATTAACTTCGCAACACAAATACTTAACAGCGTGTATTCACTTTAAATAAGAATAAACATGGTTAGCGACTACAAAGAAATTCTATCAGACAGCGCCAAAGGGATGAAGCGCTCTGCTATCAGAGAGTTGTTGAAATTAACTCAAAAGCCGGAAATTATTTCTTTCGCCGGGGGTCTTCCTGCTAAAGAATCTTTCCCGTTAGAACAATTACAAGAAATTTGTGCGGAAGTAATTGCCACGGATGGTGCTGCTGCTTGCCAGTACGGTTCAACCGAGGGAGTTCCTGAATTATTGGAAATCCTTGCTCAACGTTACCGGGATCAAGGCTTGAGCTATGTTACAAAAGAAAATATCACGATCATCACTTCTTCTCAACAAGGTTTGGACACGGTTGGTAAGATTTTCTTGAACCGTGGAGACAAATATATTTGCGAGTTACCTTCTTATCTTGGGGCCCTCGGTGCGTTCAACTCTTACGGTGGTGTAGGCGTTGGTATTCCTCAGGACGAACAAGGTATGAGTGCCGTGGAATTAGAAAAGACTTTGGCTGAAATGAAGGCTAAAGGGGAAAAACCGAAATTCATCTATTTGATTCCGGACTTCCAGAATCCTGCAGGTATGACCATGCCGGAAGCCAGAAGAATCGAAATTCTGAATATTGCCAAGAAATACGAGATCATGGTTGTTGAGGATAGCCCTTACCGTGAACTACGTTTCTCAGGAAAACCGCAACGTATGTTGTACGACTTGGATAATGGAGAAGGTAATGTAATTACGTTGGGAACTTTCTCCAAGATCTTCATGCCGGGATTCCGCATGGGTTGGGTTCTTGCTCACCCGATGGTGATTGACAACTTTGTGAAGGCAAAACAAAGTACAGACCTTTGTACCTCTGCTTTCTTACAGAAAATCACGGTTAAATTCTTCCAGAAAAACTATTTCGATGCCAACGTGAAGAATATCGTTGATATGTATCGTAGCAAACTGGAAGCCATGTTAGGTGCTTTCGAGAAATATATGCCGGAAGGTGTCACCTGGACTCGCCCGGAAGGTGGTTTGTTCTTGTTCTTGACATTGCCGGAAGGATACGATGCAGAGGAATTATTCCAAATCGCTATCGAAAAGAACGTGGCATTCGTACTTGGAACCGTGTTCTTCGTTAACGGTGGAGGTAAAAACACCATGCGTATCAATTTCTCTTACATGAGCGAGGAAATGAACATCGAAGGTGTTAAGAGATTAGCCGACGCAATTAAAGAACTATACGCTAGAAAAAAATAATCTAGAATGTAGATTTAAAATTTAGAGTTTGGAGTGGAGTATATGAATAAAATTCATATATTTCACTCTAAATTTTAAGACTAAGTTCAAGATGAAAGTAGTTATTCAACGAGTTACACGTGCCAGTGTTACCATCGAGCAACAATTGTTTTCTTCAATAGATAAAGGGATGCTCATATTAGTAGGAATCCAAGCCGATGACACGGATGAAGACATTAACTGGCTATCTTCCAAAATTGTAAATCTCCGTATATTCGATGACGAGAATGGAGTAATGAATAAATCCATCCTAGACTCCGGTGGTGAAATCCTTGCCGTTAGTCAATTTACTCTCATGGCTCGAACCAAAAAAGGCAACCGTCCCTCATATATTGATGCAGCCCCTCCCGCCATCTCCGTTCCGTTATATGAAAAATTCGTCGCAACCCTAAGCCAAGAACTCCACAAAGAAGTTCAAACCGGACAATTCGGAGCTAACATGAAAGTCGAATTAATCAATGATGGACCCGTAACAATCATTATTGATTCCAAGAATCGACAATGATTGTTAAACTCACAACTAAAAGTTAAAAGATAAAAGTTACATGGATTCAATTTTACAAGATAAAAGTTATACTTTTGCCATAAGCATCGTGAAACTTGCTCAATTCCTTCAAAAAGAACAGAAAGAATTTGTTATCAGCAACCAAATTCTAAAAAGTGGAACCTCCATGGGAGCTTTAATCCGTGAAGCAGAATTTGCACAAAGTCAAGCTGATTATATTAACAAATTTTATATCGGTCTTAAAGAAGCGAATGAAACGAATTACTGGCTTAATCTTTTAAAAGACACAGGATATATTGATGGGAATAATTTTACAAATATGGAAAAAGATAATAAAGAATTAATTGCCATGCTTGTCGCCACAGTAAAAACACTCAAATCTAAATTAAAGAAATGAACTTTTATCTTTTAGTTTTTAACTTTTAACTTGGTAACAATGGATATCGCAGAATTACAAACCGCAGTAGATGCATGGATCAAGACCCACGGGGTAAGATATTTTAACGAATTAACAAACATGACTATTCTGGTAGAAGAGGTCGGAGAACTAGCCCGGGTGATGGCTCGAAAATATGGCGAACAGTCGTACAAGGAAGGAGAGAAGGATAATTTGGCAGAAGAGTTGAGTGATGTTCTTTGGGTACTGGTATGCTTGGCAAACCAAACAGGGGTAGATTTGAACGAGGCCGTAAACAATAATTTTGCCAAAAAAACAGCAAGAGATGCTAATCGTCACAAAAAAAATCCGAAACTCTTAAAAGATTAAACACTTTTATCCTACTTTTGCCAACAAATGCGCAAATAAAAAATATCATGTGGATTAAGATTGCAGGGATTCTTCTTCGTAACCGGGTGGCCTTTATTGTTGGGGTCTTGCTTATCACCGTTTTCATGGGATTTCAAATCCCTAAAGTGGAAATGTCATATGAATATTCGAACCTGTTACCAGCCACGGATAGCGCATACCTAGACTACCTTGATTTTCACGAGAAATTCGGACAGGAAGGAAACGTGATGGTCTTTGCCATACAGGACAAAGACTTTTACCAGCTCGACAAAATGAATGACTGGATCAGCATGTGCGATAGCCTGAAAGCTCTTCATGGCATCGTGGCTCTCGTGGATATTACCCATTCATTCAATCTTCACAAGGACACACTGAATAAAAAATTTGACATCCAACCCATCTTTCCCAACCATATCAAGGATCAACGGGAACTGGACAGCTTAGTGAATATCATTGAAAATCTTCCATTCTACGACGGAACGCTGTTCAACAAAAAGAAAGACATCTATGGAATGATGGTTTCCGTCTCCGCTGATGTGATGAACTCTCCTGCACGGGTAGGATTAGTAAAGGATATTTTAGAGATTACCGAACATTTCTCGGAAAAACATAACCTCCAGATGCACTATTCGGGACTTCCTTACATCCGGGTGGTCAACGCAGAAAACATCAAAGGAGAGATGTACATGTTCATCATCCTGTCGTTATTGATCACGACATTCATCCTCTACCTGTTTTTCCGTTCCTTCCGCATCATCGGTTTTTGTTTATTGATTGTGCTGATTTGTGTCAGTTGGACGGTCGGTGTTATGGCCATGCTAGGCATCAAAATCACGCTACTCACCGCCATGTTGCCACCTCTGTTGATCGTGATATGTATTCCGAACTTGGTATTCATGATTAACAAATTTCATGCGGAATACGATCGTCACGGAAATAAAATCAAGGCCTTGCAACGCATGATTCAAAAGATCGGGAATGCCTCATTCCTAAGTAATTTGACCACAGCTGCCGGTTTTGCAACTTTCATCGTGACCTCAAGTCAAATCCTCGTGGAATTTGGAATAACCGCCTCCATTGGTATCACTTTCGTGTACCTTGTGTGTTTGGTCATGATTCCTTGCGGATTCAGTTTCATGCCGGAACCGGATAGCAAACAAATCAAACACTTGCACAATAAAACGGTAACCGGAACACTGGAGCGTGTCACTCAACTTATCTTAAATCGTCGGAATGTCGTGTACGGAGTTGCCATTTCCGTTGTCATCCTTGGAATTATCGGACTTACTCTCATGAAATCCACGGGTTATATGGTGGACGATTTGAAAGAAACAGACCCGATTCGACAAGACCTAAGTTTCTTTGAGGAAAATTTTGACGGATTAATGCCCCTAGAAGTAACTGTTGACTTCGGAAAACCCAAGCAAGTACTGAACTTACCTAACCTCCAAAAACTGGATAAACTCTCCGAGGAATTATCCAAAGACGAAGATATTTCCAAACCCATTTCCCTCATTGAAGTCATCAAATTTGCCAATCAGGCGTTCTATAACGGGAAACCCTCTTATTACAAGCTCCCGACAAATATGACCAAAAATTTCATCTTGAAATATGCCTCCCAATCCACGGGAGAAATTGGCGGACAAGCAAACTCTTTCGTTGACTCCACCTTCCAACGGGTGCGCCTCAGTTTCCGGGTAAAAGACATCGGGACCAAAAAAATGCAGGAAAAAGAAGACAAGCTATACAATATCGTTGAACAATACTTCCCGAATGACCGCTACACGGTGAAAGTTACCGGTTCAAGTATTATTTTCTTTAAAGGGACTCAATATCTTGTATTTAATCTCTTTACCTCACTCGCATTAGCTATTGTTCTCATTGCTTTCTTTATGGCTTGGATGTTCAAGAGTAAGCGCATGGTACTAGTTGCCTTGATCCCCAATATCATTCCACAGATCATCACGGCTGCCATCATGGGATACTTCGGCATCCCGATCAAAGCATCCACGATTCTAGTATTCAGCATCGCTTTCGGAATTTCCGTTGATGGAACGATCCATTATCTCGCTAAATACCGTCAAGAATTACAAGGAACAAACTGGAGTATACGATCTTCCGCTGTACTGGCCCTACAAGAAACAGGACAAAGTATGATTTACAATGCTATCATCCTGTTCTTCGGATTCGGCATCTTTGCTCTTTCCGATTTCGGTGGTACGGTTGCATTGGGTATTTTGGTCTCCATCACGTTATTGGCAGCCATGCTATCTAACCTGATACTTCTACCGTCATTATTACTAACGCTGGACAAACACACGACAAACAAGACTTTTCAGGAACCTAAAATAGACATTCTCGCTGAAGGAGAAAGCAAAGAAATAAAATAAAAACATCCTATGTAGGATTTTTTAAAGTTAAACTGAAGAATATTTATACTCTTCATTAAAAAAAGATGTATACTTGCATAAATAAATCAAAAGCATATTTATGAGGCGGCTATTATTCTTCATGTTGGGGATAAGTATGTTATTCCCGGCCACAGCACAAAAAAAGACAAGTATACACTCGGAGACCTATACGCAATGGAAGAGTAAATCTCCAATAGGCATATCGATCTATTACGACCGACGAAAATACGACCACGATTATTCGATCCAAACTGTAATAGGATACATTCCTGCCCAGGGATACCCTTTTACTACCGATCAAGCCGGTGAATTATTAGAATCTTACTCTAGGGACTACAAAATAAAAAAGAACATCACAAATACAATCCGGTTGCAAGTGGATTACTGGCTTTTCCCTTTCTTAAACATATATGTCCTAGGAGGAAAGATTTTTGATGAAAGCAAACTAAATGCGGCTCTTCAAATCAATTACATCGACTTACCTCCTTTTTCCCAAAGCATAAAAACAGATGGATGGATTTATGGATGCGGCACAAAAAGTGAATTTATATATCATCACTTCAAGCCTCAGATCGAATATACCATATATTGGAACCATTTTGATGAGATCAGTAATAAATCAATATTTCAAACCATAACCCCGAAGCTAGGATACATCGCCACGAGTAACAAGAATTGGATCAAGAATATAGAGATATATGCCGGGGCAACTTACAATCATATAAAATTTAAAAATCATTACGCAGCCTACTATGATGAACCAACACTGCAACAAATATTTGCGGAAATACACCCGTCAGAGGAAGGACCGTTACAACCTCATGGCGGAATTTTGGATGCTATTATATTAAAAAATATACACGATTGGAACATGACCACTGGCATCGAGATCGAATTTTGCCACCACATTCATTACAAATTTGAAACTATCTTTCTGGGAAAAGAAACAACAATTTCCACGGGTATCACTTATCGACTATTCGGTAAGAAGTAGTAGCGGAAGTTTTAAATCAACTTTCGCTCCTTCAGATTCAAATAACTATTGATACTATTCACCGTCAGAGATTCCGGTTTAGAGAGTATCACTCGGATACCCAATTGACTTAATTCCCGGACCATTTGTCGTTTCTCCGTGGCAAATCCCGCTGCAATGGTTTCGAAATATGCATCCTTTAGATTGTGTACGGGACGCTCCAAAGCCTTATTTAATTCAGAGTTCTCGAATAAAATGACCAACACGAGATGCCGTGCCGCCAAGCGCTGTAATGCAGGCAAATGACGTCGTAATCCAGATACGGTATCAAAATTGGTAAACAAAATCAGTAAACTCCGGGTCGGGATTTGTCGATTCACCGACACGTATAATTTCTCGAAATCAGTCTCTTGATAATGTGTTTCCAAACGATACAAAGCCTCACTTATCCGATTTAACTGGCCCACCCGGTTATCGGCCTTCACGCAATTCCGAGAATTATTCGAGAACGTGATCAACCCGGCCCGATCCCCTTTTTTCAATATAATATTCGACAAAGTTAAGACCGTATTTATCGCGTGATCCAACATCGTCATATTATTAAAAGGCGATTGCATCGCACGTCCCTTATCCACCAGACAATAAATCTGTTGAGACCGCTCTTCCGTGTAGGTATTCACCATCAAATGATTATATTTCGCCGTGGCCTTCCAGTTTATCGTGCGGGGATCATCGCCCGTCACATAAGGCTTAATCTGTTCGAAGGCCATGTTTCCCCCGAGAGCCCGGGTACGGATGCCTCCATTCTCCGAATGGTAATTCCCGTAAGCCATCAACTCATAACGGTGCATCATCATAAACGAGGGATAAACCGCCACATCCTGATCCGCACGAAAAGAATAACGCCTTTCGACCAACCCAAAACGCACGGACACGAATACCCGAATCTTCCCGAAATTATAAGAACCTCGTTTTGTAGGACGTAACGTGTAATGGATCTCCCGCTGTTCTCCGGCATTCACCTTCAACCGGAACAAGACATTCCGGTTCTGGAATTCCACCGGGATCTCGTCAATCACACGAAGACAAGCACTCACCGGATAACGATTTCTTAGTACCAGGCCAACCGGATTTTCTTCCCCGTTAGACAATTTATCCGCCACCACCCGCGAAGCATCAATCCCGTCCACTCGCTTGTACAATTCGAATAACTCCACGAGTAACAGCAACAGCACAGTCAGCAAAGCCCCCGCAACCCAGATAAAAAGTAACGGGAAAACGTAAGCCATCACGAAAGCGAATATTCCCAACATCAATATCAGGAAAAAACGGCGGGATAAATATGTATCTTTAAGTATTTGCACTATCTTGGAACTTCTATTTTAGACACTATCTGTTGCACTACCTGATCAACAGTCACGCCTTCCAACTCCTTCTCGGAAGAAAGCTGTACCCGGTGTCGCAATACCGGATTTACCAAATACAAAACATCGTCCGGAACGACAAAATCCCGTCCTTGAATAGCTGCGAAGGCCTTAGCCCCGTTCATTAAAGCGATCGACGCACGGGGAGACGCACCCAGGTAAAGCCAACCGCTTTTACGAGTAGCATCCACGATATTCACGATAAAGGATTTTATCTTCGAATCTACACGCACTTGAGCAACCTGTGTTCTCAACTTCTTCAACGCCTCCACGCTCAACACGGGTTCCAGTTCCTGCCAACGAGCGATAGCCCCGTGATCATGCAACTCAAGCACCTCGATCTCTTCCGCCACGGAAGGATAAGTCACGTTAATCTTAAACAGGAAACGGTCCAGCTGAGCCTCGGGCAAACGATAAGTACCTTCATGTTCTATCGGGTTCTGCGTCCCCACCACCACGAAAGGATAATCCATCCGGTATTCCACCCCATCATTCGTGATTTGCCTTTCCTCCATTACTTCAAACAAAGCCGCCTGTGTCTTTGCCGGAGCCCGGTTGATCTCGTCCACCAACACGATATTCGAGAAAATAGGTCCTTTCCGATATTCAAAGCGCCCTACTGCCGGAAGAAAAACAGAGGTCCCCAGAATATCACTCGGCATCAAGTCCGGCGTAAACTGAATCCGGTTAAAAGTAACATCCAACATCCGGGCCATAACCTTTGCCATCAACGTCTTGGCAATTCCCGGAACACCCTCGATCAAAATATGTCCGTCAGCCAGCATCGCCGTCAGCAACAAATCGGCCACTTCCTTTTGACCGATAATCACCTTACCCATCCGTTCCCGTATTCGGGTGATCTTCTCGTTTAAATCCGTGAAATCTATTCTGGACTCAAAATTTATCTGATCTTCCATAATCTATTTAGCTTTTAGTTTTAAACAGTTCTATATATCTCACCAGCTCACGTAACTGGTCTTCATCCACATGCTCGGTCTTCCGAATCTGGATAATCAAAAAAATCAGGCCTTCCACGCTACCCCGTGCAACTCCCGATCGTTCCGACAACAAATCTATAAAAGAACTATCCAGTTCCTCCGTACGCAATTTATAATTATAACGTACCTCTTCCAGAAAACTATTGATCCGTTTATTCGCGATAGCAACATGATCCCGCTGCTTGTAGTACAGAGAACTCACAACCGACACGAATTCCAATGTCCGATTTTCCAAAGGACGAATTTCCGGAATCGGACGCTGTTCCCGTTTTGTCCGGAACAAAACGTATAGTATCGCCCCCAATATCAACAAAATATACGCCCACTTCAACGCGGGATACCTGAATATCACCCGGAAAAGAGTTTGTTGCCCCTCTGCCCCGGATTTTAGGTATTCATCCCACACCACGTTCGCATCCGGGGGAAGAAACGAAAGAGCCTTCTGGTAATAATCCCCATTCACCGAATCCAACAAGAAGAAATTCGTGAATGCCATCGGGTTCGAATGTAGGTAGATAACCCCCTCCCCGTAATTCATCCGGATAAAATTGGGATTCTTGATCGTGTCGACATATCCTAAAACCTCCCCGTCAAAAGATTCCTTCAATTCAAAATAACGGTGAGTTGCCCTGAAAGGATAACCTTTATCTTCAAAGCCTCGCAAATAATCCTTCCCGTTCTGAATCCTTTTCATTCCTGAAACACCCACGTAAGAATACAATGTATCGGGAATAAATTCTGCCGATATAAAAAGCGCACCTCCGCCTTCCACCTCTTCCAACACGGCCTCCAGATCTCCCGGAACAATCTTAAAAAAGGGACTCACGAAAAAATAGGTCTTCAAGAAAGGTATTCTACCCACACGCAATTGTTCCCGTACAGACATCCGGGCAAAAGACACCTCTCCTTCCGGAAATAGATAAGGCAAAGCATCTTTAATAATATACGTCCCATAAGGACTCTTCTTGCTGATAGAAAAATTAGGACTCCAATCTATCGGTTGCGGTTTATTAGCCTCATACCCCGTGTAAACAGCCATAATGGCGATCACGAAAAGAACAATCAATACATTTTGGCGCCGTTTCATCCTTCCACCTCCTTCCTGAACTCCGTGAAATATCGTTTGATATTCCGATAAGCGGTTTCATCCACGGGAAACTCGCCATAACAAACACAATCAAATATACGGCTTACCTCCTCGAAATGACGGCTCCACGTTTCATTCTTTATCTCGTAAATATAATGCTGATTCGTTTTAGAAACATCCCAACGAATCACCTCTTTTTTATCCAACATTTGCAACAAAGCAGAATAACTCACCCGTATTGCCAACACGTAATCATTCTCCTGCTCCGCTTTCGCCAGTAACCGCACGAAAGAATCCGCTTCCTGTTCCCCGGTATACTCCACGGAATCCTCTGGGGGAAAATCGGTCTCCCGCCTGCGGAAAAGAAATTTATCCCTATTCCTCACGAGCAGGTAAACGATACCCAAGGCAAAAAGACCCAATACAATTTTTAAAATAATATCCATTGTCTGCATTGACCCCTCCGAAACCTTGATCCGAAACAAACGCTCCAGAATCCAACGTTTTATCCAGTCCCATATACTAGGCGAATCTTCAATATTCATCGTGTAATCAAAAGCCGCATCTTTCCTGTATTTCTCCAAGAAATCAGCTTTCGGGCCCCGCAAAACATAAGAAGAATCCGGAAAGAGCGAAGACTCCCGCTCCCCTTCTTCCGCCCATGTCACGTTCCCGACACAAACAAACACGAATAGAATAATATATTTAATTAGCCTCTTCATCCGCCTTTTTCTCGGGTTGAGCCCCCAACTGGTCAATCTGGCTTAATAAAGTCGTGTGTTCCATCTCTTCCGAACGGGAAAAGAAAAGCATCCCGACCCCGACAAACAAAACCGTGTATAACGTGTATTGTCCCAAGTAAGAGAGTAGCAACGAGAAAGTAATCTCGTAAATATTGGGAATCGCCCCCGTGAAAGCCGACGACATCATCACAAACATATAAGGAATACCAAACAGATAAGCCACAACACCTACCAACAAGTACATCACGAGAATAAACCCGAAAGTCTTCCACCAATTTCCCTTCACCATAGCCATCGATTCCGAGATAATTTTTCCGAGTCCGTTATCCCTTAATATCAGCAAATATGATCCGAAAGTAAACGAAATTCCGATATATATTCCGGGAACAAACAAGAACAAGAAACCGATAAAAACAACCAAACCACAGAAAACAGACCACACAAGATACACCCCGAATTTCCTCAACATGACTCTAAAAACTTCGATAATCGTGATCCGTTCCTCAATCCCCGCTTGATAATGATCCCAGTAAACCCGCAAATAAGAAATAGCAAACAATTGCACCCACAGCATCATCAGCACCCCAAACAGTGACGTGAACAGGGTTCGCAACATCGTATCTCCAAAATTATTCACGTCGTAATAAGCCTCCGGGTGCAAAGACATATCAAAAACCCCCATCAACAGATCCTTCATGAAAAAAAGCATCAGCAAAATCATGGGAAACCCGATCACGGCAAAAGCCCGGATAAAAGGAATAAACTCCTGTTTCATGAAATTAATCGTCACGGTAATCAAATCCGAAAAAGAACGCTGCACGCTCAAATTAATCTTTTCCATTGGTCTCTGTTTTATGTAAATAATAAGGATAAACAACAAAATACCCGATAACGCCTCCCAGCGAAAGGATGATTGCCACGGCCCCTACCACCGGGTAAGTATCGGCATAACGCGTGATGAAACTTTCAATCCACCCAGCGATAATAAAAAACGGAATCAGCCCGGTAACAATCTTTATGCCCCGCAAGGCCCCATTCCGAAACGAGTACGAGCGCTTGTACGTCCCCGGGAACAGGAAACTATTTCCCATCACCAGCCCCGCTCCCCCGGCTATGATAATAGACGTTATCTCGAAAGTCCCATGCGCCCACACGGACATCACCGAATGCAACAAAAGCCCGTGCTGGAAAAAGAAGTATTGGAAAGCCCCCAGCATAACCCCGTTCGAGAAAAGAATCCATAACGTTCCCGCGGAAAAAAAGATACCGAAAACAAACGCCACGAAAGCCACCTTAATATTGTTTGCGGTAATCATAAAAAACATATCCACCTCGTTCGAGGACGAATAAATCCCCATCGGAGTCCCGTTCTCGATGTTTTCCAACGTTTTGTCCACGTATGCGTCACCCAGAATCAAGCGCACGAAAGTATCGTCTTTCGCCGTGGAGAAGACCCCGATCAATGCCGAAAACAGAAGAAAAAGAAAAGCAAACAACAACGTCCGCCTCTCTCGATAGAGCAACAGCGGAAACTCCCGCACCCAAAAGGAAAGAATCCCCTTTTTCTCCGATCTCTCCTGCCCGTAAATATTGATCTGGTAAACAGAAATCAACTGATTCAAATACTTCACCACATCACTGCCCGGGTAAAACGTTTTGGCATAGGAGAGATCATCGGAAAGGATCACGTAATTAGAGGCAAGAGTATCTGTATCCAGATGGCTTACATTTTCCATTTTTCCCCATTTCTCCTTGTTCTGACTTACAAATCTAGCCTCTTTCATTCTAAATACCACACTTTTTTCCTGTGATAAAAATAATGCATTTATTCAAAAAAAATGTATGTTTGTGGAAATATTTATACTTATCATGAACATTTCTATCAGTACAGCTCACAACGTTGACATTGATTATATTCCCGCGGGCGTGCTAGACCGCATCCTAGCAACCTTGATTGATGGTGCCTTTCAGTTCGGACTACTCATGTTGGGTCTCATGTTTATCGGCCTCTTCAGCATGGTAGCCTCCCCTACTTGGTTTTTCGTCATTCTCGCGGTGATCATCGCTTCCTATCATCTATTCTGCGAGGCCGTCTTTAACGGCCGCAGCCTTGGCAAATACACCATGCGTATCCAAGTCGTGAAACTAAACGGCAAAAAACTCACTTTCTGGGATTGTATGCTCCGCTGGGTCTTCCGCTTAATAGATATTTCCATCTCAAGCGGTGCCATCGCCGTCATCTCGATCATCGCCTCCAAACGAATGCAAAGACTCGGTGACATGGCGGCAGGAACCACGGTAATAAAACTCGAAAAAGCAGTCACGTTAAAACAAATCAGTGAATTCGAGGCCCCGGAAGAATATCAGGTCGTCTTTCAGCAAGCCGCTCTTTTGTCCGACAAAGACATCAAGATCATCAAGGATGTGCTACGGGAAGTACACAAAAACAACAATTACGCCCTACTGGCCCCTCTCACGAAAAAGATTAAAGAAGTAACAGGAATTGAAACATCCATGATTCCACTGGAATTCGTGGAAACCATCTTAAAAGATCATTCTCACTTGGCAAATAATTAGCTGAAAGCTTTCACTTTCAGCCATTAATTTTTACCGTTTTCATCTCTTTCAGAACATCTTCCAGTAATTGGGACGTTCCTATTCTGAAATAAGCAGGCGTAAGCCATTGCTCGCCTAAAATATGTTTCACGATCGTCAAATAACGAATCGCGTTCTGAATCTTCGTAATACCACCGGCCACCTTAATCCCGACCATCTTCCCGGTCTGTGCATGGAACTGACGCAAGGCTTCACAAATCACGTAAACCGTCTCCGGTGTAGCATTTACCGGAACCTTCCCGGTAGATGTTTTAATAAAATCAGCTCCCGCGTAAGCCCCGATCAATGAAGCATTGAACACGCTCTCGATCGTCTTCAGCTCGCCCGTTTCCAAGATCACCTTCAAAATAACCCCAGCACAAGCCTCACGAATAGCAACCAACTCTTTATACACCTTCTCGTAATTACGCTCCAAGACATCCCCCACGGAAATCACGACGTCTACCTCATCCGCTCCCGCCGCGATAGCAGCCTTGCATTCAGCCAACTTCACGTCCAAAAACGTCTGTGCAGCCGGGAAACAAGCTCCCACGATCGTCGTTTTAATCGGTGTTCCGGCCAGATTTTCCTTCACAAGAGAAGTAAACCGGGGAAACACACATACTGATGCCACATCCGGCAATGTGTTTTTCTTCAATTTCTTCAATAATTCAGAAACGAAAGTCATGATTGATTTCTCCGTATCCGTCACCTTCAGCGAAGTATAATCCATACATGAAACACACAATTCAAAATTCTCATTACAATAAGCCGGAGCAATTTCCTTCTCGATCACCCCATCCAGCTCAAATTCGATCCGATCCTCCAAATTTGAATACCCGTAAATTGCCAATGCATCCAATATATTTTCCATATACACTATTTTATTAATCGGCTATCCCCCTACCCGTCTCCATATTCAATACGAAAAAAATACACGACAGGTTATTCTTCTACACTCACTAAATTTCGTCATTCCCCTTTTTAGCCTAGGCAAAATTACACAATGTTTGCGAAGTTTTAAAGCAAATCTCGATCAAAATATTTACTTTTGGGAGGTGAAAACACGTAATTAAAATTTAATAACAGACAATAAATACAACATAATGGCAACAAAGTCAGAAGAACAGACGCCGCTTATGCAACAATATTATTCGGCAAAAGCTAAATACCCCGATGCGATTTTATTATATAGGATGGGTGACTTTTACGAAACTTTCGGCGAAGATGCCATTCTAACATCCAGAATACTAGGCATCACGCTCACCAAACGCTCCCACGGCTCTCCCGGAGACGTGGAACTTGCCGGCTTTCCTTATCATGCCATCGACACGTACCTGCCCAAACTGGTACGAGCCGGCCAACGGGTAGCCATTTGTGAACAACTGGAAGACCCGAAAAAAACCAAGAAACTGGTAAAAAGAGGGGTTATTGAACTCGTCACCCCCGGGGTTTCCTATAACGAAAACACCATCGACAACAAAAACAACGTCTTTCTGGCTGCCGTGTATTTCACGAAAACCAAAGCCGGGCTATCCCTGTTAGACCTTTCCACGGGAGAATTCCTAACCACAGAAGGAAGTCCCGCCACCATGGATAAGATATTAAACAGTTTCCAACCCAAAGAAGTACTATACCCTAAAGGTTCGGAAACCCGGTTTAACGAACTCTTCGGGACAAAATACTACACTTACCCGATCGAAGAATGGTTCTTTGAAACAGAGTCCGCAACAGATCGTCTCAAAAAACATTTCGAAGTATCATCATTAAAAGGATTCGGGATTGATAAAATGGACTGCGGCATTTCCGCCGCGGGAGCCGTTTTATACTACCTCGACATGACAAAACACGAGCTTGTAGGACACATCACCTCGATCTCCCGTATCGACGAATCGACCTGTGTCCTACTGGATCGTTTCACGCTACGTAATCTCGAAATTTTAGACACCCTCCACGAGGGAGGACGCTCCCTAGCTGACATTATTGACCGCACCATCACCCCGATGGGCGCACGCGCTTTACGTCGCTGGCTGTGTATGCCCTTGAAGAAACCGGCAGACATAAACGAACGCTTGGACATCGTGGAATGTTTCGTGCATCACGAAACGGAACGTTTGGAACTGGAACAAATTCTCCGCACCATTGGAGACCTGGAACGCCTTGCCTCCAAGATCGCCGTCGGCCGCATCTCTCCGAGAGAAATGGTTCAACTAAAAATTGCGTTACAAGCCATCAAACCGTTGAAAGAACAATGCTTATCTACCGGCAATGAAGTTCTTGCCAAATGGACGCAACAACTGGATGATTGCGAAGTATTAAGCCAAAGAATAGACCACGAGATCAGGGAAGATGCCCCCTCGATGCTCAACAAAGGGAATGTCATCGCCCCCGGAGTTAACACAGAACTGGATGAATTACGGGAAATCTCTTCTCACGGGAAAGAACTTCTACTAAAGATGCAACAACGTGAAATAGAGAATACAGGAATACCTACATTGAAGATCAGCTTTAACAATGTTTTCGGCTATTATATCGAAGTGACCAAAACTCACGTGAGCAAGGTTCCCGACACTTGGATTCGCAAACAAACCCTTGTCAACGCGGAACGTTACATCACTCCCGAACTAAAAGAATACGAGGAAAAGATTCTTGGTGCCGAAGACCGGATTCAAGAATTGGAAAGCGATATATACAACACTTTGCTGGCAGCGGCAGCCTCCTATATCAAACCGATACAGTTGGATGCCCGTATCATTTCTCACATTGACGCACTAATCTCGTTTGCCAACATAGCAATCACGAATAATTACCATCGACCGGAGATCAACGAATCCTTCGTGATCGACATAAAAGGGGGACGTCACCCGGTCATTGAACGCCAATTACCTCCGGGAGAAAACTATATCGACAATGATCTCTACCTCGATAACGATAAGCAACAAATCATCATTATCACGGGGCCCAACATGGCGGGTAAATCAGCACTTTTACGCCAAACTGCGCTCATCGTGATCATGGCACAGGCCGGATGTTTTGTTCCCGCCATATCGGCAAAGATCGGGTATGTCGATAAGATTTTCACCCGCGTCGGGGCATCCGACAACATCTCTTTGGGGGAATCCACCTTCATGGTCGAGATGAACGAGGCTGCCAACATCTTGAACAACATTTCCGACCGAAGCCTTGTACTATTCGATGAGCTTGGACGAGGAACCTCCACGTATGACGGTATTTCCATCGCTTGGGCCATTGTCGAGTTTTTACACGAAAATCCGAAAAGCAGGGCAAAGACCCTTTTCGCTACCCACTACCACGAACTGAACGAAATGGAACGCTCTTATCCGAAAATCAAGAACTTCAACGTATCGGTAAAAGAGGTAAACAACAAGGTCGTGTTCCTTCGGAAGCTGGTAAAAGGGGGGTCCAACCACTCGTTCGGTATACAGGTCGGTAAAATGGCAGGCTTGCCGCAATCCGTCATCAAACGTTCGTCCGAGATACTGAAACAACTCGAGAACGACCGTAATTCAAGCGGTGCGATACAAAAGAACGTCGCTAAAATAGGAAACGAAAGAGAAGGCATTCAACTCAGTTTCTTCCAACTAGAAGACCCCGTGTTATTACAAATTCGAGATGAAATAGCCGGACTGGACATCAACAGCCTGACCCCGCTTGAAGCCTTGAACAAACTAAATGAGATAAAAAAGATAACAGGTATTTAGGTCACAAATTGTGACCTAAATACTATTTTTCCAAAGCCACATCTCCACTATTCCATATATTCTTACTCTTAAAAAATGTACAATCATACTCTCTCGGTTTGTACTTCACCTGCTTCACTTGCTGAAACTTACCAGACTTATCTATCTTGTAATAAGTATCTATTCGTTGTCCCTGTATGGAGTCTAATTGATAGTACTTATCAAAAAAAAGTATCGGTTCAGACGATATCGGCTTTACTTGACATACTTGTATCTGCAAATTCTTATCAATTCTCCAATGCTTGGAACTTGTATATTCCCCCCTCCTAACAAAACCTATTTCTACTTCAATGTAATCTATCATCTTTCCCTCTTTATCATATGTAATTAATAGGTGTTTAGTGCATTCAGAAACACCTATTTTAGCTACAACAAGAACAAACTCGCTTGATTCCGGTTTAAATAACCTAAAAATACTACCGCCACTTGTCCAAGTTGTCTTAATAGTACCCCCAAAATCCATATATTCAAATAATAAAGAACAAGGGATTTCCTTATCGGCAACAAGCCCATAACTAGGATTTCTTTGCCCCTTATCTGTTAAAACTCGTTCGTAAGGTAAAGAGGTCTCTTTTATTACTTCAAATTTACATTTTAAATCAAAAGTGTTTTTCTGGCAATTTCCGGATAAACCTATACAGAAAAGCAACACGATAGATAACCATACTTTCATAATTTTCATTTTTTAATTTATTTATTAACCTCCCAAACAGCAATAGTTCCACTCCACGTTCTACCATCATTAGGTCTTACCTGGGTTACGTCAACTCTTTCGCCATTATAATTACTCGGGTCATAAAATTCATTAGAAACTGGATCCCAATAAAGTCTATTTTGTGTAGCATCACATCCTTCACTCAACTCAGACACTCCTGTTTCCATATAAATATAATAATACAATCCCAAATCATAATCATATCCCCGCCCTGTAACAACCACAAAATGATCTGTTGTTCCCTCATTTATACCTCGTCCTATTTCAGTATTAAGCCCCACAACTACTGGCCGACCTTGTTCCAAATGAATATCTATACACTCTAAAGCCTGCATATGAACTACCCAAGGATCACTACTAAAATTCTCAAGCCTCCCATTCAATTCAATCTTTAGTTGATACACACTATTTGGGCTACCAGCATCAAAACCATAATTAGACATAATTTCCTTACATCCTTTCATACAATCTCCAGAAGTCCTATATGGAACAAAGTTATCTACAATAGTAAGATCTACAGAAGGCATTATAAAATTTGGCTCTTCACCAAGCTCTGGATTAGGTAAAGATGTTGAATTTCCCCCACCAGAAATAGAGCCGTCAGAAAAATAAACTACATATTGATAGCTTATTTCAGGAATTGAAAAATAAAAGAAATCAGCCAAGCATTTTTCAAAATAGTCAATAAAAGCCTCAACGGCATACACCACCTCAGAATAAAACATATTACCATGTGCAGAATTTAATCTAAATTCTATGCGCCCCCCTCCATATTTTACTAAATTTCCATATATATACATATCACTTGCCATTAGCCTAAAAGCGTTAGTTATAGCATCCGCTATATCACTATCCGCAAGTTTGCCAAAACGATCTGGATATTTAATATCATTTCTACGATAATCTATATCAAACGTCATTGATATATAAACTTCACCATCAGCGGAACGGCTCAACGCCACAAATTCATGATTGACTCTCATCATACTCCCATTTAATCGATAAGCAAACTCATACATTGCTACAGGTACATTGACACCTCTCAATTTCAATTTATAAAATTTCAAAGAATATAAAAAACGTTCATGTACAGGAATTTCGTTTAATCTTGCTTTATTTAACAACTCTTTAAATTGTAGAGTTCCATTATTCGCAACTTCAAAAATCAAACAACTTTCAACACGTTGCTGATGTATATTTAACACTGGAATCGTGTAATGTAATTGATAGATTCCACTAAACCCAAACATCGTTTCTTCCCATAGCAATGTTGAGTTTTTGCCGATACTTTCCTTGATTTGCTCTAAACATTCAGAAGATTGAATAGCCTTATCGATAAAAGATTTAGCAAATTCATTATCCCCTCCATAAGAGAATAATTTTTGCTCGCAGAAATTTTCACTCAAATAATCTTGACATGCAAAAAACAGAAAAGATATTAATAAATAAATTATTCGTTTCATAGTAACATTAATTATTATCACAATAATGAAGTGATTTAAACTTATGTTAGATTCTTAATTTTTTATCAAAATGTCAGCATAGTGTACCAAACGGATTATTTCCCATATTACGGGAGACCAAAGTCATATATAAAGAAAATCCTATGTACGCTGTGCTTGCCAAAAATACGATAAAAAACGAAATATTGCCCCATCTTTCCAAGCAAAATGCGGTTATGTCACTCAAAGTTGTCTCGTAGATGTTAAATGCCATTTTATACAAACTCAAGACCGGATGCCAATGGGCTCTTCTTCCCGTAGAATCCTTGTTCAGTGGTAAAGTACTAACCTATGGTGCAGTTTATCATCATTATTGTAAATGGTTCAAAGCGGATGAATGGAAGTTCGGGAAAACACCATAATATCCATGATTTTGAGAATGTTATCAAAAGTATGCTTGACGACCTTGGAAAATCCAACATCAGGGTTGACGGGCTTTTTCAGTTACCACATTTAATCAAACAATCAAAACGGCACATTACTACAAACACTTCCATGATACGAATACGAACAATTATAGTCATAGAATTTCTCTATATGATAGAAAACATGACAATACTTATTTCATAATCACATATCATCTATAGCCAGTTTTCTATATTTGTAGCCAGTCTAAGGTTGCAGATTGTAATTTGAAAAACTTATATACTTTAAAATCAATCCTTTCCCATTATTCCATACTATTTTCATTATAAATCAACATAAAACAAACACGAACCCATTAAACGAGAATATGCACACCAAGAAAATAGTCCCCCCCTACTTCGCCACCCTCACCCTCTTAATCATCACATCCTCCACCGGGCGGTCCCATTCACTGGTCTTCACGGCGGCGATTTTATCCACGATTTCCAGCCCCTCGATTACCTCGCCGAAGACCGTGTATTGCCCGTCCAAGTGGGGAGTCCCGCCGACTGTCGTGTAAACCTTTTTCTGTTCTTCCGTCAGCACGAACTCCGCGTTGACAAACAGGCTGTCGCACTCCCGGGTTAGTTTCTCCGACAAAGCGACTATACCCTCCGTATCGTTTACCTCCTGCAAACGGGTAAATTCATCCTTGTACTGATTCTTCAATCGTCCATATAACGCCATCTTACGCCTTTCATTGATACTCTTCACGGTAGCCTCCAACTGTTCCGGAGAATACACCTTTCCTTGAACAATATAAAACTGCGCCCCGCTAGACTTACGTTCCGGATTGGTATCATCCCCTTCTCGGGCAGCCGCAAGCACTCCTTTCTTGTGGAAATACTCCGGCACGAACTCCGCGTCGATCCGGTAATCCACGTCTCCCTCACCCAACATCACGTCCGGCCCTGCATTCTTCGATGTCGGGTCTCCGCCCTGTATCATAAAATGATTAATCACCCGGTGAAACAACAATCCATCATAAAACTTTTCATCCACCAATTTCAAAAAATTATCCCGATGCTTGGGTGTTTTGTCATACAAACGAATCTTTATGTCCCCGTACTCCGTGGTAATTTTCACGATAGGTTCTGTTTCATTCTTACACGAAACGGCAAGAACCAAAATCAACAATACTCCGATAAATTTATTCATAATAACTCTTTTACTGGTTACAATTCGACACTTTCACCACAAAAATAGAAGAAAATACTTTACTAACAATAAATTTGTTTGTATCTTGGCATGATTAACCAAAACGTTGTCAAACATGAAAACGATTCTACTATTTACACTTGTCATCCTAGCGGTTACAATCTCCGGATGTCAAGACAAAAAGAAGGTAAGAAACACGAATACGCAAAAAGAAGCGGTTAAAGTAGAGACCAAGGCTGTCCTTATAAAAGACACCATCCAAGTAACGGAAACAAAAACGGTAACCGAGACCACCGTGGTAAAAGAAGCCCCGGAATATCTCCTTGTCGGCGGCTGTTTCCGCATCAAAGATAATGCAGACCGCATGTACGACAAGCTACACAAGGAAGGTTACGCAAACGCCATAATCATGCCTTATAGCAGGGATCTTTACCTCGTGGCTTACGAAGGGTACAAGACCGAGAAAGAGGCTATCGCTGCCGTGAGAAAAATTCACAAAATCCCCGGTAAAGAAGAGACCTGGATCTATCAAATAAAATAAACGCAAGTAACATGAAACTCGTATTGTTCCTGTCATTCGTCCTGATGTTGCCGTTCGTTGGCTGTCAACGGGATAAAATGAATTCCAAGAACCTGACTACCGTCAACGTGAAAAGAAACCTTCCGGTCTCTCTTTCGGGAAACACCGTCTCCCTTGATACCATCAGGCAAAAAAACTCGCAAGATAACAATAACACAACGATTGCATCAAACATGAAGATTTCCCCATCCCGGCAGGAAACAGGAAAGCAACAAGGAACAGAACAAAACATCAAGAAAACAAATACAAGAAGTTATCATATCATCGTGGCCAGCCATCCCCGGGAAAATCTAGCAGAAAAAGACGTGACACAACTAAAAGCCAAAGGTTTCCAAAACGCACAGATCATTACCAAAGACCAGCGTTATCGTGTCAGTATTGCGAATTACACGGATAAACAGGAAGCCACGAAACAAAGGGATCTACTCGCCACCCAACTGGGACAAAGCGATATATGGATCATGCTTTATTAATACATGATAGCCACCACGGCTGCGGCACCATAAATATACCCGACATACACTTGGGCAGGGGTATGTTGTTTTAGATACAAGCGGGCAGAGGCAACAAGGCCGGAAACCAGAATCAGCAAAGGCAACAAGTTAATCACATCACCCAAGTACTTCATTCCCAGAATAAAAACAAAGCCACACAAAGCCCCGATAGCTGTCATGTGCATACTGATCTTCCAGCGAATCGTCACGATCATAAAGCCGGAGAGCATGATTACCATAATCAGGTAAAACTGTCTCACGATATTTGAATAAGGCAAATTACGGGAAAAATAAAACACGACAAAAGCCCCCACGATCGTCACCAGCACCGGGAACACCCGATCTTGTTTCTGCACTAGACGGTACCCCTCAATCAACCCCAACCATTTTAACAACGGCAAGCAAAGCAATGGAATCAACGTCACCCCCAGCAAGGTCAACAAATAAGACATATTCTGCGTGTATGCCGGAATATAAGTAAAAACGGTTCCTGTATTAAATGTGATAAACAACACGTACAAAGGCAACAACAAAGGATGAAACAGTATGGATATTGCAAAAGCAAGTACTTTCATATTTTAAAATTATGGCTTTTAAACTTCCCTACGAAGTCGGGCCACCGGAATATCCAGCAACTGACGATACTTTGCAATCGTCCGGCGGGCAATCTGGTAACCTTTTTTATTCATTAATTCCACCAACTCATCATCTGTGTAAGGTTTGCGTTTATCCTCGCCGTCCACGATTTCCTTCAACACATTCTTCAACTCGCCCGTGCTAACTTCCTCTCCACTACTTGTCGGCATACTTCCCGAAAAGAATTGTTTTAAAGAGTAGATACCGAACCAAGTCTGTATATACTTAGAATTAGAAACCCTCGAAATAGTAGAAACATCCAATCCCGTAATATCAGCAATATCCCGGAGAATCATCGGTTTCAACTTGCTCTCGTCCCCCGTCTGGAAAAATGGTTTCTGGAACTGCACGATAGCCGTCATTGTCAACATCAGCGTGTTATTTCGCTGTTGCACGGCATCAATAAACGAACGAGCAGAACTCAGCTTATATTTCACGAAAGACACCACATCTTTCTTCTCTCGGGAATTCGAATTCTTCTGGTAATCCTCCAACATATTGACGTATGATTTGTTCAACCTCAACTCGGGAATATCCCCCGTGTTCAAGCTCAACTGTAATTCCCCGTCAACAATATCCAGGTTAAAATCAGGAATAATCTTCTCGGCTCCCGGAACCGAAGAATCGGAAATCTGTCCGCCCGGCTTGGGATTCAATTTCAAAATTTCGTCCACCGCCTCCTTCAACTCCTCGTCCGAAATCCTCATCCGTTTGGAAATCTTCTCGTAATGTTTCTTCGAGAACTCCTCAAAATAACTCTCCAATATAATCCGGGCATTGATCAAAGCCGGTGTGGAAGTCTCCGCCAAGCGTCGTTTCACCTGTAGCAACAGACACTCCCTCAAATCTCTCGCCCCCACTCCTGCCGGATCGAAACGCTGCACGACACGCAACAAAGATTCAATCTTCTCATCGTCCACCTCGATCCCCGCCCCAAAAGCAAGATCATCCACGATATTCTCCACGTCCCGACGCAGATAACCATCATCATCTATATTACCAATGATATACTCGCAGATCTTACGATCCATCTCTCCCAAGTGCTGCGTCCCCAACTGTTCCACCAGATTCTCCCGAAAAGAAATCCCCCCGGAAAGCACGAACTCCCGTGCATCATCATCCTTCGAGGCATTCGATGCTGTCAACTTATAGTCCGGAATATCATCCTCATCACTGATATAATCATCTAAAGAAAACTCATCCTCCGAAGATTCGTAATTATCTTCTTCCTGCGAATTCTCATCATAATCCACCTCATCCCCGTCCTCCTTAATATCAACCTCCGGCTCTGGTTTCTCCTCCCCCTCTTCCAAAAGCGGGTTTGACTCCAGCTCCTCCTTAATCCTCTGTTCAAGTTGATAGGTAGGAAGCTCAAGCAGCTTGATCAGCTGTATCTGCAACGGATTGATTTTTAATCCTAATTTCTGTTGTAAATTTTGCTTGAGCATCCTTCTATTTATTTCAAATTATTCTTAAAACTCGGCATTCTTCGGTGTCCGCGGGAACGGGATCACGTCACGTATATTCCCCATTCCGGTCACGAACAACAACAAACGTTCAAACCCAAGTCCGAATCCGCTATGCTCCGCGGAACCGAACCTTCTCGTGTCCAGATACCAAGACATTGCGGAAACCGGAATCCCAACCTCCTGCATACGGGTCACCAGCTTGTTATAGTCTTCCTCGCGCTGTGACCCCCCGATAATCTCTCCGATTTGCGGGAAAAGCACGTCCATCGCAGCAACCGTCTTTCCGTCCGGGTTCTGTTTCATATAGAAAGCCTTGATTTCCTTCGGGTAACCCGTCAAAATCACCGGTTTCTTGAAATGTTTCTCTACCAAGTAACGCTCGTGCTCACTCTGCAAATCCACACCCCAACCTGTCACCGGATACTGGAACTTACCGTTCTTATTTTGCTTGCTGTTTTTCAATATATCAATAGCCTCCGTGTAAGTAACCCGTTCAAATTCATGGTTCAACACGAATTGCAACTTCTCGATCAACTCCATGGAACGTTCCTCGGCTTTCTTATCCTTCTCCTCTTCCTGCAAACGCTTGCTCAAGAACAATAAATCGTCCATGCAATGCTCCAAAGCATAACGGATCAGGTATTTCAAAAAATCCTCCGCCAAATCCATGTTATCTTCCAAATCATTGAAAGCAACTTCCGGCTCGATCATCCAGAACTCCGACAAATGGCGCGTGGTATTTGAATTCTCCGCCCGGAAGGTAGGCCCGAACGTGTAAATCTTACCCAGCGACATGGCACCCAGCTCACCTTCCAGCTGACCGCTCACCGTCAAGTTAGTTGATTTACCGAAAAAGTCCTGTCTGAAATCAACACTTCCGTCCTCCAATAAGGGGGGATTCTTCGGGTCAAGCGTCGTCACCCGGAACATCTCTCCCGCCCCCTCGCAATCCGAGGCCGTGATCAACGGGGTATGCAAATAATAGAAACCATGATCGTTAAAATATTGATGAATGGCAAAAGCCATCGCGTGACGAATACGGAAAACAGCCCCGAAAATATTCGTGCGGAATCTCAAATGAGCCACCTCACGCAAAAATTCCAAGCTATGCTTCTTCGGTTGAATCGGGAACTTTTCCGGATCAGCCTCTCCCATCACGATCACCTCGTTCGCTTGAATCTCGCAAGCCTGTCCGCTCCCGGCACTCTCCACGAGCAAACCTTTCACGTGAATAGCCGCCCCGGTCGTTACTTTCTTCATCACCTCCTCGGCCACCTTCTCCATATCAACCACCACCTGTATATTATTGATCGTAGAGCCGTCATTCAACGCGATAAAATTCACCTGTTTATTACCACGTTTGGTTCTTACCCAACCTTTAACCTCAACCTCTTTACCGCAATCTCCTGATTGCAACAGTTCTTTGACTGACATTCTACTCGTTTTCATCTGAAAAACATTTAAATATTAAACTTACAACCGCAAAAATAGTATTTTTTCATGTAAAAAACTAGACCACGAATAAATCACTCAAAATCGCGTCTGAAATTACCCACCCGGTCTCGCTGATTTTCCACCTTCCTCCTTCCTCCACCAAATCCCCGGAACGCTCGTATTTCCGGACTTGTTCCTGCACCTGTTCCCAAAACATGGCGTAATCTCTCTCCAATTTTTGTTTCTCCATGCCCCACATTGTCCGCAAGCTCGTCATCACGTATTCATTATATAAATCAATAGGTTTTAATTCCTCTTTTTCAAATGAAAGCGTTCCTTCATTTAAATGATCTATATAAGTTTTCAAATTCGCCGTGTTCCATTGTCTGGAATGCAGGTCATAAGAATGAGCCGAAGGGCCGAAACCAATGTATGGCTTTTGTTGCCAGTAAGATGTATTGTGCCGGGAGTACTTCCCGTTCCGGGCAAAATTGGAAATTTCATAATGTTCAAAGCCCAACTCTTTCAACCGTTCACACACCCGCTGATAACGCCCGGCCATCACCTCTTCATCCTCCAACCGGAACTCACCTCGTTTCACCATATGTTCAAATACCGTATTTGAATCAATACTTAACATATACACGGATAAATGAACTATTGGTAAACAACTTGCCTTCTCCACATCTCTCAACAACTCCTCCTCCGTCTGCCCCGGCAAACCAATAATCAGATCCATGCTTATATTATCAAATCCCATGCCAGCAGCAAGCGCGATTCCATCCATCGCCTGACGGGCCGAATGCGTCCGATTGATTCGTTTCAATTGTTCATCCGAAAAAGATTGCACCCCGATACTTAACCGGTTAAACTCCAAATCCTTTATTCCCTGCAATCTTTCCGGCACCAGATCTTCGGGATTCAACTCGATGGTTCGCTCCATACCGGGGGCGAACGAATAATTTTCCTCCAACTTCCGAATAATTCGTTCCAGCTCCCCCCGTTTCAAGTAAGAAGGAGTACCTCCCCCGAAATACAAAGTATTCATTTCCTGCCGTGGCAAATACCCCCTCCTTAAAACGATCTCCCGTTCGATAGCCCCCAGATATGCCTCCTTCAAGGTCAATGATGCCACCGAATAAAACCCGCAATAAAAACATTTACTCCGGCAAAAAGGTACATGCACGTATATTCCCATGATCAAATTTTAATAGATACCCTGCAAAATAACAACAATTATTCACATGAACCATAAGGCATAAAGGGATTTGTTTACTACATTTGTGAAATTTCGAACTCACAATGCGTGTATATGGGCAAATTGGTTGCAATCTTATTTATATTCATCTCCATATCACTTGACGCCCAAACGGTCATCGTGGGGAAAGTTATAGCCCACTCCGGCGAACCGGTCAACGGGGTACACATCTATTGCGTCGAGAGCGAAAAAGGCTCCACGACAGACTCTCTAGGTCTCTTCCGGTTAGAATGTCCCATCCCTTGCACGTTGGAATTTTCACACGTCAACTATAAAAAAGAAACTTACAAACTCAACAAAAGCGACGCACCCTTCGTCATTACCTTGCGTAACAAACAGAACAACCTGAAAGAAGTCGTCGTCACGGCCCTTCCGGCCAGCGGGCGAATCCTCTCCTCCATCAAGGGGATCGAACGGATTCCGGCCATTCTCGGCGAACAGGATGTACTGAAATACCTCGCCACCATGCCCGGCATCGTGACGACAAACGCGCTCAATTCCGGCATCTACGTCCGAGGTGGAAACAGCAACGAAAACGGATTTCTCATCAACAATATGCCCATCGCCTACCCGGACCACCTCACGGGAATCCTGTCCACGTTCGACCCCTACATACTGAACAACTCCACCCTTTTCAAAAGCGGCTTCCCCGCCCGGTACAACAGTTTTTTATCCTCCTACATCAATATGCGCCCCGAACCGGGAAACAAGCACGAACACGAGGGAGAGCTGACTCTCGGACTTGTCTCTTCCGCCCTGAAAGCCAAAGGCCCGATCATCAAAAATCATACGTCCTTTGCCGCCTCTGCCCGGACCTCTTATTTACAACATATCTCCCGGTTATACAACCGGTCCATGGACGACAAGACGAATCCTAACTACATGCCGGAGTACTCCTTCAGTGATATTACCGCAACCATTGATTCACGTCTTTCCGATAAATGGAGAATGACCGCCTTCGGACTGTTCTCCCTCGACCACATGAAAATGAAGATCAGCGAACACGTGCAATACATTTTCGACTGGCACACCTTTTCCGGCAACGTGAATGTCTCCTACACGCCCAATGCCAACGAGCAATGGGATTTCCAATTCGGTGGGAAAAACACGTACAGCGAGGGTGACGCCTTCGGCAGTGTTCCCATGGGAGGCGGAAATCGCAACTACGCCCTTCTCGGGCAAGCAACCTATTCCCGTAGACTCTCGGATAAATTGAACCTAAACAGCGGGGCAAAATTTGAATACTCCCGGTTCGAAACTGCCAACAAAAGCGACGACAGCCAAAATCTTCTAATAAAAAGTTCGGACAAAGACTTCAATCTATATGAATTATACCTAGATATAAACTACCAATTGAATCAAAACTTCTCCTTAAACGTGGGAGGAAATTATCAATTTTACGCGGGAGAAACCCGGGAACATACCTTCTCGCCCCGGGCAAAAATCAGTTACACGGTCAACAAATTCACCATCTGGGCGGATTACGCCAAGACGGTTCAATATTTAAGCCTCTACCCCTATTTCACGGTTAAAACCCCGATCGACATTTGGTATCCCCTCGCAAAAGGAACCCAACCCGCCACCTGTCACCAGTATTCCATCGGGATTAATCAAGAGATCGGACAATTATTATCCTTCTACGCGGGCATTTTTTACAAGGACATGCGTAACGTGAAAGACTTCGCCTCGGACATTCAAACCGAATATTCCGCCCTAAGCAATCGCCAAATTCAAGGAAAAGGCCATGCCAAAGGTCTCGAATTTGACCTCACGCTCAACCATCACGCCCTATACATGCGGGCCAATTACACGCTCTCCGAATCCAAGCGCAAATTCGCGGAAATCAATAACGGGAAAGCCTTTAATCCCCCGTACGACGTGAAACACAACGTCATGATCAACTTCTCCTATCAGATTTCGCCCCGGCTCCTGTTGAACACCCTTTGGACCTTCTCGTCCGGGGTTTACACGACCTTTCCCAAGGGAATGGTCATCGCCCAGAACATCACGGAGTTTAACGATGACAAACCCATTCTTATCCCCGTGTACACGGATCGCTATAACTACAAATTACCCAACAACCACCGGCTGGATGCCAGCCTCGACTATAAATTCGGCGGCAAGAACCTCTTGTTCAAACTCAGCGTCGGAGCCTACAACGTATATAACCAATCGAACCCTTCGTTCGTTTATTTTCAAGCAGAAAGTGCGGACAACCTGACCAAGATTATCCCGAAATCCAAGGTCATGCTCCCCTTTATCCCGTATGTTTCACTTCGAATAAACTGGTAATCACATGAAAAATGGAATTTTAACCCTCCTATTTCTCTCGCTCCTCTCCTGCATGCCGGAAGAGGAACTTCCCATGAAAGACATGGGTGAGATCTCCGGTTATTTCATTGAATGCTACTGCAAACCGGGTGAATTTTACACGTTGAACGCGGCCAAAGTCTCCCCAATCCACGAGATCATCGACCTGAGCGACCCTATCGATCTGGATGTTTCCATAAAGGCTGACTCCATCATCAAACTTATCCCCACGTTCAGCCCCTCATTCCTCGGAAATTTCAGGCACGACACCAAGTTCAATCAATTCGGGCTAGACTCGCTTTACCTGAGCATCTACACGCCTGAAAAAGAACACATCACGGCCAAAACCGCCATACCGGACCCCATCGCTATCTCTTCCTATTCCGTTTCCAAGGTGACGAACTCCGTCACGATCAGCTTCCCAACCTCCCTCAATCCCATGCAAAATTACTATATATATAGCGTGCAGGCAAGAAAAGAAGGAGCCGGGGATGACAACCTGCTGAAAAAAGAAACAAGCTATCTCGACCTATCCCGCCATACCGGGGGTGTCACGATCGAACGCACCATCAAATGCCAAGAAATCGAAGAGGCAGAAGCCGTCGTCATTCTTCTTTTACGTATTACCGAAGATTGTTACAACTATCAAGTTTCTCTCTACGAGGCTAACAGCGCCAACCAAGGCAGCATCACTTCTCCCGTCCCGCTTATCGGAAACATACAGGGTGCGCTAGGGATATTCACCTGTTACACGGAAGATTACAAATTCGTATCCCACGAAAGTTTTCAATAACATATCCCACCTCACAAGACTCTTTAAACCCGATAAGTCCGGATGTGAAGCTGATTTAAGTAATCATTTGATTATCAAACCATGATCACTTCAGGACAAAATGCGGAAAAACTATTTAAAGTATATTTTTAAAATCCTTATAAAACGCTATTCTTAGTATAGCGCTTTAATAGAGCTTTAATAGCGTTCTAATAGCGCTTTACACGAAAGTGATCCGGAACAAATCAGCTAGAATTAATTGATTATCCGACTATTACCTTAGCACGTCGGCATAAATAGGGTACGTCCCCCCATACGAACAAAAAATACCCCCCGACCATTTACTCCCAAATAAATAATTCCGAAGTCAATCAAAATGCTCTGGAACAAATCTTTTCGCGGAATGTTTTGGAATTCACGTATTAATGTGTAATTTTGCCCCTCATTTTGGAGTGGAGTACTCGCTAAATTGTAAGGGATACCTTAGCCATGCTCTTTACAATGCACCTGTCTCCGTTGAAAATCATATCAGTTTGCCCGATAAACCTCGTTATTTTCAACCGGATAGAATGCCCAGAGTCCCCACGAAGAAATACAAACAGAAGTTTAATTTTTAATTAAAAAAAAAGTGGATCAGATTAGTTACAAAACAACTTATGTCAACAAAGCCACTGCACAGAAAGAATGGGTTTTGATTGACGCAGAGAATCAAGTTGTGGGACGTCTTGCCGCTAAAGTTGCGAAACTATTGAGAGGCAAGTACAAACCCAGTTACACTCCCCACGTGGATTGTGGAGACAATGTAATCATTATCAACGTAGAAAAAGTTATCTTCACAGGTAACAAATTAACAGACAAACAGTATCGTAGACACACCCAGTATCCTGGAGGTCAACGGATTTCTACCCCGGCAGAAGAAATGAAAAGATTCCCGGAAAGAATTCTGGAACATGCTGTTAGAGGTATGCTTCCTAAAAATCGCCTTGGAAGAGCTGTATTCAAGAACATGCACCTGTTCGTAGGACCGGAGCATAACCACGAATCACAACAGCCTAAAGTAATTGATATAAACGCACTTAAATAACAAGGTATGGAAGTAGTAAATGCAGTAGGTAGAAGAAAAACAGCGGTAGCCCGCGTTTATCTTAACGAAGGAAAAGGCAATATTACGATCAACAAGAAAAGCCTGGAAGAATATTTCACATTGCCTACCCTCCAATATATTGTAAAACAACCGCTTGAACTATTAGGTGTGTTGGGACAATATGACATCAAGGTAAACCTTGTAGGTGGAGGTTTCAACGGACAAGCTGAAGCTTTACGTTTGGGAATTGCCAGAGCATTGGTGAAAGTAAACGCAGAGGATAAATCAAAACTAAGAGCAGCAGGATTCATGACCAGAGATCCGCGTGAAGTGGAACGTAAGAAACCGGGACGTCCTGGCGCTCGTAAGAGATTCCAATTCTCTAAACGTTAATAGGAGTTTAGTATCTAAATTGGCGGGACTTCTGTGGAGAACTACCCGACAATTGATTAAATTTAAGAAAGTAAACTTTAAAGGAGACACAAAATGTCAAATACAAATTTCGACGAATTATTAAATGCAGGTTGTCACTTTGGACACCTTACCCGTAAATGGAATCCTAAAATGGCTCCGTATATTTTCATGGAGCGTAATGATATCCACATTATTGACCTGAACAAAACAGCCATCATGTTGGACAAGGCAAGTGCAGCTTTGAAACAGATCGCTAAATCAGGTAGAAGAATTCTGTTTGTTGCAACAAAGAAACAGGCTAAGGACATTGTTGCTGAAAAAATTTCTAATATCAATATGCCGTTCGTGACTGAAAGATGGCCGGGTGGTATGTTGACCAACTTCCCGACAATTCGTAAAGCCGTGAAGAAAATGACCACCATCGACAAGATGGAAAAAGACGGTACTTTCTCTCACCTTTCAAAACGGGAAAAACTTCAGATCTCTCGTCAAAGAGCAAAATTGGAAAAGAACTTGGGTAGCATCGCTGACCTGACTCGTCTTCCGGCAGCTCTTTTCGTGGTTGACGTGATGAAGGAGTACATCGCTGTAAAAGAAGCTAACACGTTGGGAATTCCAGTATTCGCTATCGTGGACACGAACTCAAACCCGGAAGGAATTGACTTCGTAATCCCGGCTAACGACGACGCATCAACTTCTATTTCTTTAATTATCGACAAGGTAGCCGGAGCCATCAAAGAGGGTCTGACGGAAAGAAAAGCCGAAAGAGAGAAAGAAGGAGACAAGAAAGGTGCCGAGAAAGTTGAGGCTCAGGATGAAGTAGCTGAAGTAAGCGAAACCGCTTCTGAAGAATAGATTAATTTTTGACTTTAGATTTCAGATTTTAGATTGAATGATCTAACTTCTGAAATTGAATTAACATGGAGGTTTAAAGAATATGGAAATAAAAGCAGCAGACGTGATGAAGTTGCGTAAAGCAACAAACGCCGGAATGATGGACTGCAAACATGCATTACAAGAAGCTGAGGGAGATTTCGACAAAGCCGTTGATATCATCCGTAAGAAAGGTCTTGTTGTTGCAAGCAAACGTGCAGACAGAGAAGCAAAAGAAGGATGCGTTTTAGCCAAAACCGATGGAAAGAATGCAGTTATGGTTTCCTTAAACTGCGAAACTGACTTCGTGGCTAAAAACGAGGGATTCATTGCTTTCACGACCAAAATTCTTGACGCCGCTTTAGCTAATATGCCTGCAACTACCGAAGATTTGTTGGCTATCCAACTGGACGGTAGAAGTATCGCTGACCAGATTTCAGAACAAACCGGTGTTATCGGCGAGAAACTGGAATTAAGCTATTACGGCTCTGTAAAAGCAGAAGATTGCGTGATCTACATTCACCCGGGAAACATGTTGGCAACCGTTGTTGGTTTCAACAAAGCAGCTGACACCCAAGTGAAGAAAAATATCGCCATGCAAGTGGCAGCCATGGCTCCTGTTGCCGTGGATAAAGACGGTATTCCTCAAAACGTTATCGATCACGAATTCGAGATCGGTCGCGAAAAAGCTCGTGAAGAAGGTAAACCGGAAAACATGCTGGATAAAATTGCTCAAGGTCGCTTGAACAAATTCTTCCAAGAGTCTACCTTGTTAAACCAAGTTTTCGAGCAAGACGGTAAAATGTCTGTAAAAGAGTACTTGAAAAGCGTAGATAAAGATTTAACTGTTACCGCTTTCTTACGTTTCACGTTGAACGCCTAATACAGGAAACAAATCTTTGAAATATAGAAACAGGCTTAGTAATAGGCCTGTTTTTTTATCCACTCACACCCACTATATGCAGCAAGAATACACCTACATTCTTTTAGACCTCGACGGTACGGTCACCGATTCCATGGAAGGAATCACCAAATCAATCCGGTACGCCTTGAAACACTTCGGAATAGAAGTGAATGACTTAAACGGACTACGTAAATTCGTGGGTCCCCCGTTGAAAGAATCCTTGATGGAATTCTGCCATTTCAGCGCGGACCAGGCCGAGGAAGGCATCCGGAAATACCGGGAAAGATTCGCCGACACGGGCATATACGAAAACGCCGTTTATCCCGGCATGGAACGCCTTCTGCAAGAATTAAACGAGGCCGGAAAACAAGTGATGCTCGCTACCGGAAAACCGGCTTATTACGCCGAAAAGATACTTGATCATTTCCACTTGAGCGATTACTTCAAATTCGTCGGGGGAAGCGGGCTTGACGGCTCGTTGTCTCACAAAGACGAGGTGATCCGTCACGTGCTGGAAAATAATGACATCCGGGACTTGAGCAAGGTGGTCATGGTGGGGGATCGGAAGCACGACATCATCGGGGCCCGGAAGACCGGAATTGACTGTATCGGGGTTTTATACGGTTACGGGGATTGGGAAGAATTAACCCAAGCCGGAGCCAAACGGATCGTCGCATCGGTAGAGGAATTAAAACAGGCGTTATTACCCAAAAACCGCCTACATAATCAATAAACAGTCTTGTACAGATCGAGTTATTGTACTATATTTGTTTACTCGATTAATAATTTTTATTGATGAATACATTTAAGCCGGAAATACAAGAATTATTAAAAGCCGTTGAAAAGAAGTACTCTCAAAATTTAAGGACAACCACTGATTTTGATGTATTTTCTCTTCACTTAAAGCTTCAACTCGATGTATCCATATCCACTTCGACCCTAAAGCGGTTGTGGGGCTATGTCAAAGACAAGCACAAACCGAGGAATCAGACACTTGATTCTCTCGCACAATACATCGGCTTTTTCAACTTCAACGAGTTCTGCGCTTACCTGAAAGACAACAGTCTATGCAATTCATCCTTCTTTGTCACGAAACAGATTCAAACCAGAAATCTCTCGGCAGGAGAAGAAATTGAAATCGGATGGTCGCCCAATCGCTACCTTCACCTGCAATACCAAGGGGATTCATGGTTTGAAGTGGTAGAGGCCCAGCACTCCAAGCTCGTGCAAGGAGATCGTTTCGAGGCTGTCAGCTTTTTGATGGGACAACCGTTATCCCTCGGCTATGTTTTAAGAGACAACCAGAAAACGCCGCCATTTATCGCAGGGCGTAACGGGGGATTGACTTTAATTAATCGCATCCATGCCAAATAAGGATTCATTGTCATCGGGATTCGTGGGAGAAGATATTCCAAGTCAAGAGAGTATGTTCAGCAATATTTCCGAATTCTATCGTTCGGAATCGGGTTATAGTTGCCTGCATCTGTGTCGACGGTACGGAAAATTACATATCCTCAAAAGCCTACAACCCCCATTTAAACAAGAAGAGTTCTACAAACAGTTATTACATAAGGAATTCAATATCGGCTACCAGTTGGACCACCCGAATATTCGCCAGACGATCGACTGGGAACAACAGGACGAGTTGGGGCTGTGTATCGTGATGGAATACATTGACGGGATTTCCTTGAAAGAGTTTATGATTCAAGGGAAATTAACGCAACCTCTCGCGTACAAGTTTATCCGGGAACTTTGTGAAGCGTTACACTATATTCATAGCAAGCAACTTGTTCATAAAGACTTAAAGCCGGAGAATATCATCATTACCCACAACGGGAATAACGTCAAATTAATCGACTTCGGCCTCTCGGATCGGGATGATTATGACACGCTGAAAATTCCTGCCGGAACAAAAAAATATCTCGCCCCGGAGCAATTACTTCCTCACGCATCGCTTGATTGCCGCACGGATATTTACTCGCTGGGAGTTATCATCCAAGACATCACAAGCGTGATAAAGGATCGAAGATTGGTTCGAATCGCACAGAAATGTACACAGAAAAATCCTGACAAGAGATTTCATTCCGCCCAAGAAGTGCTGGAAGCGCTCAATGTTAGAAGACATAGCAAGAGCATTCTTTATATTTCTGCGGTCGCGGTACTCTCGTTCCTGACAACCTTTTACTTGAAGAACTTGTCGTCCCAACCGGATAAAAGTAGCATAAACCGGGTGTACAGCAATTCGGTGATCGCACCGACCTGCCAAAAATTCCTCTTACAGGAAAAGAATAATTTGAATAGACACGTGATTGCTTACAAAAAGAACGAACGATCCCTTGTGCAAGATAGCACAAACACGCAAAAGGCACTCAAGCAAATCATAAAAACAGAATTCGCGGACGCCACACAGCAAGAGTCCCGTTTGTTCAAACATCAAGTGAATGAATTAGAATCTGAAATCGGACAAATCTTTGAAGCCATCCGAAAAGAGGTCCAATAAAGCCATCACTGTTCATTAATCCGCAGGAAGTTTCCCCATCCTTTCGCCTGCCGGTAAATCGGTTTACGCCCGGAAGGCACGTAAAGAGTACATACATTGAAAATATCCCCTGCCCCGGTAAACGTCGACGAGTAACAAACAGGCGGGTAAGTTGCCATCAGGTAAAGCTCCTGCAAATTACAACCATCAAGACAATAGTCAAACAATGCCGAAATCTCTTTTCCCAACACCAGTTCTTTCAATTCGGTACACTCTTTAAAGGCTGCCTCCGGAATAGTATAAACTCCATCGGAAATAACGATCTTTTTTAATCTCGAACCCCGGAATACCTGTTCGCCCAGTTCCTCCACCGAGACGGGGATAATGATGGAATCCAACAAACAATTCTGGAAAGCCGCCACCCCGATCTTTCGAACGGAAGAGGGGAACGTGAATTCCTCGGCCGTTTTTCCTTCCGGGTAATGGATCAAGATACTCGCATCTTTATTATATAACACGCCATCAATACTTGAAAAGGTGGTATTCAAAGGAGAAACAGACAATTCCTGCAAAGCACTGCAACCACTTGAAGTTTGGTAAACGACTAGACTATCGGGTATTGTCAAAGAGATCAAACCGGAACATCCTTTGAATGCATCTTTCTCGATCACTTTCAAGCTGTGAGGCAAGACGATTCGCTGCAATTGACTGCATCGAAGAAACATCCCGTAGTCCAACGTGTCCCGACGAGTATATCGGGACCCGTAATAGCTACTTCCACCCTCCACGATCTTTGCCTCGGAGAGATCCATCTCCACTAATTGGCCCGGCGTTTCATGCCCCTCAATATCCCATCCCAACATTTCACGTAACAAACGAATATCCGTTCCGTTCAAGAAACCGGAAAGGGTTAAGGAGGCAAGGTTGTACTTTTGATCTCCCATGATTTCCGGCAACATACCGGGAACAGAATTGTAAACGGCCTCGCTAGTCGTAAATTCCACGGGCGTAGAGTAAGTTTCCCCGATCGAATTCACGGCGTATGCACTCACGATATAAGTGGTTCCCATCTCCAACCCTTGCAGTTTTCCCGTGAAAATACCCTCATCACCCAATGGTACCTCAACCAATTTCCCGGTTTCCGTACCCTTCTCCCGGTACGTAAACGCCAGAGACGTCAAGGCTTCCCCGCCATCATCCACCAAGATACATTGGAATGCCGCGCTAAAAGGCCCCTTGTATATCATGACCAGATCGCCCAGAACGGGTAACGTGTTGGGTAAGGTCTGAAAATGTCCAATATCACTTCGCACGACGCTATGACCATTTGATATTTCCAAGCAATAATAATACGATGTCCCGGCTTGTAAACCCGTGAGGCAAGTCTCCACGTTTCCCTCTACCCCTTCAGCCTCCTGTTGAAACGCTTCCGCCATATCCTCGGATGTCCCGTACAGGAATTTACACGAGGTAACCGTTCCCTCTCCCCGCAATTCAATCTCCGCAGAGATTCTCGCCGTGTTACGAGTAATCTCTGTCACCTCATTTAAAGAGATACAGGGAGCCAGCACAGAAGGTTCCTCTTCCTTTTTACAAGCAAGTAATAGTAAACAGCACGCAATGATCCATTTGTACATATCCCTAAAAATTTATTCCGACTCCAACCGTGGGTTCCCAGTACTCCCCCTTTATCGTGATCACTCCAAGCGTAAAGGCCATTTTGCGAACCTTGACAAGCAAACCAAGTTCCGCAGTAATCCCCTTGTAGGAATAATCTTTATTTCTCAGTTTCAATCCCTCGATGGTTTCCCACACCACTTGCCGTTTCCCATAGCCCAATCCCTCGTATATATAGCATAACGACGCAATCGAGTGAATTCCCCCGGCCAGAAACGCATACCGGGAATACTTCTCGGAACCCGTGTAATAAGGCGTATCCCCGGTAGAAGGTATGCTCCCGTCCTTCCGACATTCCCCATCCACGGACAAAGACTTGAGATCAGCCTGCCCATGCACGTATAACCCATGTTTTTTCATGCACGCCAGCATGACCCCGAAAGCGGGACGTTCGTGATCCCATCCTATCGTGAACAAACTTGTAAAAGCAGGTTTTTGGGATTTCAATTTACCCGTTGGCATGGCTTGTAAGCTTTCGTCCAGCGAGGTGTTCGGTAACGGCCGGTGAACTTTCCGTACTTTCGGGTATTCTTCCTCGACCTTCAAAAGCGGTTCTTCTATCACCAACTCGTAGGTTAATCTCGATTCAAGGGTAACGGGAAATTTATAGTCCCGCAAAACACCCCATCGAGGATGCTTTATCGTTATTTTCCGAGTTCCATTTGGCACGTACAACCAGATTTCACCCACTTCATTCTTACGCTGCACGATTCCCAAAGGAGTAGAAAAGGCGAAATCACGATTCCCGACCACTTTGATTAACGCACACGCCTCGTCATTCAAGTCTCTCACGGGATTCACCCAAGCCGTTATATCGTTGGGCAACAACCGAAACGAGGCGACCTTAAACTCTTGAGCCCATCCCGGCACAAGTAGCCATAAGAGTATGATCGTGCATAAGATTTTTTTCATCATTCAAAATTAAAACTTCCCAAGTGAATAATATCCCGTTCCGGCAACAACGTCTGATCATCTATTCTCCGGGGCTGCCACGTACGCACGTGAATTTTAGGTGCCGTCTCGTCAGAAAAATCCCATAACAGGAATAAATACCCCTCGTCCGAGTACAAGTCCGAAGAGTAAGCCTGACGAACGGAAACGCCATAAATTCCCGGTCGGGTGGGATGCCTCCGGATCAGAAAATCAGAATAACGAATCTCTATTTTCTTATTTGCCTTGAATATCCGGCGTAAACGATCCAGATATTGTTGTTTCGTTTTTATATTGTACCGGATCTGATCGGCTGGAAGATAGTGGCCTTCCTGTGGCAGTTGTTTCACCACGGTACCAACAATGATTAACGCTTTCTCGCTAAAAAGTTGCTCCAAGAAATCAATATCTTTCGTCTCGTACGACATCCGGAAATGCTCCATGTAGTTTAAGATCACTCTCCGATTTTCCGAATCCGTCTCCGAGAATCCGTTTTTCAGGACCTTTTGCGCCTCTTGATAAAACGGGCTGGCAGTATCTATTGCCTGAATTCTTTCTTTCCGGGGCAAAGAAAGTTTCTTCGCTGGCAGTATCGTGTTTTCCGGTTCCGGCACTTCGACCGTCTCCGGGAGCGGGTAACGATAAAAAAACTGTACAACGGGAGAAGTTGTTTCCAAAGATTGCCAGTCCAGTTCAAAAGGATATGCCGTGCTGACGGTCTTTCCAGTCTCGTCAATCAAGAGATCCACGCTGTCTTGATGAACAAAAACACAGTTCGCGTGACTCCACGAATATATTTTATCATAGATAAAGGGAGTCACACGGTTCCCTTTAAAATCAAACAGGGCCCATTTCTCTTTACTCTTTAATGCCAGTCGTTCCGGATTTATAAATTCTCCATCATCATAGTCGGCAGGAACGATCATTTTCCCGGCCTTATCAACCACCCCGATTCCATTTCGAGTTAAACAGAATGCCACGTCGTGACGGAATTCAGTCATTTCCTGTATCTCGGCGGGAAGATACAACACGGTTTTCCCTTTCTTATCCAAACAAGCACAATAGTGTTGCCGCAAATCTTTGTACACGAGTAAACCGCAAGAAAATACCCCCTGTAAGCGACAATTCGTTAACATCACGGGAAAAACGTTCTGTCCCTCCTTGTCGATGACCTCGTAGGCGATTCGCCCCTCCCTGTCTGCCATCCCGACCAAGGCCATCCCCTCGGAAAAATCACAGGCAAAATCATACTCAGGGGCAATAACCCATTCGCCACGGGTATTCACGTAGCCATATTTTTGATTTCCGGTATAAGCCAGAGCAAGGCCATCTCTAAAATTATGCATCACCCGAACGGGTACTCCCCGGTAGGAATCTATTACCGCAATGTTCTCACTCGATTTATTGATTAAAATGAAAGGACCTTCCTTTTCTTCTTGGGCAATGGTTACGTCCTCTATAAAGTTTCCCACTTGGATAAAACGCCGGGAACTTGTTGCCATCGGAACTTTTGAAATATCACACAACCGGAACATTTCATTCCCACAGGGAAGAACGCACACTTGATTTACAACTGTGGAAGGCTTATCAGAAAATAAAGAATCTATCAGCACGTTCCCATCGGGCGTAATGATCCCGAAAGAAGAGTCTCCATGAAGAATTTTCACGGGAAAACCATTTATTTCCACCCGCTTTTTCTCACAGGAGACGCACACGTATATTAGTGCAAATAGAAAAATAATATTTCTCATAAACACACGTTCCTATTTTTTGAAATATCCTCCCGTTTTACGTGAACCTCTATATTCAATTAATCCTTTCTCTTTCAATGATTTCAAATAACGTTCCATCGTGGAAGTCCCTTTTTGAAGGAATTGGGTAATTTCGCCGCCTTTAGCACCTGGATTTTTCTCTAAAAAAGCAAGAATCAAAGCCTCAACCTCATTTATTCCCTCATTTATTCCCTCATCAACGTTTATATGATCATTTATGTGATCATTTGCTCCTTCATTATTATAGGATCATCACAAACGCAACTTTCAGCGGCAATACTGTCTTGATTAGAAAAATGTTCCTTAAATTGGACCGTACTCGTTTCCCCACATGCTACTATCTGTTGTAATTCCTTGCTATCCATCTCTTTTGCCAGTTAATTATCTTACAAAAGTAAGAAAAATAGCCAATCTAATCTTCCCAATCCTCGATTTCTCCACCGATTTCGATTTTCACCTGTTCCGGATTCTTCGAGATCGTGACGGATAACATATGCTGGATACCGGGTTTAAAGACAAACTTGCTTTCCACCATATAGGACACTCCTTTCATCACCACTTCAACCAAAGGAACTTGATTGGTTAATCGTTGGGGTACCACAATGGCCGTATATTGTGTCTTGTTAACTTTTTTCGCCTTAATCGTCTGTGCTGTTCCGTGAGTGTTCCGGGTAACAATTCCCACGCTCAAGTCGATCGTGGCAGAAGGTACCGTGTTATGGATATACACCTCGGCATCTTCCGGAATATCACCATCATAATCTTTACCTTTCATCAGACGCACAACCATTTTACTCATCCGGTGCTTGAATGACAAGGAGACCGGAGAATCGCTTGCCGTGACGTTCTGATCCGTGGCCCAAAGAAAATCACTCGCCTCGTAGCCATCCAATCCGGAATCGGTTGAAGTAGCCGACTGGTCCAATGCCACGGAAAAGGGCAGATCGTCCACTCCCGAAGGAGAGGGGATGTACGGGTAATAAGCGAAAACATCAAACGAACCCTCATCCCAATATAACTTTCTGGCGGGATTCCACTTTGTCCCGTCAAAGGTCAGTAGCTCATTATTCAGAAAATTTCCGGCAACCTCTAAAGGAATCCCGTGTCCGGTCATGTATACTCCAATCTGATCCTGTTTTTCAAAAGCACTCGTCGTGGCCCTTGCCAACGCCGGATGTTGCATATCAAACGTGATCAACATTTCATCCGATTCTTGCACTTGATCGGTCTCACTACACCCGCACGGAATCAGTAGAATGTATAAAAGAATTACACAGCAAGTTATTTTTATGTATTTCATATCTTCTCGAATTTAGTCAAACCATCATTTCAAAATTGAAGGACGTCCCTTGTGAATCACGGGTGGATATTGATTTCCACGTGCCTTTGTACCAAAGTCCATGTCCCGGGTGGAACGTGATAAATTATCCGAACCCCGCTTATCATTCTTCACAAACTCATCGAAGGAATATGTTTCTCCGGCGTAAAGCATGATACGTTTCACGATGGCCTCCCGGCTAATAGCACTATGATACGGGATGTCGTTATTCATACAACTGTTCTGTTCCGACCGAAAAACACCACGCGAGTGCATGAATCCTCCCTCGTAAATGTCCACCACATCGCTATACCGATCATCAAATATAAAATGCGCCCAAGGCACTTCGTGCATCTTCCCGGTAAGAGAAAGATTTTCGTACCATCCTAATGATTTTGCCCAATTGAAGGCATCCACATGCCCGCAACAAGTACAAGAGCAAAAATCAATGAACTCGTTGTGATAAATATACTCGTCACCCAGTTTCCCGAATCCGTGTCCTCCGGCCTCATGCTGGATGACACCGCGAGAATCCAAGGGATAGCCATAGGTACTCAACGGGCAGAATGCAATAGCCGAACCATCAGCCCACATCTGGCATATTCCGCCATAGTCCGTGGAATTCGGAGTTATAATCACGAGCGACTGATTCAAATTACCTTCATTCACCGTGGGCATTCTTAACGCATAAGCAAAGGCCGCATCGTAATCACACCGTAAACCGACGCCTCCCGTGTACGTGGTCTCAAATTTGGTGTAACGAATTGTGTTGATTGTTCCGACTCCACTTTCCGGGGAAACGGCAATAGCCGTGTATATATCAAAATAATCCCGGTACGTGCGATAAGGTTCTATATCAAAGAAACGTTCTACCTGTTCTTTCATCACTTTCAAATAATCCCCCTTGGAAATTTCTTTCGCATCAAATCCATCACCCAAAAAGACGAGATTTACACCATTTCCTTTCGTGTGGGATTGTAAGGTTATAATTTCATCTTCATCGTACTCGTAATCATATTGTGTCACGGAACAACGAGTCGTATAATCCTTATCCTTCAGTTTAAACACGATCTCCCCTTCCCTCGGTTCAGCTTCTTGGGGCATTTCGCTAATAGTAAGCGTTAATTCCGTTTTCTGCGAGCCGGACATCTGTGACAAAGAACACCAATCCGGTTTACTTTCCACTTCCCAATCTCCTTCCGCATTCAAGACCAAACGACGGGTACACTTCGTATTGATTGCCGTGGCCAGCGACGGACGGCAAACCAGTTCCCGATGGGCAGAAATTCGCTTGAATTCATTCCAACCAACGGCCGTTTGGTATTGCTCTACAACAGTCTCCGGCACCTCAAGAGTGAAGTTATCTTTCGGGACCCCGTTGAATGCTCCTACTTGAACGTATGGTGGAATAGTTCCCTTACAAACGATGCTTCCTATGCCGTAACAATTTGCAAAAGCCCCACCATTATCACCCCATGTAGATTCATAGCGAATCGTTTCCAAGCTCTCCGGGAAAACAAGTCCCTCGATGTTCCGACAATTTGCAAAAGCACCGGCCCCGATACTTAATACTCCTTCCGGAAATTCCAATGTTCCCATTAAACGCCAGTTCCCCGCAAAAGCATTATCTCCGATAGAAGCCAATCCCTCAGGCAAAACCAATGTCCCTGAGAAATCACAACCATCAAATGCACTCTCTCCTAAAGCGATCAAATTCTTGGGCAAATGTAATTCTCCTTTTAAAGAAGTTCCTTTAAATGCATTTTCACCAATAGATGCTATTCCATCATGTAATTCCAGTGTTCCATTTAATCCGACACAACCATTAAATGCCCCGCTAGCTATATCAACAACTTTTTGTGGGATTTTTACTGACCCGGATAAATTCTTACATTCGTGAAAAGCTCCCAATCCGATAAATTCCAATTTATCTGGTAATGTCAAAGTCCCATAAAGCCCGTTACATTCCCGGAAACTCCACTCCCCAAGATGTTTTAATTTTTCAGGAAGTTTCAATTCACACGTAAATCCACATCCCCCAAATGCTCCCATATTTCCGGCAAAATCTCCTCCATCAATATATTCTAACGTGGTGGGTAAAACCAAAGTGCCGGTTAAAGCTCGACACTTATCAAAAGCACTTGCTCCAATATATGTTACACCCTCTGGAATGATTAATGAACCTGTCAAATTTTTACATCCGATAAAAGCCGATCGCTTTATTTTTAATAATTGATCTGGTAACACAAGTCTAAGCAATGAATATTTATTTGCCATTGCCTCAACAGGAATTTCGTCATCCAAATCTTCCGAATTTCTCTTTATCTTCACTTCCTTCAAATTCAATGCCTGCAACCGATCCATTGAATCCCTCATGAAATAAAAATCCAAAGCATTAATCTCACCCGTTATTTTCAAATTCTGCAAATTCCTAAAATCTTTTTTGGCAGCCGTGATACACTCCTTCAATTTACCTGCCTCGGACTCAATCACGATATACTCCCTAGCCGTCGCATCATGTGATGCCTGATCATCTTCCCAAGCCGTAATAGATTCACTGACCAATACAAACTCATATTTCCCCTCATTGGCTTTTTTATCTACCCGAATCGTGAAATTATGCATTTTAGAAGGCACGTAAGTAAACGTTTCATTCTTTGAGAACGAGTACGCAACCCCATCAACAGTTATACTAAATAATTTCACTCCGGTAGCCACCTCCTGCGGCACGACGATCGCCCGAAATTCATCCCCATGCTTATAAGGGATCGTCCCTGTTGTCGCCACTTCGCCTGTAACGGTTACAATACCCGTGGCCAAATCGACCCGCGCCCCACGTTTCGTGTTCGTGACCAGCACTTGTTTTTCCAACTTAGTCCATTCCCCTTCACTAAAACCCGTTCCCTCCTGCAATGTCACCCGGGCATTACTCATTTTATGACGGAACGAGAGCCGCACGACGGGTGTCAACGGAGCCACATTCTCCGCCTTCCCCCAAAGAAAATCACTCGCCTCATATCCGCCCATCTCCCCGTTCTCGGATAACTTGGACTGGTCCTTTCGAACTTCAAAGGCATAGGCATTCACGCTTTCCGGAGTTCCTGCCGGATAATACCCATACACGTCAATGGGAGTCTTACTATCCTTCCAGAACACATCGTATGCCGAATTCCATTTATAATTGACTTCATCAAACGTGAATTGAAGATTTGTTGCCCGGTTCCCTTCATCCAACAAAGTCCCGGGAGAGCCTCCCTCGTAGTCCACGATATAAACTCCCATCACATCATTATGACAAAAACCACCATCATTTACCCGGGATAAAGTCACTTGATCAATCTCCCCGGAAAGTGAAATTAAGCAGGCCTGACCGGCATCAGGACCCGCTATTTCGTTATCGTAACATGCCCAACACACACACGATAACGCCATTGCAACCAGAAGAATTATTTTTCTCATAAATATTGTTTTAGATTATTCTGCCACCCCACCATAATCCACCCCATCATCGTCCCATTGGCCGATATTGACGTTAATACCATTACTCGTTTTATTCACCTTCACGGTAAAAGTATATCTTTTATTTTTCTCAAAAGTATGTCCTTTTTTCAACGTGTAATCTTTTCCATTCACGTTAACCACCAATAAGTCAGTTTCGCTAATACTTTGTGGCACAATAAGCGCCCTGTACAACCCGTCATTCTTTCCCAAAATAATGCTTTGCTCTTCATTTACAGCCTCAACTTCTCCTGTAGCCAGATTGATGGATGCCGCAAGCCGGATATGATTAAACTTTACCTGTATTACAGCCTCATCCAATGCCGCTTGCGTGAAACCATTTCCCGGCTCCACCTTTACCTGTGCACAACTAAAAACATGATTCAACGTGATATTAACGGCCTGTTCCGTCGGACTCACTCCCGGTGTCTTTCCCAGAAGGAAATCACTTGCTTTGTAGTTATCCACGGATGCCTGATCCGCTTTCACGTTAAAAACATGGCCAGACACGTTTGCCGATGCAGAATAAGGGTAATAGGCGTAAAAATCCGCTTTCGTTTCATCATCTTTCCAATATATGGTCTGATCCGGTGTCCAAGAAGAATTGTAAACAAAACGCATATTGTTCACGTGATTCCCTGTATTTTGCAAATCACCAGCTTGTTGCCCGTCATAATTCACAACATACAATCCAATCTTGTCACCAGCTTCGAAAGTGGCATCTGTTGCCCTTGCAATATCCTGTACGCCAAAAAGCATTTTAATTTCTTTCCGTACCGGCTCCGGTGTCGGTTCTGGCGTTGGCTCCGGATCCCCACTACCGGATCCTCCAGAACATGCATATAGCAAAGCTATTAGTATAAACTCGATCTTCTTTCTACCTGACATGATGTTCATTTTAATAAAACTTGTAATTTTTATACAAAGGTAGGGGCATATCATTCAAAAATCAAGTTCATAATGGTTCATTTGCAGAAAAACAACTTTCCCTTAACATTCCCATACAAAAGCAGGGGCTGTCCCAAAAGTCTTATCCAGTATCTACAAGCTACCCCTACCAACTCCCCCTATGTAAGGGGGAGTTGGCGGGGTAGTTATTTAAAATACTCTTTTATTCTATTTTTTCTCCAATATAGTCACGTAACGAACAAATTTAGGAGAATAACGTTTTTTATCTGATTTCGGACGATTATTATTGTCGTAGACATCTATCAAACGAAGATTTACTTTCTCCTGTATTCCCACAGGCAAAACTTCCGTTGCAGGTTTGCCGGAAACCAACACGACAGGTAAGGAATTCAAAAGCGTTGTATCATTTTTATAATCCCAAGGCAATATGCGGCGACCAGCCTCATATACCAGCTCGATTCTCAATTCCTCATCCGCCGGGTAATAGAAAGGTACGTGTTGTAACTCTTCAATCTGACGGACGGCCTTGATACTCTTGATCTCCGTGTTATTGAACATATTGGCAACACGAGACATCAACAGGGTTTCCACAAGGATCAATAATAGCACGACTCCCGTGAATACTTTCATGGATTTTATCCTCACCCCACCCGCGAAAATTGAATAGGCGGCAACAAGAAACAGGATCGAAACAATAATCAAAAGGGTCAACCCGACTTCTCCTTCCCGGTAAAATAGAAGATAGACGGCAACCGGCATTCCTAAAGCGATCAATGCCGGGATAAAAGCATTCACACGAAATACGACACGATCACTCGTCGTGAGCGTTTTTTCCTTCGCGGCGGTGAATATATAAACGATATAATGTGCCACAACCATCGCGGCCGGAATCAGTAACGGCAACAAGTACCGAGTTTTTTTCTCCGGGAAAAGAGAAAGTAACACTAAAGTAACCACAGTCCACAAAACGGCAAACGTGTACTCCTTACGCATTTTGATTTTCTTCTTTAACCACGGCCAGCATAACCCGGTCAAGAGGAACAAAGCCCAGATTCCCGACTCGGCAAAGAACAACCAGTAGTAATACCAAGGACGTACATTTCTCTCGATCCAAGCCGTTGATTCTTTCGCCAGCACGAACAAGGCTGTATCCCGATGGAACACATACAGATAAAGCGGCCACCAGAAGCTGATTACTATAAATAACAGCAACATGACCACGATAGGCCAGCCTTTTCTCTTGAGAGAAGGACGATAGATCCATATATAAGAGATCAAGAAAGGAAATAATAACGCATAGAATGCCACAGGCCCTTTACCCAAGAAAGACAAGCCCAAGAATATCCCGGCCCAAACAAAATTAGCCCAACTCGTTCGTACGCTCTTTATCCCTTTATAGAAGAAAAATATTGCTCCCAGCATAAAACTATGGCAATAAATATCCCATGTTGCCACTCGCCCTGCCATAATGACATTAAAGCTGGTCGCCATTACCAGAGCAGAAAGCAATCCCAATAACCTGTTGCCACTTAAAGCCGAAGCAAAGAAATAGAGGAAAAAAGCCATCAGTGTGGCCATAATCCCAGCGGCAGCACGCTGCAAAGATATATTATCCGGTTGCAAATATTCGATTCCCGCGGCTACCCACGTCGGAAGAGGCGGTTTCTCCAAACGCAATTCCCCGTTCATGGTAGGCACCAACCAGTTGTCATATTCAATCATTTCATGCGCCGTGACCAAATTACGGGACTCCATAATATCCTCATAAACAGAACCATTATTCACGAAAAAGGCGAACCAACAAACGATAAGAATAAAAAGATAATGAATATAGTTTTTCTGCATAATCTTATGTACACGTTTAGATTAGAGTGCAAATTTATAATAATAAAACTATTTTCAAGAGCATATCCTTCAAATAATGCAGGAAGAATTTTTTCTCCGGATGTAACAAAAAAGAAACATTTTTGGTATACATTTTGGACGTGTTTTTGCGCGAAAAGGATTTACATACTATAATCATGAAAATTGAACGATATTTTATATTGCTTATTTTGGTGATTCCCGTGTTGATCCTACGGGATTTCACTCCAAACAACGAACTGAAATACCTCAGCATCGTTGATGAGACCCTGCGAGACGGGCATTTCTTTACTTTCTACCATCAAGGAGAACTTTATGCGGATAAACCGCCCCTTTATTTCTGGTTACTCATGTTGAGCAAATGGATCTGGGGAGAATATAATATGTTTGGTCTTTCACTTTTTTCTATTATTCCCGCCCTGATTTCTGTCTATATCATGAATAAATGGGTTGAAGAAGAAACCACCACATCCTTGAGATGGAACGGTTCGCTGATGCTCTTCACAAGCGCATTTTTTATCGGTTCGGGCCTTGTCCTGCGCATGGATATGCTGATGTGTATGTTTATTCTTCTTGCCCTGTACACGTTTTATAAACGCTATTCGGGCAAGGGACAACCGAGAGACCGTTTCTTGCTGCCTTTCTATATTTTCATGGCCATCTTTTCGAAAGGGCCCATCGGGTTTATCGTTCCCTTGATAACCATGCTCGTCTTTCTACTGGTGAAAAGAGACATCCGTTCCTTCTGCCGGCATTTCGGCTGGCGGGAATGGGGTATTTTATCGGGATTCTGTGCCATATGGTTTCTCGGTATTTATCTCGAAGGCGGATCAACTTACCTGAATAATCTTCTTTTCCATCAAACCATAAACCGGGCGATTGATTCGTTCGATCACAAAAAAGCATTCTGGTATTACGGGGTGACGTTCTGGTACTCCGTGGCCCCCTGGTCTATCCTGTACATCACGACAATCGTTATCGCGATAAAAAAGAAACTACTCACGACAGATAAAGAAAAACTTTTCCTCTCGGCAATCGTCTCGACTTTCGTCATTCTTTCCTTGTTCAGCGGAAAACTGGACATTTATATGTTACCCCTGTTCCCGTTCTTCACGTACTTGACGATCCTGTTGCTTCCAAAAATCAAGGAGAAATGGATCGCATTTTCCGTATATATTCCCGTGATAGCCCTTACCATCGCTCCCATCGTGGCATTTTTCATCCACAACAAATTTAATGTTCCCGACTCGCCATTTATTTATGTCGCCATCATAACATTGTTTATCTTCAGTTTAACAGCCTGTTATTTACTATATCGCAAACAAATGTACCGGGCCATCAATTGTGCCGCACTGGGAATCCTAGCCACCCTGTTCACGGGAGCCTTTGCCTTACCCCGGATTAATCCATACATCGGTTTTACCGCTATGGCGAAAGAAGCATATCATATATGCGAGGAAGAGGATATCGATCATTATTACTATTACAAATTCCGCAGCGGGGAAAACATGGACGTTTATTTAAAGGAAGAGGCCATAAAGGTCACGAATGAGGATTCTTTATTTAATATCTACCAGAAAGGCGACTGCATGATTTTCGTCAAAGAAAAGAACGTTACGCGTTCCCCGGCACTCGCCAACTGGATTCAACAAACCCATCACGAGAAGATCGGAAACTTTTATCTTATCCACCCTACTTTAAATACATCGTCTTTATATGATCAACCTTAGAAGTATTTCTATCCATTTACATACTTTATCCCTATATCTTGAAAAATACGATTAAGAGGTGAAACATTTTTTCCTATATTTGTCCCATGGTAACAATCAAGGACACAACATTAATTAAATCTTTCAATGAAGGGGATCCTATGGCTTTCAAAGTCATATTCGATCGCTATTATAAGATTTTGTGTTCCTATACCTACCATTTTATCCGCACGCCTTATGCTGTTGACGATATTGTGCAGGACATTTTCGTAGCTTTATGGAACAGACGGGAAAAATTTGATTGTATCGAAAAAATCAGTTCTTTTCTTTTTGTTTCCGCACGTAACGCTTGCCTGAATCATGCCAAACATGAACAAATGAAAGCAGCAAAACTGAAAGAATTTGTTGCCCAAACAGATGAAGCCGTTTACGATGATTATATCATTATGGCCGAATTCGACCAGAAATTAAACCACTGGTTGGAGTCCTTGCCCACAGAATGCCGCAAAATTATCGATATGTCTGTTTCCGGAATGAAAAATGACGAAATCGCCAAAGCCCTCAACATTTCCATTAATACGGTAAAAAATCAGAAGGTCAAAGGATTTAAAATTCTCAAGGAACTATATAAGGATGAATATCTTACAATCCTGTTTTACATTTTCATATCACTTGGTGCAAAATAATTTTCAAAAAAATAAATCCCGCATAGTACGTTAGAAGGAGTCGATTGTTATACTATAAAAGAGATAACAATGACACCTAAAGATTGTGAACATATCGCCCATTTGCTTTTCCTAGCTTACACGGGGGAGGCAAGTCCCGACCAGCAAGAGGAGTTATCCCGTTGGTTGAAAGAGGACAAACATCACGATGATTTGTACCGGACAATCATGGATCACGAACGAATTCGCTCGGAACAAGAGGTATTTTTATTATTCAACCAGCAAAGAGCTTGGACAAAGATTTCACAAAAGACTTACCGAAAAAGCAAAATGTTATATACCAATTTTTTACGGTATGCAGCCGTATTCATTTGCTTTATCTGTGTCAGCGTGTATTTCCTATACCCCGATAAGCCGGAAGAAAAGATCGAAATTGTCGAGTTATTCTTAGAACCCATTTCTCCCAAGGCTATCCTACAAAACGAACAGGAAGTACGTATATCCCTGCCGGGTCAATGCTATTCGATAAAAGATAGTACCCGTCATAAAAAACAGCTTGAAACATCTGAAATCCTGCGAATTTATGTACCCAAAGGAGGTGAGTTCGAACTTGTGTTAGCTGACGGAACACGTGTCTGGATGAATTCAGAGACAGAATTAAAATTCCCCCGTGTTTTTACCGGGGACAAGCGACAAGTCGAATTGGTTTCCGGAGAGGCTTATTTCGATGTCAGAAAAGATAAAACAAAACCATTTATCGTTCGGAATAAGGATTTGGATTTAACGGTGTTAGGTACTCAGTTTAATATCCAGAATTATTCCGACGAGCATGAAATTATAACAACTCTAGTCGAAGGTGCCGTGCAATTATCATCCGACAAGACCATTCTACACCCCGGGGAACAGGCCACTTACAACAAAGCAACACGAGAAACACAAGTTGAAACGGTAGACACGGAACTCTTCACGGCATGGAGAGAGGGACGATTAATTTTCAAGTCTACTCGCTTGGAGACGGTCCTGAAACAATTGTCCCGTTGGTATGATGTTAAATTCGTGTACGAAGAAGAAAGATTAAAAGACTTAATCTTCTCCGGAAAGATGAAAAAATACGATAACGGTAATGTTATTTTAGGAATATTAAAAGCTACAGGAAAAATCGATTTTATACAACAAGACTCTACTATACATGTAAAAAGACAATAAAAACAAAGATTTTAGTACGTTTAAAAACCAATAACCATGAAAAAAAATTCATCAATCCCCAAAGCGGGATTCAGACTTTTTCGGCCTAACCCGAGAATGTTCGGAAAACTATTTGCTCTTTTTATCTTCATGACATTTTGCACTTACTCGTACGGAGTGAGCCAAAACAAGAAGATGGATGTTCACTTCAAAAACGCCTCGATTGATTTTGTTATCGAGTACCTAGAATCGGCAACGGACTACACGTTCGTGTACAACGACACGGATAAGGAAGGTGTTAAAATAACCGTCTCGTTGAAAGACGCGGACATCGTGACAATTTTGGATGCTGTATTTAAAAACACGCCCCTCGCTTACCAGATAAAAGAAGATCGTATCGTGGTGCTAAGACGTAAGAATAATACGGTAAAAGCTGAAGAGGAGAAACAACTGGTCGTGAAAGGACGCGTGATTTCGGAAAAAGACAAAGAACCTATTATCGGGGCCACCGTTATCTTAGAAGGTACGACTTTAGGGGTTGCTACAGACGTGGAAGGCAAATTTTCAATCAACGTTCCGGAAGATGCGAAAACACTCGTCATCAGTAGCATCGGTTATGCTAAATATCGGTTCGCATTGAACTCAAATGTTTTCGACAAACTCAATATCATTCAACTGAAAGATAGCGTGAGTTTCGTTGACGAGGTGGTTATCGTCGGTTATGGAACCACCAAAGTAAAAGATGCTACCGGAGCCGTATCCCGACTCGGGGAAAAGGATATTGCCATGTCTCCGGCAGGAGCAAGCGTGCAAAGTATGTTGCAAGGACGGGCCCCCGGAGTAAACGTCATGATTCAATCGGCCTCTCCCACTTCCCCGGTAAATGTTATGATTCGAGGAATTTCAACGTTAACCGGAAACACTCAACCGTTATGGGTTATTGACGGAGTACCCGATTATTCACAAAGTTCCACAGGAGACGTAACCAATGCTTTATTCAACTTGAATTTATCAGACATTGAAAGCATTGATATATTAAAAGACGTATCTGCAACAGCAATCTACGGTTCCCGGGCCGCCAACGGTGTCATCATCGTGACCACGAAAAGGGGTAAACTAGGGATGCAGCCGACCGTGGACCTTTCTCTCCGAGCCGGAATCCAGACCATCAATTCAAACAAGCTAAACGCCTTAAATGCGGCAGAATACAAACGTTTCGTGGAGACAGTCGGTCGTCAATCCATTGAAATTGCCGGATTCGATTACAATACCCGACTCTTTTTCAATGAATCCAAATTCAATCAATTGAACACGAGCCAATGGGACGGCAGTATGCTGGAATTACTCCCCGATGCTTTCATGGACGGAGATACCGACTGGTGGGATGAAATGACCCAGAATGCTTTGACCACACAATGCGACATTTCCGTGCGAGGTGGAACACAGAACTCGAACTACTTTATCTCTTTCGGATATAACGACCAAAAAGGTGTTGTAAAGGGAGGACGCAGCAAGCTGTTAACAGGGCGTTTGAATTTTGAAACATTAATCGGGAAACAGGTCAAACTAGGCGTCAATCTATCCGGATCGTCCAGAAAAACCAATAACAAGGATAATCTTATTGACAATATCATCCGATTCCGCCCAGACTTCCCGGCATATAATGAAGACGGAAGTATTAACCTGGTAACAACAAGCACGGTGATCGAAAACCCACATTTAACCCTGGCTAACCGAAACGATGGACGAGGTTTAACTTTCTCCGGTTCTGCCTTTCTGGAATGGACAATTTTGGACGGTTTGAAATTCAAATCTACCGGAACGGTCAATTACACGAATTCGCAAACCGACATTTTCTCGAAAAAAGGGACACGAGGATATGCCACGGCCTACAATAGCCGCAACTTAGGTAATAGTGAGAACAACACCTACGTGTGGGATAACACGCTGACTTGGATGAAAACTTTTGGCAAACACAATTTGGTTGCCATGGTCGGACATTCAATCGAAAAATACAAATCCAGAATGCTTTCCGGTGGTGCGGAAGAATTCCCAGACGAAAAGGTATTAATTAATCTAGGTAGTGGGGCTGACTCCTGGGCAGATAGTGATGAAGCCGGGAACACGCTCGTATCAGCCATTGCTCGTGTGAATTACAAATACAACAATCGTTACCTAGCAACCTTTACTTTCCGTACGGACGGCTCCTCGAAGTTCGGACCGGACAAGCGCTGGGGATATTTCCCTTCCGGAGCGCTCGCTTGGGTGATCTCAGAAGAAGAATTTATGGCCCCCTTGAAATTATATATTCCTTATTTGAAACTACGGGCTTCTGTCGGGAAAATCGGTTCACAGAACTTAGGCAATTATGATTATATCTCCCTTATGGGAGCTGCATCTTATGACGGACAACCGGGAACAAAGCCGACTTCTTTGGGAAATCCGGTCCTTCAATGGGAAGAAACAACCTCTGTCGACGTGGGTCTTGATTTCGGTTTGTTAAACGAACGCCTTCGCGGAACAATCGGATACTACAATAAACAAATCAACAATCTGATTTATGACGGTTCCGTGCCTGCAAACTCATCCTACACGACTGTCAACCAGAATGTAGGAACAATCGCCAATGTCGGATGGGAATTTGACATCCGGGGTGACGTTATCCGGACGGATAAAGTGAACTTTGAAATCGGCTTTAATATCGCCACGAATTCCGGAAAAGTAAAGAAACTGGATGGGATCGTGAAAGAGCTAAAAATGCCTTACTATTACGAATATGTTCGTTTGGTTGAAGGCGGACACATCGGAGACTGGTACGGTTATCAATACGCCGGTCGGCTGTTCCGAACCCAAGAAGAAATTATCGCACTGAAACCGGTGTCATCTACCGGAGTGCAGGAAAATTATTTCGGAAGTTATGATTCTCCGGGTGACGCATACCTGATTGATCAAGACGGAGATGGAAAGATCACGGCAAAGGACAAAGTAAAACTGGGTAATTTCAATCCAAAATTCTTTGGAGGTTTCAACCTCTCTCTCAGTTGGAAAAATTTATACGCAACCGCCGTGTTCACTTACTCGTACGGAGCGAAAAGAATGTGGTATTATCAATATGAGAAAACATCCGGCGTGGGGACCTACAATGTGTATAACTCGATATTTGATAGTTACAATTTCAAAGGAGGCGATGCATTATTCCCAAGGTTAGCCTACGCAGGAACCGTGGCCAATGCTTTATGTGACCTGTATATTCACGACGCCTCGTTTTTACGGATGAATTCTTTGAACTTGAATTATCGCTTACCAGCAAAATGGTTTACCGGAACGTTCGTGAATAACGTGGAATTATCTTTCTCTGCATCCAACTTGTTCACCATCACGAAATACCCGGGCTTTGACCCGCAAGGGAACTTCGGATCGACCTCGACATCCGCAACCGCCAATGACGTAATAACCGTGGCGCAAGGTGTTGATTACAGCACTTATCCATCAGCGAGAACCTATAGCCTTGGTATTAAATTTACATTCAAATAAACTCCGCACCATGAAAAGAATCATATATATTTTGATCTTTGGATTCATCCTATCATCTTGTGATGATTTCCTAACAGAAGAGCCCGTGCATAAACAAACCCTCGAAAATGCCGTGGTGGATTATGACGGGGCACAAAACATTATCAATGGAATGTATGCCTCATTAACATTGGGAAGTGGTACTTCCGGAAGTGACTTTTTCGGAGGTAGCCTAGCTTGCGCCTTGTCTTCTCAGGCAGGAGTATCCCGTGCGGGAGGAACAACATTCTACTCGATGTCATATACTTCCACCACCAGTGGAATTGCTACTTATTGGCAACAATGGTATGCCTGCGTGAATGCCGCAAATGCAGCCATCATTTCTATCTCAGCATTAGCAGATAACAAATTCCCCGATACAAAAGAAAAAAGTCGAATGATCGCCGAAGCCCGTTGTTTCCGGGCATGGGTAAACGCACACTTGTTATGGTGTTTCGGACATTTTCAAACAGATGATGCATACGGGATTTTGTATAGAGAAGAGTTGAGCGACATGGTTAACGTACATCGGGATCGTTTGAGTGTAAAAGATAGTTATCAAAAAATATTTGATGACTTGGATACAGCAATCAAGGATCTGGGAGACTATACAACTTCCAAACGCCTATCCCGTCAACTAGCACAAGCATTGAAGGTCAAATTATTACTCAACCGAGGCTGGGAAGGTGACTACGCAAACGCTTTATCACTATTGAATGAAACGATTTCCACTCTTCCAGCTGATTTCAAGATGGACCCGGATATGAAAAACATGTATAACGAAGCATGGAATTCAAAAGAAGTTTTATGGGCTCGTTATCTTGAAGACGGTAGCGGACGGGCATATTCCGAATTCGCATACACGCAAACCATCATACAGACGGGTGATCTTCTGGTGGTCGGTCAAGAACCATCATCTCTGAAATCATTCTATCCAGAATTCAATTCATGGCTAGAGACTGATCCCCGATACGACGTAACAATGGGATGGGCCAGACGCCTGAATGCTAACGGACAACAATATTTCTGCCCAACCAAAGTTGCCAGAGGCGGACGTGCCGATATGAATGACAAATTTACCACGTATTATTTCCGTTACCCGGAATTACTATTGATGCAAGCCGAATTAAGAGCCAGAACAGGAGCTACGATTGCAGAAGCTCTTGCTCCGATCAATACACTCCGAAACAACCGGACCAATCCCGTATTATCCCAAATCCCGGAACCTGCAACCCGCAATGAATTGATGGACATTATCTTTAAAGAATATTGTTTGGAATTATTTGTAGAAAACGGAAGCGAATGGTTTGCTTCACTGCGTTTCGAAAAAGACGGGAATCCTTGGTTCAAAACATTAAAGCCTGATGTATCTGATGTAAGTACAAATAAATATTGTTGGCCAATCCCCGCCGTGGAAACCAACGTGAACAGTCAAATAAAACCCAATCCCGGTTTCGATAATTAAAAACTTGAAGTGATGAAAAAATTAATCTATATTTTACTCGCAAGTGTCACGATGCTCTTTACGGCATGTGAAGATGACTATGACAAACTGGTCAAAGAACCCAATGATGTTACGTTGAATGAATTACAATTAGAAAAATTTACTCATATCATTCCGGATGGCGGTTTCAAATCCGGAGAAATAACATTCAATACGAAAAAGAATTCAGACGGAACTTTTAGCGGATTCGCGTATTCCCGCCGAAGTAATCGTTCATTTACTTGGAGTGGTACTGATGCTGCCTTAGATTCTAATCGTTTTAGCGTTTACACGCCCCGTCCCAACCAAACGGAAGTGTACGCTGTTGCCTGCGTGAAAGATGATGATGTTTACTTCACGCTGGATAAAGCTACTGTTGTCGAGCATATTCTAGTGGCAAACACGACATACGCCTATTTCGCAATGAATTATGGAAAAGATACAGGCCCCACTCCTATCGCTAATCCTAATGTTCCTTCTGCACCCAAGGGTATTTGGCAAACCTATGCACCCGGAGTGGAACGGGCATTGAACCTTGACGGAGATTATTTTAAACTGATCATTAAAGGTTTCTTGGGAGATACCCACACAGGAACGGTTGAATTTTACTTGTGCTGCCGCAAGGGAGCCGATCCGGCAAATCCAACATTCAATTTTCTCCGTTCAGACTGGATAAAAGCCGATTTGCAATCCTTGGGGGTTGTTGATAAAGTCGTTTTCAATGTAGAGTGTTCGTATCGGGATAATAATCAGCAGAGTTTGATTCCCGCCTGGTTCTGTCTAGATGGAATTCGACTCCAAAAATAATGTTGTTATGATCAAAAAGTATTTTTTACTCCTGTTAGCAACTATTTTGCTAACGGGAGTACACGGACAAAACCGACAAGTGGATTTGCCCAAAAATATCCCTTTACAGGACATTCTAAAAAAAGCGAAAAAACAAAAGAAACATGTATTATTGGATTTCGGCTCTCCAAGATGTTCCCCTTGTCTATTTATTAAAAACAAAATATTCACAATCGATAGTATAGCAGATTTTATCAATGAACGTTTCGTGAGTGTTGATTATACCGAAGGCCCCGAAAAGAAACGATTAAGTAAGATTTACGAGGTTTACACGGAACCCGTACTTCTAATCTGCGATGCGAATGGTAGGGTCATGCACCGGATGGAAGGAAAATGTACCGCAGGCGAAATGATGGCCCGCCTACGCCAAGGTCTAGACGTGAAAAATAATCTGACTGCACAAAAATTAATGTATGACAACGGGAACCGATCTTCAGAATTCCTGATCAACTATCTGGAAACTCTTCATATTGCCGGTTTAAGAACCCAGAGAGACTCCGTATTACAAAATATTTTCTCACCCTCGTTTCATGTAGATTCTTTAAAAACACCCAAATACTGGAACGTGTTCTTGCGCTACAACGAGTCCCCTGTTAGTCGAGAAGGAAGTTATGTATTCAAACATCGGGAAGAATTCTATAAATTGTTTGGAGAACAAATCGTCAATGGAAAAATTGACCAAATGTTTAACGGAAAACTCCGCACGTACACGTACGGACAAACTCCCCCCATTGAATCAAAAGAGTACAGAGATATTTTGGAATGCCTTCAAAATACCGACTACCCAAAATCTACCGAATGGCTTATTTACTTGATGCCCGCCCAGTATAAATTCAAAGACTGGATGGCAATGGTTAAGGCTATCGACCATGCCATTGACCTCAATATTCCCAAAGGAAAGGACAAACAAACTTACATGATTATGATGTCCCGACAAATTTGCTGGTATTCGAACAATTATGAAGCTCTGACCTATGCACTGAAGTGGATTGATCAGGCGATAAAATCAAGTGACGATTCTCAAAAACAAAAACTACAAGATGAACGGGAACAAATCATCGAAAAAATGAATGAATTAAAACCATAAAATTCATATCGCATCTTTTCTAACAGGTTGTAAATTATTAGTTCTTGAAAATAGGCAGATATTTACAACCTGTTTTAGTTTCCGGCTCTTCTGGACAAATAAATATTCCGACTGTAAGCGATTAACCCGGTTGACTGCCCTAAAATTAACACGGGATCACGCCGATAGATAGCATAGGAAACGATGATCAGGGAACCAAAGAGGCTGATCACCCAAAAGCCTATCGGCAAAAGTGATTCATCTTTTCGTTTGGAGTAGATCCACTGGTAAACAAAACGCAAGGTGAAAATAATCTGTCCCATAGACCCGTAGATCAAGAGCCACAAAGGTATCTTTTCGTTCCGAAAGAACTGATCGACAAAAGCGCTTGCATCTTTAAGCATGTATAAAATTGCCGCCACCGGGGTCAGAAGTAATAGTGTCCGGATAACAAACGGTAATTTCTTCCATTGATGTTTTTTGTCCAGATTCCAGATATAGATATAGTAAGATATGATTTGTCCCAGAATAATCGCAAAGTCATCCCTCAACCATCCATATACAAATAACAGGTAGGAACCCACGATACTCAGCTGCCAGAAAATAGCCGGAGAGATCACTTTTTTGGCCCGCTCCGATAAGATCCATTGTAAAAGAATCCGGGCAGAAAAAAACACCTGAGCAAGAAATCCTATAACATAAATCATTTTGTAAACTAAAAGTTTAAAGATAAAAACTAAAAGCTAGAAACTATATCTCAAGAATTCAAATTATTCTCGGCGACTTGATAGTTGATATACCTTTTTCTCATCCAGCGGTAAGCAAAACAATCTTTAAAGGGCCCGACCAAGCGATTGGCCAGATTATACTTAGACTTCCCGGCAATACGGGGAAAATGACGAACCGGAACCTGTTTCACTTGTCCTTCCTGCAATTGAATCAAAGCCGGTAGGAAACGGTGCATCCCCGTGAAGAAAGGAATTCTTTTGGCGTAATCCGTCCTTAAAACCTTCAGAGGACAACCTGTATCTTCAACCCCGTCATGCGTCATCATCCGGCGGAATCCATTCGCGATACGAGAAGACATATTCTTGACAAAACTATCTTTCCGTCCGGTACGGATGCCCATGACCATCTCGTATTGATCCACAAATTCCAACAATTTATTAAAATCCTGTGGAGTGGTCTGGAGGTCAGCATCAATGTAGCCGACCCATTTTGAAAAGCTATTATCGATTCCGGCTTTCATGGCAGCACTCAGTCCCCCGTTTCGAGCCAAATTCAAAAAGAAAAATGCCTCGTTACGCCCACAAACTTCCCGAATCAAACGTTCGCTATCATCTTTCGAACCGTCATTCACGAATAACACGCAAGAAGACACCTTCGCATCCTTTAAAAACTCTCCCAATTCTTTCTCTAACCTTAAGATATTCCCTTCTTCGTTATACACTGGAACAATGATAGTTAATTGATAGTTCGCGGTCTTATTCATCTGCCGAAAAATTTATATTATGAATTTAAATTATAGTTATAACAAAAATCACTAGCTTTGTTGTTACGTTTTTACGTGCAGGAACAACGTTTTTTTTCTGGTTTTTGTTATAAAATTTAAACGAACAAAGATATGCAATATAACCGAATTTTGTTAAAACTCAGTGGAGAATCTTTAATGGGCGAGCAAAAATATGGTATTGACACCCGGTGTCTGGAAAGCTATGCCCGTCAAATTCATGAAATCGCGGAGATGGGAATCCAAATCGGAATCGTCATCGGAGGTGGAAATATTTTTAGAGGACTGAGTGGCACAAATAAAGGTTTTGACCGGGTAAAAGGGGACAGCATGGGTATGTTGGCAACCGTTATCAATAGTTTGGCTTTAAGTTCCGCCTTGGACAACGAAGGCTGTAAAAACAAGGTACTAACTGCCATTCGCATGGAGCCTATCGGGGAATTTTACTCGAAAGCCAAAGCCATGGAATATTTGAAATCCGGACACGTGACGATTATCAGCGGGGGTACGGGAAATCCTTACTTCACGACAGACACGGCCAGTAGCTTACGGGCAATCGAAATCGAGGCTGACGCCATGTTTAAAGGCACCCGCGTAGACGGGATCTACACGGCAGATCCGGAAAAGGACCCTACGGCAACGAAATTTGACAAAATCACGTATGATGAAATATACAACCGGGGACTTAAAGTCATGGATTTGACGGCAACAACCATGTGTAAAGAAAATCATTTACCGATTATCGTGTTCAACATGGATCAGCCGGGCAACCTTAAAAAGGTCATTCTGGGAGAAAACATCGGAACAATCGTGTACTAATTGAAAATGGAGAATTAAGAAGACAAATTCCCCAATTGTTTTCAATAACTAATCATGAGTGAGGAAAAAAGAAATATACTAAACACTATAAATTCTCCCGATGATTTGAAAAAGGTCCCGGAAGACGACCTGATTCAATTATGCAAGGAACTGCGCGAGAAAATCATTGACGAGTGTTCGGAACACCCGGGGCATTTTGGCGCCGGGCTGGGAGTTGTCGAACTGACCGTTGCGTTACACTACGTGTTTGATTCTCCTTACGATAATATTGTATGGGACGTCGGACACCAAGCCTACCCTCATAAGATTCTGACCGGGAGACGGGATAATTTCTCTACCAACCGGCAATATAAAGGTCTCAGTGGTTTCCCTAAAAGAAGTGAAAGTAAATACGACGCTTTCGGAACGGGACATTCCTCGACCTCTATTTCTGCCGCCTTAGGCATGGCTGTTGCAGCAAAAATGAACGGGGAGGAAGACCGCCAGTCGGTTGCCATCATCGGAGACGGTGCCATGACCGGGGGATTGGCTTTTGAAGGCTTGAATAATGCCGGTATAAATAACTCCAACTTGCTAGTCATTCTAAATGACAACAACATGGCCATCGACCCGAATGTAGGCGGGATGAACGAGTATTTGCTGGACATCACGACCTCAAAGACCTACAACAAGCTTAAGGAGGACATCTGGCACATTCTGGGTCGGATCAACAAAATCAGCCCGGGCGCCCGGAACTTTATCCAGAAAATAGATAACAGCATCAAATCGCTCATGTTACGCCAAAGTAACTTGTTCGAGGCTCTTGGTTTCCGGTACTTCGGTCCCGTGGACGGCCATGACGTGAACCACCTCATCAAGGTGCTGAGAGATTTGAAAGATATAAAAGGTCCTAAACTTTTGCATTGTATCACGGTCAAAGGAAAAGGATTCAAACAAGCGGAAATAGACCAGACAACCTGGCACGCCCCCGGAAAATTCAACAAGGAAACCGGAGAGCTGATCAAAGAGAATAAACCTAACACACCTCCTAAATTTCAGGACGTGTTCGGAAATACCATTTTGGAACTGGCACACACCAATCCCAAGATCGTGGGAATCACCCCTGCCATGCCCAGTGGATGCTCCTTGAATATCATGATGAAAGAGATGCCTGACCGTTGTTTTGACGTGGGTATCGCGGAACAACACGCCGTGACTTTCTCCGCCGGACTTGCGGCACAGGGGTACGTTCCGTTCTGTAACATCTACTCTTCATTCATGCAGCGCGCCTATGATCAAGTGATTCATGATGTGGCCCTTCAGAAACTGAACGTGGTTTTCTGCCTTGACCGAGGCGGACTGGTAGGAGCCGATGGAGCAACGCATCACGGGGCTTTCGACCTAGCAAGTTTCCGTTGCATCCCGAACATGACAATCGCCTCTCCTTTAAACGAGGAGGAATTACGTGATATGATGTACACGGCTCAATTACCGGATCAAGGACCATTCTCCATTCGCTACCCGCGGGGTAACGGAACCATGGTTGACTGGCGCACCCCGTTCAAAGAATTAACCATCGGTAAAGGCCGTTGCCTGATTGAGGGAAACGATATTGCCATTCTTTCTATCGGAGCCATCGGGAATGAGGCGTTGAAAGCCATACAAAAAACGACAGATCGTTCCGTAGCCTTCTACGATATGAGATTCCTCAAGCCACTGGATGAAGAATTACTTCACGAGGTATTCCATAAATTCAAAAAAATCATTACCTTGGAAGACGGAACAATTGTTGGTGGGTTAGGAAGTGCGGTACTTGAATTTATGGCAGACCACGGCTATTCAGCAAAGATCGTGCGACTGGGTATTCCCGATCATTTCGTGGAACACGGAACACAACAACAACTTTACCATGAATGTGGATATGATTGTGAATCCATTTATCAAACAATCTGTTCCATATAAACAACAGCAGACTTAACTATGAAAGAAGAGGCTTTATTACCAGACGTAAGCGAATGCATCAGTAAATTCAAGCTGACATTTAAAAACGTGACGGACTCGGAAATCGAGGCCCTGTTCGTGGATAATGCCATCAAATTCTATAAAAAAGGAGAATATATTTACAACGAAGGAGCCCGTATTAAAGGATGCTATTTCCTTTTCTCGGGTATCGTGAAAATCTTCCAGACCGGGGTAGCCGGAAAAGATCAGATCATTCGTTTCGGAAAAGAAGGCGACATTTTCGGATTCCGCTCGGTCATTCGCAACGAGGCCGCCTGTACTTCCGTGGAAACGATGTCCGATTGCATCTTGTGTTACATTCCCAATGCATCTTTGATGCACATGATCACCCACAGTCCCAGCTTTGCCTACGAGATGATGCAGATTGCCTGTAAAGAACTGGGCGACGCGAATCGATATATCCGGGAAATCGCACAAAAATCGGTGAAAGCCCGATTGGCAGAAATCCTGTTATTGATCGCATCCGATTTCGGGGTAGAAGAAGACGGGACTTTAAAACTTAACGTTACCCGGGAAGATTTAAGTAACTTCGTGGGAACCGCAACAGAGACGCTAATTCGCCTACTTTCTGATTTAAAGAACGAAGGACTGGTTGAAGTGAAGGGGAGGAAAATTAAATTATTAAATCGAGACAAATTAAAAAAAATGGCAGATTGAATTAAAATCACTCAATATGTCTATATTTGTACAGGATAAATTTAAACTCAAATAACTTATGCCACAGATCTCAGAAAAAGGAATGGCGATGCCTTCTTCGCCCATCCGCAAACTCGTTCCGTTCGCGGACAAAGCTAAAGAAAGAGGTATCAAAGTATACCACTTGAACATCGGACAACCGGACATCCAGACTCCCGATGTTGCATTGCAGGCATTAAAAACCTGTAACGAAAAAGTGATTGAATACACTCACTCTGCAGGAAATATCTCTTACAGAAAAAAACTAGCCAAATATTACCAGAACATCGGTATCAATATCGATGAAAATAACATCATGATCACGACCGGAGGCTCTGAGGCCATCACGATCGCTTTCATGTCTACATTAAACCCGGGTGACGAAATTATTATCCCCGAACCATTCTACGCAAACTACACGGCTTTCGCCCTGATGTGCGGTGTAAAGGTAAAAACCGTTACTTCTTCTATCGAGAATAACTTTGCCCTGCCCCCGATCAGCGAAATCGAGAAAGTGATCACTCCCCGCACAAAAGGAATTGTGATCGTGAACCCGAATAACCCGACAGGCTATTTGTATTCCAAGGAAGAACTGGAGCAACTAGCTGTAATCGTGAAGAAACACGATTTGTACCTGTATGCGGACGAGGTATACCGTGAATTCTGTTATGACGGTTACAAACATTTCTCTACCATGCAATTGGCAGGTATCGAGCAAAACGTGATTTTGTTGGATTCCGTATCAAAGAGATATAGCGAATGTGGATTGCGCGTCGGAGCTTTGGTTACCCGCAACAAAGAGGTTATGGCGGCTGCCTTGAAATTCGGAATGGCCCGTCTGTGCGCCCCGGCAATCGGACAGATTGTTGCCGAAGCATCACTGGACACCCCGGCCGAATATTTCGAAAGCGTGTACAACGAGTATATCGAAAGACGTGATTTCATGGTAGAGGCCCTGAACAAAATGCCGGGAGTTGTTTGCCCGAAACCCAGAGGAGCTTTCTACGCCGTGGTAAAACTTCCCGTGGATGATGCCGATACTTTCGCAAAATGGTTACTGGAAGAGTTTGAATACAACAAACAAACCGTGATGGTCGCTCCGGCCAGCGGATTCTATTCAACCCCGGGACTTGGGAAAGATGAAGTTCGTATCGCTTACGTACTCAAAATCGAGGAATTGAAAGGTGCCATGGAAACATTAGCCAAAGCACTCGAAGTATATCCCGGAAGAGTATAACACAGCTGCAAGCTAAAAAATCCTGTGATTTAGCCATTCTTGATATCAAGGTCAATGGCTAAATCACAGTTTTTTTATCCATATCCCAATGGATAATCCATATAAACTAAGGCTTTCTCCCCTCATTTTCAATTGTCAATTTTCAATTGTCAAATTTCTTATCTATCTTTGCTTCGTGATTTCTAATAACTAAAATTACGACATGACTTCGGATTCCCAATTTAACGCAATCAGACCCTATATCGGAGAAGAAATTCCGGCCGCCGTAGAGCGCCTGAGCCAAGCAGAAGAATTTCTGACACTTTTCTCCCAAATGACAAGGGTTGATAAAAGCAAAATACAAGAACAATTACAAGGCATCACGAGCAGAGAGCAATTTCAAGCTCAATTCTTTGGCCCGACGATTCAACGGTTGATCGCTGGAACGACCAAAGGAGTTACTGCCACCGGATTGGAATACATCGAGAAAGACAAGAGCTACCTTTTCGTATCCAACCACCGGGACATCATTTTGGACTCGGCCATACTTAACGTGCTACTGTGTGAACGAGGATGCCACTACTGCGAGGCTGCTATCGGGAGTAATTTATTAATCAATAAATGGGTTACCGACCTGGTTAAATTGGATGCTTGTTTCATCATTGAACGCGGATTACCGGTAAGAGACATGATTACCAGTGCCAACCTACGTTCTCATTATTTACGGGATGTCATTTATGAAAATAAAGATTCTGTCTGGATCGCGCAAAAAGAAGGACGTACCAAAAATGGGGACGACCGGACACAACATAGTCTGTTGAAAATGTTCCGTATGAGCGGTCCCAAAGACTTCGTGGAAAACTTTAAAGAACTCCGGGTCGTTCCAGTATCTATTTCCTACGAATGGGAACCTTGTGACGATCTGAAAACAGACGAATTGTATCAAAAGACCGTGGGCGAATACGTGAAAACCCCGGCAGCCGATATGCGAAGCATGCAACAAGGCTTATCCGGATTCAAAGGACGGGTACATTTTGCCATCACCCCTCCCATCGATCATGAACTAATCGAGATCGACGAGCAAGCCAACAACGGAGACCGGATTGCGGAACTAGCCGCATTCATGGATGCCCGTATTCAAGGAAACTTCAAATTGTGGCCGAATAATTATATCGCCTACGATTTACTCCACAGCACGAATAAGTTCGCTTCCAAATACAACGAGGAAGAGAAAGAAAACTTTATCCGTGTCATGGCTGAAAAGTTGGAAAAATTAGAAGGTAATCGTTCTATCTTGAATAATATCTTCCTTGAAATTTATGCCAACCCGGTTAAAAACTCAATTGAACACAATTATTCATCACCAGTATGCGAATAGCCAGATACTTATTAATTTTAGCCGCATTCCTGATCATGATTTCCAGCGTACTCAGCATGTATCATGGTGGAGACCGCACGGCGGTATATGTAAACGTGGGAGCCATGGCTTCCCTAGCCGTAGCCGTTGGTATTCTGAATTTCAAAAACCCGCCTAAAAACAGAAGGTAATGTATAAGTTCAAGCGCAACATATACTTGGAAGATCGCACGATTGAAATGTGGTTTGGACTAACTAGTAAAAGTCGGGATCGGCATAGTAATTTTACCCTATACCTTCTTACCGAAGGGCCGGACAGCCCGTTCAGTTACGCGGAACAAATCAAGAGTGGCATAAACTCCAAAAGTGAGGCGGAACGTTATGCCATTAAATATGCCAAAGACCTGTTGCATCAATTACTGGAACAGGAAAAAGCACCGAAAGACACGGAACCTTCTTCAGACGAGGATTCCGATTTCGACGAAAACCAGGAAACAAACGAACAGGCATAATATTCAAAATCAATAAACAATGGATAGAAAAGTACGAGTAAGATTTGCTCCCAGTCCTACCGGAGCCCTCCATCTAGGAGGTGTGAGAACAGCTCTTTTCAATTATTTATTTGCCCGTCATCACGGGGGTGATTTTTTATTACGAATTGAAGACACGGATCAAACCCGCTACGTTCCGGGTGCCGAAGAATATATTATCGAATCATTAAAATGGTGCGGCCTCACCGTCGATGAAGGTGTCGGCGTGGGAGGTGAATACGGCCCCTATCGTCAAAGCGAGCGGAAACCGCTTTACAAACAATACGCCCTGCAACTCGTGGAATCAGGGAATGCTTACTATTCTTTTGACACCGCGGAAGAACTTAACGCACAACGGGCAGCCTGCGAGTCAAAAGGCGAAACATTCATGTACAACGCCATCAGCCGGAAGAACATGAAGAACTCGCTAACCATGAGTGCCGAAGAAGTGAAGACATTGTTGGATAGCGGGGCAAACTACGTGATCCGTTTCAAAATGCCTGAAAACGAGGATCTCTATTTACAAGATATTATTCGGGGTGAAGTACATTTCAACACCTCGTTACTTGATGATAAAGTTTTATTCAAGGCTGACGGGATGCCTACCTATCATCTGGCAAACATCGTTGATGACCACTTGATGAAAATATCCCACGTAATCCGCGGAGAAGAATGGTTACCCTCTCTCCCGCTACACGTGTTATTATACCGTGCTTTCGGTTGGGAAGATACCATGCCGGAGTTCGCTCACTTGCCGCTAATTCTAAAACCCGTGGGTAACGGAAAGTTAAGCAAACGTGATGGAAATAAAATGGGATTCCCGGTATTCCCGATGGAATTCACCGATCCCGAAACCGGAGAAAAATGGCACGGGTATAAAGAAGACGGTTATTTGCCGGAAGCCTTTATCAACATGCTGGCTCTATTGGGATGGAATCCCGGAACAGAGCAAGAGATCTTCACGTTACAGGAATTGTGCGATCAATTCTCGCTGGAACGCGTGAACAAATCCGGGGCTCGCTTTAATCCGGACAAGGCCAAATGGTTTAATCACAAATACCTGGTACAAAAAAGTGACGCGGAACTAGCCGTTCAGTTAAACGAATTCCTCGTAAAAGACGGGATTTCTTATGATATGGCAAAACTGGAAAAGATTTGTCGCCTTCTGAAAGAAAGAGCCAATTTTGTCGCAGACATCTACAACTCATCCCAGTACTTCTACCATGCCCCTCAGGCTTACGATGAGAAAGGCGTGAAGAAAAGTTGGAAAGAAGAAACTCCGGTACTTATGCAGGAGTTGATTGAGGTACTGGAAAAAGTGGCCGATTTCACCTCTCCAAATACGGAAGAGGCCGTGAAAGAGTGGGTTTCCGGAAAAGAAATCGGATTCGGAAAAATCATGAATCCTTTCCGGTTGGCTATTATCGGTTCTGCCGACGGCCCGCATATGTTTGATATTATCGAAATCTTAGGAAAAGAAGAAACTTTAACACGTCTTCACCGTATTATATCAACACTGAAATAACTCTGAAGACAATAACACAGAAAGTCAGAAAAGATCCACAGACCCTTTCTGGCTTTTTTGTCTACACAAAATAAACGATGGAACTATCTTGGGATAACGTATTACTTGCCTTTGCCCTCACCTTATTCGCCGGATTATCAACCGGTATCGGGAGTGCCATTGCCTTCCTCACCAAGAAAACCAACAAAAAATTCCTGTCCCTCTCCCTCGGATTCAGTGCAGGAGTGATGATTTATGTCTCATTCGTGGAAATATTCCCGACAGCCCAAGAGGCTTTGCGAGAAAGCTACTCCGAGAAAATAGCCGATGTTATCGTGGCCATTTCATTCTTTGCAGGGATGGGTCTGATTGCTATTATTGATAAACTCATTCCCTCGTATGAGAATCCGCACGAGGTGAAATCCGTGGAAAGCATGGATGCCAATCAACCGCATGACAAGAAGTTGATGCGCATGGGAATATTCTCGGCTCTCGCTATCGGGATTCACAATTTCCCGGAAGGATTAGCGACATTCATTGCTGGGCTATCAAATCCTGAAATTGCCTACCCGATTGCCTTTGCCATCGCCATACACAATATCCCGGAAGGAATTGCCGTATCTGTTCCTATTTTCTTTGCTACCGGAAGTCGTAAGAAAGCATTCAAGCTATCCTTCCTCTCCGGCTTATCGGAACCCTTAGGAGCAATTATCGGGTTCTTCCTCATCTACACTTTTATCGGAATCAACTCTGCCATCCTAGGCGTCCTATTCGCACTCGTGGCTGGTATCATGGTTTTTATCTCACTGGATGAACTTTTACCCACCGCCAAAGAATACGGGGCGCATCATCTATCCATTTACGGACTGGTCGCAGGCATGGCGCTGATGGCTTTCAGCTTGTTACTTTTCTAAGATATTAGCTAGCCCTTGTCTACCGATAGACCGGGACAAAAAGACAATAACTTCATAGCATTTACATAGCAAGAACACTGGAGATTGTACTTGCTATGTTCATGCTATGTAGATGCTTGGTACTTGTCATAGCCCATCCCTAGCTTACCCCCGGGGCAGACATAGACAAGCGTGTGGATATAACCTCTCCCAATTAGTATTTATTCCGATGCACTCGTTGTGGGTCAAACTTATCTTTCGCTTTCTGTGGGCCATCCGGGTAACCTATCGGAATCACGCAAAGAGGCACGATATTTTCCGGTAATCCCGTATTCTGGCGTACAACATCAATCCGATCCTCATAAGGATAAGCTGCCGTCCACACGGCACCAAGCCCCAATGCCTCCGCTGCCAACAATACATTCTGCGTTGCCGCGGAGCAATCCAGATACCAGTAAGAAGAAAGTGTCGTATCCCCACAGACAACAATAGCCAACGGGGCATTTGTCAACATTTTAGCATAAGGCAATTTCGCAGCCATCGAATCAAGAGCCTCCCGATCCGTCACGACCACAAACTCCCACGGACGTCTGTCCATACCGGAAGGAGCCGCCATACCGGCTTTCACCATGGCATCGATCTTATCTTCCTCCACACTCTTATTCAAATACTTCCGAATACTTTTCCGTTCAGCTATATTTTCCAAAACAGCCTTTGACTTCAAAGTCGTTTCATCTTGTTTCTGATCTCCCATACACGATGTTTTTAAAATTACAATTGCTAATACTACGACAAGCAACAGGTAAAAGGTATTCCATTTCTTCATTTTCTTTCAATATTAATATAAAATTCATTCCCCCGAAGATACGAAAAAATGCTCTCCCCCTTATTTTTGAATTTATATAAAAAACATTTTTATTTGTAAACCGTATACCGGATTAAGGTTTGAATTAATTATTTTTGGCTAACTTTTTGTTGACAAAAAGAGTGAAGAGAGGGCTAGAAACAAACCATTTGACGCGTGACAATATAAACGAACACAAGTTATACACTATAATAACTATCAAATGAAAGCAGAAAAATATGTACTCGCACTAGACCAAGGAACAACCTCTTCCCGGGCCGTGCTATTCAATCATGATGGCAATATCGTTGCCATGGCTCAAAAACCGATCGAACAACATTATCCTCATCCGGCTTGGGTGGAACATGATCCGAATGAGATCTGGTACTCGCAATCATCCGTTGCGGCTGAGGCTGTTGCCAAAGCAAACCTTACAGGACTTGACATTGCTTGTATCGGGATCACGAATCAACGTGAAACCACCATCGTGTGGGATCGGGAGACGTCCCTTCCCGTTTACCGTGCCATCGTGTGGCAAGACCGACGTACAGCCGATATTTGCCGGGAATTACAAGAAAACGGATATACCGATATGATCCGGGAGAAAACGGGTTTGATCATTGACGCCTATTTCTCCGCCACCAAAATCAAATGGATTCTCGACAACATCGAAGGTGTGCGGGAAAGAGCCGAAAAAGGAAAACTATGTTTCGGAACCGTTGATAGCTGGCTAGTTTGGAAATTCACTCACGGACGAGTACACGTTACCGATGTCAGCAACGCATCGCGTACCATGCTTTTCAACATACATACCCAGAAATGGGATAAAGAACTTCTTGATCTGTTCAACATCCCAGAATCCATGTTACCGGAAGTAAAAAGTAGTAGCGAAATTTATTCAGAAACGGCGACGACCTTATTTTCAACTAAAATTCCAATAGCGGGAATCGCGGGTGACCAACAAGCCGCCCTATTCGGCCAACTCTGTATCGAACCGGGTATGACAAAAACCACCTACGGGACAGGATGTTTCATGGTGATGAACACCGGAAACGAAGTGATTACTTCCGAAAATAACTTGCTGAGTACGATTGCATGGAAGATTGGAGATTCTGTAACTTATGCCCTAGAAGGAAGTGTTTTCGTGGGAGGTGCCGCCATACAATGGCTACGTGATGGTATCAATTTGATCCAAAGTGCAAGTCAAAGTGAAACGCTGGCGACTTCTGTACCGGATAACGGCGGAGTCTACTTCGTCCCTGCCCTCACAGGTATGGGAGCCCCATACTGGGATCAATACGCCCGAGGTGCCATGCTGGGCCTCACGAGAGGGACAACCCCCGCACATATTACCCGAGCCACCCTTGAAGGCATAGCTTTCCAAGTCTACGATATTCTGAAAGCCATGGAACATGACACGAAACGTACCTCTCCGGAGATGCGGGTAGATGGTGGAGCCGTGGCCAATAACTTCCTGATGCAATTCCAAAGTGACATTTGTCGGGAAACCGTGATCCGTCCGAAGATTCTTGAAACAACAGCCCTGGGAGCCGCATATCTGGCCGGACTAGCCACTGGATACTGGCGGGACACGGAAGAATTACGCCAACAATGGAGTATCGATCGGGAATTTACCCCTATTGACACAGAGGAACACGTGAACGCTATGCTCCATAAATGGCATAGAGCTGTTGAGCGCGCAAGAGCCTGGGAAGAACTGGGTGAAGAATAATACTTTTAGTTTTTAACTTTAAACCTTTAGCTCATTATGTCACCTTTTATCGCAGAGCTACTTGGAACAATGGTCATGATCCTTTTGGGAGACGGCGTAGTAGCCAACGTCGTGCTTAAAAAAACCAAAGGATTCCAAGCCGGATGGATCACCATCACCACGGCTTGGGCGCTCGCCGTATTTACAGGAGTTGTGATCGCCGGCCCTTATAGTGGCGCTCATCTGAATCCTGCCATCACGATAGGTTTTGCCATCGCCGAGAAATTCCCGTGGGCCAGCGTGGGGCCTTACATCATCGCCCAAATGCTAGGTGCTGCACTGGGGGCTTTTCTGGTATGGATTATTTATTACGATCATTTTAAAGCCACGGAAGATACCGGAGCCAAACTGGGAGTATTCTGCACCGCTCCTGAAATTCGCCATAATATCGTGAATTTCGGATGCGAGCTGATTGCCACCTTCGTGCTTATGTTCTCCGTCTTCTATATTACCGGGGCCGAACTCATGTCAGACGTGGACTCAACCACCCCGATCGGGCTCGGTTCCATCGGGGCCATTCCCGTATCGTTCATTGTTTGGGTCATCGGTCTTTCCTTAGGTGGAGTCACTGGCTATGCCATCAATCCCGCCCGGGACCTCGGACCGAGAATCATGCATGCCATCCTGCCCATTCCGGGCAAAGGCAATAGTGGCTGGGATTACGCGTGGATCCCCATCGTCGGACCATTAGCGGGATCGCTTGTTGCAGCACTTCTGTATATCAGTTTATAAAGTTACAAGGTTCATAAAGTTTATAACGTACAACATACTAAAACTTTATGGACCTTACTCTATTGGGGGACTGTCTGACAAGTCTATTTGAAACAACTACCCCCTCTAACTACTCAGATCCTCCTCCACTAGATCTTCGGGATCCATCGAACCGTAGCGTTCTGCAATTTGGTCAAACACACCCCACAACTCTTCAATATTAGGAGCTTGTAACATTTGAATCCGCAAGTCCCGGAAATGGGGCAAGCCTTTAAACATACAGGCCATGTGACGCCGCATGTGGAACAAACCTCTCACCTCATCCAACCATTCCATGGACAACAAAATCTGTTCCTTGATGATCTCTATCTGGGCCGGAATCGACAATTCCGGTAACATCTCTCCCGTAGTCAAATAATGCTTGATTTGCTCGAAAATCCAAGGTTTCCCGATCGTGGCACGCCCGATCATCACCCCGTCAACGCCATAACGTTCAAAAGCTTCTTTCACCTTCTGTGGTGAATCTATATCCCCGTTCCCGATAATCGGGATCTTAATACGAGGATTTTGTTTTACCCGGGCAATCGGGTCCCAGTCCGCCTCTCCTTTATACATCTGCGAGCGGGTCCGCCCGTGAATGGCCAACGCACTGATCCCGACATCCTGCAAGCGCTCCGCCACGTCATCAATGATAATATTCTCGCAATCCCATCCCAAACGGGTCTTTGCCGTTACCGGAATTTTCACCGCCTGCACGATCTGTTTGGCCATCTCCACCATCAAAGGAACATCCCGGAGCATTCCTGCCCCCGCCCCTTTGGCGGCCACCCGTTTCACCGGACAACCGAAATTTATATCTATAAAATCGGGCAGAACCTCTTCAACTATTTTTGCCGCCTCAACCATGGAATCAATAAACCGTCCATAAATCTGTATCGTCACCGGACGTTCATTCTCTTCTATCGTCAACTTCTTAACCGTCTTGTTAATAGAACGCACCAATGCATCCGCCGACACGAATTCCGAATAGAGCCAGTCGGCCCCATAGCGTTTACAGAATTTCCGGAAAGGGGGATTGGTAACCTCTTCCATCGGGGCCAGAATCAACGGCCGATCTCCTACATCTTTTCCTCCGACAATCATCTTCAATTAAATAAGTTTTGCCACAAAAATAATAATTTCTATCTTTAACTCACGAAATAAAGAGAATGGATATGTCGATACTTAAAATTATACTTATCGGAATCCTCTGTCTGGCTCCGGAAAAAGACGGTTGGGTGAGAATAAACGGGGATAACTATATCTCGTTCTCGTTCCCCAGTCGTGGAGAACGTTTTAAGAAAGAGGTAAACAATATGCGGTCATGGATATTCCAGACCAAAAATATTACCTGTGTGTTCGGAGCCGTTTGTACCCAGCTCACCAAAGAAAAAGGCGTGCTGGACGAGTACACGATCAACCAGCTATACATCTCCATGAAAAAAGAATCTGTCTCCATGCCCACGGCAAAACTCACCGGGGAGAAAAGGATTCCCGACGTGGACATGGACATCCGGGAAATATCATACACCATCATGAAAGACGAGGAAGAAATGACGTATTTCAAACGATTTATCTTCCGGGACAATTGCATGTACCAACTCACGATAGGCGGGAAAACGGAAGACTTGAAAGAACTCGAAAGCCAGAGAGACAAGTTTTTCAACTCGGTCAAATTTGATCAAAACACGCGTAAATAAACAGCTTACAATATAATATCATGAAAAGTATTATTATCACCTTGACCTTATTATGCAGCTTTTCCTTTTTTTCTCAGGCAGAAAAAACGAATCAAGCCGATACCATAAAGAACGTACATCTTCAGGAAAAACGAGAAAAAGGAGAAGTCTGGAAAACGCAAGTGCTAAGTGATCCTCTCCATAGTAGGGTATATCAACGCAGCCAGAATCCGCGTTTCCGGGGACACTGGAGTGGTTTCAACCTAGGCTTTGCCGATTTCTCTGTCAGTAATGAACAACTGGATGGAGCCGGAGATTATTTAGATTTGGAACGTAAAAATTCGCTCGTCATGCAATTCAACATGTTCCAGTATAGCATGCGCCTCAACAAGCTAAACAATATCGGTTTAGTTACCGGTTTGGGATTAGAGTATCAACGTTTCCGCTTTGCTAACAAAAACAGCATCGAACGAGGTGACGGCGGGCAAATCTACCCGATGGAAGTTGAAAACGTCAAAAAGAGTTCTTTCAAGAACCTTTACCTGACCGTACCTCTTATCTTCGAATGGCAATTCCCGGCCAAGAAATACCAACGTGCCTACGTGGCAGCCGGAGTGATGGGCGGTTTAAGATTGCATACCAAAACAAAAGTCGTTTACAAGAACGAAAACGGCAATACCCGTCGCATGAAAAATTCCGGTAATTATAGTATGAACCCGGTAAAAGCAGATGCCGTGGTTCGTATCGGATATTACAAACTGGCATTATGGGGAAGTTACACTCTTACGAACATGATGGAAAAGAACAAAGCCCCCGAAATCCACCCGTACACAATCGGGTTTGGGGTAAATTTCTAAGTTTAATATAAGAAAAAGTCATTTTTCAAACTCCCTCCCGGTTTCGCCGTATTGAGCCCGGAAACCGGTCTCGAACCAGCTCTTGCTCGGCAATTCAGAAGCAAGTTTTCCCCATTGCTCTCGCTTACTCGCTGGTTTCCCTCTATAAACAGAGGGAGAGTTGAAATACCCCCTGTCTTCGGGAAGAGTCACCAGCTCCTCCTCTGTTTATAGAGGAGGTGGCACGAAGTGACGGAGGAGTTTTTTGAAATAAAATGACTTTTTGAACTGCCCCTTTTTACTTACCCCCGAAAATTATTTCCAGTTCCTTATCCAACTCCCTGGAATCCCCCAAGTAGCGCCCCACAATCCTCCCCTCCTGATCAATGAGTACCTTCGTCGGGAAAGTAGTTACGGAAAATAACCTCACCACATCACACCTTTCCTGCCCTTCATTATTCAATATCTGGGTCCATGTCATCTTATCTTCCTCAATTACTTTTAGCCAATTATCCCGAAATTTCATATCATTCTCCTGCGCCACATTGATAAAATACACCCCCTTGGGTGCATACTTCTCATGTAATTCCACTAGATGCGGATGAGATCGACGACACGGAATACACCATGTCCCCCAAAAGTCGATAAGAACATATTTCCCCTTCAAATCAGACAAACGAATGGTATTCCCTTCTTTATCTACCTTCGAAAAATCCGGAGCAAGCTGTCCCGGTAATGACTTTTTAGTCATGGCAATCTGTTCTGACGTACTCTTCCCCATCTCCGTGTTTCTCACCCTTTCACTTAAATTCAGAAACAATTGCTCATATTTTTCAAAAGGCAGAGACGTACGGACACCGGGTAACAAATGAAGTGATACATAGCTATCCGGATTCAACGGGATAAATTCGTACTCCATTTGTTGACACGCTTCCCGAATGGCACTGATTTCTTGTTTTAATGGCTCCTTATCCACATCTTCCGAAGAATACAACACCCGCATCAGTTCCCATTTCTTTCGTTCCAACGGCCCCTTTTTGCCCCACAGCCGCATATAGTCCTCATTCACTTTTCCCCCGTCAATTCGAGCAATAGGCCATCTCTCTTCATCAAACTGCACACGAATCCTTTGCCCCATTTCTGCAAAAAAGTTAATAGAAGGAGATGGAATAATTCCATCTCCATAAGTAATTCTCTGCGCAGGATCATCATTAATAATAGACACTAACGTGTATTCCGGCGCCGAAATCTCAACCTCTCCCTTACCATTCTTTAAAGGTACTTTTTCCCCCTTGAACTCTCCGCCTGCCATCCACACGATCCGAACAGTATCAAGCGGGTAATTCTCTACCGTGATGATCACCTTCGTTGTGTCATTCGAGACACAACTCGTTACCATTCCCACGACTATCCAAAATAGAAAAATGACTATTTTTTTCATCTGAACGATTTTAGTAATTAATTACTACCCGTATCATGGATTTTGCTCCCACCCCGGATTAAATTCCATCACATATTCCGGAATACGCACGGTCAACCGGTTCTCTGTAAGGGTATAAGTTTTCCCATCAAAGGTTCTTGTTTTCTCGATCAAGGCACTCCCCACCGGATCATTCCATAAACGCCGCATATCAAGCCAACGATGTCCTGTTGCAACAAACTCCTTTATTCTCTCCTCCAACACCCACCTTAAAATAACCTGTGAATCAGAAGATGACAATTCTGTATAAGTTGCAGGAGTGAGACGATTCTCCCTCAAATCATTAAGATACTTCAACGCTTCGGTTGTCCGGTTACTTCGCGCATAACACTCGGCTATCATCAAATAGATGTCAGGCATCGAAATACCCGTGTTCGAATAATGCCCCTCCTTAATCACCCGATCAGGCTCATCCGCATCCGTCCCTGTTTTACTAAGCATCAATTCCTTCCTTCTGTCCCCATCAGCGGGAAACAAACTCATCAGATGATTCGATGCCAGCACAGCAATAGATCCGGTATAAAGAGAACCTTTCGTGGGATCGAACATATATTCATTGATCATCACATCTTCCACGTCAGCGACCGGGTCATAAACCGAGGGTAACCCGGATGGGTCGTAAGGTGAAGGTGTTGCATTCTCATAATTAAAAAGAGCATAGCTATAATTAAACCGGGAAGTTGTCGTCGCCAGTAGTTCAAAGAAATTCTCCAACTCGGTCAAAGCACGCCCGTACTCATTCATGTGATAAAGCACCTTTGCTTTTAACCCGATAACATTCAACCTCGCGGCCTGATAGCGGGATGCCTTTGTCGGGTGGGGCGGCAAATACTTGATAGCAGAATCCAAATCACTGATGATAAAGTTGTACACTTCCCGAACAGGCGTTCTCTCCCGTTTGGTTTCCGTCACGTCATTTTTCTGAATAACGGGAATACCGGGATCACTTTCATTAGCCAAAGCATAAGGTTTCGCGTAGACACTGACAAGATTGAAATAAGTCAAAGCCCTGTACGCTCTCGCCTCCGCCTCGATCACCAGTAAATTCCCCATCGCCTCATTCGGTACATTCCTCACCTCGTCAACAATCTTATTGAACGTGTAAATCATCCCGTATTGCTGATTCCAATGCGTGTTACTCATCGACTGGTCGTATATTTCATCGCTCCATAAATATGCCCTCCGGAATTGTTCATTCCCGGACCAGCTATTGTAGAAACTCTTAGACCAGTAAACATCATCCCCCATAACGGCAAGAATCGGGTTCGCATTATATTTCAGATAAAACGGATAAAGCATATTTTCGTAATCCTCAATAAAGGTAGGAATCGACACGCTTGATGAAGGTGCAACATCCAGAAAGTCGTCACACCCGGCAGAGAAAAACATCACCACCACGGACACCAGACAAATGAATGTTTTATGACATTGTTCCGTCAAGATGCTCCATTTATTTATTATTATATTATATCTCATAGCATTTGGATTAAAAATGAACGTTCAATTTCAACATATACTCCGGCCCGTATTTCAATGTCCGCTGTCCCCCGATCATCGAACCCACAAATCTCGGATCAACCCCTTCCTTATTCGCTTTCCAGCAATACGGGTTAGCCACCTGCACGCTCAACATACATTGTTTCAACTTCAACGGGCTTACTATCGAACTTGGCAAATTATAACTCAACGTGATATCGTTGATATAAATGTACGACGCGTTGATAATATTAATATCCGCCGCCGGGTAGTACTCACGAACGTGTCTGGACTCCCCTACCGGCAACCATCTGGGTACATTCGTGTCATCCCCGGCCTTTCTCCAAGCATGCTTCATATCCTTGTGAATCGGGTTCTTCCAAATATCCCCATTCAAGGCCTGACTATACAATAAACGTCCGCTGATATTCGTACCGGGAACATCATCTCTCATCTTGTGTCCCAAATTATAAATAATCTGTATCGAAAGAGTCAAGTTTTTATAAGAGAACGTGTTGGAAAGACTTCCGGTAAAAGGAGGCTGGGCCGTTCCGGAATGTACGAGAGCATTAATGTCACTGATTGCCTTATCAGTCGCCTGCCCGTTCTCATCATAGACCGTCGGTTCCCCGATCTCGTTCAGTCCCGCCCATTTATACGAGAAGATACTGTACGCCTCATATCCCTGTATAAAAACAGGCTGGTAGGTACTGATATACTGCGTGATATTCGGTTCCACGTAAATATCGACAACTTTATTCCTATTATAAGCAAAATTGAAACTGGAACTCCATTTAAAATCATTCTTTGCAATATTGATGGAACTCAACATGATCTCGATTCCCGTGTTCCTCATCTTACCGATATTGGTTGAGATCGTGGCAAAACCTCCTGTCGGGTCTATCGTCTGTTGTCCGATAAGATCATTTGTATTCTTCCGGTAGAAATCAACCGAACCACTTAACCTGTTTTGCAAGGTAGAAAAATCTATTCCCAAATTGGTGATCGTCGTTTTTTCCCATTTCAGATTCTTCAAGGCAGGAGAAATAATATTCATCGAACTTTGAGTCTGCCCGAACGAGAAGTTCCCATATCCCGCGGAACGAATGATGTCGTAAGGGCCTCCGACTTCAGAATTCGGCGTGTTACCGGCAATTCCCCGGCTGATTCTAAAAGTAAAGCGATCGAACAAGTCCCTGTTCCAAAAATCTTCATGATGCAAGTTCCATAGCACCCCGACAGACCAGATCGGTTTGTAACGAATATCCGTACCGAACAAATTTGCCTGATCAACACGAATACTGGCATTCAGCCCGTATTTACTCTTGTAGTCATAAGCACCATTCGCGTATAAAGAAAAGAAACGCTTATCGTATTTCACGTACCCGGTCCCAAAACCATTCGTGAAACTCTGCTGTGAAGTCGTCTGGCTATTTGGGTCAACAATCGTACCTCCCGTCACCCCGGCAATCATTTGCTGTTCGTTAAGACTTATATGTTGTTTGGTGTTTTCATTATAACCGTAAACTATACGATTGTCTATTTCATGAATATTTTTACGGATTTCCGTTCCCGCAAGCATCGTTATATTATGTTCATCCCGGATACTCAAATCATACGAAACCTGATTCCGCACAATCCATTCGATCGTGTTACTCCATGTTTTATCCTGAATAGCACCAACAGGAACACGGGAAACCGATCCGGCAGTCAGCGGGGTTTGTTGTGCAATCAGATTTCTCACTTTAAACGATTCCGCTTTGTCCAACTTCTCGACTTTACCATACCCGTTCTGGTATTGAAACTGAGATTCGAACGTCAACCCGTCGTAAAGTTTTATATCCAACTTTCCTTGTATTCTGGCATTGAATACACTCTCTTTATTTTTCTGAAGATCAAGCTCATTCAACAACACATAGTCATAATGCATCATGTTCCGTTTATCCAACTCCTGACCTGTCCACGCAACGGCCTCATCGCTATAAAACATATGCATTTGCGAAGTCGGATTCCCGTCAGCATCTTTCAATCGCTCGTAAGGAATCATACCCACCGCATCGGGAAGATACTTGTACTTTTTGTTCATATATGAAATATTGGCCCCCACGGACAACTTTAACCACGAAGTCAAGTTGAAATCATTCTTGGTATCAATGATCAAGCGATCCTCGTTCACCGTTTTTTGCTGGGGTTTTGTATTCCTGTAATTCACGGAGAGAAAATAAGCCGCTTTATCACTTCCGCCATATAAACTGATGTTGTGCTGGTGAACCGTCTTCCAGCGGTAAAGATAATCCTCGATCTGTTTCCTATTATCGGAATTCCGAAGTTTATCCAATTCTCTCTCAACCTCTGTCGCAGAGTATTCACCCGTTTCTCCCTTGTATAAAATTCTTTCCACGGGAGTAATTATCCCGTACCTGCCCAACACGTTCGTACCGTAATTCGTTTTCACCGGGTCAAACACGCTCACGGCAAAATCCACGTAATCCCTAGCCCGCATGTAATCGAGATAATCGAAATCCGGTAATCCCTGTAATTGCAAAGACCCCGTGTAGCTGATCCGTGTTTTCTCTTGCAATCTCCCCCGCTTTGTCGTTATAACAATCACTCCATTGGCTGCTCTTGCACCCCAAATGGACGAGGCTGTCGCATCTTTCAGCACACTGACATTCAACACGTCCTCCGGGTTTACCGTTGCTTCCAGCGTGTTCAGCTCCATCGGCATTCCATCCACGACAAACAAAGGCTCCCGGGAACTATTGATGGATGTCGCACCCCGCAAAAGGTATTTATCCGTTCCGGACGGATTCACCACGAAACCGGGAATCAACCCGTTCAACCGACCAATGATACTGGGATCGCTTTTCAGGCTAAGCTCCTCCCCTTTAACAACCGAGAAAGAGCCGGCACTCCGTTCCTGTGACAACTGGTAGTAACCGGTAATCACCACCTGCCCAAGTTCCTCCGTATTGGGCAACAACACGATCTCAAGCGGCTTATTCCCGTCCACCACGATCTCCCGTGTTTTCATACCCACGAAAGAAATCACGATCGTGATATTCGGCACGTCCTCCGTCGATAAACTGAAATTTCCATTAACATCCGTGACAACGCCCGTCAATGTCCCTTTAACGAGAACAGTTGCTCCCGGCAAAGGCGCCCCGGTGTCATCCTTGACAATTCCCGTTATACTCCTTTTTTCTTTTTCCTGTTGAGCGTGGATCGGAATCTTTTTTACCACAATCACTTCATCCCGGTATTTATAAGTAAATCCTTTAGGTTCCAACACTTCCGTCAGGATCTCATTCAACGGCTTGTCCACGATGTCCAGTGTGATTTTTTCCTCATTCCCGAAAAGCTCGGAATTATAAAGAAAAGATAATCCTGTCTTGTCCTGAATAACCTGAAAGAACTCTTCCATGCTAGCTTTTTCCAACTTTAAGGAGACCTTCATGTACTGTGAAAAAACACTCGCCGAAAGATTAAAACAAAACACAAAAAGAAACAAAACATTGAGTTTCATGATTTTTTTCAATTTTTGATACGCTAAAGCCGACGTGCCGGCTTTAATTAATCGCTTTTTTTTCATACATTTGAATTGTATTTAGTTAATAATACATCAAGGAAGGCGGGCTACATCGGTGCAAAAGATTACAGTCCGCTTTCTTTTATCTAGTATAAGGTAATCTCGTTACCTTGTATCTTGTAATTTACCTCCCCGGTTTCCCGTAGTAATTCCAGGAACACGTTGATCGTGTCGTAACGCTTAAGATGCCCCGTAAAAAGAAGTTCTCTCGATTGATCGGATTCAAAAACAATAGAAATATCATACCAACGTTCAAGATCCTTGGCAATTTGTTCCAAGCTCTTCCTGTTGAACACGTAAAGGCCATCCTTCCACCCCGTGTATTCTTTCGTGTTCACGATGTTCTTCTCCAATTCTCCGGAGACACGGGCAACCAACTGTTCACCCGGCTTTATTTCGACCTGCCGAGAACCGGAATAAGTGACCTTCCCGCTTACCAACGTGGTTGCCATATCCTCATCCGGGTAGGCTTTCACATCAAAAGAGGTCCCGTGTACCCGGATTTCACCCAAAGCGGTTTCGACAATAAACGGCTTACTACCCGATGAAACATCAAAAAAGGCCTCTCCCGCCAATATCACCCTTCTCTCTCTGCCCACAAACTTTACCGGAAACTTCAAACTCGTTCCGGAATTGATCCAGACTTTCGTTTTATCATCCAGTTCCACGTAAAACTCCCCCTTTGCCGGGGTATATAATTCATTATATATCAATTCCTGAATATCGGAGGAGTACCGGATAGAACCGTCCTCGTAGGAGATATGCACGCCCTCCTGTTCATGTTGTGCCAAAGATTGTTTATCCACCTGTACCATCTTGCCGTCCGCAAGGCGTAATTGCGCTTGTTTTGAACCGGGCATGATGATTTTCTCCGTCGCATCCCGAACCATCCTATTTTCCACCTTATCGGCCCCACCATCCTGCAAATACCACGTAACGGCTACCACCAAAAGAAACACGGCAGCCACCGCAGACAAGCGATAGATCATTCTCTTTCTCTTCACATGGCGCATACCAGCAACACAAGACTTAAATTCTTTATACCCCTCTGTATATGGGAATCGCTTATCTTCCTCCATGCCTTCTACAAGTAACTGATGATCCATCCATCTCCGGTAAACTTGTTCCAAGGTCTTATCCTCCAAAAGACAATTCAATTCCTTTTGCTCCGCCTCGGATATATCTCCCACATAAGATTTCTTAAATAGAGTAATGGCTCTTTCTAATCTTTTATCCATACAACTTTCAATCATAATTTCACCCTATATAGTGAACGACATTTGTTTTGGTATGACAAGAAAGTTGATTTTTTCTTATCTTTTTTAAGCCGACAGACGAAATTATAGCCACAGACGACTAAAGAGGAAGATTTTGCCCGGCCAATAAAAATAAAAGATAAAACGAACCGCCCAATTTTGAACGCAGATACTTGAAACTTCTATTTTTCTGAGTTTTTACCGTGTGTATGCTTATTCCCAGTTTATCCGCGATCTCCTTCCCGGAAAGTCCCTCCAAACTAAGATGGATGATCTTACGCTGTTCCTCCGGTAATTCCTGAATACAAAGGCGTAGTTGACGAGTTAACTCCTCCTGCACTGTCAGGGCAAAATGCTGGTCGGAAATCTCGACTTCCTCTTCCCCGTAAGATTGTAACAACGTGTGATGAAGACGCTCCGTCCTAAGATATTGAATAGCATTCGTGTACACCGCTTTGTACAAATAACAAGTTAACTTCTCCATGTGAGAAAAGTGAAGATCGGCTTTCCAGATCCCAATCAGTGAATCCTGCACCACGTCTTGCGAAACAGATTCATCCCCCACTATTTTATACACGTAACTACACAAGGCAGTATAATAATCCCGATAAAGATACTCCCAGGCCTTTGTGCTTTTCTTGTTGAATCCGTCCAGATAATCTGCCATTGAATCCATATTTAATGCAAAAATAATATTTTGTGTGAAATAGCGGAAGTGCTATCGTGATTTTTGATCCCCCTTTTAAAATGTATATCACTATAACTCCTCGACGCCTCTACGTAAAGAATGTCCGCATAAAGATATTTCACGCGAGAACTGTTTTGTTTTATAAATATCCCGTCACAAACGTGAAAAACGGGATATGTTGGTGTCGTTACACCTGGTTTTTCTGTTTTCATAGATTAAAGATTATAGCCCCATGAACAGAATTCAGCAACAGGTGCCTCCGACTATTAATACATCTATCCCCTATACTAGCAAATTAAAAACGGGAGACTATCACACGAACAGCCTCCCGTTGCACGCACCTTTTATAAATAGGTCTCTCTTAATACGATCACTTCCTATTTTCTTTTCAGCAATTCTGCAATCTTTTTCCGCAAATCTACTCCTTGTAGATTCTTGGCTATAATTTTATTTTCCTCATCTAATAAAACAGTGTAAGGAATGGACAACACATGATAGCGATTAAAAACGGTCGAATTAGCATCAAGCCCCTGTTTCCAGAACATTCCATCTTGATTGATCGCTTTTAACCACGCCTGCCTGTTTCCCTCCCGGGAAATACTAACAATTTCCAGTCCTCTTAAATGATATTTCTGGTAAATATCCAAAAAAGTCACGTTATCTTCCCTGCATTTCAGGTTATTTGAATCCCAAAAAACAAGTAGTTTCAACTTACTTTTAATCGGGTAGAGAGAAAGGGAATCCCCGGTTTGAGAGACGACTGTAAAATCAGGAGCCTCATTGCCAACGGACAGTTGTTCCAACTCTTCGATTTGTGACGCTACAAACCGTCCCGGAACCGTTTGCTTTGCCGTCTCTCCCAATAAATTATACCGGGCTTTCAACGGTTCCAACTCCAAGGAACGAGCCCCTGCCGCAACCACGTAAGCTGCCGCGTAGGAATCGGCGTGTTGTTGCAATAACTCCTTCTCTTTTTGCTGTACCAACGTAACTGCCTCTTCAAACTGTTTTGTCAATTCCTGCAATTTTTTCTTGTCTCTCGCTTGTTCCGCTTGCAGGTATGCTTGTTGGTATTGATTTTGAAGTTGCAACAAATCGACTGTTAACCTGTTGAAACGGGCAAAAATATCCTGTTGTTCCCCGCCTTTAATCAAAGCCCTACTATCTCCCACGTTCAACATGACGACCGTGTTTTCCAATATAAAAGGAATCACCACCTTCTGATCCGGGGTCGTGATATAAACGGCCACCGGAGCATCCACTTTCCCGGTAAACATGAAAGCACCATTCGTAATTCGAGTTGTTGCCATTTGCTCCGAACGCCCATTCTCGTCGGACACCAAGAGAAGTTCCCCGTCGGCAACCCCGTCAATTTTTCCACTTATCCGATACCCATCTTGGGCTTGTACACCCAACGTTGCGATCAATAAAAATAATAGCAATAACGACTTACTCATTTGTACAAAATTAAATTCCTAATTACATTTTCAATTGATAACCAGCTCTCCCGGTATGAGGGAGAGTTGGAGTAGGTAGTTAGTAAATACAAATATAAACTTTTAGGTCAGTCTCTATTTGATCTACTCGTAAGGGATAATATCCGCCAGCATGACACGACAAGTACTTCCGCTAACCTGATCATTCAGGGTTACCCGAATATATTTGACATCACGGCTTCCTTCAGTGATCGGTAAGAGCGTGACTTCACCAGACCCTTGCCCTAATGTGTTTTCCTCCACATAAGTAACATTATCCCAATCGATTTTATCCGTAGATGTCTTGATTATGATTGAGGGGGGTAAGTATAACTTAGATTCACGGTCCAATGCCGGGTCAAATAATTTTTGACCGATTTTGATACCCCGGATTTTCTTCAACTCTTTCAAGGTAATCGTCAATTCATACGTACGAATATAGGTCAACGGGGATGTCTCCCAACGAGTTTCCGGATCATTGTCCACCAAGTCCGGTAAATAAGGATCTGCATTAATATCCTTAAAATCACAAGTTACGGTATCCACTTCCGTACTGGGAATGTACACAAGATTATCGGGAACGTCCCACGTCCGGAATCCTTTGTCCTCCACATAATCCGGTTTTTCTGTGAAATAATGGTTTGCATAACGTTCGACCTTCACTCCCGTCAAACGATTCGCCTCATTCAACACTTTGAGCGTTCGAATCTCATCATACAATATACTATAGTTTTCCTTCGTCGTGAATCTTTCAACCAAGTAACGATTCTTACCCAAAACAATCTTTTCCAACTTTGGACAATAAAGAATGTCCTCCAGTGTATTCAGACTATAATCAAATTCTAATACACGAACCGTATCCAAAAAATGATTGAATTCCGATTCTAACGTCGGAGTTGCCGTTGAGAACCCATATCGGTATTGAATTGCCGATATAAAATCCGAAGTTAACGTCCGCTTATTTTCCAAAGTTAAAGTATTAAATTGTATCGTATCTGAAGTACCTGCTATTCTTCCCGTCCGAGAAACCGTGATTGGTTCTCCCACATTTACATCTTCCACGGTCAGAAAACCTTCATTCATTCTTTCTTCTGTCAGTTCATAAATTTTCTTTTCACCATCTGTACTTGTATAATTCAAATTAAGCTCCACAATATCACTATTCCACCTATCCGTGAAGAATACCAAGTTGTTCCCTACACGATAAAATTTAGTAATCGCTTGAGTAAATGTTCGCACAATTTCATGATTTTCCGTATAAGGACGAGCGTAAGTAGTTATTTCTAATGATTCTTCGCCTCTATTATTTACGGCTTGAACCCCAATACGATATGTCCCGTCCTCCAGACTATTAAGAATCAAAGAGGTATCCGTTGCATTCAGCAAGGTATCATGAACCACATCAGAAGAGGCAGACCAAGTCACTCGAATCGAATCAATGGTAGCATCTATGCTATTATTCCATTTCAATGACAATCGATACCACCCCGGCGTGGCATCCAGGTCACTACATTTTCCAACATAACGAATTCTCCCGTTGCCAGCATAATCGCTATAAGTATCTTCCAAGCTTTCACTACAAGCTGCTAATAATATACTTACAACAAATAAGTTTATTAAATATCTCAGTTTCATATCTCAATCTTTTTTTACGTAAACCTCCAATTCATGCATTGTCACATAGTTTTCAGGATTTCCTAACTCATCATTAAACTCAGCATACTGTCCCCCTAAATCAAATGTGTCATTAACTACAATTTTCAAATAACGATATCTTTTCGGAGAAGCAAAAAATGATACTTCCATATAACAAGGATCTGCCGCATTTAGGGCTTCTGGATCCCCTAACCTATCTTCTGTATTATTCTGGTCACAACGCCAATCCCATCTCTCTTTAGGGGTAAGTGATGGACTTTGTACGAATGAACCTAACTTATCCCATGCATTACCATTTTTATCATTTCCTCCATAAACAGTAACATCACAAGGTAATTTTGCTTCCGGGAACTGATTCCACGGATTGGATACTGGCATTAACAACTTCATACGTAATAATCCGTAAATACGGATAGATGCAGGAACTTTCTCTTCTCCCAAATCGACAAACATAGGCTTCCCGATAGCATCCGGTCCCGCAAGGAAAGTAAACATCTCCTCTTGTTTACCCGTATTTATACGTTGTTCTCCTTTCAAATCTCCATCGAATAAATATTTTAATCCCACTTTCATGTTATCTCGTTCCAAAGATTTCCCCCCCGCATCAAAATCATTCTCCGTAAGCGGAAGCCTTTCCGAAATATAGGATTCTATATCCGGCCAGATTTTTTGCCCTACACGGTAGCCCCGATAATCTTCTGTCCGTACAATAATCGTGTTTTTTTCGCGCATTTGCGCCAAAGGAAATGTCAAGGTATCCCCTCCTTTCAATATCGGAAAACTTTTCACAAGAATAGTATCCGGACCTTGAGTTAAGGGGTTTGTTCCCAAGTAAAAGATATGTACCATACCAGATGCCTGTCCCGGACTTTCATAAAGAACTTGAAAACCTCCCCAAGAAGGTAGAACTTGTGCTTTATCAATAAAAGCATAGGGGGCAGACTCCTCCGTATTAAAAGTTACTTCCATCGATTTTGATTCATTCCCCTTATTATCAACAAGAGTCACCCGCGCAGAGACCCCCTGTCGAGCCTCATTGAAACCATCTAAAAACAGCGAATCACTCCCATAATCACTTGTTTTTAATACCTCTATATTTTGAGCATCTTTATAACGGACATTAATTCCAAAAATTTCATTCTCATCCGGAAGTTTATAATACATCATGGCTCCTCCCGGTTGTGCTTTAAAACGGATATCTTCTTGAGACATCAAAGAGCCAAACGAAAAAGAATCATCATCGCTACACCCCCAAAATGCCAACAATATAAACGATATAAATAGTATTCGTTTCATAACCTATAGTTTAATATTTTTACAATCATACATTTTACCATCTCGGATTTTGGACCATACTTGAAATTAATATTTCTTCTGCCTTGATTGGGGTTAAATAATTACGAGGAGCTGTGAATTTAGACTTACTCCAGATCACGATGGGACCTTCAAAATTATTATAAAATGTACGAGCCGATTCTCCAAGAATATTCCACCCATATTGTTTTGCATTCAACTCCAATTCCGCTATTTTCCAACGGCGAAGATTCCAATAACGTTGTCCCTCAAATGCCAACTCTATATTAATTTCTTGACGAATAATCTCGCGCATTCCCTCTTTCGTATCCACTTTACCGGGTTGATTAGAATAAGATTTCCACGCCGTCACGACATCATCAATTCCCGCCCGTTCCCGAACTTTATTCAAGGGAAGATATACATTGTCATTCGGTTTACCTAGATATTCATTCCAAGCCTCAGCCTGTATCAAATAAAGTTCAGCCAAGCGAATAACACTTGCCGTATTATCATTACCCATAGAACCTATGTAATTCACATTATTTATAGAAGATTGCGTATGTTTTTTCAACCAATAACCTCCAGGATTTTGCGGAGCATTACTGGTGACTATATCCATTGTTGTTCCAAAACTTTCTCCCTTATAGGCATATACGGGTAAATTATAATTATTCCAAAGAGTGTTCGTCCCTCGTTGCCAATATGTACGATCCGCCGCAATACAAGCATAGAAACGTGGCTCTCGCCGCAAGTGTAATTGTAACACATCTGTATTCAACATGACCACATCTTTATACAATACGCTGGTTTCCTTTCCCAATTGATAACGACTGGCATAATTCCATGTAACATCAGATTCAATCGGTAATCCGTGCTCCGTGTAATACATTTCCACCATTTTCATCGTTGGAGACAAGCTCCCATCCACTTGATCACTATAATTAACATCGTCAGATTTTAAACGAGGTAATGTATAATAAGGAAACCACCAAGCATCTATTTTCCATTCCAATATATATTCCGGATTAGAAAACATCGAATAAGATGTCTGTTCTATGTCCATCATCGTATTTAATAATGCCGTTGCCTTCCCGGTTGTCCCTTTACACAATGCAAAACCTCCTTGCTCACAAACTTCAACCGCTTTATCAGCTGCCTCGGCGGCTAACCGCCATTTCTCCGGGTCATAGGAAGTACTTACCAAAGGCTCCCCATTTTTTCCTTTAAAATCCATATAAAATTCGTTCCCGTTGAACAGAGGAGAAGCCGCATAAAGTAATGCTTTTGCCTTAATTGCATACGCTGCCTCCAAATGGATATAGGGTTTCCTTGTATACCCTGCAGCAAGACTTGTCGGCAAGTATTCGATCGCCTCGTCCAACAAATTCACAATTTCTTTAAAACAAGTATCCACATGCATTCTCGGCAACTGTAATTGAGAAATATTCGCGTCTGCCGGAAGATTTTTCGGCACTAAAACAATCGGGCCATAGCGACGAACCAATTCGAAGTAAGCATAAGCTTTCAATGCCAACACTTCCCCCTTCCATTGTTTTTTCTCGCCGTCTGTCATATTATATACATTATCAATGTTCTCGATAAAAGTATTACAATCACGAATCAATATATACATTGGTCCCCACACATTATCATAAGGTTCCTGAGACATTTCCAATCCATCTGAAACCTTAAATACTCCAGAATACCATTTATTATTCCGACGATACTCGCAGGCTGCCAATTCATCTGCTCCTAAATAAGCAACATTAGATTCTAAACTCGTACACATACTCGGCATCACAGCATACAAACCTTGTAACCATATATCTGCATCTGCCCGTTGTTCAAAAATCGTTTCCACCGTTTCGATATCCTTTTCCGGGACCATGTCCAAATAATCACAGCCGAATATCAATGTTGCAGAAAGAAAAATAATAATTAAATATCTCATAATTCATTTAATTTAAATTAGAAACTAACGTTCAATCCTAACGAGAAAGTACGTTGTATCGGATAATTAAACCCACTATCACCCAGTTCCACATCCCACACCTTGAAATTAGTGATCAAAAAAGGATTATTTACCCGAGCATAAAATTTAATATTTTGCATTTTCCATCGAGTAACCAAATTTCGAGGCATATTATATGCAAGTTCAATAGACGTGCAACGCAAGAAACTACATTCCCGCATAAAATAGGTACTTTTTCGATTCTCCACTCCCGAATCCCAATCTTCCTGTGGGTTATGTACATTAATCGCTTGAGTCGAAAGTCGAGGCCAAAAAGGTCGATCTTTCATGTTATTCTCGCTCCAATGGTCATCATAAATGGCTTTAAGCATCGCACGATCCCCTACAAAAGGAGCAATCTGCATCGGATCCATGAAGAAAGAACGTTTACCCGATCCTTGGAACGAAAAGCTAAATTCCCAATTTTTAAAATTAAAGAACCCACTAAAACCATAGATCACTCGCGGGGTTGTCGGGAAACCTATGTATGTGGCATCATTCACATCAATTACACCGTCACCATTCAGATCCCGATAGCGAATATCTCCCGGCATAACATCCCCTCCCTGTGTCGGAGAATTATCGATTTCCGCTTGTCCACGGAACACACCCTCGGCAATATAACCAATTTGCTGGGAAATTTCCTGTCCTTTCTTACGCTGCCACGTTGGTTTATCCGTGGCTTCTTCAATTTCCAAATACACAGACTTACTATACGTGAATGTTCCATTAAGAATCAGCCAAAAATCCGGACTAAAGGCGTGTTGAATTTTCCCGGAAAGATCTATCCCTCTTCCACGTGCCTTCCCCACATTGGATAGCTGATAGGCAGCCAAACCCGTACTTTCAGGTACAGTTGTCCGGTAATCTAAGATGTTATGGCGTACTTCTTGATAGAAATCAGCCGTTGCCTCAAAAATTCCATCAAATAATTTTAGTTCAACCCCAAGGTTTGCCTGTTCGGCAATTTCCCATTTAATCTTGGTGTTTGGGTAAGATCGAACCACGTATTTTTGCATTTGCCTTTGACCAGGACGTGGATCAGTTATGCCTTTCTGTTCAATCAACGGAAGATGCGTGAAACGCGGAGTGGCTATAATTCCATCATTTCCTACTTTTCCCCAAGACGCTCGAAATTTCAAGAATGATAACCAATGTGCCGTATTGTCAGCGAGAAAACTTTCTTTCGACGCAATCCATGCTCCTCCTACTGCCGGAAAGAATCCCCATTGGTGATTACGAGCAAAACGTTCAGAGCCATTATAACCAAAACTCGCTTCCACGAAATATTTATCTTTGAACCCATAAGATCCACGCATGGATAGACTCATATTTCTTTGAGGAATTCCATCCAAAACGGTTGATGTCGCAGATGTTGTTGTTTCCTGTGCACTAAATACACCCGTTAAACTTGTCTGATGATCCTTCCAAGCTGCAGAATGTAATGCTCGAACCTCATAACTAACTTGTGTAGCTTGCGTACTCGTACTAGCTTCATTACTTTTTGTTAAGGTACGCCTAGCATCACTTTTCACACTTTGCAATTTATGTTCCCCAGTTTCAAAATTATATCCTTCCAACCTATACATGAAAGGAATTGTCTTGTAAGCATTCACGTAATAACCTTCTTTATTCAACGCAATACTGGCGCGCAGCTCCAAACCTTTCACGAGAGTTGAAAGATTTTGAATATACTCGGCACGAGTTGTTACAGAATAACGACTTCGTTCCTTATACCCTTGTTGTGTAATCATATAAGGATTTTTAGTATATTCATCAATCGCACCAAAACGAATATGTGGCCAATTATACTGTTCATCGCCCGGATAAGTCGGAGCGTAATCTACCGGGGAGGCTTGAAACGCCAAAGCATAAGCCCCTGTTACATCCGAAAACGGTCCATGGTATTTATCCAAGGACGCAGAAGTATTAATCAACAAACGAATCCCTGCAGCTAAATCAATATTTAAATTTGTACGAAATGTAAAAGTGTTATTCTTAATATTACAGTCAAATTGATTCAGGCGATCTGTCTTCAACATACCTTCATCCCGGTTATAATTAACTGAAGCATAATATTGCATAATATTGGACCCACCACGAAGATTCAATCCCATATGGTGATTAACCGTATAATCTTTGAATAAAATATCGTACCAGTCATTTGCAGGATATAACCAAGAAGGATAATTCTTAGAACCCGTGCGTTCAATTTGTTCTACACTGTATTGTGGAGTTGCGGACGGATTACGCGCCAGCAAGGCTTGATTGTACATTTTCATGTAAGTTTTCGGATCCACAACATCAATTTCCCGAGTGGGCATAGAAGCTATTGCCTCGTAACGAACAGAAGTATAAACACTACCGGCCTCTCCTTTTTTCGTTGTGATCAAGATAACGCCATTCGCCCCACGAGCTCCATACATAGCCGTGGCAGAAGCATCCTTTAAAACGCTAAACGTCTCAATGTCTTCCGGGGCCATACGAGAGAGATCTAATTTCGAAGATTCTACCCCATCGATCAAAATCAAAGGATCTATATTGGCTCCCGTTTGGAAAGAAGTAATACCGCGAATGTAAAACTTAGTATTCATTTCCTCTTCCGTTAATGCTCCCGGAATACCTCCCGTTTGCCAACCGACAATTCCGGCAATCTTCCCTGCAAATTGGGTCGTCAAATCACTACTGGACGACTTTAATGTTTTCGCATCTACAGTCGTAATAGATGACACCACGCTTTCCTTTTTTTGTTCTCCGAAAGCAACAACAGTTACCTCTTCCAAGTTTTCAGCCGTGGGGGTCAATCGAATATTTACTTTATCTTTTCCTTTCAATTGCACCAATTCCGTCTTATAACCAATAAACGAAACCCGCAAGGCATCATTGGGTCCAACACTAATCGTGTAACGTCCATCTGTATCCGTGGCCACCCCCTGAGTCGTTCCCTGAATCAACACTGTAGCCCCGGGAATCGGATTCCCTTTTTCATCGACAACCCTACCACTGACTTGCACTAACTTTACTTGTGGTTGAGATTTATCTGCCTCCTTTTTAACCACCGTCACCACATCTTTGTCATACTCAAAAGTCAAAGAAGTTCCTGCTAACACTTCTGTCAAAACCTCCTTCACCTTCTTGTTTTTCACATCAACGCTTACCTTAGGAACTTCTTTCATCTGTTCCGCATTATAAAGGAAACGTAACCCCGTCTGTTTTCGAATTGCATCAAACAACTCGTACAGATTTACATCCGTCAATTTCAACGTAACGGTTTGGTCTTGTGCCATGGTTGGTAAAGAGGTCAAACCTACGAGAAAAACGATTAAAATCATTCGTAATTTCATCATTTGCCAAACTTTTTCTCGTGCTTTCCCAAAGAAATAGCACGATCTCTTCTTTTTTTTCATAACTTTGTTTACAAATTTTGTGTTAAACATGGTAACAGCCTTTCGCTAGAAGGCGGTTACTGGTTATTACAATCCCCGGAGAGTCGCCACAACTCTCCGTTTTTTATTTATTGCTAACAATAATCGTTCGATCTTTCACGCTGAAACGCACGTCGGATGTCTTCTCCAAGAAGAACAATAAATCTCGAATATCAGCATAGCGCTGCACGTTCCCATAGAACCTAACATCTTTCAAAGAATCATTCTGGAAAAAGACACTCACATCATACCAGCGTTCAATCTTTTCCATGATGGATTCCAGCCTTTCGTTCACGAACACCACATCTTGATTTTTCCAAGCAATATAGGAATATACATCCACGTCCTTAATTTCAACCTCCCCCGTGACCTCGTTGGCCTCCCCCAGTTGATTCGGTTTCAGCCTCCGCTCCGGGGTCGAAGCATTTGCCCGGAAACCAACAGCCCCGTTTACCAGCACCACTTGAATCCGTTCTTTATGGTAGGTATTCATGTTAAACTCGGTACCATAGACCCGTAAACGATAGGCCCCGGAAGTGACAAAGAAAGGTTTTGTAGTATCCTTCTTTACACTAAAATAAGCCTCCCCTTTCAATTTCACATGACGCTCTCCCGAAGTAAACTTTACCGGATATTCCAATTCTGACTCCGCATTCAGCCATACCCCCGTCCCGTCAGAAAGCGTTAGGAAGAACTCCCCCCCACGAGGAACGATAACCTTGTTATATATCGGTTTCTCTACTTCCACGTTCTCCGATTGATTATACACGAGTGCCTTATTCGTGTCGATCGCCACCACGGAACCATCCTTCTCCACGATATTATCTGTATTTTTCGTCAGGTCAATGACTTCTCCGGTAGAAAGGACCAATCGAGCCTGCGGATGATTCGCTCGTATAATTGGTGTATTTTCTGCCAGCATATCCTCTTTGGTCGGAGTAGACATAAACAGATACACACCACCCAATGCCACCAGAACTGCCACGGAGGCTGCCACCCGGAACCCGATTTTCCGAATCCTTGCCCGGCGAATTTGTCGAAATAGCATTGCTTTTCTATCCTCCACGTGAACTTTCTGTTCCCGATTCGCCCAACGAATAAATAAGGCATCTTTTTCCAGTTGATAATAGATCTTCTTATTTTCCTGACTATCGTTCAACCATTGCTCCACGGCAAAACGCCCTTCCTCATCCAACTCCCCGTTGAAATAAGCCAGCAAGCGTTCTTCCGTTTCTTGATCTAATAAACCATTTCGCATAAATCATACTATTTTTCATCAATAGTACCGGAAACATCAAAAAAGGTCTAATAGATTTTTGAAAAATTTTTAAATTTTATTTTCGAGTACAGAAAAATAACAGGAATCCCGCGAATAACTCTTCGTTCATTCGCTCTCTCAATTTCTTAACCGAGAGACCCAGCAATGTTTTTACCGTGGAAACTGAGATCCCGTAACGCTCGGCCACTTCCCGGTATTTCAATCCCTCGACAAACACCCCGTTCACGACATCCCGACTTCTTTCGGGCAATAACGCAATCTCGTCCAACACCTTCGACACGATGGCATCATGATTCTCATTATACTCTTCGAAAGCTAAATCCACGTGGTCCAAGTCCACGGCATGATGAAAAACATCTTGCTTATCCATCCGGTTCAGACAACGATTACGCACAGACACGTAAAGAAAAGAGGCCAAAGTAGAAGGGAAGAAATTCAAGTAAACTTTATTATTCCAAATGGAAAAGAAAAAATCCTGCACGACATCTTCTGCCATGTTCACGTCCCGTAAAAACGTATCAGCCCACACGACCAAGGGTTTATAATAGGCATCAAATAACAACTCCATCCCCTTTTGATTTCCGGAACGAAGTAAATTACATATTTCCTGATTCCTATTTTTCTCAGAATCGTTCACCTTATACATCCTAAAAATTAATGATCACGACTAGTAATCACAAAGGTAACGGAATTTTTTATAAATTCGTCCCTCAAATACTCAAACACAAATTTTATAAAAATGAGAAAACTATTCCTACTTCTATCTTTAGGTGTTTTCTTGTTCTCTTGTAAAGAGGCCAAGAAAGAAACGAAGCCAAGTCCCTATCAAGCGCTTGCAGATCAGTATGCTGAATTCCCGTTAACAACAGATTTAAACCAATTGACCGAAAACGAGAAGAAAATGATTCCCATACTTATCGAAGTTGCCGATATCATGGAGAACATCTTCTGGCAAAACGCTTATGGAGATAAGAGTGCATTGATGGCACAATTCGCTCAGGATTCTGCCGCTCTGAAATATCTTTCCATAAACTATGGTCCTTGGGATAGATTAAACGACAACAAACCTTTCATCGACGGCGTGGGAGCAAAACCTCTTGGAGCAAACTTCTACCCGGCTGACATGACGAAAGAAGAATTCGACGCACTGGATGATCCTCGCAAAACGGACTGGTATAGCGTTATCCGTCGGGATGCAGCCGGAAAGCTTATCGTGCTTCCATTCCACGAAGCTTACCCGGAAGAAGTGGCAAAAGCATCCAAATTACTGGAAGAAGCTGCCGCACTAGCCGAAGACCCGGGATTGAAAAACTACTTAACATTAAGATCAAAAGCCCTTTTGGACGACGATTATCTGGCCAGCGACCTAGCTTGGATGGATATGCAAAACAACACCCTGGACTTCGTAGTAGGTCCCATCGAAACTTATGAAGACCAGCTTTACGGGTATAAAGCTTCTCATTCCGGACAAATCCTCGTGAAAGACAAAGAATGGAGCAAACGCTTGTCTGAATATGCTCAATACTTACCCCAATTACAGGAAAACTTACCGGTTCCTGCCAAATACAAAAAGGAAAAAGCAAATGCCAACCCGGATATGAACGCTTACGACGTGATTTATTATGCCGGAGATTGCAATGCCGGAAGTAAAAATATCGCTATCAACCTGCCGAACGACCCGAGAGTACATGCGGCAAAAGGAAGTCGTAAACTACAATTGAAAAACTCCATGCAGGCCAAATTCGAGAAAATGGTTGTGCCGATTTCCAAATTGTTAATTACGCCCGATCAACAAAAACATATTAGTTTTGATGCTTTCTTCGAAAACGTGATGTTCCACGAAGTCGCTCACGGGCTGGGAATTAAATACACGCTGAATGGCAAACAAGACGTTCGTTCCGCCCTGCAAAACTACTACACCTCTATTGAGGAAGGTAAAGCGGACATCCTTGGGTTATTCTGCGTGACCAAACTTGCAGAATGGGGTGTATTGGAAAACAAAGACCTCATGGATAACTACGTGACTTTTATCGCCGGAATCTTCCGTTCCGTTCGTTTCGGTGCTGCCAGCGCCCACGGAAAAGCCAACATGATGCAGTTCGCCCATTTCATGGAAAGCGGAGCTATCAGCAAAGATGAAACCACAGGATACTACACCGTAGATTTCGAAAAGATGAAAAAAGACATCGAAGTGATTGCCGGAGAGTATATCACGATCGAAGGAGACGGTGACATCCAGAAAGCTACCAAATTAGTGGCAGAAAAGGGTATCGTTCCCCCGACCTTACAGAAAGACTTGGATAGAATTGCGGGAGCTAACATCCCGAAGGATATTTTCTTCAAACAAGGAACTAAAGTTCTAGGGTTATAATCTGGAATGATATTATACAAAATACCCAAGTTCAAAATCAACATGAACTTGGGTATTTTTATTATTTCAAATATTCACGAAAAAAAGATTCTATCTTGTCAAAAGGAATAACATTTGCCTGGTTATCGTACAAATCCACGTGGCTTGCACCGGGAATAATCAAAAGTTCCTTGTTATCACCTTTCAATTTTTTGAATGCATCTTCACTAAAATAGCGAGAATGAGCCTTTTCACCATGAATCATAAGCACGGCATTCCGTATTTCATCGCTGTAAGCCAACAAGGGCATATTGATAAATGAAAGTGACGATGTCTTATTCCAGCCATTATTGGAATTAAGTGAACGTTTGTGGTAACCACGCGGCGTTTTGTAGTAAGCGTAATAATCCTTCACGAATTGCGGGGCATCATCCGGTAATGGATCGACCACTCCCCCGGCTAGTTCATACGTGCCATTCTTGGCATCAAGTGTACGCTGGGCATTGAGTTGCCGACGAAGCTCATACCGTTGGTCGGCATCCATCGCATCAAAATACCCGTTGGCATTCACACGGCTCATGTCATACATCGTGGAAGTAACCGTAGCTTTAATACGCGTATCCATGGCGGCAGCGTTAAGAGCCATACCACCCCACCCGCAAATACCTAAAATTCCAATACGTTCAGGGTCAACATCATCGCGAGTCGAAAGAAAATCAACGGCAGCACTGAAGTCTTCCGTGTTAATGTCCGGCGAGGCCACGTACCGGGGTTGGCCTCCACTTTCACCCGTGTAAGAAGGATCGAAAGCAATCGTCAGAAAACCACGTTCCGCCAGCGTTTGCGCATAAAGCCCGGACGATTGTTCCTTGACAGCCCCGAAAGGACCGCTCACCGCAATGGCAGCCAACTTTCCCTCCACATTTTTGGGGATATACATATCTGCGGCAAGCGTGATACCGTAACGATTACGGAATGTCACTTTCTCGTGAACAACCTTGTTGCTCTGTGGAAATACCTTATCCCATTCTTTCACTAATTCTAACTTTTCCATATTCTTCTCTTTTACTTGATTTGTACTTGTTTGGCCGCTTACGATTGTTCCGGCAAGGAACAACATTCCTGTTGCTACAATTGTCTTTATACTCATACTATTTCAATTTTAAATTTCATATCCATTACTTCTGATTTTATGATGTAAAGGTATGAGATTCAATCGGTATGGATTGTATACAAATTACCGTAAAAATAACCACTTTTACGGTTTCTATTGAGGGTGTGTCAAAAGGTATTTTATCCTCAAAAAACTCCTCCGTCACTTCGTACCACCTCCTCTATAAACAGAGGAGGAGCTGGTGACTCTTTCCGAATATAGATAGTATTTCAACTCTCCTTCTGTTTATAGAGGGAAATCGGCGAGTAAACGAGAATAGACAGCGAGTTTACTCGTTGTCTGTCGAGCGAGAGCCGATTCGAGACTGCTTGCAGGCTCAATACCCCGAAGGGGGGAGGGAGTTTGAAAAATGACTTTTGACACACTCTCCTGTAACTAAATCGCTCTTCACGACGATATAAACGAAAAAAAGAAACATGAAGAAATTATTTTCCAGTACTATATTCAAATTAATCATCGCCGTCATTATCGGGATTCTTCTCGGATTCGTCGCTAACGAGGGCTTTATGAACTTTGTCGTTACCGTGAAATACATCCTCGGGCAACTGATCTTCTTCATGGTTCCACTTATTATTTTAGGATTTGTTTCCTACTCGATCGCCAAGATGAAAGATAACGCCTCCAAAATGTTGTCTCTGGCTCTCATTATCGCTTATCTTTCCTCCATTGGTGCGGCCTTCTTTGCCATGGTCTCCGGGTACACCCTGATCCCACACCTCTCCATCGAACCCGTGAAAGAAACCTTACGACAATTACCGGAATTAATCTTCCGCCTTGATATACCCCCTGTTGTCAGCGTGATGACCGCCCTCGTACTGGCCATCATGATCGGTCTGGCCACAGTGTGGACCAAATCGGAAGTGTTCGAAAACCTACTGGACAATTTCCAGAAGATGGTGTTGTTACTCATCAACCGCATTCTTATACCCATCCTCCCCTTCTTCATCGCAGCCAATTTTTGCGCATTAAGTTACGAGGGTGCTATCACGAAACAACTCCCCGTGTTCCTTGGGGTTATGGTTATTGTTATCATCTCCCAGTTCGTGTGGCTTTCTTTCCTGTACGTCCTTGCCGGGGCCATCTCGAAAAAGAATCCTTGGCAGGTATTGAAGTACTACGGCCCCGCCTACCTCACTGCCGTTGGCACGATGTCATCGGCCGCCACGCTGGCTGTCGCGTTGAAATGTGCCAAGAAAAGCCCGGTATTAAAAGACGATGTTATTGATTTCGCCGTTCCCCTATTCTCGAATATCCATTTATGCGGCTCCATCCTAACGGAAGTCTTCTTCGTGATGACCGTATCACTCATGCTTTACGGCTCGCTCCCGTCATTAACCGTCATGATCCTCTTCATCATCCTACTCGGCATCTTCGCCATCGGGGCTCCGGGAGTTCCCGGTGGAACCGTGATTGCCTCTCTAGGAATCGTGATCTCCGTTCTCGGATTCGATGAGGCCGGAACAGCCCTTCTACTAACCATATTCGCTTTACAGGATAGTTTCGGAACAGCCTGCAACATCACGGGAGACGGGGCATTGACATTAATCATGACAAAAGCATCCAGCCACCGTTCTACAAAACATCCCCTGCAACATAAGACTCATAAAGATACCCCGGATTTTCATAATAAAGACTACTGTTGAAGTCTTCGATCTTACGGGATAACCATGAATTGTACACTTCGATTAAAGTATCAATAGGTTCTTTACCTTGTTTTACACAAATATCAACGATCAACCTCTTATAAACCTTTCCTATATCCCAATGTGTAGGTATCGAGTACTTACTATCAGTAATATTATCAAACGATCCTTCTTTGATATGATAATTATCAATCAGTTCATCACTAACCCTATCTATATTATCACTATGATATACATCCGCTAACTCGTACAGATGCTGCAATTTATCCTTACCGATAGCGTTAACAACAACACTTCGATGATTTTTCGTCTTTCGGCCAATATATTCTATCAGGCTACAAACAAAAAATAAATCATTATCTTCTTTCCTTTCCAATCCTATCATTTTTTATTCTTCAAAACTATAAATTAATAGTTAGAAATCACCTTCCTCCAAGAAACACGACATATCACGAATTCCATCAAGAAAACAAGAAACAACATCACCACGATAGCTCCCCAGATTCCAAACCACGACAGCCGCATAGCCAGCGTATGCGCTCCCCCAACAAGAACTAGCATAAGCATCAGTACAATAACCCGCAACATATTCCGCCCGGAATCCATGGAACTTTTCTCTTTCGAAAAGGGAAAAAGCATCCCGGAAAACCATAGATAAATATAACTTACCAACGTACTCACGACCAGAATAAACAACAGGTCCGGAAGAATCACCCAGTCCAGCATCGCGACAAAAATCCCGCAGAGCAACACGTAAACCGGAAGATAATATTTCACGAACAAAGCCTTGAAACACCCGAGGATCAAGGCCCCCGGACGCTCCAACGGTTTGGAACGATAAAGCCAAAGTAAATTCCCCTTATCCGTAATTGACATATTCATCTGGATTCCGATACTAATCATCGCCATCATGTAAAGAGGCATATAATAAGCAATGCCGCCAGCTTCCTCCTGCCGTCCCTGGTATAAAAAGAAAACTGCCAAGAACATCGTGTAAATCATCATGGGCAAAACACCTTGTCTGAACTTCAAATTATCACGGGTCATACGCCATCCCAAGACAAACCCGGTCACCTGCATCGGGCTCCGACCAAACACTCGTGCTAAACCGTAAAGCCATCCCTCCTTTCCACCCTTACGTTTCTTGCTCACGGGTGAGTACGAATTCAACACACCCGCTTTTGCCGCAAAATAAGGAGCAAGATAAGCCACCGTGATATAACCAAGCACGACAACAAGCCCTACCCCGATCAACGCCAGCAACAAGGCGGGTCCCGTCGGTTGCTTAACCATCACCGTCAAGGACATAAAATAACAAGGTGGCGTAAAATACATCCAAGTCCCCGGCTGAAACATATCCAATTGAATATTATGAATTAACTGCCCGACCAACTGGTAGCTCAAAGCCACCCCGGCAATCAACACCACCTGAACATAGCTCATCACCCGCTGAAACCTCTCCACTGAAATAAAGCGCATCACCCCGAGATAAATAACATTAGCAAAAAGCAACGTGAAAATCGTGTTCAGAAACACGGAAATAATGAAAAAAGCCCCGGACATCACCCCTTTCCAAAAACAGACAATCACCAGAGGGATCACCGACATACAACCGGAAAGAAAAAACATGTACACCAACATCGACACGAGACGAGCAACCAGAATCGTTTTAGAATTCACGGGCAAACGCTGCAATATATGATTATCGTTCCCGTCAAAAAGAATCCGGGAATATTCCATCATAAAACTCATCATCAACATCAGAAACAGGTACGACTGGAATAACAAAAGCGACACCCCGAAAGCTCCCGACGCTATTCCCGTCAAGAAAAAGATCGGCCCGCAGATTCCGAGTAAAATTCCCTGCCTCATCAACGCGTTTGACGCATTTTTCTTGTTCCGTCCACTCCGGTCAATCCGGTTATCCACCGTCAGTTTCACCGTCACGATGGCCAGCATCCGGTCGAAATCAACGCCCATACGGGTAAACACCCCTTGAAAGAGTCGCAGAATTTGTGTCACCACCCTAATCATGACTCCCTGTTTTCAAAAGCGTTTACAATCTGTTCCGCTTTTTCCGACTGCCCAGTGGCTCCTATTAACTTCGTGAACAATCCCTCCAAAGAACTCGTTCCGGCCTCCTCCATCAACTCCCGAACCGAACCGTTAGCGATAATCGTTCCCTCGTTAATCAAAATCACCCGACTGGCTATTTTCTCCACCACATCCATCAGATGTGAACAATAAAAGATCGTTTTCCCCTCTTTTGCCAAACGAGCAATGACCTCCTTCACGATAATCACCGCGTTAGCATCCAACCCGTTCAAAGGTTCATCCATGAAAATCACTTCCGGGTTATGCAGCAATCCCGAAATAATATGCACCTTCTGTTTCATCCCCTTCGAGAAATTCACCATTCTCTCGTCCCGGTTCTCCCTCATCTCGAACAACGAGAGCAACTCGTCAGCCTTCCGGTTCACCTCCTTCCGGTCCAGCCCGTACATGGCTCCAATAAACTCCAAATACTCCATCGGGGTCAAATGCTCATACATCACGGCATTCTCCGGGATATACCCGATCCGTTTCTTCACCTCTATATCATTTTCCCGAACATCATACCCCAACACGTCCACCTTCCCTTCAAAATCCTCCAGTAACCCGCACATAATCTTCACAGTCGTGGACTTCCCCGCCCCGTTACTCCCAAGGTAACCGATCACCTCTCCCGGCCGAATCTCCATATCGATACCCTTCAACACGTGCAAAACCTCTTTCCCCTTGGGAAAACTCTTTTTCAAACCGGTCACCCGGATCACGTAATCATCTGCCATATACTGACGTTATTAATTATTCTCCGAACACAACATGACAAAGATAAAGGATAATTTAAGAAATGAGCATAAAAATTCCCCAAAAGCAAACACCTTTGGGGAACTCTCTCTACTTATTCAATAAATTAAAATTTATAGAATGCCCGCACATGACTAGAAGCATCTTGAGACAATAAAGCAACACTAATTCCATCTCCAAACATCGAAAAACTTATACTACGCACCTTGTCACTTAACGATAAAGAAGAAGAAAAATAACCATCAGTATCCCACCAATTTGTTTTTATTTCGGTAGCACCCACCACACCTGTTGCCACAATCTTATCATTAATCAAATCCGTGTTCGTATACAATATATTCCAAAAGTCCCTCAACTCATTCAAAGCCGGCATATACCACCCGGAAATACCATCTTTATTTTTATCCATACACCACTTCATCGCCGGGAACTTCTCTAAAGTCGGATCTACATTCAGAACCTCGTTCAAATTCTCTTGGGCATCACCTGCCGAATAAGCCTGCGCCATCAATGACGGTTCCGTACACCATTGGGTTCGTTCTTCATCCAACGAAATCAATACCCCATGCTTACCCGTTTCATCCACGGCAATAACTAATCCTTGCACTCCATTCAAATTATAAAAATCATACAATTTAAATGTTGGTAAATCTTCCACAACCTCTCCCACAATCGGAGTTTCCGTTTCAATCCAATCCTCGATTTCCTCAACAGTTACATGACATTCACCACTTTCAATACTTACACTCAACGTCATCTGCTTTCCCGGTTGAAAAATAAGATCTTCCGGCAATTCACTAAAATAAGAATAACCTCCCAAAGTTTTTATATCCAACCATTTTACCCCTTTCTTCAAAGTCTGAGGTACAATTATTGCTTTTACGGCGATCTCAAAACCATCTTTTTGCATGACTTCATCTGCCGCCACGACTTCTCCCGTTTCACCCTCTGCGATCACCGTTCCTTCATTCAAATCAATCTTTGCATTTGTTACACTACCAAGAATCCTCACCTCACCCCCAATCATATCACCCGGAATCATCGCATCACTCTTCAAATAAATAATAACCTTACTCATCAGATGACTAAATTCCAATGCGATTGGTTCTGTCTGAAAATCAGCATAACCTCTTGCCCATAAAAAATCACTTTCACCATAGGCAGAAAGCCCGTCTTGCAAAGAATCCTGTCGTTCTGCAACCTGAAACAAACAAGCCTCCGAGAGTATTCCATTCTCCGGCAAATAAGGATAATAAGCTGCAAACTCTATTCCGGTCTCCCGGTTCCAGTAAACAAGCGGATCACCAACCAAGCCATCAGCACTTTGCATAAACTTCTTGTTACTTACACGGGCACCAAGCAAATCCCCGCTTTGCCTCTCACTTGCATCTACAATATAAACTCCCACTCCGGCACCTCCTCGGAAACGAGCCAACGCCTCCCCTTCATTTATCCCGAGAATCTTTCCAGATAAACGTATTGGGATGTCAGATAATGACATCTCCTTATCATCATCGCAAGCTGTCAGAAACATCCCAATAACTCCAATAACTATTAACAATATCTTTCTCATAGCTATTTATTTATGATTCACTTCCACTTTTCAATATAAACACAAAACGTGTACGATACCCTCGTTCCAAGATAATCTCTTCCCCCCGGTATATGTATATTTTTCCATCCTGCAAGCACCTGAACACGGGAATCCCCTTCCCTAGAGACTGTGCTGGCAATAATGCCCTATATGTAAAAGAACCCATATCTGTCGCATCCTCCAAGCGCCACATATCAATCGTACCCGTCTCATTTTCAGCAACAGACACTCCTGTACCTAAATTGAATGAATTTTTCAAACAAATCTCGGTCATTTGCACCTCCAATCTTTCATTCGGCGTAATCACATTACCTCCCCGAATTTCAACTTCCACGACAGCCATCACGTGCCGGAAAAGCAACTCCACCTCCCCCTCGTTCACTCCTGTCGTGTTCGTGGCAACCATCCAATCCGAGCCATTCCTTCCCTCTATCGTCCTTTGATCCGGTTTCACGCCCACGGCAATACCTTCTGGGTTTATCGCATCACGGGAATACGGGTAATAAGCATAAAAATCCAGCTCCGCCCCATCTTGCGGATAAACAATTTTATCTCTCAAAGATGCGGGTTGCCATCCCTCATCCGTCTTCACCCATTTGGCATTATGAGCTTGATTGCCGGATAAAGCGGGAAACGAATTCCCGCCCGCTGCATCATGTTTCACCGCATAAATCCCGATAGAGTCCCCTACCTCAAAATTGGTAGCTGTAGCCCTGGAGAATGTCTCATCGAACCGAGAGATTCGAAAAGCGACCTCCTTATCTTGTCCGACTTCCCCCTCATCTTCCGGCATCCCGGAATAACAGGCCGTACAAAGTCCCAGACAAAACCATGCAAAATATTGATAAACTTTAATCTTCATAATTCCAGTTTTAAATACCTTCCAATGCATTTAACGTCTCCTCTGTTTCCGAATCTGAAGGACGTGTCATTTCCTTATTTATCACCTTACCCTCTCTATCCAATAGGATAAAACGAGGAATGGCCCTAATGGCATAGTCTTTCGCAATTTGAGCTTTATTTCCCCCATGTAATTGAATACCTCCCAACTGATCTTCTTGCACCATTTTAATCCATGCAGCTTTATTAGCATCAATAGATATACTCACGAAATAGATATTCTTTCCTTCAAACTTTTCCTCTAATTTTTTCAAATAAGGTAATTCTGCCTTACACGGACCACACCAAGTTGCCCAAACGTCAATATAAACGTATTTCCCTCTCAAATCCTCCAAAGCGACCATCTTCCCATCAATATCCATATATTTATGATCAGATGACATTATTTGAGTCCCTTCCGAATATTTTGCCCACATTTTCTGCGCTTGCGCCAATTCCTGTTGATAGACTTCTTTTTTCACGTTACGTTTGTAAAAAGATTCTATGTCACGAAGTGGTCTACCTTCCGTTACTTCAATATATTGCATCACCAAACTTTGAGTAATATCTTCCAAAATAACCGGAGTCTTAAAATGTTCCGTCAAAAAGTTTAACTGTTCTAATGTTCCCTTATACCTATCATTCCCCATGAACTCCGATACACCAAGAATACCAATACCACCTTTCACGTAATCCCGGTAAGAAGAAATTTTCCAAACTTGTTCATTATCAATAAAAAGTTTCGGGATATAAGCTTTCACTTGAGGCGTCTCCTCATATTGCTCCAACCCGGTCCATTCACTACCATTTTTCCAAAAATGCTGAATAGGATAACTAACTAATGGAGTATACAACTGATATTTAACCCGAAACAACTCTATCTTTTCAAACTCTTTGGCAAATTTCTGCTTTTTAATCAACTGGGTATTCTCTTTATTCAACTCGGATAGTTTCTTCAAAAACTCGTTCTCTCCTAACGTAAAATCAATGCGCTCTAAAAACTTCAGATCGTTCTCGTTCAAGTATTTATTGATTTTTACATTCTCCACATCTCCTTGATAATTAAAACTATTCTTCTTAAGGTGAAAAGACCCATCTTTATTCGGAACCAAAACAAGAGTTAAATCTTTCCCCGGTTCCAGATAAAGTAAGTTTCTAGCATATCCTATTGTTAAACTAACATATTCTCCTTGTTCCAATGCGATCTCCATCATCCCCATTTTATCCTCTCCCACCACGATCTCTTCTTTCAAATGATTCCCCTTCACCTCCACTTTCCCTGTTAATAAGGCATTTTGCAAATTAACTGTCAACCTCATTTTCTTTGCCTGTGCAAACGTAGCACTACACAACACGAGTACCCCGATTATTAATAACAAAAATCTTTTCATCATCATTTCATTTTAAACATTAATCTAATTTATTGCATCCCAATCTTCTTGAAGTCCTGTCAAGGCATACTTCGATTTATACATCCACCGGGAAGGACACTTTTCTATATGTTCCCGAATTCTGGCTACTTGATCCACCGTAATCGAATTTTTCCAGCTATACCGATCCATCACATTATAAGAAGTAAAATATTCTGTATTCTCATCCACGGAATCTTCCTCCTTACTCGTATTCTTTAAAACAGATGAATTATCATTCCAATAATAATACGTATCAGTACAGTAGTCAGTATCTCCATCAACGATATTACTAATCCCTTCGCTTTCGGAGGCTTGAGTCGATAACAATCCGAAAAATTGAGCCATCGAATTCGAGATCTCAAAAAAATCCGTTGAATTCATCGGATTAAGGAAAGCCGACATATTAATAAAGAAACCAACATCACGAGGTTTTTCCGGGAATTGGTCCAAAGGCCATTCATTAGCATTCAAACCCGGAATTTCTTCTCCTGCTAATATCACCGTCGGAGCCTTCACGGAAGAATTGGACCCTTGAGGATAATTAATTAACCAAATATTCAAATAATACCGGTAATCATATATTAAATTCAATTTATTTTTCAATACATAATTCTCATAATCATCAATATCCTCAAAAGTTTCCGAGGCGCTGATCTCCCAATTATGGATTCCTTCCTCGGCAAGTTTTATCCCGGAAACATCGTACTTAGCGGCAACAAATTTAATTTTCGTATCTGCACCATTAGGATCTGTTGTCACCACACGCCCAAATACATCATTTAGCCGATCAAGATTCTTCTTCACCACCTCTTCCGTTATCTTGAACGAAGGCACTCCCACCTGCTCCGTAGGATTAAGAACATGAAATATCACGGGAAACACTAATTCCTCATACTCCTGTTTCGGTAGCTCCCGGATTCGAATAGCGATCTTTTCACTTTCCAGTTCTCCCGATTTAGCATAGAAATAAACCGTTCTCTCCGTTGCATCTGTCGTTGAATAAACGGCATCCGGAATTTCATTCCCGCTTTCATCATACAATTTCAAAGCTCCTGCCGGAATAACATCTTCCGGAATTTTGAAGGTATCACAAACCACACGGGGATCATACATGATTGTATCGTTATCCACGCCCTTATACTGAGCCGAATAATCCGGTAACTCCTTTATCCCGAAGGCTGTAATATAAAAACACATCTTCGCCTTTCCATCCGGAAGTAACATCTTATGATCCGCCCGAATCGATAATAATTTTATATCACTTAACGAAACCGGATTCTCGTAAAATTTGTCATCATGATCACACGAGACAAACAAAACGAACAATACAAAAAATGATAATATTCTATTCATATACAACCTCTTTATCTGTTCAAATTTCCCCAACCGGGATTCTGTTCTATTTTATTATTGTAATCCAGCTCTACCCCGTTCGGAATAGGCAAAGCATAACGATAATCATCTGATTTCAATTCATAAACTTCCGTACCTTCTCCCTCTTTACTCATTCCGACCCTACTGGTTCCGATTCCCAACCTCTTCATGTCCACCCAACGAGTTCCAGCCTCATAACAAAACTCCTTTCGTCTTTCGTTCAGAATCTCACCTAACACATCCTCTCCTGAATAATTCTCAAAACCGATAATTCTTGCCCTTTTAAAGGTTTCCAACATATCCTTAGCCTCCGCAACCCGATTTTGCCGACACTTGGCCTCCGCATTAATCAAATACATCTCAGCCGTACGGAAAAGAACTGTAACCTCATTAATTGATCTCGTATATCCCGGTTTATTGATGTAATGTATCGTCCGGCCTTCTTCTTCCTCCGTCTTAAACCAAGCCTCCCGACGTATATCTTCCTCGTCATACATATCAAGTAACTCGTTAGAAACTCGCTGGGCTTTTCCCTCTGCCCAAATACCGGAAAAAATATCACCAAAACCACATGATATTCGATAGGTCATCCGGAGTTGATAATTAGCTCCTCCCACTTGATATTCTCGGACTGTCCCGGAAAACATATTAAAAAGAATATCTTCCCGATTTTCAGGCTCATAACCTGCTATCAACTCTCCGGAATATTTCTCGGCATTTGCCCAGTCACTCTCTTCCGCGGCTGCAGAACCAGCCTTAAACATATACACTTGTGCTAAAATAGCTTTCACAATCCCCGGATAATAAAAAATATTCCATTTCTCCCTTACAGTTTCATACTCCAAGACATCTTCCAATTCACGAATCACAATTCTATAAACCTCTCGCTGGGACAACCGCCCTCCGGGAATAACATTTTCCGAATCCAAATTCAACGGAATTCCTAGCTTATCACTATTATAAGGAGCAAAGAATTGCAACAACTTGAATATATAATAAGCACGTATTGTTTTAACCTCACCCGTGATCGTTTCATACTCGGCTTGAGTATATCCTCCGGCTTTTTCCAAATCGTCAAGAATAACATTCAAAAAACCAATTGCCCCGTAACACTTTTCCCACAAAACACTTGCAAGCGAAACACCTTTCCAATCAATACATTCCGTGTACACGTTCATGGCCTTCTCCTCGATACTGGAATGATCCGAATAATAAGACATATTCATATCATCCTCATACAGGCATAACTGGGTTGCCACATCATTATACAAGGGAAAACGGAAAACAGATCCTCCATAAGAAGGAGAAAGACCTCCTGTTGAATACGTTATCGCAGCCAAATAAGTCAACAATTCCGTCTTTACGTCTTCCAAATTCGCCACAACCCTTTTATTCTTCGGTACGAGATTCAAAAAATCCTTACATCCCACAATACCGAATACCAGTATGCACATTATAATCCAACCTCTTTTCATAATTCATTCTCATTAAATTCCTATATTCAAAGAAATCATATACTTTTTGGAATTAGGGTAACTAAATCCCCCAAAATTCTCCGGGTCCAAGCCAGAATAACCGGATATGGTAAACACATCCCGAACATTAAAATTCACCCGTAGTGACGTGAGTGAAAATTTCTGACAAATCTTTGAAGGTACCCGATAACCAAATGAGATACTTGTACATTTCAAGAAATCACCACTTTCCAATTTCAAATCGTACCACTCGCTATAAAGAGACGAATATTCACCCCCGGAAGAATAAACCGGAACATCCGTAATATCTCCCGGCTTACGCCAGCGAGTCGCCTCTTTTTTCAACACGTTCTGGCTGGCTGCCGAAACGACACCTCCCGCCGAAGTAGCGTAATAAGCTGCCGTAATCTTGTGTCCTACCATAAACGTGAAATTTGCATCAAACGTAAAATCCTTCCAAGACAGATTCGTCCGGAATCCTCCATTAACAGTTGGATAACTATCTCCCAAATTCTCTTTTATACTTTCCCGATCTTTATTCACAACATCATCCATATCTAAAACCCATCGACCATCTTCACGCTGAAAACCAATAGGTTTCTCCCGTTTACTGTTATCAACAAACGCCAATGTATGACCTGTACGCGGGTCAATTCCAGCAAAGCGATACCCGAACCATGCATTTGTAGAAGCCCCCTCAACAGGTGTTGTCTTATCATATCCTTTAGGAATCTCTGAAATATCTTTATAATACGTTTTGATCACTTTACTCCTGTTCATCCCGACATTAAAGTCTACCTTCCAAAACAGCTCTTTAGTACGAAGAACCTGAGAATTCATGGAAAATTCCCAACCGTAATTCCTAACCGACGAACTATTATATTTTATACTACTTACTCCCACGGAAATAGGCAAATTTTTCGTGTCCAGCAAATTACGTGTCACGTTATTATAATAATTCACCGTTCCCCGGATTCGACGATTCAGTAATGCGAAATCAACACCCACACTCCGGTCTTCCTTTTTCTGCCACTTCACGGACGGATTCTTAGGTTGAATATAAGTCGGAATATCATAACCGAAATACTCGTCTGTCGACATAAAAGTCATCACACCAAAAGGCAAAGCATTTTTATCAATGCTCCCCGTGTAACCATATGATAATCGAAAAGCCAATTCATCCAGCCAAGAAATCTTTTTCATAAATCCCTCTTCGTACACGTTGTATTTAAAACTGGCATTCCACAATGGGGAAAAACGATTAGCCGTACCGATAATATCAGCACCATCCATACGAATACTTCCGGCAACAACATACCGATCCAAAAAACTATACGACCCTGAAACAAAAAATGAAACACTTCGATTTCGAGATTCCGATAATCCATCCAACAAATTCAGAATTTTCTTCTTCACATCCTCAACACCATCTATATCCGGTACCCCCATTAATCCCTTTTCCGGATCATACTCGGGATACTTCACATAATTACTATTAGATTTATACTCGGAAACTTCATGACCAACATAAATACTCAAAAAATGCTTTTCTTTAAACGCCTGACGTAACTCTAAATTATTGCGCCAAGTCCATCCCGATGATCGGCTATTACCCTCCGCCAACGCACCACGATTCAATTCATCAGGTAACTCCGTGTAAACACCCGTCAACCAGTTATTCAACTTACCCGTATATGATCCTGGATCCCAAGTAGTACGGGTTTCATGGGCATTATTAAAAACAGAACCTCTAGTAGAAAATTTTAGATTTTTCAATATCTGGAAATTTAACTCCAAAGAAATATTGTTATCAAGAGATTTCTTTGTGGACTTATTCCGTTTCATCTCATCCAAAATATTAAAATCATACTTGTAACCGTCTTTCAACGAACTCAACTCCGATGTATAGGAACGGTCATATTCCAGATTTCCCTCCTCATCATAAGGGCGCTCGTAAGGATTAGCGTAAGTTGCATAACGCAAAGGATTAACCGACATCTCCGAATCTTCATCTTTTCGAATTGTTGACGATACATCAAAATTAATTTGTAGCCAAGAATTAAACTTTTGGGACAAACGTAAGGAACCTCCCCAATTTTCATACACATTTGTCGGCACGATACCATTCGTCTTCCGGTAATTCAATGTAGCATAGTACTGACTCTTTTCCGTTCCCCCGGAAAGAGCGATAGAATGATTCTGAGAAAAAGCTGTTTTAAAAATAACATCAAACCAATCCGTGTTGATTTTACTCAAACGCTCAATTTCAGCCTCGGCCTCACTTCGAGTAATCTTACCGACATCCGCATTTCTTAACAAAGTCATCACCCGTCCCCCGGAAGTCTGATTCGGGAAATCCTCATATATACTCCGTTCAAAAGCAATTTTTTCCTCAGAATTCATCAAATCCAACTTATTCTTCGGGGCTGCATCTATTGAAAAGTTTGCCGCAACCCTTATCGAAATACTGCCCTCCTGCCCTCTCTTTCGTTTAATCACAATGACTCCATTCGCCGCCTGAGAACCGTATATAGCTGTTGCTGCCGCATCTTTCAAAACAGTTATACTCTCAATATCTTCCGGTTCTATATCATTTAAACTCCCGTAGAAAGGAGCCCCGTCCACAATCCACATCGGCTCCATTGACCCGTAGAGAGAATTTAACCCTCGTATCCGAATTTCAGGTAAAGTCCCCGGTTTTCCGGAAACATTTCGAGTAGATACCCCTGCCATCGCACCCCGGAGTACATCACCCACAGAAGCATATCCCTTATTCTCAATCTCTTTCGCCGTAACCACATCCACCGCTCCCGTCATCCTTTTCTTTTCTATTGTCTGATAACCGGTCGTGACAGTTACCTCCTCCATCATCGCAACATCCTCAGATAAGATCACCTCTTTCTTCTCTTTTGTCCATTCCATCTCGACAGGCTGCATCCCGATAAAGGAAAATTTAAGCACGGGAGCGATAGATTTAAGTACAACTAACTTAAATTCCCCGTTAACATCCGTCGCCACGCCTATGTTCGTTCCCTTCACGACAATCGATACTCCGGGTAACGGATTTCCCTGTTCATCCTTCACCTTTCCTTTCAACTCCACGTAAACAGGCGTCTCTTCATTACCCTTCTGATCCTTTTTACGCACCATAATGTAACGCCCCTGAATATTAAACGAATACTTCTTCCCCAAGACCACATCCAACACCTCCTTTAACGTACTGTTGTGCATCGACACGGACATCTTCTCCTTCACGTCAACAATATCCGTGTTGTACACGAACTCGACATTTTGCAATTGGCAAATTTTCTCCAGAATCTCTCCCAGAGTAGCCTCTTTCATCTCAATCGTAAGTCTCTTTTCTTGAGAATACACGTTATTCCCGCAAATACCCGAGACGAAAAGCAAAATAAACAAGAACACGCCATGTAAGTGCCCTCGAATTTTTAATTCACAATTTTTCTCCATACATTTGTTATTAACATTAATAATACCCCATAACAGAAGATGCGGCAAACACTGCTGTTATGAAATTATTTTTACAGAACAGGGAAGTGATGATTCCCTGTTCTAATTATTTTTAACCATAATCCGTTTCCCTTCTATATCAAAACGTACCTTCGTAACCTCCTCTATCATTTTTAAAAGAAATTCTATCGGATTGTATTTCTCAGCCGCCCCGCTAAAACGTAAATCTTTTAGTTCCTCCTCTTCATACGCGACCTCAAAATCATACCATCGATTTAATTTCTTCATAATATTCTCCAGCCTCATATCCCGGAACTTGAATTCTCCATCAATCCACGAGGTATAAATCCTCGGATTACACTCCTCCGAGATCACCTGTGCCGTCCCTTTATCAAATTTCAACATATACCCTGGTGTCAAATCACAATTCCACGTGGAATCATTACCATAAACAGAAACTTTCCCTTCCACCAGCGTGGTCATCGCACATGGATCATCCGTATAAGAAGTCACGTTAAAAGATGTCCCTGTAACTTTCACGATATAGTCATTAACCCGCACGTAAAAAGGCTTATCGGAATCAGGTGCAACTTGAAAATAAGCCTCTCCTTTTAAAAACACCTCTCGCCGGTCTGAATTAAAACAAGTTGGAAAAACGAGTTCCGATTCGGAATTCACCCGCACACGAGTCCCATCTGCTAACATTAATTGATACTCTCCGCCACAAGGAACCCGTAACGTATTAATACTCGATTCCCCAGATTTTTCCCGCACATTCCGGTAAGCCAATTCCCCCTTCTCGTTGCTCAAAACAACAGAACTATCCGACTCCATCAAGGATAATCGCTTATCCAATATAATTTCTTGCCCATCATTCAATATCAAGGATGCTCTCATGCACCCCGGTTTTATCTCTGACGGGAACATAAATTGAGATTTTTCTTCCCCTCTATTCGCAAACCACATGCATGTACTCACGAAAAACAAAATTACAACTGCAGCGACACAACGTACAACCAAAAGCTTACGATGACGCTCGTAATGTCTCCGCCACGTCATGAATTCTTCCCAACTATAACGTTTTTCTATTTCCCTCTTTCTAGCCTCCTTCTCCACATAAAAATCAAGATTTCGCAACTCGCCTAAAATCCTTTTTCCCCGATTAGATTCGTTCACCCATTCCGAGACCTCGTCATCCATCTGTTTATCCTCTTCATTCAATAAACTTTTACCTATCCCCCGGGCTAAACGAACCCATTTTTGCACATTCATTTCCATCTTTTCATGCTTTATTTCATCTATAAAACACTTCTCGACGAAATAGGAATGACACCTACTTACATTTTTTTTGGAAAATACCGGAAAAAAGATTTATTCACTAATTAGAATAACAAGAATAGCAAAATCCGCAAATGCCCCAAGTTCTGACGCAGCATAATATAACTTCTCGCTTTGTGCGTTTTGACCGTGTTAACAGATACCCCTAATTCCTCTGCAATCTCTTCATTTGAATAACCATCCAATGCCTTAAATAAAATTTTTCGACTAGTCTCTGAAAGCTTATTAATTTCTTGGAGTACAATGTTCGCCACCTCTTCCTTTATCACGTTCTCCATGAAATAATCTTCTGATTCCCAATCATCCGGTAAGGATTCAAAATACTTTTTACGCACATTTTCATGGCGTAATTGATTCAGACAACCATTACGAATACTTTTATACAAATATGTTTTTAAAGCAATCTCATCATTAAAATTATTTTCTTGCCTCCAATATTTAATAAATGCCTCCTGAACAATATCCTTGCAAGTTTCTTCATCAGGAATATATTTTAAGGCAAATTGGAGGAATAAAGAAAAATAAGACTCAAAAAACTCTTTTTCTTTTATTACTTTATTGGAATATGTAATCGTCTCCTCCATGCTTGCAAAAGTAGCAACATTGCACAAGAAACAAAATTATTTCCCGCAAATCGTCATTATAAATTGCAATCAACCTGACCACATCCCCTAAATCGCAACCAACTAATAACTGACATCCCGTTTCATCACTCGCTTAATCTGCCTCATTCCGGGCAAACGTCCCACCGTGTTCCGGTTCAGATACCTGTAACTCAAAAGCATCAGCAAAAAGAAAATCCCGATAATACATGTCCAGCCATATAGTTCCTTCACGCTGACCAGCATCACCTGCCTCATCGTCTCGCCATAGAGCTGTCCCGTCGGGATATGAGCGGCAACAGGATTCACCGCATCCAGATCGGCAGCCAACAACTGATAGTTCCCCGGCAGAACGTGTTGCATCACCCGCCCATAAATCGCACTTCCGAATGCCGAACCGAACCCCGTCCGCACGAACCCCAGCAAAGACAACACTTGAAAGAAGTGCTGGAACGGCACGAATCCTGAGATATAAACCGTCAACGATATATAAATCATCACGTACCCCGCCCCTCTTAACAACGTCGGCAGGTAAAGCCATTCAATATTCATCCGCGGATCGACCAGAAAATACATGAAACACTGGTATATCACGATCAGTGCGAACCCGGTAAACACGGCCCTTTTGTAGCCCCCATGCAAGCGGGCGTGCCAGTAATAAACTGCCAAAGCTCCCAAAACGATTCCCAACAAGTTCCACCAGTTCAGAGATACCGAGTTCAACACGTCATATTTCAAAATACTCCCGGTAAATATATTTTGCAGGATCGTCGGTGTCGTCTGTAAACAACACAGCACCAAAAAGGCAAGCAATATCGCCCCCATATTCCGATACCCCAGCGCTTCCTTCGTGATATAAGGATGTCGCAACGTGTGCATCCGGTTAATATTCAACAACAACGCCACGACCGCCACCACGATCCCCGAACGTATATAAGGAGAATATAACCAATCATAAAACTTACCATATTCAAAAACGAAAGCTAACGCCAAAAGAAAGATCGCCCACAAAATACCGCCCAACCAATCTATCCCGTACAACGGCAAAGCTTTCATAAACCGGAAATGGCGGGTAAACAGAACCGCACACAACCAAACGACAAGCAACAACCCGATAATCAACCCATGCATATATCGCCAGTCAGCCCAATAGCCTAAATAAACAGTCGCCAACCCCGACAACTGGATACTTCCCAACACGATGAGATACACGACCGGAAAGAACACCGCGAAATTACGGGTCGGCGTGATACTGAGCTGCACGTTCGACAAACACTCAAACGTCCCGCACATACGCAATATCCCGGCAATAAAGCAAACCCCGACCAGCACCGGGAGACTCCCCGTACTCATCGTGATCAAGTTACAAACAATCAACGCCGGGCAGACCATCAAGAAAATCGACCGGGAAGTGAAACGAAACTTCAAGCGAAAAAGAATAGGGAAAACAACCGTTGTCCCCACGAACGAGGCATAACCGGCCATCATAATATCCTCCTGCATCAACGCCAGCGACCCAACCATCTGCGAAACGGATGCCAAATAAATTCCCCCACTAAATTGAAAGGTCACGGCAAAAAACAAACAAAGAAACACACGTACCCGATCCGGGACAAAATCCCGGAACATCATGATGCGTGTCGGTATATTCGGTGCTGACATCTTCTCTAGTAATTAACCTTACATTCCACGTTCATCCCGGCACGCAAGCGGTTCATATCCTCCGGTCTATTCGTCCCCGTGAATTCAATACGAACCGGGATACGTTGTTCCACCTTCACGAAATTTCCGGCAGAATTATCCTGCGGGATCAGTGCAAAAGAAGCTCCCGTGGCCTCCGAAATTGACGCGACACGCCCCTCAAACCTTACTCCCGGAATAGCATCCACCTCGATCTCCACCATCTGCCCTTCCTCCATGCGCGTTGTCTGTGTCTCCTTGTAATTCGCGATCACCCATTTCTCGGTCACATCCACGAGATTAACCATCGTCTGCCCCGGTTGCACGAGTTCCCCCTCGTGTATATTCTTGCGCCCGGTCACCCCATCGGTCGTGGCCAGAATCACCGTGTACGAAAGATTCAGTCGAGCCAAATTCAACGCGGCCTCGGCAAGCTTGATATTCGCCTCGTTCTGTTCCAAACGCTGCGTTTGTTCCTGTTTCACCAGTGAAACCGCCTGTCTCTGGCGAAGGATTTGCTCGTAGCGGGCCTTTGTCGCCTCGAACTCAGTCTTCACTTGATCAAATTGCTGCACGGTAACCGCCTCCTGTTTCAACAACTCCTTGTAACGCTCGTAGTCTTTCTCCGCATTCACCAATCTCACCCGTACTTCCTCGATCCCGGCATCCGTCACCAGAACATTACTCTGCGCCGCATGAACCGTCGTGTGCATCGCATCCATCCCGACCAGCGCGTTCCGGTAATCCGCCTCCGCCTGTGCCAACCGCAGGCAATACTCGGTATCCTCAATCACCACCAAGGTATCACCTTTACGCACACGCTGGTACTCTTCAAAATATATCTTCTTGATAAATCCCTGTACACGGGTATTTATCGGGGTAATATGTTGTTTCACCTGGGCATTATTCGTGTATTCCACCCGTCCCAAATGAATAAAACGACTGGCTACCCAACAAATACCGACAACAATAACAAGGATTAAAACCACGTTAGGAATCAATTTCTTTCTATTTGTACTCATAACTGAAATATCAATTAAAATAATTATAAACTACCGATTGTTCTCTTCAACAAATAATACTGATACAGAATACCGATCCGGGCATTAGTCAACTCCAACTCGCTACTCAACTGAATATTACTGGCATCCAGCATATCCGTCACCAAAGACAACCCGTTCAGGTAACGGTAATGCACCACATCATAATTTTCGTGAGCCAGTTGCACGCTCTTCTCCCGTGTACGTAACCGGGAATAAGCCTCGTCCAGTTCAACCCACGCGGAATGTATCCCGTTAGAGACCTGTTCATCCGCCAATAACCGATCCTCTTCCGCCTTCCGGGTAGCAATCCGGGCTTGTTTCAACTTTTTATTATTCTTGAAAAGAGCGTCAAACTTGTACGAGATACCGATCCCGACATACCAATAATTAAAATTCTTATCAATCGGTGGTACCTCGATCAATATCGGTCCGTCAAAATTATTTGCGGCCACGAGTCCGATATTCGGCCTACGCCCGGCACGTACCAAATCCTGTTGTTTCTTACTCATCTCTACCCCCAAATCAGCCAGTTTCAAGCGTGGAGACTCATTTTTCATTCCCTGCCAAGACAACTCATCCCGCCTCTCGATATTCCTTGCCAACACGGTCGTATCGGGCAAAATAACCGTCTCAGGGGTCAGACCGATCGTCGTGGTCAACTGACGGTTCAAAATCTTAATCCGGTTCCGGATACTCGTCAATCCCAACTCCAGATTCTGCGATTGAAGTTCATAACGGGTAATATCACTTTTCAAAGCCGTCCCCTGTTGAAAGGCTGCTTGAATCTCTTTCACCAACAAGCGGGTTTGCTCAATATTTTTCTCGTAGATCTCTTGTTGGTTATACAACTGGTAAAGTTCCAAGTAATACCCCACCAACAGAAACCGCACCTCCTGGCGGTTATCCTGTAATTCCAGTTCCGCCACCTGTTGTTGCAACTCGCTCAACTGAATACTACGGTTGATAGCTCCCCCGGCATATACCACCTGTGTAGCTTTAATTGCGAAATTATTCCCGTAATGCGGCATTGAGGCCTTCTGCCCGTCAGAAAAATCCCGATCCGTCATCCAGCCGTTCCCAATATAACTGAACGATAAATTTGCCTCGATAGAAGGCAGTTTATCACTTTTAGCCGTTTTTATCCCCTGTTTTGTTTCATCAACAGCCAAGCGATGCGAGCGGATACTCCGACTATTCGTGTCGGCCAAACGAAACATTTCATCCACGCTCAAAACCCTTTGTTGCGCACAAACCGGTAACAGACCGGCCATACACAATAGTCCTGTCACAATTTTCTTCCTATTCATCTTGCTTTCTCTTTCTTTAAGACGCTGCAAAATTCCTAAAAAAGCCACAACAATCGGATGTTCGAAAACCGAGAGAATTTGTTTTATTTGAAACTACCTACCCGCAATTATTCCTATTTTCATCGAAAAACAGTATCTTCGTGCGTTTTTTACAAAGGGAGAATTAACTATGAAGGAACTTTTAAAAAAGTATTTGATATTCGTTATCGGATTGTATTTTCTAGCCGCGGGAATTGTATTAATCATCCGTTCGGCACTAGGCACCACTCCTATTTCCAGTGTAAACTACGTATTGAGCCTGAACAGCTCTCTATCCTTGGGAACCTGCACGTTCATCATCAATATGCTATTGATCATCGGGCAATTCTGGCTAATCCGGAATAATAAAAGTAAACGGGACATCATCGAGATTTTACTCCAGTTACCTTTTTCTTTCATATTCTCGGCATTTATCGATCTGAATATGCTTTTGACAAATGGTGTACACCCCTCGAATTACGGGATGTCCATCGCCTTGCTACTCGTTGGCTGCCTCGTGCAATCCATCGGTGTTGTCCTCGAAATAAAACCCCACGTTGCCATGATGAGTGCCGAGGGATTCGTAAAATATGCCTCCCGCAGTTGTAACAAAGAATTCGGAAAATTCAAAGTGTACTTCGACGTTACCCTAGTCACGTCAGCCGTCATCCTTTCCCTCATCTTGAGCCAACGTGTAGAAGGTGTGCGGGAAGGTTCCATCATCGCGGCCTGCATAACGGGTTATCTGGTAAGCTTTCTGAACCAAAAAATCATGACACAAAAAACATTACACAAACTTCGCTCCATCATCATAAGATAACCCTTCAGCATGGAGTCTTACAATATTGTCAACATCCAAGAAATCGAGACCTTCAAAAAAGGTGAATCCTACAAGGGGGAGATCACCGTGTTCACCTCTGACATCGGCCCTAAATTTCTCCTATTCGGAAATAAATCCGTTTACCTGAATGCCTTTTCCTATATGCTGGTGCTATCGGGAAGAGCCACGCTTTTGGTCGATAGCGTGGAATACCCAATTGACGCTCATTCATTGTGCATCCTGTCCCCACTGCACCTCACAAATTTTCGTCAAGTAAGCCGTGATTTTCAATGCCTATGCCTCTGTTCTCGTAAGAATTTCATCGATCGCCTACCCATTCTCAACATCCAACATCGAATTACCCACGGGATGAATATGTACCACTACCCGATCGTGCAAATTTCTGAGGAAGAGAAACACCTACTAGCCTCCACCATGGAAGACCTCCGGATTCAACTTTTCCGGACGGAACATTCCTATCAGTTGGAAATGATCCAGAACGCCCTAACCCGCTATTATCTGGAAATAGACAATATATTGGATAACAAAGGAATAAATGAAGTTACTGAAAGAGTCCCGCAAACCCGATACGCCAATATATTACGGATGTTTATCTCGTTACTCATGCTCCATTACAAAACGGAACATTCCGTTCCTTTTTATGCCCGGCAAATGAATATCACGCCCCAATACTTGACTTCTATCATCAAAGCACAAACCGGTCGCACCGTGAATAATTTCATTTGCGAAATGTTGTACAGCGAGGCCCGTAACCTTCTCGCCTTATCCGAATTTTCCATCCAACAAATCGCCACCGAGTTACATTTCTCAGATCAAGCCTCCTTCAGTAAGTTTTTCAAAAGATGGGCCGGCATTTCACCCCTAGAATTCAGAAACGTGATGGTGAAATCCAAAAAGTAAAAAATAGTTTCTTCAAAAAAGAGAAATTTCAAACATAATAGGACCGTAACTATATGAAAATTAACAGCTAAATGATAAGAAATTCAGTTCTAATTACATTGTCATCAATTGAACAATACTTGATCACTACCGTCATGAACCTTATAGATACCTTATAGTAACCTTATATGAACCTTATATATAATAAGGTTCATAAAGTATTTATAAAATGTAATGAAAATATTATATTCGGTAGTCATCCGTTAGTCATTATCTATTAATTACAAATTCAGAATAAACCTTAGCACAAACAAGTATAATCCTCACTTATTCCTTCCAAACATACATAAGAAAAATGAGGCACACTCGTTCATTATCATAATATTCACTCGTAAAACACTAACAATAAATACATTAACATGATACCTGAATTTATTGGCAAAACGGGGAAATGATACCTAAAATGATACTAGAACTACATCAAATTATCCCTTAATCCTAATATCACAAATCATTCAGACAAAATAGAAAAGAGAAGTAACAGCACTGATAATCAACAAATTTCATTAAAAAAACAAACCCTCACAGTTTTCCAACTATAAGGGTTTTCTTCATGTTGTTGCCCCACTAGGATTCGAACCCAGACAGACAGAACCAGAATCTGTAGTGCTACCATTACACAATAGGGCAATTGTTTTATTGCGGTGCAAAGATAGTAGTTTTTTGGGATTTCAAAAAACTACTATCTATTTTTTCGTGCTACTTCAATATTTTTTGATACTCATCGTTATTCGACAAAACCTCCAGCGCCTTAGCTATATCCTTGTCATTACGGATATGATACTCGATCACACCCTCTTGCATATAATAACGTTCCATCAACTGGTCGGACAATATATCGGAAATCTCTTTCTTGAAAACATCCAAATCCCGATCGATAGAGTGTCCGAGGCTATTCTTCAATTGCTCTACCTGGCTGGATACTTGATCATAGTATTTCTCGTCTTGAGTTGCCTTTACCAATCTTTCCAGAACAAGCTGGGAGGCTGTCTCGTATTCAAATTCACGCTTTTTCAAGTATTCCTTGAACTCATTGAACAATTCATCCGACAAAACAAATTCAGAAGGAGCTGCAATCGTGGGATGAGTTGCCGCATATTCATTGACAAAATCAAAGATCATATCCTGTAACACCAGTTCCTGGGTTACTTTAGCGTATTTCTCCGGTTCAATCTTCACGTCCGGCGTAATACCACCACCGTCATACACGGTTCTCCCTGCTTTCGTTTTAAAGGGTTTCATTAAAGAATCGGGAATCGTACCCACACTACCATCCGGATTACGGTGGGAATAATCTACCGCTTGAATACAGCGTCCGCTAGGGATATAATATTTCGCCGTGGTTACCTTTAATTTCGTGTTATAGACCAGATCACGGGTTGTCTGCACCAATCCCTTACCGAATGAACGTTCACCGATTACAACCGCCCGATCGTAATCCTGCAAAGAACCGGAAAGGATCTCCGAGGCTGAGGCAGATGCCCGATCGATCAGCACGGCCAGTTTCATATCCGGCAACAAGGGATTTCTCGTCGTGCGATATTCCTTATCCCATTGTTTCATCTTTCCTTTCGTGCTTACAATCAAGGAACCTTTGGGCAGGAAGAAATTGGCAATCTCCACCGCCTGATCCAGCAATCCTCCCCCGTTACCGCGAAGATCGAGAACAAGGGACTGCGCTCCCCGGTTTTTCAAATCCATGATCGCGCTTCTCACATCGTCGGCAGCCTTATCCGTAAAACCGGTAAAATAGATGTACCCAATCTCGTTATTCAGCATCCCGTAGTAAGGAACACTGGGAACCTGTACGACTTCCCGAAGAACCCGCTTCTCCAAAGGCTTTTCTTCCCCAACACGTTGCAGTTTAAGGACCACCTCTTTACCGGGTTGTCCTTTCAGACGAGAACTCACGTACTCGACATTCTTTCCCTTCATATTTTCCCCGTCAACAGCCAGAATTAAATCACCCGGAAGTAACCCGGCCTTGTAAGAGGGAGATCCCTTATAGGGTTCGCGGATCACCACGTAATCATCCTTCATACCGATCACGGAACCGATCCCAGCGTATTCGCCCGTTGTCATCATCTTGAACTCATCCAACTTAGTTTCCGGGTAATAAACCGTGTAGGGGTCCAGTTTCTTCAACATGGCGTCAATCCCGTCCTGCACCATTTTCTCCGGCTGCACGTCATCCACGTAAAAAAGATTCACGTCCCGGAAAAGCGTGGCAAAAATATCCAATCCCTTACTAATCTGGAATCTTTTATCGTCTTCCTTCAAGCCAAGCATCCCGAAAGCCAGTAACAAGACTCCCGAAATGAAGATAATTACACGTGTATTTTTTCTCATAATCTTATTTTAATAACAATCTAGCGAAAATAGTATATATCCAACAAAATAACAAATTTCACGGCACCGGATCGTAGCCCGAACCTCCCCATGGATGGCAGGAACATATCCGTTTTATCGCGAGGTATAATCCTTTTACCAGACCGTGTTTCCGTAACGCCTCCACCGCGTATTGTGAACAGGTCGGGGTATAGCGGCAACTCGGGGGTGTCCAAGGGGAAATGCATAACTGATAAAATTTAATGGGTATCAGCAATATCCCCACCACCATCTTTTTCAATATAGCTCCTAATTTTTTTAATAGCACCGGTTATTGCTTTTTCGATTTTACCATATTCAAAAATTTCGTCATGCAAATATATGAACAATATATCCATCGTTTTATCCTCCGGGATATAAGAGTACAATATATTTTTATTCAGACGATAAGTCTCCCGAATCAAACGTTTTACCCGGTTACGTTTCACGGCTCGCTTGAAACGCCTTTTAGAAACGCTCACGGCTATTCGGGCCGGGAAATCTTTCTCTTCCCTCGGGTATAACCGGATTACCACTCGTAACGGATAAGACACGAAACTATAACCCGAGGATAGAAGTTCCTCGAATCCCCCCTTCCGGCATAGCCGTTCTTCCTTGCAAAACGTGTATTTTATCGTTTCATCCATATACGAGTGCAAACATACAAAAAATGGACATCGCTTGATGTCCATTTTCCTATTTTGATTTATTTTCTTTGTTGTAAGCCTTAATGAACTGTTCCAGCGCCATGGTCATCGAAGGGGCTTTTTCCGTGGGAGCTTTTATGTCAAGCCTCAACCCGGCCTCCTCAACCGCCTCGGCTGTCGCCTCCCCGAAGGCCGCGATAATTGTCGAACCCTGTTCAAAATTCGGGTAGTTGTGGAACAATGACTTGATACCGGCCGGAGTGTAGAATGCCAATATATCATACTCTTTCAAATCCGGAATTTCAGAGGCTACATCACTGGACACGGTTTTATAGAATACGGATTTCGTGTACTTCAGGTGTAGTTCATCCATCAAAGCGGGGATATTTTCTTTATGCACGTCGGAAACCGGAACTAGGAAGTTTTCGGTCTTATGCTTTAACAGAATTTTTGTCATATCCTCGACTTTCTTGTCCCCGTAGAAAATTTTTCTCTTACGGTACACGATATATTTCTGAAGATAGAAAGCAATAGCCTCTGATATACAGAAATACTTCATCGTGTCGGGAACGGTTACCCTCATTTCAGTACAGATCCGGAAGAAATGGTCGATAGCCGTACGACTGGTGAAAACGATCCCGGTAAAATCAAGAATATTTATCCTTTCTTGACGAAATTCTTTTGCCGTGACACCTTCTACCTTTATAAATGATTTGAATTCTAATTTCAATCCAAATTCTTCTGCCAAATCAAAATACGGAGATTTCTCGGTTGTCGGCTTTGGCTGCGAAACTAGTATCTTCTTTATTTTCAACTTCTTCTGTTTTAAAATTACACTAACTTCTCTAACTTATTCCAATAGCTTGTACAAGACAAGAATCGGCAATATTTCAAGCCCACAAAGGTACAAAATCATATACAAAATTGAAACTCTATATCCATATAATATTTTAATCAATCTTATAAATCTGAAAACCAGAATAATGATACCAAGCCCTAAAATGACATATAATAACATATTTATCGCCGAAGTTTGCACGTAAAACAAGGCCAGCACGAACGGGGATATGGATAATCCCAACACGATCGCGCTTGTGCGCAAATTCAAGATGATCTCCGATGCACAATGCCTTCTATTAAATGCCCACCCGAAAAGCCGCACAAGTCCCAAGACTAAAAAATAGTAACCGAAGATGATCAGAAAATAGATTAAGGCATTAAAGAATACAAAGGGAGGATCGATTAAAAAAGCCATCAACATGGACAAGATTGAAAAAGAAAGGCTAACCGACAAGAAAACGAAGAAGTAGTTCGGAATCCCGCCTTCCGATTGTAAACTGGCCCCTCTTTTCCGGTTGAAAAAATAGGTATATACAGTAGTGAGGAAACCTCTTCCTCGCAGGCGCAACAAAGCGATAAAAACGAGATACACGACCGTGTAAATCAGAATACTGGAAATAAATTCAATATTCATTTTCTCCCCGCTCAAAGGAATTCCGTCTACTAATTCCACCTGATTCGTCAGCGTGTCAAACGGTAAGAAAGGTTTCCAAGAGACCGCTTCTTTTAACAAAGAGGCCGGAAACACCACAGAATCCGACACCGGCACGATACTATCCGTTATAACTGAATCTATTTGCTCGTCCAACATTCCCAACAACATCTTTATATTCTAACATTAATGTGCCTCGTACCAGCTTTTCCCGTAGCCCGTACCCACGGTTAAAGGCACCGCTAAGCTCACAACGTGTTCCATGCAATCCACCACGAGATTCTTCAATTCCTCGATTTCCTCGTGATGACATTTGAAGTTCAACTCGTCATGCACCTGCAAAATCATCTTGGAACGTAATCCCCGTTCTTTTAATTTCTGATGAATACATATCATCGCTTTCTTAATAATATCGGCTGCCGATCCCTGGATAGGAGCGTTTACCGCGTTTCGCTCGGCAACACCCCGTACAACCGCGTTCCGGGAATTTATATCTCTCAGATAACGACGGCGGCCCATGATCGTCTCCACGTACCCTTTTTTCCGGGCTTTCTCCACGGATTCCTCCATGTAACGTTTCACTCCGGGATAAAGGGCAAAATAGCCTTCAATCAGTTCCTTACCCTCTTTCCGGGAAATTTTCAGCCGTTCCGCCAATCCCCAAGCCGAAATACCGTAAATAATCCCGAAATTAGCCGTTTTCGCCCGTCGTCTCATCTCCGGGGTCACCTCGTCCAAAGGCACATGATAAATTTTAGATGCCGTTGCAGCATGGACGTCTTCCCCTTTCAGGAAAGCATTGATCAGCTCCGGCGTACCACTTAAATGTGCCATCAATCTTAACTCTACCTGTGAATAGTCGGCCGAGAAGAACCCATAATCCGGATCTCCCGTGATAAAAGCTTTCCGAATGTTCCGACCTTCGGCTGTCCGGATAGGTATATTTTGCAAGTTCGGATTCAAACTACTCAATCTTCCGGTTGCCGCCTCCGCTTGGTTAAAATGCGTGTGAATCTTTCCGGTTGCCGGATCAATATACGTGGGTAAAGCCTCCGCATACGTGGTCAACAATTTCTTTAATCCCCGGTAATTAAGTATATGTCCTACAATCGGGTGTGCATCTTCTAATTTTGACAACACCTGTTCGGAGGTACTGTATTGGCCTGTTTTGGTTTTCTTGTTGCCGGGATCAATGTTCATCTGGTCGAATAATATCTCGCCCAACTGCTTGGGAGAGCTAATATTGAATTCTTTACCGGCCATTTCATATATAATTTTCTCTGTCTCCGCGATTCTTATTTTCAAATCCTCGGATAGCTCATCCAGTGCCACCTTATCAATGGACACACCCTCGTACTCCATATCGGCTAAAACAGATACCAAAGGCATTTCAATTTCTTCGTACAACTTATAAAGCCCGACTTCCTGTAAAGCCTCTTCCAACTTTTCTTTCAAGCGGAATAATATATCCGTACGTTCCGCGAAATCCTTGTCTTTCTTGGCTCCTTCATCGGGAAATAAGGATAATTGAGGATTCTCGGTATTATCTCCTTTTATCAAGCGATAATTCAGCATTTCCAAAGCAACACGTTCCAGTTCGTGGGAACTATCCGGTTGTAGAACATAATGTGCAATCTTGACATCAAATATTTTATTTAGAATCTCTATCCCGGCTCTTCTTAACCAAATAATATCGTCCTTCACATCATTCGAGATCAAAACTTTGTTCTGATCTTCAAGAATAGGTTTAAATAAACGAATCACGTCCTCGGCCTTATCCTTTACTGAAGGTAACCGCAGATAACAGGCAGTATTAACGGCTGTTGAAAAACAGAGATAGTCCGGATAAGAGTTATAAATCGTGCCATCTCCAAAGATCACGTTCAGCACGTATTCCGGGGCCTCCCTCAACTTCTGAAGTAATTCATTCCGTTCCGCCACGGTAGTGATTTCCCGGTAATCGACTTCTTCCGGGTGAATGGTCTCTACCAAATTTTCCTCGTGTTCTATCATGAACACTCGCTTTGCCAGAGAGAAAAGCTCCAATTCATTGAAGATCGGCTTTAACACATCATCTTGAATCTCACCCAATGCCAAATCTTCAGCATTTACATCCGTGGGTACTTCCGTGTTGATCGTCACCAGTTCCTTTGATAAAAAGACAGTATCCTGACAACATAACAAGCGCTCTTTTTGTTTGCCTTTCAGTTCATCTATATGTTGATATACCCCTTCTATACTTCCATATTTATAAATCAATGTGGCAGCACTTTTCGGTCCGACACCATCACATCCCGGCACGTTATCCGCCGTGTCACCCATCAAACCAAGAATATCGATCACCTGTTCCACCCGCTCGATCCCGAAATGATCCAATACTTCCGGAATACCCCACACTTCAGATTTATTTCCGGCACGCCCCGGTTTATACATGAACACTCGTTCGCTGACCAACTGGGCGTAATCTTTATCCGGTGTGATCATATATACCTGAAACCCTTCTTTCTCTCCCCGCTTAGCCAGCGTACCGATCACGTCGTCCGCCTCAAACCCGCTGACAACAATGGATTTAATGCCTAATCCTTCAATAATACTTTTAATATAAGGCACCGACTTTCTCAGGTCCTCCGGCATCGGGGGACGCTGGGCCTTGTAGGGAGGGTACATTTCATGACGAAAAGTAGGACCTTCCGGGTCAAAAACTACTGCCAGATGAGTCGGTTTTTCCAATTCAAGCAATTCCAGTAAAAAATTAAAAAAACCGAAAGTGGCCGATGTATTTATTCCCGTCGTCGTGATCCGGGGATTATTGATAAACGCGTAATATGAACGGTAAATCAACGCGTAAGCATCCAGCAAGTACAATTTTTTCTCCTCGTTAGTCATCATCTTTCCTTTTCAAATTAATCCACACAAAGTTAGACTTTTTCTCCTAACTTTTCTGCTTACTTATTTGTTTTATATTTCAGAATACCTATATTTGTCCCGAACAATGAAAAGAAAATGAACACGATGTACACCTCATATTACTATTTCTATTATTACTTTCCGGAAAAGTAAAGGGGGAATATTGTGATCATATAAAATATACAGGCCCCGAATTTCGGGGCCTTTTTTATTTAAAACCATAGACATGAATATTATTTTTTCACATACAGGTCGTTATTATTACTACTATTATTATTACCTCAACAACAGCTGGGATGACCTTGTATTACCTGTAAAAATGTAAGTAACACGTATTATATTCATTCAACCCGGCTGATCCCAGCCGGGTTTTTTAATTTAAATCCATAAATCATGACAAACAACATTCAATTTTACAGCGGAGAGAACATACCCCTGGAACTACATAAAGTCCGGGTCGTTCAAAAACTACATCTTGTACCCGTGGAACGACGCCTGAAAGCTTTGCAGGAATCCGGGTTCAATACCTTCAAGCTAAATACGAACGATGTGTTTCTGGATATGCTCACGGATAGTGGAACAAACGCCATGAGTGATAACCAAGTGGCTGCCATGTTTCGTGCCGATGACGCTTACGCCGGATCGCAAAGTTTCACCCGCCTGTTGAAAGCCGTGCAAGATGTACTTGGAAAAGAATTTCTACTCCCGGTACATCAGGGAAGAGCGGCAGAAAACATCATTTGCCGTACTTTTATCAAACCGGGACAAATCGTGCCGATGAATTACCACTTCACGACGGCCCTCGCCCATATCACGGAAAACGGGGGAAAGATCGCGGAACTTCTTTGTGACGATGCCTTGGAAATTCAGTCAACAAACCCGTTTAAAGGAAATATAGACATCCATAAACTGGAAAAATGCATTCAAGATCACGGCTCCGAAAATATCCCATTTATCCGAATGGAGGCTTCCACGAATTTAATCGGGGGCCAACCTTTTTCTATCCATAATCTTCAACAAGTCCGGGAAATTGCCGACCGACACGGAATCATGCTAGTGCTGGATGCCAGCCTATTAGGTGAAAATGCCTTTCTCGTGAAACAACGGGAGAAAGAATGGAAAAATGCCTCTCTCGCCGAGATACTGAAAACTATTACGGGACTGGCCGACTTGGTTTATTTTTCTGCTAGAAAACTCAGTTCTTCCCGGGGCGGGGGTATTTGCACGAATAACCGGACGTTATACGCGAAGATGGAAACCCTTATCCCTCTTTTTGAAGGTTTTCTCACTTACGGGGGAATATCGGTCCGGGAAATTGAGGCCATGGCTGTAGGTCTCTACGAAACACAAGATGAAACCATCATCCGACAAAGCCCGGATTCTATCGCGTTCCTCGTGAATGACCTACAACAAAAAGGAATTCCTGTTGTTACCCCTGCCGGTGTACTGGGATGCCACGTGGACGCCATGTCTTTCTGCAAGCATATCCCTCAATCGGAATACCCTGCCGGAGCTTTAGCCGCGGCTTTTTACCTCATTTCGGGTATTCGGGGAATGGAAAGAGGCACGATTTCCAGCGTGAGAGACGAGCAAGGAAACGAAATTCCCTCCGATCTGGAATTACTGCGCCTTGCCCTACCCCGGCGGGTGTTCACGCTATCGCAAATCAAATACGTGAGTGACCGGATGCAATGGTTATTTGATAACCGCCACCTGATCGGAGGACTACGTTTCGTGTATGAACCCCCGGTTCTACGTTTTTTCATGGGGACATTAACTCCTACCTCCGGATGGCCGCTACGTCTTCTAGCCAAATTTAAAGAAGATTTCGGAGAAAGTCTTTAATGAAATAATATTATATAACCCATTAAATAAAATACAATTATGAAAACAAAAAAATCAAATCTTCAAAAAGGAAACAAGAATATGCAAAATCACCTATCAATTTCAAAACAAACAAGTAAAAAGACTTCTACTAAAAAAGAATCTAAATTCAGTTTTAAACACGGAACGTTCTGTTGAAATACATCATCCGCCGGGAGCTATCCAAAAAGTAAAGGGATAGCTCCATTTTTAGAAAAGAAAAGAATATCTTTGAATTCTAATTTTGTAGTTAAAATGACCAAGCCATTAGAAATACAATCCTATTCCGAATGGAATCTGTTCACCCGCCAAGAACGTCCGTTAATGATCGCGGGTCCTTGCAGTGCTGAGAGTGAAGAGCAACTTTTTAACACGGCAACTAAACTGAAAAACAATGGAATAGAAGTTTTACGAGCCGGAATATGGAAACCTAGGACCCGTCCGAATTGTTTTGAAGGAGTCGGAGTAAAAGGATTGCCTTGGCTACAAAATATCCAAAAGGAACTGGGAATGAAAATTTCCACGGAAGTTGCTAATGCCCATCACGTGGAAGTCGCACTGAAATACGGGATGAATATGGTATGGATTGGCGCCCGTTCCACGGCAAACCCGTTTGCCGTTCAAGAAATTGCGGAATCTTTAAAAGGAGTTGATATTCCGGTTCTCGTCAAGAATCCGGTAAACCCGGACATAGAACTATGGATCGGTGCTTTTGAACGTCTCTATTTGTGTGGTATTACAAAATTAGGAGCTATTCATCGCGGTTTTTCATCCTATAACAGCACTCGCTATCGTAATATGCCTCAATGGCAAATACCGATTGAATTAAAGCGACGCATCAAGAATCTACCGCTTTTCTGTGACCCCAGCCACATCAGTGGCCATCGGGAATATATTCAGGAAATATCCCAGAAAGCAATGGACCTGGGATTCGATGGATTAATCATCGAGTCGCACGTGAATCCGGATTGTGCATTAAGTGATGCTTTTCAACAAATTACCCCCGATCAATTAAATCAAATTCTAGCCCATCTGATCATCCGGGAAGAACATCCTAACAACTCAAATAGTACCTTAATCATCGAAGAACTCCGGGAAAAAATAGATACTCTGGATAACACGATCATGGAAGTCCTTACCAACCGGATGAAAATTATTGAAGAGATCGGGACGTATAAAAAACAAAACAATATTACCATTCTCCAACCAGATCGCTGGGAAAAGATTCTAACCCGTGTTCTTGAAGAGGCCCGCAAGAATAATTTGAGTGAAGAACTCGTGGAGCGCGTGTTCAAAGCTATCCACCAAGCCTCTATCGATAGACAAACAGATATTATGAACGAATAAACCCCTTAAAAGTTTATACACTCTTAAGGGGTAATAGTTTATATTAATCTCAGATTACTTCAGTTTAATCATTTTCATACCTCCGGGACCTTTTATCTCTTTCGGTTTGGACAATTGTTCCTCTATAAACGGAATCAGTTTACCGTTAGAAGGTCTCATCGCATTGATCGTAATAATTTTACCTTCACTATCAAACATCATAAAACGAGGTATTCCGGTTATTATGTATTCATTGTACAATTTATCCTTTAAAGCTCCATCAACTATATATTGCGGCCATTGGGGTTTGTCTTCATCTAATTTTTTCTCCCAAAGGTTCTTTTTACTATCCACTGATACACTCACCAATAGAACCCGCGGATCATCTTTATAATGTTGGTATAATTTTTCCATGTTAGGAATCTCTTCCACACACGGCCCACACCATGTTGCCCAAATATCCATATAAACAAGTTTTCCCTTAAAATCTGAGAGTTTCACCAAATTACCATCACGATCACGCATTTCAAAATCCTTAGCTACCGATCCGGCCTCAAGATTATTATCCTTTGATGGTAATGGTCTTGCTTTCACAAAAGCAAGATGTTCCGGGTCTGTATTTATTTTATTAAAAGTTTCAACGAACTCTCTCGCATGAGCATTTCCCCCTCCCATATAAAACATAATGGCATAATAGTGAGAAACACTATTTTTAATCTCTTGATTACTTACTAGTTCATCAAGGATCAATAACTTTCTAATAAATGATTTAGCTGGATCATCTTGAGCGGTAGCCCTGTTTCTTGCCTCCCAAGATATTCGCCTTTCCACCACTCCCGTATAACCTAATGAGGCTTTGCGAGGATCTTTTCTAAAAGTGATACTATCATTCACATCCATTGACTTCATAAATTTTATGTAGTCAGCGTCCGTAAGAGTCAGTTTTTCGTCACCCCTTCCAAATCCAATTTTAGCCGAAATAATATCCACATTCTTTTCCACCCGATACTCCTCGACAAGATCCTGATCTCCCTTAATTTTATTCAATAATTGATCCAATTTTTTATCCAAACGATCCAAATTTGCCGAATACTCTTTAAACGTGGTAAATTTCTGTCCTCTAGCTCCTTTCAATCCAGATAACTGATTCGCATGAACAAATAAATAGGTATTAATATCCGTCCTATCCCCTGCAAATTTTGCTATTGTATTTCCATCCTTATCTTTTGATACTTCCAACCGGACTTCTTCCCCTTTACCTATTAACACGGGAATCCGGGTTTCATCAGGCATATTTATAGTAAACTTTTGTCCTTCATACCTGATCACCGGGTTAAATACAAACGATCCGTCACTTCCTATTTTAAGGGCCTCCCGATCACAACCTCCAATATTAATTTTTATCGTTTCGCCCTGATAATCATTAAATTTTCCTTTAATCACCTGTGCATTCACGGCGAACGTTCCAAGCAATATAATGCTTAATAAAATTAGTTTTTTCATCCTCATCAATATTTTATTGTTATTTATTATTTTGCCAATCATTATTAAATACAAGTATTTTCGGTGGAATTTGATAAACAAGCCGATCTTCTGTCAGCGCATAAGTACTTTCCCCATCTGTATGTGTATATTCAGCCTTCCAATCTTGAAAAAGCGGATCATTCCATAATCTTCTCATATCAAACCAACGTATTCCGGTCATCATATATTCCCGTAACCGTTCTTCCACGACAAAGCGGATTAATTTTTCCTGAGAAGTTATATCGGCAGGAATCACCGCAGCCTCTTGAGACATTCTATGACGCCGGAATTCTTCAAGATTTATCCGGGCCTCATTCTGCAAAGCCTGATCCGTAGAACGAGCCTGACACTCTACTAGCATTAAATATAGGTCTGGCATTTCAACCCCTAAATTAAAGACAGTCCTGCAAGGTAATCTTCTATATCCCTCCATAGCGGCCCCGGTCCTCGTTTTATTCGAAAAAAAGTTTCTTCGAAGATCATCTTGCCCGTACAGATCCATATATTTTTCCTTTATAAATAATTTAGGTTGGCCCGTTGCACTGGAAATAGAAGAGATTGAATACTGATAGTTGTAAACAACCTCTTTATTGGCTCCCGTATTATTAGCCGGGAAACCGGAAGTCCATGCGTATGGCTTAGCGGAATTATATCCCCATTCACTCAACATTTGATTATAATCCCACAGAGTGATACCCGTGGTGTTTATTTCAGAAGATTTAAGTGCTTTCTCTAAGGCAATTCTTGCATTCTCATAATCTCCTTTAACCCAGTAAGCCCTACCCAAGAAAAACCATCCTGCACATTGATAAATTCGTAATGGATGATTCGTTGATTCCACTAAATCGGGACAGGATTCTTCCAATTCTTTAATGATGAAATCATAAACTTCCTGAACTGTACTCCGTTTCAGATTTTTCAAATTCATATCATCCTCAACAACAAGGGGAACACATAAATCCGAATTCGCCGTTGATTCATTATATGGTTTTCCAAAATACTGGGCAAGAATCAGATATCTAAAAGCCCTATTTACCCGTGCTTCAGCTTGAAGTTCCAGCTTTCGTTTATTCGTCCCACCCGATGCATCCATCACATTATTAATGATAACATTGAACGTGTAGATTTGCTGGTACATTGTTGCCCATTCACAAACATCATCCTCTTCACCGAAAATTTTCCCCTCCCACTGATATGCCTGATTCATCTTGAAATCAAGTTCAGAAACCGAAGTTTGTGTCGCCGTAAGTTCATCCCCCATAAAAATATTATACAGAGTACTCACTCCTAATTTAGTCCCGAGTTCCGTTACTTGAGAATAGGTTACAGAAGTCAGATTTGTACTATTGAACATTCCGTTATAGTGTTCAATTGTTTCGGGAATATCCTTTCCTTTAGGTTTTACATCAAGGAAATCCTTACAACCTCCAAGCAACAAGACAACACTCAATATAGTTGCCAATCCGTGATATACATGATTACATTTCATAGGTCAACCTTATTTAAAATTAATAGTAAGCCCAAATGACCACGACGGACCGTATTTTGTCCCGCGTAAGCCACTTCTGTAATGGTGATATTCAGGGTCTATCCCATCATTATTTGCCGCTATCAAGAATAAATTAGAGGCTTGTGCCCGTAACGTTATTCTATCCATGAATAGTTTATCACACAAACTTTTAGGCAGAGAGTAGGATAATGTAATATCCCGTAACTTGACATAAGATGCATCCAAGACATTAATATCCGCTAATTCGTAAAAAGTAATGTCCCGTGACTTCGTTTTATTTTCAACCGTTTTAGAAACATATTTCGGTACATCCGTGTATTTCTCATCACCGGGTTCCCGCCAACGGTCCAAAAACTTCTTACTTACATTACGTGCCAGTCGCCCGTACCAAAAATTATTTACATCACGACGCATTTTGTGACCAAAATTATACACAAGCATAAACGAAAAATCAAACCCCTTGTAAGAAAAGTTGTTCGTCAATGCACCATACCATTTCGGCTGAGTAACACCCATAAACTTCACGGCATCCTCGGTCAAAGATTCATCTTGATAATCACTGATTATTTGTCCTTCTGCGTTGTAAACCTGAGGGTTTCCTTCCTCACTCAAACCTGCCCACCGATACGCAAACAAGCTATTACCTGCATAACCTTCAATATAGTCCATGTACACTTTTTTACCCGCGGTCATTGCACCATCAAGATTGAGTTTCAGAACTTTATTACGGTTATTCGTCATTGTTAGTACGGTTGACCAACTAAAATTTCGTGTAAAAATATTCTTCGTCCTAAGAGATACTTCAAATCCCTGATTTTTCATATCTCCGAAATTAGTATAAAAACTCTCCCACCCTAGCGTCTGATCGGTCGGTTTTGTTGCTAACAATTCTGTTGTCAATTTATGGTACACGTCTATTGATGCGGTAATCCGATTATTGAACATGGCCACATCTATCCCACCATTTATAGTCCGAGTTCTTTCCCAATGAATCTTATCATTTGCCGGATACATGATGTCATAACCTATACCCAATCCTGCAAACATCGTACTGGCCTTTGCATTCAACAGATTATAAGGGCCTCCTTTACCCGGTTTAGGGGAATTTCCTCCCAAACCATAACTAAACCGGAAATCCAGACGATTCAGGAAATCAACCTGATCCATAAAACTTTCCCTCTTCAAGTTCCAAGCCACACCAACAGACCAAATGGGTTTAAACTGGACACTAGGATCACTTCCGTATAAATTTGACTGATCCACTCGAATACTGCCATTTAAAGTATATTTACTATTGTAAGTATAGGCAACATTCGAATAAAAAGAAACAAACCGTTTTTCCGTTTCACTCTGAGAAAACATTTTCGTTACCAATGTATTACGGGGTGTCCCGAAATTACTATACACGGCACCTGAAACTCCATTTGTGGCAAGTTCCTTTTCGTCATACGCTTGGTAAGTTTGCGATTGCGGATCATATCCCCGTCGTGTATTCGAATTGGACGTAGATACTCCCGACTGTATTTCCATACCGGCAATCGCCGTTATTTGTTGCTTATCCTTACCGAAAACACGGTCATAATTGAACTGATTTCGAATCGTCCAGTTCATCCCGTCAATATTAGCAAGGGTATATCGGCCTCCGGTAGTGGGAAGATAATAAGTCGGAGCCGTGGTAGAAGGCGGATTAGCCGGTTTTGTGTATCTTGCTAACTCTATTCTGACTAGCGACGAATTTTGACTGTAAAATAACTCGCTCTTGCTATAATTTTGCTGGTACTGGAAACGTCCCTCATATTTTAATCCCTTGATCAAATTGATAGCTATTCCCAAATTTACACGGCCATTCACTGATTTTGACTTATTAAACCCTTCTTTCATATCATCCAAGGGGACATAACTCAAATCAAGAAGACTCTTTGTTTCAAGCTCATCTTGATAATCTTTATAAAAAACCGTGTGGGAATGGTCAATTGGGTTCCCTTCTTCATCTGCCAACATCTCATAAGGTAAAATCGTATTTTCATTCGTGTATGCCGGCATGAGACCTGTTTTTACATTCTGCACGGAAAGATTCGTTGTCAAGTCAATTTTCAACCATTTTTTCAACTGTATATTATGCTTAAAATTGAGCATGATCTTGTTGGTATTCGCCCGTTCGGTACTTTGGTTGTACTCGTAACCAACCGATCCATAGATGGAATAAATATCATTGGCTGCACCCGAAAATGATACCGTATGTTTCGTGAATAAAGCCGGCTGCAATAAATATTTTTCAATTTGTGAACGATTATTCAACTTGGCTAATGCATCAAGCTGCCGATCCCGTTCAATCTCATCTATCTCACCATTAGCATACTGATATAACGGTATTTCATGCGGATAGACCAAAGCTCCCCCATTTTTGGTTGTTACCGTAGCCCACGGATAAGCTTCCGGATCAAAAATCTCCTTTGCAGATTGGATGATCTGTTCACTACTCATAAGTCCCCTATATCCAAAATCAGGAAGTCCCTTGTAGGTAAATGAACCATCATAAGTGATTTTTAAACGATGATCCCCGGTTTTCCCCGATTTCGTAGTTATCACGATTACCCCATTTGCGGCTCTCGCCCCCCAAATTGAAGCAGAAGTCGCATCTTTAAGGAAGGTCACGCTCTCTATATCGTTACTATTTATAAGTTCTTCAATATTTCCTTCCTCTAACGCAACCCCATCAACCACGATAAGTGGTTCGGTTGACGAGTTGATCGAAGTGGTTCCCCGGATCAGGAATTTGTCTTCTCCCGTTCCGTAATTCACGCTTAATCCGGGAGTAAGTCCCTCAAGAGTTTCAAGAATATTTCCCGTTAGATTCGCTTTTTTGGACACTTCTTCACCTGAAACTCTCGAATATGAACCCGCACTTCTTTCCCTGGAAATAGTCTGGTAGCCAGTCACTATTACATCATCAAATTTTTGCAATTTAGCAGTTAAGACAACTTTATAGTTATCTTTTTCCGAAACTTTCAATTCCTGTGGCTCCATCCCCACAAACGAAAGAACAAATACCGGTTTCGTACCATCTTCAACTGCAACATTAAACTTCCCGTTAACATCCGTTGCAACACCTTTATGTGAACCTTTAATAACAACGTGAACACCCGGTAAGGGTTGCCCGGTTTCATCCGTTACCACACCTGTAATCATTCTCACCGCTTTCAAGGGACGGTCAACAGGAGCTTTCCGAATAACAACAACGCTATCTTCGAAAACATAAGTCAATCCCAATGCAGGTAAAAATTCTTTTAATACTTTTTCTAATTCCTGATTATCAGCCTTTACAGAAACTTTTCCTTTAGATTCAACCAACTTATGGTCGTACAAGAAAACCATTTTAGCCTGTTTTCCCAATTCTGCAAAAACTTCTGAAAGTGGAGTTTCCGTGAAATTAACTGAAATTTTAGCTGTCTGGGAAAAAGCAACTGTATTTACTGATAAAAATAAAATCATCAATAAAAAAAGTGGCAATTTCATTTTAATTAAAAATCTCCGGACACTCAATTCATCCGTCAACCTTTTCTTGGTTCGCTTTTTTTTCATAACTTTGTTTTTTAATTATTACTACTTAGCAAAATAGTCTCACTACCATTTAAGCTATTTTGCAGGTTTAGCTTGCTAAGGATGCAACCTTAGCAAGTTTATTTTTTCCTGACGGTTAATTTCTTACCATTCAGTTCAAATGTAACATTATTGGTATATTCGAATTTTTTAAGCAGATTTATGAGATTGTCGTAACGAGCCATCTTGCCTGAACTCGTGAAACACAAGTCTTTAACTGATTCATCTGCATAGATCACGTCCACATCATACCACAATGACAGCATCGCTAATATATCTTCAAGTCTCGTTTCATTGAATTTATAAAAACCATTTTTCCAGGATGTATATAATTCAGTGTCAACTTCCTGTATCTTTACTGATCTCGTCTCTTTCTCAAAAACAATTTGTTGACCCGGGAGAATCGTATGGGTATTACCGGAACATTCCACGTCAATTTTTCCATTAACGAGTGTCGTCCTGACAATTTTATAATCCGGGTAGGCATTTATATTGAAAGAGGTTCCCCGAACTAAAATATTCATATCATTTGTTTTAACAATGAATGGTTTATTCGGATTATGCGTTACTTCAAAATAGGCCTCTCCTTCAAGAAATACTTGCCGACTTTCACCTGCAAACGAAACAGGGTATTTCAATGTTGACGAAGAATTTAAATAAACCCGAGTTCCATCTTCAAGCGTCACGTTCCATTCTCCTCCCCTTTCCGTTTTCAATATATTATACTCCATTTGCCGCAAGCTATCAGCACGTTGATATGTTAATGTTTTGTCACTGGACGAAACATTGACATGATTCATTCCCGTCAAACGATTCTCTTTAATCGTATCCAGATCTAGCCAGTTACCATTTGCAAGTTGTAGTTGAACTTTCGAATGTTCACCACTTTCATTCAAGTTTACAGATCCCGGCTCCGGATGATTTAAAAACAAGGTAAATAAGGCAACAAGAGCAAAAACAGCCGCCACCGAAGTTGATACAAGAATTTTCCGACGAATGAATCTCCTATTCCGATGCTGTTTTAATCGGGATAGTACATCTGTATATTCTGACCTCCATTGTTCAAATTTCTCATCACTGAGTGAATACGAATCATATGCTTTTATTTTCTGATATAATGCACGATGCTCAGCCGACTCGGCTAACCATTCTGATAGTATTTCCGATTCCTGATCATTTAATGATCCATCAAGACTTTTATTAATAATAATCCAATCTATCGAGTCCATTTTTTGAGTTTATTTGTATATACAATCCCAAGAACTCAAAAAGGTTTACAAATAATTCCGATTTTTTTTCTACTCTTGGAAAAATTCTAAGTATGCACTAATCAAAATAAAGAAAGCAGAATCAGCAGCCAATTGTTCTTTTATCTTTAATATTGCCCTATGTACTTGCACTTTAGCTGTATTTTCAGAAATTGAAAGCTCCGACGCAATTTCGCTATATTTCATTTCTTTGATCAATCGCATTTTAGCTATCTGACGACATTTACCCGATAAATGTTCTATCGCAAGATAAATCTTTTCTAATAACTCTTCATCATCTATCCATTCCATGGATTCGGAATTCAACATTGCCTCTGCATAGAGAACATTTCGACGATCTTCAACTTTCCGATCCCGCAAATATTTCAAACATGAATTACGGACAGATACAAATAACCAACCTGAAAGGTTACTCCGGGCAGATAATTTCTTGCTATTTTCATATAAACTGATGAATACATCCTGTACTAGATCGTGAGCAACCTCGGTATCAAATACCATTCGCTCGGCAAAATGATGTAACTGTTTGAAATAAATCTCAAACAACTCTTGATAAGCCGCCTCATCATTAGCCTTTAATCTTTCTAGCAGAATATTAGTTTCATCCATTACACTGAAATACACACAAAGATATAAAATTATTAAGAAACAGCAGAATGAAAATAATCATACACGATATTTCCTTTAGCCGGACCTATGGCTTTTGCTAACTCTTCACGAGATGCCTCTTTTATAGCATTTACAGATTTAAAATATTGTAATAAAGATACTTCTGTTTTCTCACCTATACCTTTAATTTCACTTAATACACTGATTGTCTGTTTTTTCTCTCGTAATTTACGATGAAAAGTGATACCAAAACGGTGAGCCTCGTCCCGGATGTGCATTAATGTCTTTAAAGCCACGGAAGTTTTCGCTAACAAATAAGGATCTTTATCTCCGGGATAATATATTTCTTCCATTTGCTTGGCCAAACCAATGATAGGTACGCTTTCCAACAAATCCAATTTACGTAATGTGGCCACAGCTGAACTTAATTGCCCCTTTCCACCATCCACCACAATCAAATCAGGCAACTCCCCACCCTCTTCAAGTACCCGGTGATAGCGACGGTACAATATCTCTTCCATCGAAGCGAAATCATTTGCCCCAATAACAGTTTTCACGTGGAAACGTCTGTATTCCCGCTTTGCCGGTTTACCGTCAATAAAAACAACACAAGAGGCTACAGGATTGGTTCCTTGTATATTAGAGTTATCGAAACATTCCATCCGATGAGGTAATCGAGGTAATTTCAGATCATTTTTTATTGTATTTAGTAGATCTAATTTACTATCCTGCCGCCGTAATCCCCGCTGCCTCTCCCGATCCATTTTAAAGAATTTCACGTTCCGTTCAGATAACTCCAATAGTTGTTTTTTCTCCCCTCTTTGCGGGATAGCATAGTTCATTCCTTCCATCAATACATCCGGGTAGAAAGGTACTAGAACCTCCCTAGAGCGACTATTTACCAATTGGCGGATCTCAAAAATGGCAAAAGAAAGCAAAGACTCTTTCGATTCATCCAATTTTTTCTCTAATTCAATAGTATGCACTTGATTCACAGCTCCATGAACAATTCTCAAGTAATTCACATAGGCATATTTTTCATCTTCCAAGTAAGAAAATACATCTATATCGTTTATTGAGGTACTTACTATCGTGGATTTTGTTTGATGAGTTTTCAATGCTTCTATGGCCTCCTTCATTTCCTGTGCCTTTTCGAATTGAAGAGAAATAGTATATTCCTTCATTTTCCGAGTCATAAAATCGATCACGGAAGAAATATTTCCTTTCAAAATATTCCGGATTTGTGCAATATACTCCATGTATTCCTCTTCCTGCACGTACCCAACGCAAGGCCCCATACAATTTCCGATGTGATATTCCAGGCATACTTTATACTTTCCACTATAAACAGCTGATTTATTGAGAGATAAATTACAAGTTCTCAATTTATACAGTGATTTTATCAAGGAAATCAAGGTGTTAGCATATTTAGCCGAAGTGTAAGGCCCAAAATACTCTGAACCGTTCCGGATAAATTTCCGAGTGGTAAAAACTCGTGGAAAAGCCTCTTTTGTAATACAAATCCAAGGGTACGTTTTATCATCTTTCAACAGAATATTATACCGGGGTTTGTATTTTTTTATCAAATTATTCTCTAGTAATAGCGCATCTTCCTCTGTATTAACCACAATGTACTTCAAATCCCGTATTTTACGGACTAAAACCATTGTTTTAGAGGTCTGATTTGTCTTCACAAAATAAGATGAAACTCTGTTTTTCAGATTCTTAGCCTTACCTATATATATAATTACTCCATTTGCATCAAAAAATTGATACACTCCCGGAGTCGTAGGTAATTTACTGACCTTCTCTTTCAATCCAAATTCATCTTCTGCCATATACTATTTCACAAAATCAAACTTCTCAAAATCAAAGATTCCTTTTTCCCCTATTTTTAAAGTAGGTATTACAATTAATGCCATAAATGAAAGTGTCATGAAAGGAGATTTTAAAGGTGTTCCCATTTTTGAAAGTATTTCATTCAATTTCATGTAGCGATCTGCCACTTCTTCCCCACTTTTATCACTTATAATACCACCGATAGGAAGGGGCAAAGAGTGTAATTTGCCCTCTTCATTCACGACTAAACCACCTTTTTCTTTTATCAATTCATTTATTGCAAGCATTAAATCTTGATCGGTACAACCCACCGCAATAATATTATGCGAGTCATGTGATATAGAAGAAGCAAAAGCTCCCCGCTTTAAACCGATGCCCGAAATAAAACCGACCTGCGGTTTAGAATTAAAGTAACGATTTAAATAAACTATTTTCAAAACATCTTTATCTAAATCCGATTGAAAATCTTCTATCTTTTCATCGAAATGAAGAATTTTACGGTCTGTCAAAAGACTATCAGGTTTTACTTGAATACAGGTAACATCTCCAAAAACATTAGTATGGAGATCAGATAAACTTATTTCATCATGATGAAACTTATTTAATAAAGGTACATCACAAACCGGATTATTTTTAGAACTGTTTTCACCATAGACTACCTCCCCACGAATATAAGTGGAACGTATATTCAAAGATTCTATATCATTCAGAATAATGAAATCCGCACTATCCCCAACATGCAAAGTTCCTATATTTAGATTATAAAAACGTACCGGATTAAGACATGCAATCTGCAAAATATCAAAAATACCAAAGCCATCAGCCAATGCTTTTCTGACAATTTTATTAATATGACCTTCATTTAATAAGTCATCAGCATGTGAATCATCCGTGCAAAACATGACGCTATCCGTACGTGTAGCAATCAATGATTTTAACGCATCATAGTTTTTAGCAGCACTTCCCTCCCTGATCATAATGTGCATTCCTTTCGAAATTTTCTCTTCTGCCTCTTCTAGGGTCGAAGATTCATGATCGGTTTCTATACCATGAGCAATATATGAACTCAATGGATCACCCACGAGTTCTGGTGCATGACCATCTATTTTTAATCGGTATTTCTTGGCTATTTCTATTTTTCCAATGACATCCGGATCATTATTTATAACGCCAGGAACGTTCATGGCCTCAGAAAGCATTGTAAATTTTCCAGTTTTTGCTAATTTATCAGTGTCTTCTATGGATAAAATGGACCCCGGTTTATCGAATGAAGTTGCGGGAACACATGAAGGAATACCCCAAAAGAATTTTAAAGGTGCCTTTTTTCCATTATTTACCATCAATTCCACCCCTTCTACCCCTAAAACATTGGCAATTTCATGCGGATCGGCAACCACTCCCACTGTTCCATTCGGAATTACTAATTTGGAAAACTCTACAGGCATTAACATGGAACTTTCCACATGGACATGCGCATCTATAAATCCCGGCGAAATATATTGATCATACGAATTAGAATTCCTTTCTATATTTATGATCTTTCCTTCAGATATAGATATAGCGCAAGGATAAAATTCCCTGTTTTCTATATCAATTAAATTCCCTTCAATAATTTCCATTTTATACCTCGGTTTTTGTTTGTAATTTTTACCCTACAAATATACCTTTTTACCCGGATTTATTCAATAGTGCCCTTCGCACTATTTTTCAATGTTCCACGTGAAACATTTCTTTTATCTTCCCAATAAAATCAATAAAACATTGATGTCAGAAGGTGATACTCCTGTAATACGTGATGCCTGTCCAATAGTTTTCGGATTAATCTTTGTCAATTTTTGACGAGCTTCATAAGAGAGAGAAGTTATCTCCATATAATTAAATTTATTCGCAATAACTAAATTTTCTAACCGATTCAATTTATCAGCTATTAATTTTTCTCTCTCGATATATCCCGAATATTTAATTAAAACTTCGGCAGCTTCTATGATTTCTTCCCGCAAATTATTATCAAAAATAAATTCTTTCAAAGAAGGAATTGAATCTACAATTTTAGGAATAGTTACCTGCGGTCTCGAAATAATATCAATCAATTTAATTTTTTGGCGGATAGGCGAAGATTCTAAACTTTCTAAAGTCGAATTAATTTCTTCGGGTGAAATACTAAAATTAGTAACAAAATCCATCAACCGATCACGTTTCAAAATTTTATCTTCAAACACGGCAAAACGATTTTCTTTCACAAGACCTAGAGAATATCCTAAAGGAGTCAACCGGGCATCCGCATCATCCTGCCTCAATAAAATTCTATACTCCGCACGAGAAGTAAACATACGGTAAGGTTCATCTACCCCTTTTGTAACTAAATCATCAATCAGTACTCCAATATAAGCCTGATCTCGATTCAGTACGAAATCTCTATTTTCATGAAGTGAAAGATGGGCATTTATTCCGGCCATCAATCCTTGAGCCGCTGCCTCCTCGTATCCGGTAGTCCCGTTTATTTGTCCGGCAAAATAAAGTCCCTTGATTAATTTTGTTTCTAAAGTCGGATACAATTGAGTAGGTTGGAAAAAATCATACTCGATAGCATAACCCGGTCTGAAAATTTTTACATTCTCAAAACCCTCCACATTTCTCAATGCCCGCAATTGAATATCCCAAGGTAAAGAAGAAGAAAATCCATTCAAATAATATTCGGTTGTCTTCTCCCCTTCCGGCTCCAAAAACAAATGATGACTATCTCGATCTGAAAAAGTATCTAATTTAGTTTCTATACTCGGACAATAACGAGGACCTATACTTTTTATCGTACCATTAAATAAAGGACTATCATCAAATCCTTCCCGTAAAATATCATGTACGACTTTATTCGTATAGGCGATATAGCAAGGTCTCTTCTCAAGTGAATTCGTATACGCAAAACTCAGAAAAGAGAATTTATGGAAATCATTATCTCCATCCTGACGGGTTAATTTAGAAAAATCAACACTTCGACCATCTATACGAACCGGAGTACCCGTTTTCATCCGCCCGACTGCAAAACCATATTCTTTCAACTGATCGGATAAACCATAAGTAGCCGGTTCTGAAATTCGACCACCGGGAAAACTAACTCGTCCGATATGCATCAGACCGTTTAAAAAGGTACCATTAGTCAAAATCACTCGACGGGAGCTAAAAGAAATCCCTAATTTAGTTTTGACCCCGATAACTCGATCTTTATCCAAAAGAAGTTCGATCACATCATCCTGCCACAAATCCAGATTATCGGTATGCTCTACCCTATCTCTCCATTCGGCAGAAAAAATCATTCGATCACATTGAGCCCTCGGACTCCACATAGCAGGCCCTTTAGATAGGTTCAGCATACGGAATTGGATTGTACTTTTATCTGTTACAATGCCAGATCCACCACCTAAAGCATCTATCTCTCTAACAATCTGACCTTTAGCAATACCACCCATAGCCGGATTACAAGACATTTGCGCTATCTTATTCATATCCAATGTAATAAGTAGCGTCTTCGATCCTAAATTAGCTGCAGCACAAGCTGCCTCACAACCAGCGTGTCCGGCCCCTACTACAATAACATCATATACGGGCAGTAATTGTGACATAATTATATCATTTTAAGCAATTCTAAGCAATGATTTTCATTTTGACGCATCTCTTTCGCGTCAGCATCTGATTTATCTTTAAAACCTATTAAATGAAGTACAGAGTGTACGACAACCCTATGTAATTCATCTTCATAAGTTGTATTGAATTCTAAAGCATTGGATTGAACTGTATCAAGACTGATAAAAACATCACCTGACAATATTTTTCTCTCAGAGTAGTCAAAAGTAATAACGTCGGTGTAATAATCATGATTCAAATATTTCCTGTTTACATCCAGGATATAATCATCATTACAAAAAATAAAAGAGATCGTTCCTAATTGAAACGAATAATCATCAGCAACAGCTTGTAGCCATTGTTTCACTCTCTCTTCATTAAAAAAAGAAGGAATATCACATTCCTCACTAAAAAAAAGAAGTTCGCTCATCTATATATTATAAATTGAAAACCATGGTCACCTTTGATCCACCGTCTTCAAAAATCAAATCATCAGAAAGCGTTTTCATCAGGTAAAGACCACGTCCTGCATCTTTTTCTATATTATCCGGTAAAGTAGGATCCGGGATATAAGAATAATCAAAACCTTCTCCCTCGTCTTTCACGGCCACGAATAAACGCTTTTCTTCTTCGTAAACCGAAAACTTAACATGCTTTGAAGAATCCAGTTTATTTCCGTAAAGAATTGCATTATTAACAGCTTCAATAACACACAAACTTATCTTGCCGAACACATCCGGTTCGACATTATAAACATCCGAGAAATAATCGATAAAGTTCTCAACTTTAACGATATTACCAATTTCAGAGGCAATCGAAAACTCTAATTTGTCCATCGCTTTTTCAAATAATTAATAACGATCATCGCAATCATAACCAAGCCTTTTTTACTCACCATTTTACTCATATTCCGCAGCTATAAAAAGCATTATTCTCACTATCTACCGTCTAGCGAATGTAAGTAAAATATTTTTAAATACCAACCACCAATAAAGTATATTATTAATCTTTCAAACATACTCTTACTCTACCAAGGCGTTAACCATAATTGTGGATCTAAATTGTCTTTATCTCTCCAAACTTGAAAATTTAACGTACTGTTATTACCACTACTCACAGCCAGCTTGCCAATTTTTTGTTTCACATTGACGGTGTCCCCCTTCTTAATAAATATCTCCACCAAATTCGAATACACCGTCAGATAATTTCCATGCCGCACAATCACAACGTTATTATCCCCCGGGATAAACATTATTTCCGTCACCACACCCTTAAATACCGCTCTAACATCAGCATTCCGGGATGTCGTAATAGTAATTCCTGCATTATTTAACTTCACCTGTTTAAAAACAGGGTGTACATTCACCCCGAATTTCTCCGACACAAATCCCTGTTCAACAGGCCAAGGTAACTTTCCTCTATTTTTAGCGAAATCGTCGGAAATAAGTTTCTCTTCTGGTGTTAATTTATATGTAGAATTTTTACTCCCCGACTTTTTAGCCTGAGCAGCAATGAGTTTCTCCAATTCTTTTTTAAAACGTTCTCTGTTCTTAATCTCAATATTCAACTTTCGAAGAAGTTCTTTTTCCTTTTTCTTCAAATCCGCTATATACGTGTTCGCCTCATTTTGTTCCCGGATCAATTGATTATTTTGAGAGGTAATTTTAGACTGAGTTTCACTTTTCAGAGTCATCAATTTACTCAATTCTTTATTAATGGCGGTCAATGAATCGTTTGTCTGTTCAATTAACTGAATCTGCCGCTTGGAATAATCCTGAACCTGTTCAAAATATTTATACCGGGCATAAGCCTGGGCAAAACTCGAAGAAGAAAATATATAGATTAATTTATCCGATTCATTCCTCTTCTTCCAGGTCTCGTACACCATCTTAGAATAGAATTCCAGCATCCGTTGTTTATCGGATTCCAAACCGGATTTAACAGACTCATTCTTTTTAATTTGACCATCAAGGTAATTCACCTCGTTCGTGAGAGATTGAATCATTTCTTTCCCTTTACCAATCTTCTGATTAATGATTGAAACTTTCTGTATCGTGGAGGATTTATCTTTACGGGCATTTTCCAGTAACTTATTCAAATACGCGATTTCCTTCTCCGTCTTTTCATTTTTCTTCTTAATCGCATCAATAGACTGCGAGTAAGAAAAAGTGAAAGAAAACAAGAAAATCACGATCAATATGTTACGACAAATATCCATGCTAATACATTCTTTTATACTTACTAGGTATTTTAAAATTAGGTGAAACTTCCACGTCAAATTCCAACCGGTCAAAATTCAATATAACTTCCCAATTATCATTATCCGAAAATACATTAAAAGTTATTTTCCCGGGAAACAATTTTCCACTAAAATCCTTTATATTCTTGTATTTCACGCTCATTCCGACACCCTCTTCCAAATCCTCGATAGAAACAGCATTAGGTCTGAAACAATCCGGATCAATATGTATTTTCTGCAACACTAAAGAAAATTCTTTATTCTTTCTCCTTTTCTTGTATAATTTCTTCAATTTTCTCCCCAATGCTTTCTCTTCCAAACTATACAATACATAATCGTTACCCGACTTATCAAATTTATAACGCTTTCCCCGCACAGCCTCCGTGGTACAAGATTCAAAATCAAAGAATTGATTTGTCAGTATCCGTTGAAAACAATCAAATGTCAAACCTACGTCAAAACGTTCTGCGAAATAACTATAATCAGAAACAAAATATTTTTTCTCCCTAGGGCTGATAAATTTCACGCTATCCGGGGTTAATAGCAGTCTAGCCACATCAACTCCTAAAGAGGCACTAACTGAAACCCATATAAAACTATCTCTTTGTATTCGTAAAATAGCTTTAAGACTATGGGAATTCTTGTTATCCTTCAAAGATAAATCAACTTTTTTCGCATATATCGTATTATAATCTAACTCGTTAGAAATAATATTTTTAAACAATTTTCCTTCGGTAATATTCGGTAAATCTCTACGACTTTCCGTAATCTCCTTCACGGATCTACACGACACGAAACACAATAAAATCAATAATAAAACACAACTACTTCTCATGATCTACCGGTAAACCATTCTCTATCTTATATTTTAAATCACCACATTCTTCATCTCTAAATTCCAATGCTTTCTGCCACATTTTCACAGCCTCCTCCTTTTCCCCGTTCATGAATAAAATATCTCCATAGTGTTCGTATAAAACTCCACTTGGATTCTTCTCGTTCTCAATAGCTGAACGCATATAAAATTTAGCCAAAGAATAATTTTTACTTTTAAACAAAACCCAGGCATAAGTATCCAAAAAAGTCGAATTATTCGGATCAGCACTCAATGCCGTTGAAATCATTTTTTCAGCTTTATCCAAATGTTCATTTCGTAATGAAAGATAATAGCTGTAATTATTTAATGTCATTATATCACCCGGATTTATCAACAAAGTACTGTCAAACATGGCAAAAGCCTGTTCAACACTATCCTGTTTATAATATACCTCACCAAGATAGGCAAAAAACTGAGCCTTAATAGGAGAATTATCCGGAGACAAGGCAAGTCCTTGTTCCAAATATCCCTTTGCTCGCTCTAAATCTTTCCGAATCAGTAAAGGTAAACTGATCATCACGTAGGGTAACGGCTCATTCGGGAAATATTTCAAACATTCCAACCCACCACGATACATGGCAGTCGTGTCTTCCAATTGATTATATAACATCAACAACTCTTCCCAAACCAAATAATTATTCTTCTCCTTAGAAATAAGAAATTCCAGTTCACCCTTACATTCCTCCAGTCTATTATACCGTTTCAGAAAATCAGCATTCAAAGTCCTAACGGCTATATCTTCAGGATATTTCTCTAACAATAATTGCACGTAGGAATAGATATGATCCAAAGAGATATTCGCATCGTTTTGGTTAACTAATAACTTCAGCAAATATTGAACCTTCAATCCATTTTCAACCTTATCATTCAACAAGGCCGAACGAATATATTTTTCCGTGTTTAAAGTATCATTCTTTGTACGATAATAATCAGCTAGATAAAGCCGCACAAAACCATTATCCGGATCATTTTTTACGATTTTATTCAATAATTGAAGACCTTTCTTCTCTTGATCATGTGACAAATACAGTTCGGCTAATAAACCCAAATAATCTGTTTTTTCAGGATATTTCTTCACCAACTTCATGATTTCCGCCGAAGCATTCTTTACATCATCCATCTTGGAATATAATTTAGCCTTTTCAATAATAGCCGGCTCACTTATTCCAAACTGTTTCTCGTAACGATCCAACACGTTTATAGCCTTATCCCACTTCTCAACAGAAGAATATAAATCAGTCTCCACGATGTAAAAATCCTCTCTCTCGGGATGTAATAATATCAATTTATCATACACCTTACACGCCTCTTCAATCATTGATTTTCTCTGCAAAATATTAGCCAACAATAAATTATACCAAATATTTGTCGGCTCCAATTCCACAGCCTCCCGCATCAGTTGTAAAGGCAGCGCATAATCCTCTCCTAATACCAATATACTGGATAATTCATAACGTACCGCGGCACTTTTGTTATAAATTTTCATACACTGATCGAAATAGGCAATAGCAGATTTCAAGTCACCTAAAACCTTACAACGTACCCCTTCCATGAAAGCATAATCGAACTGTACTTTAGCCTCACCTTCTAAAGTAGGTTCTACCACTTTCTTTTTATCAGCAAAAAGCTGAGTAGTACACAAAAGCAATAAAAAAACAAATAATAATCGACCTATTTTAGTCATTATAAATGATTTATTGTTTACCCGTGTGACCGAAACCTCCTCTCCCTCTCTCCGTCTCGCCCAATTCCTCCACTTCAATTAATTCAGCCTGTTCAACCTTATTAATCACCATCTGGCAAATTCTGTCCCCGTCATTAATCTGTGTTACTTCATGGGACAAATTCACTAAAATAACTCCGATTTCCCCTCTATAATCAGCGTCAATCGTTCCCGGCGTATTCAATAAAGTGATTCCTTCGTTTAAAGCCAATCCACTCCTTGGACGCATCTGAGCCTCGTAGCCATCAGGTAATTCGATAAACAAACCCGTCGGAACAAGTTTCCTCTCCAACGATTTCAACATGATAGGTTCATCAATATTAGCCCGTATATCTAAACCGGCAGATGATTTTGTCTTGTATTCCGGAAGCGGATGCTTCGATTTATTCACTATTTTAATTTTCATTCTCTCTGTAACTTTGGATGTTAATCACATTTTTAACTACTCCCATAAATTGCGCTAAGATAGCTATTTTTTATGAATTAACTTGTACATAAAATCTTTTGTCAGCAAAAAACTCATCTCTTTTTTTATAAAAATATACACGAAGAGTACGAATAACGGTAAACGAGCCAAACAAGTTACCAAGTTATTGTCAAATTTTATATATCCACCGACAAAATAGAACAATAAACAAATCGCAAAATAGAAAATAATCTTAGGTATATCGTAATTGATCTTGTAAAAATGTCTTCCCAGAATAAAAGATAAAATCGTCATAACCAAAAAACACGTGAAAACGGAATAGGCAGATGCCATAAAACCTATTTTCGGCAAGAAAATCACGTTTCCTCCTATCGTGATTACGCAACCGATAATCGCCATGTAAGCCCCGTATATCGTTTTATCCGTCAATTTATACCACAATGACAACGAATAGTAAATTCCTTGAAACAAATTAGCCATCAATACCCAAGGTAATATCGTCAACCCGCTGAAATATTCTGATCCCAAGAAATATTTTAATACATCCAAAAAGTACATAACCCCTAAAAAGATCATTAAACCGAATCCGGTAAAATAGAGCAGTACATCCTGGTATATTTTTTTTGAATCATTATGCTTGGCGTAATTGAAAAAGAAAGGTTCGAAAGCGAAGCGGAAACCTTGCGTAAAAATATACATCACCAAAGCCAATTTATAACTTGCCCCGTATATCCCAGTTATAGCCAAAGCCTCTTCCCCATCTCCTAAAATTTTAGGCATCAAAATCTTATCTCCCTGTAAATTAATCATCCCGGCAACACTCACGATCAAGATCGGGTATGAATATTTCAAAATATCTTTCAGCAAAGAGAACGAGAAAACAAATTTGAACCGGAAAATATAAGGAAACAACATCACCAACGTGCAAACAGAAGAAACCAGATAGGAAATGAAAATATAAACTACCCCACCATCAGCCTGATAGAAAGGAACAGAAATCCCTTTCTTCTCCAAAAATGGACAGAGCAAATAGAAAAACAAGTTCAACCCCACGTTAATAAGTATATTCACGAATTTAATAACCCCGAAACGAAGGGCTTTCCCTTCCATTCTCAATAGAGCGAAAGGCAAAGTACTCACCACATCAATCGCGATCGTTACAATCAATAAAACGAAGTAAATCGGATGATTCCCCACCTCAAGAAAACTGACAATTTGCGGGAGAAACGAAAAACAGAGTAATAAAAACAAAGTCGAAGTAAAGAGTAAAGAGGTCAACAAAGTCGAAAACACCCGGTCTTTATTGTCTTTAGTTGCAAAGCGGAAGAACCCAGTTTCTGTACCATAAGTCAACAATACAACTAACAAAGCAACATACCCCATCAAATTCGTGAATATACCATTATCGACCGGAGAAAGTACCCTGGTATATAGTGGAACCAGCAACCAATTTATAAACCGTCCGAGTATTGTCGAGAAACCATAAATCACGGTTTCCCCCATTAGTTTCTTTAAAGGATTCATAATAACTTTGTCTTTATCAAATATGATTCAACAGACAAAAGTAACAAGTTCCCAACAACAATATCATATATATATTATCTTTTATTTTTTTTAAAAAGAAATATGAGTATTATGATAGGCTGTGAGTTTTTGGTATAAAAAATAAGCGATTCTTTTGTTTTAATCGTTATTATTAATGGAGTGAAGAGTTATTCACAGGTTATAATTTTATTAATCCTTGATAATGAGATTTATTTTCGAGTTATCCACAATTGTTAGTAAAACAGGCTTTGGAAAAGTATTCGGTGAAATTCCCGTGAATTGATGTTAGTATTTTGTAGAAAGGAATTGGAATAATTTGAATAACTATTCTTGCATTTTTTAATTCTATTATTACTTGAATTCGAAATCGAGAAATCAAAATAAAGTTATTCTTTTTAGTTCTTTTTTATTCCACCATGAATACACGAGATACTAACAGTTACTAATAGGTATAATATAAAAAAATTGGAAATAGAATATAACGAATTTCTATTTCCAATTTATTATGACAGAACGTTTTACTTCCTATAAGAGAAATGCACGATTATTTGTTCATCTTTTCGATTGTAGCGGTAGTTGAATATCCTTCGATAAAATCAATAGTAATCACTTCTCCCCCTTTGGCTTTTACTATATCGTAACCTACAATCTCTTCAGGTTTATAGTCTCCTCCTTTTACTAACACGTCCGGTTGAACGAAATCAATCAGATCACGGGGTGTATCCGTATCGAAAAGGATCACTTCGTCAACAAACATGAGAGAAGCTAGTAATAACGCCCGGGCATTCTCGTCGTTTACGGGTCTGGAATCACCTTTTAACCGTTTCACAGAATCATCCGTGTTCAATCCGATCACTAATTTAGTTCCCAGAGAGGCCGCTTTGGCCAGGTATTCTATATGTCCTTTATGGAGAATATCAAAACAACCGTTTGTGAAAACGATCTTGTCATCTTTGAATCTCCACAGACTCAATATATTTTCAGCCTCTTTCGCCGTGTGTGCGATTTTTTTCTCGATAAGTGGTAAATAATCCATGATCATGTCAAATAAGTTTATTTGTTGCGGTGTCCGGGAAAACCAATGTAGGTTTGTGTGATTTAGCCTCTTCAAAATTCATTGAAGCGTATGAGATAATAATGATCACGTCGCCCACGGCACATTTACGTGCTGCCGGACCATTCAGACAAATAATGCCCGAATTGCGTTCTCCTTTGATGATATAGGTATCGAATCTCTCACCATTGTTAATGTTCACGATCTGAACTTTTTCGTTTTCGATCATGTTAGCTGCCTCTAACAGAGCTTCATCAATAGTGATACTGCCCACGTACTGAAGGTTAGCATCAGTAACGGTAACCTTATGAAGTTTAGATTTTACTACTTCTATAAACATCTTCGTGTTAGTTTAAAATACAATATTATCAATTAATCGGATTTTACCGGCATAAACCGCTATACATCCAACTTTTACATTGTTTTCACTCCAGTCTTGAATAGTTTTCAGTTCTGTGTCGTCCACGATCTCAAAATATTCAGTTTCCAGATAAGGGTTTTTATTGATTTCATCTACTACCCATTTTTTTAATTCTTCCACGTTCATTTGGGAAGTTAAGTGAGTAGCTTCTTCGAGTACTTTATGAATATGCGGGGCGTTTTTCCTGTATTCCGGTTCCAGTAAAGTATTTCTGGAACTCATGGCCAACCCGTCTGTTTCCCGGATAATGGGACATGGGACAATTTCCAGATCATAATGTAATTGTTTCACCATGTTTTTGATTACTGCAACTTGCTGGAAATCCTTCATCCCGAAATATGCCCGGTGTGGTCGCACAATGTCAAATAACTTGCTTACGATTTGTCCCACGCCGTTAAAATGTCCCGGACGTCTTGCTCCTTCCATGACACTCTCCACGTATCCGAAGTCAAATACACGGGTATCTTCTTCCGGGTACATCTCTTCCACGCTGGGAGCGAACACGTAATCACATCCGTTCTTTTCCAATAAAGTAACATCTTTGTCCAAAGTACGGGGATAACGTTTCAAATCTTCTTTATCATTAAACTGCGTCGGGTTCACGAACACGCTGACCACGGCAATATCATTTCCTTTTTTACATGCTTTCACGAGGGATATGTGACCTTCGTGAAGTGCGCCCATTGTTGGCACTAAGCCCACCGTTTTCCCTTCACTTTTCAACTTCTCAATAACGGTACTTAATTCCGTTTTCTTAGTTATAATATTCATGCTTATATTCTTGAAAATACGGGGTGCAAGTTTACAAACTATTTTCGATATAATGCAAAATTGAAAGTTGAAAATTCAAAATGATTATTTAAATAGTGAATGAATATTAGCGTGTATAGACGAGAGAGCATCCAGCAACTCGTTATGGGTAACGCCTTCCCGCATGACAATAAGGACTGTATCGTCACCACCGATAGTTCCCAGTACCTCAAAATAATTTTCATTATCAATCAGAACGGTCACGGCTTTCGCATATCCGGGAAGAGTTTTCATCACGGCAATATTTCCTGAAAAATCAATGCTTGAAATGGCGTCCGTCACGATGGCAGAGGCTTTTTCATCGGCTTGTTCATTCTGAATACTGTCCGGGATAATATATATGTAACCTTTATCTTTATGAGGTATTTTAGCTACTCTCATGAATTTAAGATCGCGTGATAACGTACTTTGCGTTGCCTCTACGTTTAGCTCTTTCAGTCTGAACAATAATTCTTCCTGCGAGCAGATCTGTTCGTTCTCAATAAGCTTTCGAATGGCCAACAGGCGTTTCGTTTTATTTCTCATAGGTGTTTATATTACGCCTCACAAAGTTAGGGAAATTTGTTTTATATTCAATACGGGGATATAAAATAAAGAGAGGGTATTGATGTACTTATCTGGGGAGTATAATGGTTTGATAAGTTTTAGAATACGGTGTATTGATGTCCCTATAATCTTAAAAATATTTATTTTCATAAATATGCTTTGTAAATTCATATATTCACCATATTTTTGCATAAAATTTAATTTATAGTTGATTGATTGAATAAATATGCATGAATTAAAGAAAGCCCGTCTCGTTTTAGAAGACAGGACAGTTTATGAGGGAACTTCCTTTGGTTACGAGAAATCGGTGTCCGGGGAAGTTGTTTTTTATACGGCAATGACCGGGTATCCGGAGAGCTTAACAGACCCTTCTTATAAGGGGCAAATTCTGGTTCCGACTTATCCCATGATCGGAAATTACGGGGTCCCGGTCGATGACGAGCGAGACGGAATATCCAAGTTCTTCGAGTCGGATAAGATTCATTGTAAAGCTTTGGTCATTTCGGATTACTCTTCCCGGTATAGTCATTGGAATTCACAAAAAAGTCTCGGAGATTGGTTAAAAGAACAACAGATTCCGGGGCTTTTTGGTATAGATACCCGGGCATTGACTCAAAAGTTAAGGGATCATGGAGCAATGTTGGGTAAAATACTGTTTGACAATGAAGACATACCCTATTATGATCCGAATAAAGATAACATCGTTGCCGAGGTTTCCACGAAAAAGATCATGGAATACGGAAACGGGAAATATAAAGTGGTTCTGGTGGATTGCGGGGTAAAAAACAATATATTGCGATGCTTGTTAAAACGGGATGTTACGGTGAAACGAGTTCCGTGGAATTATGATTTCACGAAGGAAAAATTCGATGGTATCTTTCTTTCTAACGGGCCGGGAGACCCCTCTCGTTGCGAGGAAACGATAGAGCATATACGGAAAGCATTGAAAGGGAATACCCCTATCATGGGTATTTGTCTGGGAAATCAACTCATGGCAAGGGCTGCTGGAGCCTCTACCTATAAATTAAAATATGGACATAGAAGTCACAATCAGCCGGTCATGAACCCCGGTGGAACCCGTTGTTATATTACTTCCCAGAATCATGGGTTTGCGATAGATGAGACAACACTTCCCGCTGACTGGGAACCGTTGTTCGTGAACGTAAATGACGGTACAAACGAGGGAATTCAGCACAAGAAAAAACCTTTTTTCTCGGCTCAATTCCATCCGGAGGCATCAAGTGGTCCCGTGGACACGGAGTTTCTTTTTGACAATTTCATTGCTGCAATGAAAACATCGAAGAAATAATTGAAAGGAATGTTAGTGATAACACTGAAAATGATGAGTATTCCAGCTCCTCCTCTGTTCATAGAGGAGGTGGCACGAAGTGTCGGAGGAGTTATCGTTATTTCTATAAACTCCCTCCCCCCTTCGGGGTACTCCCTCTATAAACAGAGGGAGAGCTAGAATACTCATTTTTGACGGAAAAAACGAGCAATGAATCTAAAACTTTAAATCTAAAATAAGAATGGGTATAGCAAAGGTATTGCTTCTGGGATCGGGAGCATTGAAGATAGGGGAAGCCGGAGAGTTTGATTATTCCGGATCACAGGCTTTGAAAGCACTTCGGGAAGAAGGTATTTACAGCGTGTTGATAAATCCGAATATAGCCACGGTACAGACATCGGAAGGGGTGGCTGACAAGATATACTATTTACCCGTGACACCGGAATTCGTGGAACAGGTGATCGAGAAGGAACGTCCGGATGGTATTCTTCTCTCTTTCGGGGGACAAACTGCATTGAATTGCGGAGTGGCTCTTTATAAATCGGGTGTTTTAGAAAAGTATAACGTGCAAGTACTCGGAACGCCTGTACAAGCCATCATAGATACCGAAGACCGGGAAATCTTTGCCGGGAAATTGGCAGAAATTAACGTGAAAACACCGAGAAGTATCGCTGCCAGTAATATGGAAGAGGCGTTTGCTGCGGTGGATAAACTAGGTTTTCCGGTGATTATCCGGGCAGCTTACACGCTGGGGGGATTGGGTTCCGGTTTTTGTTCGAATAAAGAAGAGTTGGAACGTTTGGCTGCCAGTGCTTTTTCTTATTCTCCTCAGGTTTTAGTGGAAGAATCTTTGAAGGGATGGAAAGAAGTAGAATACGAGGTGGTACGTGATAAATATGATAATTGTATCACGGTTTGTAACATGGAAAACTTCGATCCGTTGGGAATTCATACCGGAGAGAGTATAGTAGTTGCTCCATCACAGACTTTAAGTAATAGCGAATACCACAAATTGAGATCGATAGCTATAAAAATAATCCGGCATATAGGCATCGTGGGTGAATGTAACGTGCAGTATGCCCTTGATCCGAACTCGGAAGATTATCGGGTAATAGAGGTAAACGCTCGTCTTTCACGGTCCAGTGCATTGGCATCCAAGGCAACCGGGTACCCTTTGGCTTTTGTTGCCGCAAAATTGGGTATGGGATACGGGTTACACGAGATCAAAAACTCGGTAACCAAAGTCACCACGGCATGTTTTGAGCCGGCATTGGATTACGTGGTTTGTAAAATACCTCGCTGGGACTTGAATAAATTCGAGGGAGTTTCCAAAGTGATCGGTTCTTCCATGAAAAGCGTGGGAGAAATCATGGCTATCGGACGATCTTTCGAAGAGGCAATTCAAAAAGGAATCCGGATGATCGGGCAGGGTATGCACGGTTTTGTCGGTAACGTGTTGAAAGCGAAAGATATTGATGAAGAGTTAGTGAACCCGACAGATTCTCGGATATTTGCCATTGCCGGGGCTTTCGACAAGGGATATAGCGTAGAGAAAATTCATGAATTGACGAAAATCAATCACTGGTTTTTACAACGTTTGGAAAACATTCACTTGCTAAAAGAAGAGTTAAGCAAACTTGATAAGGAAACGGATATTAGTGAAGGTCTGTTGCGAAAGGCAAAACAATACGGTTTCTCTGATTTCCAGATCGGGCGATTGACCGTGAAGAATACCTCGTTATCTCACCACGAGAAAATGTTGAAGGTTCGGGATTACCGGAAGAAATTGGGAGTATTACCCTGTGTGAAACAGATTGACACGCTGGCGGGTGAATATCCGGCAATGACAAATTACTTGTATGTCACCTACAACGGGTCCGAAAATGACGTGAAATACGAGCATGACGGGCGTTCCGTGATCGTGTTGGGGTCGGGAGCTTATCGTATCGGTAGTAGCGTGGAATTCGATTGGTGTGGTGTGAGTGCTTTGAATACAATACGGAAAGCCGGCTATCGTTCGGTGATGATTAATTATAACCCGGAGACAGTCAGCACGGATTACGATACCTGTGATCGTCTCTATTTCGATGAGTTGTCATTTGAACGGGTGATGGATATTATCGAATTGGAAGAACCGAAAGGCGTGATTGTTTCCACGGGTGGCCAGATTCCGAATAACTTGGCTATGCGATTGCATGGTCAACACGTGAATATTTTGGGAACTTCTCCCGAATCTATCGACCGGGCAGAAGATCGTCAGAAATTCTCTACCATGTGTGACGAGTTGGGTATTGACCAGCCCCGGTGGAGCGAATTAACGAGTATAGAGGACATTTATCATTTCGTGGATAAAGTGGGTTTCCCCGTGTTGATTCGTCCTTCTTACGTGCTATCCGGGGCCGCTATGAACGTGGTGTCGAATAAAGATGAGTTATTACATTTCTTGGAGTTAGCAGCAGAGGTATCGAAAGATCATCCTGTCGTGGTATCCGAGTTTATCGAACAGGCGAAAGAAGTCGAGATTGACGCCGTGGCGCAAGAAGGAGAGGTAAAGGCTTACGCTATCAGTGAGCATGTGGAATTTGCCGGAGTACATTCCGGTGATGCGACTATCGTTTTCCCGGCACAGAAACTTTACGTGGAGACAATCCGTCGAATCAAAAAGATTGCCCGTTCCATTGCTAAAGAACTGAACATATCCGGTCCGTTTAACATGCAGTTTTTGGCGAAGGATAATGATATAAAGGTCATCGAGTGTAATTTGCGGGCATCGAGAAGTTTCCCCTTCGTGTCGAAAGTGTTGAAATACAACTTTATCGATATGGCCACCCGAATCATGTTGGGTGAAAAGGTCGAGGCTTTAAATAAGTCTGTATTTGATTTGGATTACGTGGGAGTGAAGGCATCTCAATTCTCTTTTGCACGGCTTCTGAAAGCCGATCCCGTACTTGGGGTGGATATGGCATCTACCGGGGAAGTGGGTTGTATCGGGGAGAATTATTACGAAGCAATACTGAAAAGTATGCTTTCCGTGGGACATCGAATCCCGAAGAAAAACATACTGATCTCTTCCGGCCCCTTGCGTTCTAAAGTGGAATTGATCAATTCAACCCGTATGTTGATAGAGAAAGGGTTCACTATCTATTCCACGGAAGGAACCGCCAAATTCTTTAAAGAAAACGGTATCGATGTGAATATCTTATACTGGCCGGACGAGGACAAGGAACCGAATATCATGGAGTATTTGCACGACCGGAAAATTGATCTGGCCATCAATATTCCGAAAAACCACACGAAACGGGAGTTGGATAACGGGTATAAAATCCGTCGAGCTGCGGTGGATTACAATATCCCGCTGATCACTAACGCCCGGTTGGCTAGTGCGTTCATCTATGCGATTTGCAAGGTGGATCCGTCGGAGATTGCGATCAAGAGTTGGGACGAATACAGAGAGTATTGAAAGATAAAGACTAAAAATCAAATTGAATCATAATATGCAAAGGGCTGTCTAACAAGATAGTCCTTTCTGATTTTTAAAAACTGTTGTTTTGAATCAGCAATTTTGTATATTTGTATATGAAATTATAAATATAGAAATAGAATTTTGGAAGACGAATGTATAAAGCGGCGAATAAAGATTCCTGACGATTACACGTTTGAGGATTTGAAGAAGGAAATAGATAACGGGGGTAGATTTATTATGTTTCCCTATACTATTTCCATTTTGGCGTTCCCGTTGTCTTTTTTTTCTCCTGCTATTTTGGTAAAAAAGGGGGAATCTATAAGTAAATACAAGTGGCGTTATAATTTGATTTCTTCTATTTTCGGTTGGTGGGGTGTAATTCTTGGGCCTTGGGCGACAGTTAAAAGTATCAGAAGTACGAGCAAAGGCGGGGTGGATGTGACGGATGATGTCTTGTTGAATTTGGATGAAGCAGGTTTTGAGTTACGGGAGTTTGAGTGGAGAGTTTCAAGACAGACTTTTTGTAAGGTTGATAAATGGGATAAGCGAGAATTTATCAAGGCTTTGGCACCTGTTTACGAGAATGATTCTAATATTCGAAAAATTGTAATTGGCTATTATATAGGAGAAAGTTGCGATACGAATGTTTATTGTATAGGTTTGGATTGCGTGTGGAATTTCAATAAATATTATGATATTTTTGGAGCTGCGATATACACTCGTTTCCGGGAAAGTACGGTATTTTTACTTTTGGATCTGAAACAAAATGAGGATTATATGGTTGTGTATTTATTAGAACAGGGTGATGTGATTGTTGATAAAACAATTTGTGAACAGTAGGTCGGATTCAAATATATCTTTTAGTTTTTATCTTTTAGTTTTCTTAATAGATTAATCCGAATGCCCAAAGAGGAATGATATTTTTATATCCGTATTCTATATCATCTTTTACAACATAAGCATTTTCTATCCCTTCAATTTGCTTTTGTGTCTTATTTTTGCCACCAATTTCGAAGGTATATTTACCAATAGTGAAATCTGCTACGGATGATGTGGTAACTTCTTGTGTTGTTCGCATGAAAGAAAAGAACACCGTTTCCCTCACGTTTCCAATATCTGGCGTTGTGTCTGAGATGGCGTATGCAAGATTTGTATTATTAAGATACACCTTGTCAACTTTACCAAGTAGTCTTATTCCTTTGGTATCATTTCGTAATTGGTTGATTACTCCGGCTTTTTCGAGATAGAACATCAAGTCGGGTACGAAATTACGGTTCACGTCTAAATCTCTTGAAAGTTTCGAGAAATTCGGTTTAAAGGGAACACTTTGCGCCACGATATATAATAATTTTTTTAGCTTTTGCGCCGTGGAAATATTCATTTGTGCGAAATTGGGAATATCATTTTCAAGCGTTTGATTTAAAACACTTTTCAAGCGAATGTAATAACCGTCTTCTTTAAAAAACGGGTAATAACCCTGTTGCAGGTACTCTTTAAATAATTGCAACGGTCGTTCCTTATCGTATGGGAATTGTATTTTATTAGATAATATGTCTTCGAATGAATGTACGGGTAATTTTATATTTTTGGCTATATTCAGGTATTCCCTGAATGACAATCCTGTCATATGATATTCTAGTTTACGGCGGCTGAGATCGGCTCCCCCTTGTTCCAGATCAAGAATAGAAGAACCCGTGTATATTACATTTAATCCGGGGATTTGATCATATATATTTTTAATCTCCTTGGCCCATGCTTGATATTTATGGATTTCATCAATATATAACTTTTTTCCACCTTGCTGGTAAAATTTCAATGCAAGCTCATAAAGTGTATTTGTGGAAAAATAGAGATCATCTGCCGTGACAAAAAGAGTTTCGTTAATGTTATCATGGAGTTTTATATGTTGTAATAACAAGGTGGTTTTGCCGACTCCTCTTGCTCCAAGTATTGCCACCAGACGGCTGTTCCATGAAATTTGATCATGTAGATAACGAATGAAATTTGTTGTAGTGTTGTCCAAAAGTAATCTAAATGTTCTATATAGATTTTCCATATTACTGATGTTTTTCAAGTCATTTCTGCAAATATAGGGAAAATTGCATGATATAACAAGCAATAATTTGGTAAAACTGCAAGATATATCTTGCAGTTTTACGGGATGATAATAATTTTTTGGGTATTTGACCTTAAATTGCTAGCTTTGTAATAATCATTATAACAAAAAATAAGTACTTATGACGAGTAAGAAATTGAAAAGAATTCTATATGTTTTCGCAGTTTTAATCATGTTGATACTGGGAATCGTCGTGTGGATGCAATCATCTGGTGGAGTTGTTGAGGAACAGACGTTTACTATTAATAATAAGCAATTGGCCACTTTTGTCTATAACACCGAAACAGAAACTCCCCAAAGGCTACATATCACGGTGAAAGGTACCTTGGATTGTGATGCTATTTTGACGATAAGAGAGGACGGAGAGAGTAAGGGGGTTCGTTCCCGTCGCTCGTTTCCTTTAAAAGCAGGAGAACTGAAAGATCGGGATTTCCAGACGATGTGGACTCATACCGGGATGATCATAGAATTCAAGACAGATGGATGTACCGTTAATGATGTGAAGGTTAAGATTGAGGTGATAGAGTAAATGATTCATAACGATATATTGATTTGCTGATTTAAACTAGCAATTTTTCGAAAAAATGCCGATTTAAATCAGCAGTTTTGTATATTTGCATCAATAACATTGATTTTATTACAGTTATGGAACAATTAATTGAACTTTTCCGGCGTTTATTGTTATTGACAGATACATCATATATCCGATATTTGTATGATAAAATTGATTGGTCGGCACGTATGATTGGAATTGTGGGACCTCGGGGAGTGGGGAAAACCACTATGTTGTTACAGCGTATAAAATTAAATCATTCGCTGGATGATACGCTTTTTATTAATGCGGATGACCTGTATTTTGCAGAACATAGACTTTTTGATTTAGCTTCGGATTTTTATAAAAACGGGGGAAGACATCTTTTTATTGATGAAGTGCATAAATATTCGGAGTGGTCTAAGGAACTGAAAATGATATATGATTATTATCCTGATTTTCAGATTATATTCACGGGTTCTTCTATTTTGGATATTTATAAGGGAAATGCAGATTTAAGTCGTCGGGCATTGAGTTACTATTTGCCGGGACTCTCTTTTCGTGAATATTTGAATTTATCGTATGGAATGCAGTTGCCAGCCTATTCTTTAGAGGATATTCTTTCGCACAAAATTGAATTTCCTGAAACAAGGTTACCATTACCTTTATTTAAAGAGTACATGATGAAAGGATATTATCCATTCTTTCGGGATCCTGGTTATGAACAACGCTTGCGGAATGTGATAGGTCTTACGGTAGAGAATGATATTCCTATCTATGCTAGTATGAATATTGCTTCTACAAAAAAAATTCGGCAATTACTTTATATTATTTCTCAAAGTGTACCATTCAAGCCTAATTTTACGAAAATAGGTCAAATGATAGATGTGCATCGTAATCAAGTAACAGATTTCTTGTATTATCTGGAAAGAGCTGGTATAATTGCTCAATTACGTGGTGAAACTGGAGGTATTAGATTATTGGGTAAAGTGGAAAAAGTGTATTTAGATAACACAAATTTGATTTATGCTTTAGCTGAAAATAAATCAGATATAGGAAATATTCGAGAAACGTTTTTTCTTTCCCAGATGAAAGTGTACAATGATGTCTTTTCATCTGAAAAGTCTGATTTCCGGATTGAAAATTTTACTTTTGAGGTTGGAGGCCAAGGAAAACAGCAAAAGCAGATAGAAGGGATAGAAAATGCATATATCGTAAAGGATAACATTGAATATGGATATAAAAATATTATTCCACTGTGGCATTTTGGTTTTAATTACTAGTTTACTTACTTGATTCTTTTTTCAAAAAAACAAATAAAAACATCCTGTGCTAGATCTTCTGAATAATCTCCATTCATGATATAGTGATAGATAAAATTATATATATCAATATAATGGTATTTGAAAATATGTTCAAATTCTTTCTCTTGCATAGTAAGGATTAAAGATACACCTCACAAATATATAAGATAAAATTTTTATTACAAGTATTAAAAATCGTTTTATTTTTTGATCTTGCCTTTCCCTATCTTTTCTCTATCCTTTTTCTATGGTTCCTCTACCACATAAAGTAATCTCGAACATACCGCATACAGAACATGAACACAAATCTATGTTGTTGTTATGTTGTTACTATGTTTATGCTATGTTTATGGTATAGGGAAAGAATAGCCTAACCATGAGCCAAGTATTATGTATTGTCCTGAAAAAAGTTTACAGTAAACTTAGTAAACCAATTTTAGTAAACTACAATTGACAAAAAGATAGTTAACGAATATATAGTTGTTAAATATCATTATTAACAGATTAGATCAATGAAAATTTTTTTTCCAAAAAAGTGATTTTAATTTATAATGTCATATTCGGAAATGGTATGAAACGATAATGTTTCGAAGTATCTTAAATTCAGTGTAAGATCAGACGTGATTTTTAAAAAGATTAGTTTCCAGTGTGAATGAAAAATAGTTTCCATCTGCACTGGAAACTATTCTTTAAAAAATAAAGTATTGGTCCTAAAGAATTTTTAATGGATAGATAGATGTTTTGAAAACTTATTAATGGAATGTAAATTGGTTCGTTATCCGTGTAGAATCCGTACATTATCCGTTGAAGACAGGGTGTAGTTAGGGATCAAAGACGTATCACTTTCGAATCAAAGACGTTTCAAAGACGTTCAGCGGGTGTCTTTGATATGGGGGTGAAGGGAATATGGTTATTGTGTGATAGGGTATTTCATTTATTCTTCAGGCTTTGTATTTCGTGAAACATGTGCTATCTTTTTCCCATCAATTGTTCAAGATCGGTATTAACTTCGACAACAAGACACGATATATCGAGAAGTGGATTGTGGAATAAAACTCTTAAGGTTTTCAAGAAGTTTTGATCGTTTTTGTGAAAGAGCAAGGAGAGATTCTTCTTGATCGGTAGAGATATAAATTTAATTTTCTAACTTTGTATGCTAAAATAAAAACGAGAAGTGATGTTTAAAAGATATTGGAAAGACTTTGCCATTTTCTGGGGGCTATTTATTGTTTTTGTTGCGGGTGTGTTTTTCTTTTTCTACCTGGTTTCAGCGGGTAAATTAGGTTTTATGCCCACGTTCGAGGAGTTGGAGAACCCCAAGAATAAATTTGCCACGGAGATTTATTCCGAGGACGGGAAGATTTTAGGAAAGTATTTCGAGGGGAGTGAGAACCGTCGGTACATGGACTATAAGGATATTCCTCAGAGTGTTATCGATGCGTTGATTGCCACGGAGGATGTGCGTTTCTATGATCATAGTGGTATTGACGTGCGGGGATTGTTCCGGGTGGCACAGGGTATGTTGACCGGAAATTCTTCTGCCGGAGGTGGTAGTACGATCACGCAACAGTTGGCAAAGATGTTGTTCCCTCGGGAGGCGAATCAGAATTTCATGGAGTTAGCCGTGCGTAAATTCCGGGAGTGGGTGATTGCGGTGAAATTGGAGAAAAGTTACACGAAGGAAGAGATTATCACGATGTATCTCAATAAGTTTGACTTTTTGAACTTGGCCGTTGGTATTAACTCTGCCGCAAACATATATTTTTCGACAACACCCGATTCTTTGAAGGTGGAGCAAGCCGCCATGTTGGTGGGAATGGCTAAAAATCCTTCACTTTTTAACCCGGTACGCAGAGAAGAGAAAACGTTGGGACGCCGGAATGTGGTGTTGGGACAGATGTTGAAATATGACAAGATTTCACGAGCTGAATTTGATTCTTTGAAGGTTCTGCCTTTGGGATTGGACTTCCACAAGGAGGATCATAAAGAGGGTATTGCGACTTATTTCCGGGAATATTTGCGGTTATACATGACAGCATCTAAACCGGATAAAAAGAATTACAGCAAGTGGAGTAAAGACCAGTATGCGGTAGATTCTTTGGCTTGGGAAACGAATCCGCTTTATGGGTGGTGCAACAAGAATCTGAAATCAGACGGTTCGCATTATAATATCTACACGGACGGGTTAAAGATTTATACAACATTGGATTCCCGGATGCAGAAATATGCGGAAGAGGCCGTGACGGAACATCTGGGAGGAACGTTGCAGCCGGCATTTATGGCCGAGAGAAGTAGAAAAGCTCATCCGCCTTTTTCGAATGATTTGACAGTTTCCGAGATCAATGATATTTTGAATACTTCTATCCGTCGTACTGAGCGTTATCGGTCAATGAATAAGGCTGGTAAGAGTTTTCAAGAGATAAAGAAATCCTTTGATAAAGCGATCCCGATGTCTGTTTTCACGTGGAAAGGTGTACGGGATACCGTGATGAGTCCGTTGGATTCATTGAAACATTACAAGTCATTTTTCCGGGCTGGATTCATGGCGATGGAACCTTCTTCAGGCCGAATCAAGGCGTACGTGGGGGGACCGGATTATCGTTATTTCCAGTATGATATGGTAAGTACCGGAAAACGGCAGATCGGTTCAACGATCAAGCCGATTCTTTACACGTTGGCGATGCAGGAGGGGCTGGGACCTTGTGATCAGGTGCTGAACGTGCAACAGACGTTTGTCTTGCCGGACGGGACGACTTGGACGCCTCGTAATTCCACGGATAAGCGGGAAGGTGAGATGGTGACTTTGAAATGGGGATTGGCAAATTCGGTGAATAATATTTCCGGTTGGGTATTGAAACAATTTACCCCGGAGGCCGTCGTGCAGATGGCTCACCGGATGGGAATCACGAGTTTTATAGACCCGGTTCCCGCAATTTTCTTGGGCTCTTCCGAGGTTTCCGTGAAAGAGATGGTCGGGGCATTCTCGATATATGCGAATAAAGGGGTATATAATGCACCGATGATGGTGACTAAAATTGAGGATAAGTATGGTAACGTGCTGGCGAATTTCTACCCGGAATCCAGAGAAGTGATTACTGAAAACACTGCATTCTTGATGGCGAATTTGTTGCAGGGGGTTGTGGATGAAGGAACGGGTCGCCGTTTGCGTTTTCGGTATGGTTTTAAGAACCAGATCGGGGGAAAGACCGGAACGACACAGAATCACTCTGATGGTTGGTTTATCGGAATTACACCTGATCTTGCCGGAGGGGTTTGGGTTGGTGCGGAAGATCGTTCTATCCATTTCCAGAATTTGGCGAATGGACAGGGAGCCAGTATGGCACTTCCGATTTGGGCTTTGTTTATGCAGAAAGTATATGCGGATAAATCTCTTGCCGTGCCGCAAAGTGATTTCCAAAAACCGAATGGAGTGAACCATGTGCTTGATTGTGGGGATGCGGATCGAGAGGGAATGACGGATTACGATTCTTCAGATGAAATCTTTGATTAATTGAAAATTCATTTTGTTGATGATCTGATTTATAGAAAGTATTGTAAGAATAACGAGATTGAAAAAGTTTTATTTGAGAACGACCCCCACCGACTCCCCCTTACACAGGGGGAGAGTTGATTACCAAGTGGTTTTCCCTATTAGGAGAGGAGAGGTTATTATTTAGATGGTTTATTTCAATCTTCAATTTTCAATTGTATGGCTAAAACAAAAACCGTGTACGTTTGTCAGAATTGTGGAGCAAAGGAATCCAAATGGGTTGGGAAATGCTCTACTTGTGGGGAGTGGAATAGTTTTGTGGAAGAGGTGGAAGTTTCTACCAAAGGAAACCGGGTGGCTTCTATCGTGGGGGCAAGTTCTTCACGGCCTTTGAAGTTGTCGGAGGTGAAGGCGAATGCTGATGAGCGTATGGATACCGGAGATGGAGAACTGAACCGAGTGTTGGGAGGTGGAATCGTACCGGGTTCTATGATTCTACTGGGGGGAGAGCCGGGTATCGGTAAATCGACGTTGGTACTGCAATTTGCCTTGCATAATCGTTGTGGGAAAGTGCTGTATGTTTCCGGGGAGGAGAGTGTGTCGCAGATCAAGATGCGGGCGCAACGATTGGGGGCGGAGAATGACGATTGCCTGTTCCTTTCGGGGAACTCGTTGGAGACGGTATTGGAACATTCCCGTGCGCTTGAACCGAAATTATTGATTATTGACTCTATACAAACGCTGGCAACAGAGAGTGTGGATGCCATTCCGGGGAGTTTGTCGCAAATCCGGGAGTGTACTAACGTGTTGCTGCGTTACTCGAAAGAAAATACGATCACGACTATTTTGATCGGGCATATCACGAAAGACGGTCAGTTGGCCGGTCCGAAGATTCTGGAACATATGGTGGATACCGTCCTGCAATTTGAGGGTGATCAGCAACATATGTATCGTATTTTGCGCTCTATGAAGAACCGTTTTGGTTCGACTTCCGAGATAGGTATCTACGAGATGTTGCAATCCGGTTTGCGACAGGTGGCTAATCCTTCCGAGTTGTTGCTATCCAATCATGACCAAGATTTGAGTGGAGTCGCCGTTTCAGCCACCATGGAAGGCGTTAGAACGATTTTGTTGGAAGTGCAGGCCTTGGTTAGCACGGCGGCTTACGGGACGCCTCAGCGGTCTGCAACGGGCTTTGATACGCGACGATTGAACATGTTGCTTGCCGTGTTGGAAAAGCGGGTGGGGTTCCGGTTGGCGGCGAAGGATGTGTTCTTGAATATTGCCGGAGGAATACGGGTGAGTGACCCGGCTCTGGATTTAGGGGTCGTGATGGCAGTTCTCTCTTCAAATATAGACGCCCCGATACCCACGAATACCGTGTTTGCCGGGGAAGTTGGCTTGTCGGGAGAGATTCGTGCCGTGAGTCGTATCGAACAACGAATACTGGAGGCTGAAAAACTCGGATTCCAACAAATATTTGTTCCGGCGGGAAATAAGAAAGCGCTGACAAAAGTTCCTGCACATATAAAAGTGAGATTTGTTTCTCGGGTGGGAGATATTTGCCGGGAGTTATTTAGCTAAATCGTTTATCCATATTGTATTTTGTGAACTGACTATTTTGTAAGTTACAAAATAATCAGTTATATTTGTTCTAGAATAAAACGAATAAATATGGAAACGCCTTTTGTTTTTGGGAAAATAGCTACGGATCAAAATTTCACGGATCGACGAGTGGAAACAGAACGTTTATTGCAGAATTTCAGAAGTTTGACAAATACTATTATTATTTCTCCTCGTCGTTGGGGAAAATCATCGCTAGTAACGCATGCTGCCAAACAACTCCTAGCGTCTGAAGGAGATGTGAAATTATGCATGATAGACCTTTTTAACGTGAGGGAAGAAGAGGAGTTTTATACATTATTGGCGAAAGAGGTTTTAACATCTGTATCTTCCAAGTGGGAAGAAATAGCGATGAATGCCAAAAACTTCCTTGCCCGCTTGATCCCCCGGATTTCTTTTACGGCTGATGTGGAGAGTGAGCTGTCTTTTGGGATTGGGTTGGAGGAATTGAAACGTAATCCGGATGATATTCTGGATTTGGCAGAGGCTTTGGCTGTATCTAAAAATATTCGTTTAATTATTTGTATTGATGAATTTCAGAACGTGGCTAATTTCGGGGATTCTTTGGCGTTTCAAAAGAAGTTGAGGGCCCATTGGCAGCGACATACTCACGTTGCTTATTGTTTATTTGGCAGTAAGCGACACATGTTGATGGATGTTTTTGCGAATGTTTCAATGCCTTTTTATAAGTTTGGAGACTTAATGTTTCTTCAAAAAATAGAAACGGAAGAGTGGGTCCCGTTTATCCGACAAAAATTCCAAACGACTAATAAGGTTATCGAACGGGATGAAATTCAGTTATTGGTGGAATTGGTAGACAGGCACCCGTATTATGTGCAGCAATTGGCTCAACAGGTGTGGCTTAGGACAGAGAAGTTAGTCGTGCCATCTGTTGTTAAGGAAGCGTATAATGGGTTGATTGACCAGTTGAGCTTACTTTTTCTGAATAGCATGGAAACGTTTAGTAATGCCCAGCTCGGTTTTTTGAAGGCATTAATAGCGGGAGAAAAGCAATTAAGTTCAAAACAAACATTGCAGGCTTACCGGATTGGTACCTCTGGAAATGTGGTTAGAATAAAGCAAGCTCTTATGGAACGGGAAGTGATTGATGTGAGAGGAAATGAAATCACATTTCAAGATCCCTTGTTCGAGGCTTGGTTGAAACGGGATTGGTTTAAGTGAAAATAATAGAACTGATTATTTTGTAAGTTACAAAATAATCAGTTCTATTGAATTTTGTTTCTTGGTTGGAATATTTTATATTTGTCAAGAATCCAAGTTAAGGAGTGAATGGATATTTCAGAAGATAAATTTATTCAGCAAATTAATACCAAGGAAGTAGGAGCGTTTCGGGTTTTATTCGAACACTTCTACAATTATCTTGTGTTGTATGCCATGAAACGTGTCCGCCAGCGGGAAGTTGCAGAGGATGTGGTGCAGGAGGTATTCGTGGCAATCTGGGAAAGTCCGAAGGAATACAATTCTTTTCGTGGATTCAAGGCATTTTTGTATGATGCTATTCAGAACAGGTGTTTAGATTATTTAAAGCATAAAGCGGTAGAAAATCGGTATCTTGCTTACCAGCTAGCCAATCATGATGATGAACGGGAACGGGAATATAATTTGATGAGGGAGGAGGTTTACCGGGAGTTGTATTTGTCCGTTCGGGAGTTGCCTGATCGTTGTCGGGAGGTGTTCGAATTGCATCTGAAGGGTAAAAAGAATGAGGAGATTGCCGAATTATTATCTCTTTCCGTAGAAACGGTTAAAACTCATAAAAAGAATGCTGTTCGTTTCTTGAAAGAGCGGATGGGGAATTTATTTAGCTTATTGGTTATATTCCGGGTACTCTGATTTTAGCCTACTTCTCGTTTAGGTTATAAATTTTTCTTGAAAAAAGTTGTTTTCTACTTACCCCTTTTCGGGGTGCTTGTCGTATGTGGTGCAAAATTGGAGAACGGATATGGAAATCTTTAATGAGAAAATAGTTCGAATGATTCGGCTTTATTTGTCCGGTGTCATTTCTGAAGAGGAACGACAGGAACTGGAACGCTGGATACAGGAAAGCGAGAGAAACCGTCGTTTTTTTGAAGAAATGAAGGAAGAGGGACGGTTTGCGGAGGAGTTTCCTGAGTTTTGCCGGATTGATATGGAAAAGGGATGGAGACGTTTTGAACAACAAATTTTGCCGAATCGATGGAGTTTATGGAAGCAAGTGTTGAGATATGCGGCAGTGATAGCCGTACCGGTAGCAATAGGACTTTCCGTCTGGTTGTTGAATCAGGGAGAGAAAAAGGGGAGTCCTGTGGTCAGCGAGGCGATTGAACCGGGGCAGGTTAAGGCTATGCTAGTACTTCCGGGAGGGACAACGCTAGCACTGAAAGACATGAAACAGAAAGAAATTGAGGTCGGTGAAGGGTTGAAAGCGACACAAACAAGTGCAGGTTTAGTGTATGATACTGGTATTGACGAAAAAGAGGAAAAACTGCAATATAGTATGTTGAAGATTCCCCGGGGAGGAGAGTTTCATCTGACCTTATCCGACGGAACGAACATCATATTGAATTCTGCGACAAATCTGAAGTATCCGGTGAGATTTGGAAGGGAAGAGCGTAGAGTTTATTTGGAGGGTGAAGCTTATTTTGAAGTGAAGAAAGATAGTACTCGTCCTTTTTGTGTGGAAATAGAAGGAATGCAGGTACAGGTTTATGGGACATCATTTAATGTGAATGCACGTAAAGGAGAAGATGTACAAACCATTTTGGTAGAAGGAGAAGTGGGTATTAAATTGCCAAATTCAATGAAAGAGTACATGTTGAGTCCTGGAAAGTTGGCCCACTTTGATCGGGGAACCGGAAAAGTTCAGATTAAAAGTGTGAATGTACAACAATATGTGGCTTGGACAAAGGGTATTTTCACGTTTGAAGAGGAGAGCTTGGAACAGATTATGAATACGCTTTCATTGTGGTATGATGTGGATGTGTTTTACCAAACGGAAAGTGTTAAACAACTTCATTTTTCCGGACACTTGGGACGTTATAAGGAAATCCAAGATATCCTAGGGGCAATTACGGAAGCCACGGGAGTAAAATTTACGATAAAGGAAAGAATAATTATTGTTACTAAATAAAAAACGGAAGGCGTTGGAAGCACCTTCCGCTAGTTTAATCTCCGATAGACTTTATCGTGTGAGCCTATTGGTAAATAATCTAACTATCAATTACAAAAGTATGGAAAAAAATCGAATTTGCCTTCGATCTTATTTGGGTTGTTGGCGTAAATTTTGGAAAATTATGAGAATGTGTCTCGTTTTACTGTCTTGTTTCACGTTTTCTCTTTCAGCGAGTACTTATGCTCAGCAGGAACGAGTTAGTTTGAATATGAAAGAGGTTACTGTGAAAATGTTGCTGGATGAGATTCAGCGACAGACAGATTTGCATTTTATTTTTAATACCGAACAAACGAATAGTTTGGGAAAGGTGTCTGTTGAGGCGAGGAATGAGACCGTGGAAGCTGTACTAGTGCGTCTTTTTGAGGGGACAGATTTAACGTATAGTTTTCGAGGGAATATTATCGTGGTGAAGCGTCGGGTTGATGTCGTAGGACAACAGGAGATGTTGAAAGTTACAGGGAAAGTTGTAGACGAGAAAAAACAGGTCTTGCCAGGTGTAACAGTAAAATTAGAAGGAACAACTGTCGGGACGGCAACTAATACAATGGGGGTCTTTTCGCTAATGTTACCAGTTAGAGAGGGCTTTCTGGAATTCTCTTTTGTAGGTTTTAAGAGTAAGAAAGTTCGGTTTACAGAGAAAAGTGATACACTCCATGTCGTGTTGGTGGAAGATTTGAAAGAAATTGAAGAAGTGGTTGTTACCGGTTATCAAGTGATTCGAGAGAAAGCGATGGCAGGAGCTTATGCGAAGGTGAAATCGGAAGATTTGATCATGACGGGAAATGAGACCATCGAGTCTATGTTGCAGGGAAAAATTCCGGGTATGGTGGTGACTCACACGAGCGGTTTGACAGGAACACGGCAGAAAGTGAGAGTGAGAGGAACGTCCACGTTAGTGGGTAATGCTGATCCGGTATGGGTGGTTGACGGTATCATTCAGGAGGATAATTTGCCGTTTGAGGCCGAGTCATTAGCGGCTATGAGTGACGATAACCTTGATATGATGAAAGATTTTATCGGGGGAGCAGTTTCGTGGTTGAATCCGAATGACATTGATGATATTACCGTGTTGAAGGATGCTTCGGCAACGGCAATTTATGGAGTGAAGGCTGCAAACGGGGTGATTTTGATCACGACAAAGAAAGGAGAACGCGGTCGTATGTCAGTAAATTATTCCGGGAATTTTTCTATGAGCCAAAGGTTAAATTATAACCGGATGGAAATTATGAATTCAAAAGACCGGATTGCCCTTTCCCGTGAGGCTTTTGAGCGGGGAGCGCAGGTGGGCGATGAGAATATCGGTTATGTCGGATTGGCATTGGCTTATTCTCGACGTGAAATTAGCTTGGAAGAGTTTCAGAATGGAGTGAAAAAGTTAGAAACCGTGAATACGGATTGGTTTGATATTTTGTATAGAACACCTTTTTCTCAATCGCACTCGTTGAGTTTTTCCGGGGGTAATGAGAACGCAACTTACCGGGCTTCTTTCGGGTATCGGAACCAACAGAATACAGCGAAAGGTAACGAGCAGGAGACTTACACAGGTAATTTGAACATGACGTCTATTTTTTGGAAACGATTGACGCTGACGGCTTCGTTGTCTGGTACTCACACGGAGACAAAGGCTTTTGCTTCAGGAGTAGACCCTTACAATTATGCTATTACCACGAGCCGGACGATTCCTTGTTATGATGAGGGTAAATTGTATTATTATGAAAAAGGTACGGCTAATTATAATATATTGAATGAATTGGATAATTCGGGAAACAAGAATACTGCGAAGAGTCTAAACCTGAATTTGAATGCCCGTTGGAGGGTTTACGAAGATTTAACGATTTCGGCGACAATCGGGGGAATGTCAAGTTCTTCTTTTGCAGAAACGTGGTTCTCGGAACGATCCCATAATATTACCGGGATACGGGGGTATGAATACGGGCAATATTCCGTGTTGGATAATGCATACAAGGTGTCGAAACTGCCTTATGGCGGTATGCTGACTGTTTCTGAGAGTCGGAATTTTAATTACACGGCAAGAATACAAGCGGAGTTCGTGAAAGTGTGGAATGCCGTGCATGCCGTGAACTTGATGGCCGGTTTTGAGACCCGTAGCAATCAATATGAGGGATATTCACAAACGAACTGGGGGTATATGCCCGACCGTGGAAAGAGTTTTACAAATGTACCTTTGCATTATGGTTCTAATTCCGAGGAAAACAAGCTATATGCGCGGACAATCCCGACAGTTACGGACCGTTTGTCTAATTATATCTCTTACTACATATCGGGAGGGTACATGTATGATAATCGTTATTCTATTAATTTTTCAGTACGGGGGGATGCTTCCAATCGTTTTGGCGGATCCACGAAGTTCCAAACAGTTTGGTCCGGAGGTTTGCGTTGGAACGTGACAGACGAACATTGGATGAAAAATCAGAATATTGTGAGTAATTTGTCTTTCTCGGGTACTTTCGGTTACCAGGGAAATGTTGCCGAGAATGTTAGCCCGGATTTTATAGCTAAAATAGGAGCGGTAGATTCCAAGACAGGGGAATGGCGAATGACGTGGAGTCAGCTTCCTAATCCTGATCTGAAACCGGAAAAAACGTTGTCGGTGAATCTAGGGATTAATTTTGCTTTTTTTGAAAATAAGTTAGGCGGGACATTTAACTGGTATTATAAAAAGACGACCGATGTGATCACTACGGCAAAAATTCCTTACGAGAACGGGACGACAAGTATGGCAATAAATGATGGTGACATGAAGAATAAGGGATGGGATCTTTCTTTTAGTATTGTTCCAGTTCGGACGAAGAATTTTATGTGGAGTTTTGGGACAAGTTTTTCAGGGAATGACAATACGGTAAATTCGAAACTTGAGTCAACAAAGGATTGGAAAGTCGCTTCAGATGGGACATTGAATAAAAAAGGGTATCCTGTCGGGAGTTTCTGGGCCTTCCGTTTCACGGGATTAGATCCGAATCATGGTGGTCCTATGTTTGATTTTTCACGGGCAGACACGAGGCAGGCAGCAGAGGACGCTACCGAATATATGAAGTATATGGGAACTCTTGAACCAACTTTCACTGTGGGAATTAATATGGTTTTCCGATGGAAACGTTTTTCTTTCCCATTGAATTTCTACGTAAGCAGGGGTAATTACACGTTTTTATCCTCTCCTTACAGCAATGGCTTCCGGATGATGAGCGAGTACCAGAATGCCTCGACTCAATTAAAAAAACGTTGGCGGGTGCCAGGAGACGAGGCTCATACGAATATTCCCTCTATCCCGGTTGGCGAGAATTGTCGTCCACTTCGTCCATTTGGGAATAGTACGACGCTTTACCCGCTGGAAGCTTGGGCAAAATCGGATGCGCGGGTGGTGAATGCGTGGTATATTCGTTTTAATGATTTCAAATTTTCTTATAGTTTGCCGGATGAGTGGATCAAGGGGTTTGCAAAGAATGTGACTGTTTCTTTCACGGCAACTAATCCTTTGCAGATTAAGAGTAAGGATTTCAAGGGACGTGATCCGGAAGTTGCATTGGGAGAACAACCTCGATCTCAAAATTTCTCGCTGGGAGTTAACCTGAGTTTCTAATTTTAATAAAAGATACATGATGAAAATAAGAAATATATATTTGCTAATGCCTGTCTTTTGTTTGATAGGGTGTAGTGATTTTCTGGAAGAATCCAGCCAAGATGAGGTTAGGCCCGCCATGGTGTCGGATTTAGAGCAAATCTTGTTAGGAGATGGTTACCGGGATGGTCATAATTTCTTTTATATGTCGGAGATTTTCACGGATAATCAAAAATCTGTAGAACCTTTGTCGAATGTTGAGGATGAATACGAACGGAATAAATGGAGATTTTTATGGGATTCGAAGATGTTTGACGATGATGGAGGTGGTTATAATGGCGAATGTTGGGAGGTTCATTATAAAGGTATTTTAGGATGTAATCTGGTGTTGGAGTACCTGGATGACATGAAGGGAGAAGACTATATCCGGGAGAGTTTGCGGGGAGAAGCTTTGACGTTACGTTCCTGGTATTACCTTCACTTGGTGAATTTTTTCGGGATTGCATATAATCAAGGGAATCCGGCAACAGATTTGGGTGTTCCCTTGAAATTGGATCCCACGGTGACAGGTCAGTTTTTCACCCGAAACACGGTGGAAGAGGTTTATTTGCAGATAGAGCGGGATCTTTTACATGGGATTAGGTTGTTGTCGGAGAATAAGTATGACCGTAATTTTTTTAGAATAGATCATCTTGCGGCAAAAGCGATGTTGTCACGGGTATATCTGTACATGGAAAATTGGGACAAGGCGTTGGCTTACGCGGATTCTGTTTTGATGGTGAAGTCTAATTTGTTGGACTTGAATGATGGAGGACGGGTATATCACACCTCTTCAACCCCGGATGAGATTATTTGGGCCCGGGAGTATAATTCTGGATATGAGGTGAGTTTTCAACCCCGGTTATCTCCCCCGTTTATTGCATCAGATGATTTGGTAGGAATATATACGGATAATGTTGATCTTCGGCAAAAGATCTATTTGTATTATGATGGTTCCATCACAAGAGGATACGCTGGCGTGAATAAAGGATATTATGATTATGCGGCGATACAGGGAATCCGCACGGCGGAATTGTATTTGAATCGAGCAGAAGTCTATTCTCGGAAATATCTGGCGGGAGGTCAGGACGAATTTAGAGTGAAGGCTTTGGCTGATTTGAATGAATTGAGAAAATATCGTATTAGTAAAAGTAAGTATATTGAGGTAAACTTGACCGATGGTCAGGAATTGCTGGATTTCTGTTTGTTGGAACGTCGTCGGGAGTTATGCGGGGAAACATGTCATCGTTGGTGTGACGTGCGTCGCCTTGGTGTGACGGTTACTCATCTTTTGTATGATAGTAGTATTGATTATCAGCAGGATATGGGGCATTATGTTTTGCCTATTCCCAAGTTGATCACAGAACAAAATCCTGCCTTGGAACAAAATCAGTAGATTAATTTTAAAATGAAATCGTATGAAAACAAAGAATATATTATGGATATTAATTGTTGGACTCGTCGGATGGATCGGGTGTAATGATGATAATAAAACGTTAACTCCTTCGGGAGTTGCGGAATACGAGCTGGTGATTCCTCAAGGGAATCATGAATACGATGCGCGTATCGTGGATTGGTTTGATCGGACAGGCGTGTATATCCTTTATAAGTTCGATCCGGTTGATGTTTATCTTAAAGTACAAGCGAGCTGGCAAGAGATGTATCTGGACACGATAAGGACTGTAAATTATTATGAGATGAAAGAGGGTGATTTCGTGAAAGATAGCGTTGCGAATCTTGCCGGGGTAGAGTATAAATTAGGGGCGACAAAAAATTCAAGTACTTCATGGCAAGAGGTGTCTTTGGATGGCAAGACGTTGTTGGTCGTGAACTATAAAACCCAGTACGAGGGTACTTTCTCGGTGGAAAAAGCCGACGAGGCGTATGTTGACAAGCAACTGGATTTGCTGGAACAGCTTTTTTTGAATTTTTATCCTGATTCGCTATTGCGTTCCGTGATGCCGTTGAAAATTATCTTGGGTCAAGGTCTGAAAACGGTTTCTGGAAATCAACAGACGTTGTTGAATAAATCCTATCTACTTTCATTCAATAATTTCATCTTCAGTCATGGGGATGAGAGTGCCGGGACAATGACGGACGCAAGTAAAAAGACGTTGAAAAATGATTTGAATAAATGGTTCCTTCAGACCTATGACAAGATGAAAGATCGTTTTTCTTATGATGATTTTTATGATGTTTCCGATTATTATTGGGCAGGAGTTTCGGCTTCATCCCGTCCGGTTGATAGCATGAGTTATCGTTTGGGGTTTGTAAAACGCCCGTATGCAACGTCTCAGCTTTCTTTGATACAGGATGATGATCTTAAAAATTATGTCAATATGATTTTTGATTATACTTATGAAACTTTGGTTGCTACTCCGGTAAATGGAAATTATAATGCAAATGATCTCACAGGGATACTTCACCCGTTAAAAGACCGGAATGGTTTGATTCGGAGAAAGTATGACATTCTAATTAACGAGTTTAAACGACAGGGGGTAGATATAGAAACTATTGGAAGTTATTTGGGTAAATAAAAATTAGATATTGAATATATAGAGACACCGCTCTTATCCTGGTGCGGGATGGGGATGGTGTCTCTTTTATAGAACATGAAATAAGGTGTCGTTGTTTTGATACCTGGCTATAATTATGAATAAAATCGTATGTATGGAAAATCCAATTGTAAAAGTAGAACATTTATATCATCGTTATACCACAACCCGGTGGGCAATCGAGGATATTGATTTTGAGATTAATGGTTCGGGGGTAGTTGGTTTACTGGGGTCAAATGGTGCGGGAAAATCAACGACAATGAATATTATTTGTGGTGTGTTAAAACAGACTCAAGGTAAGGTGTATATTGATGGAATCGATACATTGAAGGATCCCGTGGCTGCCCGAAAATATATCGGTTTTTTACCTCAAAAGCCTCCATTATACCCGGATTTAACCGTGGATGAGTATTTGCGTTTTTGCGCCGAGATACACTGGATGGATCGGAAGAAAATCAATACCGCCATTAGCCTGGCAGAGGAACGCTGTGGGATTACGCACATGAAGGATCGGTTGTTGCGTAATCTGTCTGGGGGGTATCAGCAACGAGTAGGTATTGCTCAGGCTATTTTACACAATCCGAAATTTGTAGTTCTTGATGAGCCTACGAATGGATTGGATCCAAACCAAATTCTGGAAGTTCGTCAATTAATTCGAAATATAGCGGAAGAGCATACAGTAATGCTTTCAACACATATATTGTCGGAAGTTCAAGCTACTTGTTCAACAATCAAAATGATTGAACATGGGCGGGTGGTATTTTCCGGTAGCGTGGAGGAGTTTGATAATTATATCAAACCGAATACGCTTTATGCCGAATTTGATGTACCTCCGCTGCCCGATGAGTTAATGGCACTTCCCGGTATCAAGCAGGTGGAAAGTGTGAGTGGTCGAGGTGCCCGTTTGTTGTATGACGGAGATCGGGACACGGTCAAACAAGTGATTCGTGAAAGTGTTACTAGAGGATGGGAAATGACAGAGATCCGGACTGAAAAGAGTTCTATGGAGGCAGTGTTTGCTAAGTTGTCAGGAAAATAATCATATTAAAAGTAAACTATTATGAGAGCAATATACAGGATAGCTCGTTTGGAGTTATCAAATCTTTTTTATTCACCTGTGGCATGGCTTTTACTTGTCCTTTTTGTGTTTATGACGGGGATGACGTTTGGTGAGATGATGGAAAGTTTATCCCGTAAACAGGAATTAGGTAGAAACTTATATGCAATTTCTAAAGAAATTTTCTATAATTCCAGAGGGCTTTGGGGAAGTGTGAGTCAGTGGTTTTATTTGGTTATGCCCTTGTTGACAATGGGATTAATCAGTCAGGAGTTTAGCCGGGGTTCTATAAAATTGTTATTCTCGGCTCCGATTACGGGACGACATATCGTGTTGGGAAAATATTTAGGAATGATGCTATACGGGTTGATCATGATGGCCATATTATTGGTGTTTGTTGTGATTTCTGGGTGTATTGTGGAATCGTTTGGATGGGCGACCGTCTTAACAGGATTGTTGGGATTGTATCTCTTATTCGGGCTTTATGCGGCGATAGGTCTCTTCATGTCAACTCTAACCAATTATCCTATCGTGGCTGCGATCGGGATGATCGCTTTATTGACATTGCTGGGGCTTGTTTCAGGAATTTGGCAGGAGTATGCGTTTGTGCGTGAAATCACGTACTGGTTATCTTTAGGCGGACGGGCAAATACTTTTATCAGGGGTTTGATTTGTAGCGAGGATATTATCTATTTTGTTATTATGAGTGGAATGTTTCTTGGTTTTGCCGTGTTGAAGTTGGAATTGTTGCGAGAAAGTTGTTCGTTTGCAGGGAAAGTTTCCCGTTATTTGGGAATATTTCTCCTAACGATGCTGGTGGGATATTTGACGTCACGTCCGATGTTAAAGTGGTATTATGATGCTACTTACACGAAAGAAAATTCATTGACGAAAGCGAGTCAAGACATCGTGGAGAAACTCGACGGTAAGTTGAAATTGACAACTTATGTGAATTTGTTTGGAGAACTTTATGGGATGACGGCAAAAGGAATAAAAAGAGATATTGATCGTTACGAACGGTATATTCGCTGTAAACCGGATATGGAGTTAGATTATGTTTTTTATTACCATGCAGATACTACAAATGAGAATTTTAAAAATCGGTATCCGGGGAAAACATTATTGGGAGCGGCAAAAGATGCGGTAAAATTGCAAGATACCCGATTAGGACGTTATCTGACTCCAGAGGAAATAGCTGAAGTGGAAGTTGAAAAAGGGATTCGTTTAAGTGACGAGAGGTATGATTTCGTGACATTGATTGAGCGGGAAAATGGCGAACGGACATTTTTACGTGTCTATCGTGAGTATATGAATCCTTTACCGGGAGAGACGGAAATTTCTGCCGCCTTAAAACGAATTGCTATGCGATTGCCTCGGGTTGGTTTTATTGAAGACCGAGGAACTCGTTCCAGTGTGGGAGATCTAAATCGGGATTATTCTTATTTTGTATCAGAAAAAACTTATCGTCGGGCAATGATTAATCAAGGTTTCGATGTGATGGATGTTAGCCTAAAAGATGGTTACGGGGCGTTGGATAGTTTGGATATTTTGATCGTGTCGGATCCATTGGAACCGTTCTCGAGCGAAGAGTTAGATATTTTATTCCGTTACGTGGAAAATGGTAAAAATTTATTCGTGGCAAGTAAACCGAAGACGTATTCTTGTTTGACTCCTTTGATGGAACGATTAGGACTTCAGTTTGAACCGGGAGTGTTGGTACAGGAAGCTGTGCGTGAATATCCAATGAATCTGCTCCTCTGTACAGTAACCGATAGTGTCAGAGAATTGTCTCATCTTTGGGATAATTTATACAATATGACACATCGGAAAAATTCAGCTCTTTCATTGGTCATGCCGGGGGCTTTGTCTATTCAGCAAAAATCAGATAAAGGTTTTCGGGTGATCCCGTTATTAATTTCTAGAGATTCTATGGCTTGGAATGAGTTAGAGACTGTTGATTTTGTGAATGATACGGCTCGTTTGAATCCCAAGATCGGGGAACGGGCTGGAGTGAAGACTACGATGGTGGGCTTGGAGAGAGAACAAGCCGGGCGTTTGCAACGAATCATCGTGTCAGGGGATGCCGATTGTATTAGTATGGGTGAATTAGCTGTTTCTCGTAGGGGAATTAGTTCTGCTAACGGGGCCTTGCTTATGGCGATGCTTAATTGGTTCTCTTATGAAGAATTACCAGTGAATACTTCTCGTCCGTCATATATTGATAATAAATTGAATCTTGGTATGGAGGCTGGGGCTTCTCTTAAAGTTGTGTTACAATGGATATTTCCGGCATTACTCCTTTTGATGGGTATTTTCGTGCTGATCCGGAGAAAAGGGAAATAGCGGTTTGTGCGTGTAAGTCTTGAATTAAGACTGAACGATTGGTGGAGGTTGGAATTTTTAATTCCAACCTTTCTTTATGAGTAAAACTTGTTAAGAGGGAATATATCTTTTTGAATCAGGAGTTTCTAGAGTCTGATTTTTTTCCTTATACTTGTACGGTAAAACTTGACAAGTGAATTGGAATACTCAAATATTAATTGATTTTCAACAAGGAAAGTTAGATTTGTTATACCGGAATGTTTATCCGGGATTAATCTTGTATGCCATCAAGTATTTGGGGGAGGAAAGCGAATTTCTGGCAGAGGATTGTGTGCAGAATGCCATTTTCAGTGCTTGGGAAAGAAGAAATAAATTCGATTCCGTGTACACGTTCAAGGCTTTTCTTTACATGGCGATCAAAAATGACATCATTAGTATTCACCGGAAAAATTCAGCCCGGGAGCGGTATGTCCGGGAGTTGGAGGATGCATCTTGTTTTGCTAATTCGGTGATTGATCAAGAGGCCCAGACATTGTTGTATAGCGCTATCGAAGAATTGCCGGAGAAGGCAAGAATCGTTTTTGAGATGAGCTTTATGGAAGGGCTAAAGAATGTGGAGATCGCGGAAAAATTAGGTTTATCCGATAGCTCCGTGAAAAAATACAAGGCGACTGCCTTGGATTTTTTGCGTAAAAAGCTAGAACCTTCTTTGTTTCTGTTCTTATTTTCAGGGTTATAGAAATTATTTTGAAAAAACTTCAATTTTTCATTGCCCCTTTTGAGGGGTGTTGCGTTATAGGGGGGATTAAAAAAATAACCGCATGATTACGCGTGAGAATGAAAAATGGTTTCGAATAGCCGGATTACTTGCCCGACAGCGAGTAGGACAGCTTTCTGAAGAAGAACTTCGGGAGTTGGAAGAATGGAGAGAAGTTTCTCCGGAAAATAAGCTGTTGTATGATCGTTGGCAAGATGGAGAATTCCTAGAGGTCGGTTTTAAGAACTACCAAAGAATCGGTCGTCGGAAAGCATTGCTGGATATGGAAAAGCGAGTGCAGCTCCAACGTAAGAAAGAGTTGAGATTACGGGTTTTGCGTTGGGGAACCGTGGCGGCAGTATTTGTCGTGGCCGTGTTCAGTAGCTTATATTTGTTTGAGAGAGGAACTGAAGAACCCGTAAAGGAACAAGTGGCAATCGCTTTGATGAAACCACAACGTCCCGTGTTAAGGTTAGATGACGGGACTACAATGTTGTTGGATAGTTTGAAGGGGGATTTTGAAGAGGCTGGAATTTTAGTAAAGAAGGCTGGTGAATCAACATTGTCTTACTCGGCAGAGAATTTACCACGGCAAGCGCAATTGGCCTATAATACGATTGAAGTTCCCAAGGGGGCCGAGTTTGACTTGATTTTGTCCGATGGTACCCGGGTTTGGTTGAATGCCGATTCTAAACTGAAATATCCGGTTACTTTTGGAAATGATAAACGAGAGGTGGAATTAGAGGGAGAGGGGTATTTTAAAGTGACGAAGGATGAGAGAAAGCCTTTCCGTGTTGTCGTGAAAAAACAGACTGTGGAAGTATTAGGAACTGAGTTTAACGTGGATGCCTATCCGGGAGAGAAGAACACTTATACCACTTTGGTCAGTGGGAAAGTGAAGGTGGATGCCGACGGGCAAACCGTGATTCTTGATCCGGGGATGCAATCCGTAGTGAATGATGAAAAGATGTACACCCGGAAGGTAAACGTGGCGGAGGTCATAAGCTGGCGAAACGGGATGTTCGTGTTGGAGAATCATACCTTGGAAGAGATTATGTCAAAATTGGCTCGTTGGTATGATTTTACGGTTTTCTATCAGAATACGTCTTTAAAGGAGGCTACGTTTAAGGGTAAAATTCCTCGTTATGCCTCTTTCGAGTCGGTTTTGAATATATTGGAGAAAACGGGTGAAGTGAAGTTTAACGTGAAAAATCAAACTGTAACTGTTTATCAATAAATAAAAAAGGGAAATTTGGTCGATTCCCCCTTTGCCAAACATCTGTTGGTCGCAGATGAATGTTTAATGTAATACTTTACAAATGTATGAAAAAAAAGAGTATGACGTGTAGTCTTCTTGGGAGAAGATTGCGAAAAATTCTGTTAGTTATGACATTGAAAGTTTTTATTTTGCTTGTTGCGTTTGGTTCTGTAAGTGCCATGAGTTACTCGCAAGAACAGAAAATGGACGTGGTATTCCATGACGAGATGCTTGAAGACGTGCTGGAGTATTTGAAGGCGAACACGGATTATGAGTTCGTGTATCGTAGAGAAAGTTTGGGGGATTGCAAAGTACAGAGTGTGGAATTGAAAGATGTAACACTGAAACAGATTTTAGATCAGGTATTACGTCAGAATGGCTTTGATTACGAGATCGTGGATCGGATCGTGATTGTTCGTAAATTAGCCCACCCCCAACAAAAAAAGGAAATAAAGATTACTGGTCGGGTGACGGATGATAAAAAACAACCGATACCGGGAGTAACAATTATTGTGAAGGGGTTAACAGTCGGTACGGCTACGGATGCGAATGGTAAGTATATGTTGAGGCTACCGCAGGTGGAAAATCTTTCATTACTGTTTTCTTTCGTAGGAATGGAAACGAAGGAGGTGAAATACACGGGACAGGATACGATTAACGTTGTGCTGAAAGAGACCGTGAACGAGATGGACGAGGTGACAGTGGTGAGTACTGGTTATCAGAATGTGAACCGGAAAGATATGGTAGGATCGTACACGACAGTGAAAGCTGAGGATATTATGATGCCGGCTTATGCTAATATCGATCAGATGTTACAGGGGCAGGTACCGGGAATGATGGTGTTGAGTTCCAGTACTCGTGCAGGGGCTTCTCCTAAAATCCAGATTCGGGGGACTTCAACCCTGTTAGGTAACCAAGATCCAATTTGGGTGGTGGATGGAATCATTCAGGATGATCCTATCTCTATTAATGCTAGTTCTAATATGGCTGAGGACATGAGAGAGATTATTGGTAATCAGGTTTCTTGGCTGAATCCGAATGATATTGAAACAATTACTGTATTGAAAGATGCTTCTGCCACTGCTATATATGGTTCCAAGGCTTCTAATGGGGTTATTGTTATCACAACAAAGAAAGGTAAAGTGGGGCGTATGTCGATTAATTATTCCGGTAACTTTTCGGTTGCACCTCGTCCGAAGTATAAAAACTTTAACTTGATGAACTCACAGGAACGTATAGAGTTCAGTGAGGATGCTTTTGCGGATGGATTAAGGTATTTCAGAGAACCGGTAAAACAAATGTATACTTATGAGGGTGCATTGAGAATGTTTCAGGATGGGGAACTTACGTCTGATGAATTTATAAAGGTTCGTAATAATTTGGAAACGGCTAATACAGACTGGTTGGACTTGTTGACTCGAACGAGTTTCGGGCATAATCATAACGTGAGTGTAACTGGTGCATCGGAAAAAGTAAATTATGCTCTTTCGGTGGGATATAACCAGAATGATGGGCAGGAAAAGGGAAATAGTTCTGAACGTTTGACTGGTAGGGCAGCTGTTACAGTAAACTTACGTGAAAATGTTCGTATAAATTTAACAATGAATGGAACAACTGGAACGAATAAGGGATTTAATGGGGTAGATCCTTTGAATTATGCTTTGACCACAAGCCGTTCTATTGCAGCCTTTAATGAAGATGGAAGCTATTCTTATTATCGTAAGAAGCTTGATTATAAATATAATAAAGAGGCAGAGTCTATCGGTTTTAACGTGTTAAATGAATTGGAGAATACGGGTTCAGAGGTGAATACAAGTAATTTGAATTTGAATTTTGATTTTCAATGGAAGATATTGAATTGGTTAACTTATCAGTTTACTGGAGGCTATTCATATAATACTACGAACAGTCAATCATGGCAGTTAGAACGTTCATCTGCAATTGCAGAAAGCTACCGAGGATATGATTATGGCTCGATTGATGCCGAGGATCCGTGGTTTAAAGCGGCTATTTTGCCATTCGGTGGAGTCTTGTTCAGTTCTGCAGCTACAGTGAGTTCGTATAATATTCAAAATAAGGTGTTATTTTCGAAAACTTTTAATGAGATCCATCGGTTGAATGCCATGATAGCCGTTGAAGCTCGTTCTACCAAAAATAAAAATGATCAGTATACACGTTACGGATATATCCCAGATCGAGGTAATTTAACTGTTCTTCCGACTCTTCCGAATGATTTTTCACCGGTTGGAGGAGGATCAGCACTGGATGGATACGGTATATTTGAAGAATTGTATAACGGTAAAAGTACTTTGAGTGAGCAAACGAATAATTTCTTTTCAGTCTTTGCGACATTGGCTTATTCGTTGAAAAATAAGTATGTTTTTAATTTTAACGTTCGTAATGATGCATCCAATCGTTTCGGGCAGAATACGAATAAACGTTTTGACCCGACCTATTCTTTGGGAGCCTCTTGGAGAATGAGTGGGGAACCATTCATGCAAAATCAAAGGGTTTTAACGAATGTAAATGTAAAAGCCACGTGGGGTATTCAGGGAAATGCCTTGACTAACCTCAGCCCAGACTTGATCTTAAATCAAAAGGGTGTGATGGGGATTTATAATGAGTATTACTCGGCGATTAAATCTATTCCTAACCCGAATCTGTCATGGGAGCGTACTCATTCATGGAATTTTGGTTTAGATCTACAGTTTTTTGGAAAGGTGAATGCAAATATCGATTACTATATTCGACGTTCTAATGCAATTATTAGCATGGATATTCCTTATGAGAATGGGCAGAGTACGATGTCTGTTAATGGTGGTATTATTTATAATAAAGGAATTGAATTTACAGTTTCTTTTACTCCGGTGAATACAGATAATTTTGGTATCAATATGAGTGTGAACTCTTCTAAGAATTGGAATTCCGGAGGACAGACGGATAAAAAAGTTGTTGATGTAAGTACATATCTTGTCGGAAGTAGCGTAATGATTCTGAAAAAAGGATATCCTTTAGGAAGTATATGGTCATTTGATTTTGCCGGATTGAATCCGGAAAATGGTCGCCCTACGTTTAATCGAATCATGTCGGAAGAGGAATATAACGGGGATCGGACTAGTTTTTTGGTATATTCTGGTCAGAAAGATCCTTATTTCACAGGTGGATTGAATTTAAATATTCGGTATCATTCTTTTACTTTGGGAACCACATTCTCCCTGTTATTGGGTGGAGTAACTCGATTGAAGTCTCCGTATCGTGATATGCAGAATGGAAGTTATATGCCAGACCCTGATAAGAATCTTAACAAGGATTTATTAAAACGATGGAAAAAGCCGGGTGATGAAGCCCATACTAATATTCCAGGTTTTATGATTGGGAATTCAGATAAAATGATGAAGTTGCCGACAGGTGGTAATTACGATGTTCTGCAAGCATATTCGTATTCGGATGCATTGACTGTTCCGAGATCATTTTTGCGTTGCCGGGGTATAAATTTGAGTTGGAGATTGAATAATAAGATGATTCAGAAGTTCGGACTGAACAATCTAGCTGTTACCGCATCTGTGAATAATCTGTTTGTTATTGCCTCTAAACGTTATAATGGTTTTGATCCGGAGGCGCAAGATCGGGTAATGCCGAAAACCTATTCTTTAGGAATTAATGTTGGTTTTTAAATGGATTGAAGTATGAAAAAAATATTATTCAGTATAATTTTAGTTGCGGGATTGAGTGGATGTTCAGATTTTCTAGAACCGGATTCACCTAGCGAATATGTTCCGGAAACTGCGGATGCATTGAATGAGATGTTACTTGGTGAGGCTTATCCGAAAGCCACTACTACTGGATTGTTTAGTCTTCATGGTGCTTTAGATGATGATATTGAGATGAGTGACGTGTATATTGCACAGAGAACAACATCTGCGATAGAGAACTTTCGGCTGGTTTATTCTTGGGATCCTGAAATGTATGATTTGTACGAAAGTGGTACTAATGCCATGAAACAATGGGAAACGTATTATCAGTTTATTCTGGGTACGAATGCAGCCTTGGATTATTTAAGTGATGTTACTGGTTCTGTAGAGGATAAGGCATATGTTGCGGCTCAAGCGTATGCTTTGCGTGCATTTTTTTACTTCAACTTAGTAAATCTTTTTGGAGAACCTTACAATTATAACAAAGCTGCTGATGGAGTGCCTTTGAAACTAGCTAGTGGTTTATCCGATAATTACGAAAAACGTGCGACTGTGGGAGAAGTGTACGAGCAAATTATTAAAGATCTGAATGAGGCAGAGAAAAATTTTCTGACTTTACCGGAAGCATCACAGAATAAAGCGAGTTATCGAATTAATTTGCCTGCTGTGGAGTTACTTCATGCTCGTGTATGTTTACACATGGAGGATATGGAAGGGGCGGCTAAGTATGCTCGGAAAGTTATAGAAGACTGGGACTATAGTTTATATGACTTGAAGTCATTTATCAAGGTTGATGAGATTGTGGCCGGGGTTGATGCTTCTTATCCCAATTATGTGTCGTTAGAGAATCCGGAGACAATCTGGGCTTATGGAAATGCTTCGGATTTTGTTTCGACAATTGGGTTGGCAGATTATATGGAGGACGGAAAAACATTGGCTTATATGGTTAATGCTTCACAAGGATTAATTGATTGTTTTGAAGAGGAAGATTTACGAAAGACGTTGTATCTCGTACAAGAGTTGAGGGGTGCAGATAATGCACAACCGAAGGATCTTAAACCAGCTGAGGGCCATTATCTTCCGTGGAGTAAATGTATCATGAATTATAATAATAGCGTGAAATACAATACGGTGTTCGGTATGTCTTTGCGTTTATCCGAGGCTTATCTGATATTGGCGGAGGCAGTGTATAATACAGATGAAGAATTGGCTCTGAGAATGATTAATGAACTACGAGAAAAACGGTATGCGGAAGGGAAGAATTATGAAGTCAATTATTCCGGGGAGGAGTTATTGAATTTTATTCGGGAAGAGCGTCGTCGGGAACTCTGTTTCGAGGGTCAACGGTGGTTTGATTTACGCCGTTACGGTATGCCAAGTTTTAAACGGCGTTGGATTGAATATGGTGATTACTTGGGAAATTACGTGATTGAAAAAGAAGATGCAGCCTATACGCTACCGATTTCTTCTGATGTAATAGAACGTAATCCGGCATTGAAACAGAATAGATTGACAACAAAGAAAATATTACAATAAAACGAGGAACCATGAAATTCAAGTATATTTTTAATTTGCTTTTGCTCGTGACAGTTGTTGCCTGCAACGATGAGGATAAGTTATATCCCCGGAGTGAAGATGCTTCCAGTATTAGTCGTTTTGAGTTTCCACAAGGAAACAGTACTTGGGATCAGGATTTAGAAGAGATTGCAAATACTTTCGGGACAATTCCGATTTACACGGCTTTTGATTCTTTGGATTTGAATCAGGCATGGTCCGGAACGTACACGATAAAATATCGTGGGGAACCATTAAGTGATGATTATGCAGCGTTTTATTCGAATTTCATGAAAAGTCAGGTATTTGTCTTTTTGAAACCGGAGCTATGTAAAGGGGTGTTACCGAATTATATTTATTTAGTGGATGATCTGCGAATGACCGGAGGGTTTTCCGGGGGATTTGCTCCTTTAGCTTGTTATTGGGATGGATTGGATTATTGGGGATTTTCTTTTCGGGCAAAGGAAGAGAACCTCGCTTATATTGAATATCCTAACGGTTTAATTATTAAGCCTTATAAGCCTTACGATTTACCGAAGACATCATGGGAATATAAAGCACGGCGAACTGTTATTTTGCAAAATATTCTGGCTAAGATGGTAAATAAAGGGAAGATTGCAATTCCATCGGAATTTCAGTCAGGAGGGGATTTTGATTATTCGCAAAAATATAGTACAACTGTTAGTGCGGAGAATTATTACATGAAGTTGGGATATCCTGGAAATATGGTTCCTACTGCTTATAATTTTACGAATCCTTCGGGTACGATTGACGCTAAAACCAATTTTGCGAATTATTTGAAATTGGGTTTACGTTATACTCGGGATTCCGTGTTGATAAAGTATCCACAAGAGAAATATCCGTTAATTATCCGGTATTATGATTCAACGGTAAAATATATGAAAGATAAATATAGTTGGGATATTACTCAGATGGCAGAGTTACCAGCTATAATTGGAAAGAATGAATAATAGGTGATAAGTTATGAGATTATTGATATCAATATTATTTATTTGCGTGACGTTAAGCGTGTCTGCTCAGTTTTCCCTACAGGGAAAACTGAGGACACTACGTCCACTGACGATCAAGGTAACTGATTTAGTCGGGAATACGATTGTCGAATACCCAGTGAAAAGCGATAAAGAATTCAAGACTAAACCCGTGAATATCCGGGAAGACTTGTATATTTTCCATATCGGTGATTACACGGAACAAATTATTCTCACGAACAACGTGGTGAGTATGAATGGTTTCCTGAATGACCAAAAACCAGAAGAGAGTACATTGGAATTCGAGGGGATTGATTTACACATGAAGTTGTTAGAGATCATGGGGCAGTGTAAAGAGCAGGTTTTCAAAAAGGAAGTATTTAAGAACTTCGTGGAGAAAGACGAGAGTCTGGAGCCTGTGATACGTGGGGCTTTGATGTATCTGAACAAGATTTATCTCGGGCACGATTACGAATCCTACAAACGAGTATTGGATTTGATCCCGGAGGATGGACGAGAGGCTCAAGTGGTGAAATACTTGGTGGATGAAGTTACAAAGCGACAGAGTATTGCTATCGGAACTCAGGCTTACGATTTTACCTTTGTGGATGTTGATGGAAACGAGGTAAGTTTGAGTGACTTCTGGGGAAAATTCGTGTTGCTTGATTTTTCGGCATCTTGGTGTGGTGGGTGTCGGTTGGAGGCAAAAAAGTTAATCCCGATTTATGATAAACTGAAAGGGGATGATTTGGTGTTCATCAGTATATCGTTGGATAACCGGGAGAAAGATTGGCGGCGAATGGTTAAAGAAGATCAATTACCTTGGGTTACTTTGTGGGATAGTGAAGGATTCACGAAAGGAAATAAACCCAATAAGGTTCAAGCGGCTTACGGTTTTTACCAGATTCCTTTTCTCGTTTTAATTGATAAGGATGGTAAAATTATAGCCCGAGATCTGCGAGGTGAAAAAGTAAAAGAAGCTATCGAGAAAGCGAGAGAAGGTAAGTTATGATTTAGTGATTATAATCATTTTGTAAGTTCATTCTAATTTTCAATTCTGCATTTTCAATTTTCAATTGAAAAAGGGTTTGTATTGTATAAAAAATAAAAAACTGTAAAGATGAAAAAGTATGTTATTGCTCTGATTGTAAGTGTTTTTGTTGCCATAAGTGGGGCTGTGAATGCACAATTGGTAAAACAAAAAACAAAAGTGGAAGAAAAGAATCAGGTGGATAGAGACTGGTACAATTGTTCTTTCGAGAAAGATGGAGTGTACGGGGCTTGTGTGAACGAGGCCTATGAATTCTTGAAAGGGAAAAAGGTGAAGACTCGGCCAATTGTAGCTCTTATCGGTACGGGGATTGACACGGAGCACGAGGCATTGAAGGCTAATATTTGGAAAAATAAGAAAGAAAAAGAGGATGGAAAAGATAATGATAAGAACGGGTATGTGGATGACATGAATGGTTGGAATTTTATTGGAGGGAAAGACGGTCAGGTGATGCCTTTTGTGATGCGTGAGGGGGAACGTGAGTTTTTACGTTTCAAGGATAAGTACGGGGATGTGGTTAGTGATGGGGATATTTATTATTCTTTTGCTACCGGAAAGAAAGAAATATTCACACCTGAGAATGCCGAAGAATTTAATTATTATCGGAAATACGTATGGAAGGAATCTCGATTGGCACAGGCTATGAGTACAAAATGGATGGATCATGTTTCAGCCGATTATACCCGATTATTTGACAAAGAGGTTCGGGCTAAATATCCGGACAAGGAAAAGATTACGGTTGCGGATGTACTTGAGGTTTGTGCTCCAAGCAAAGACGATACCTCAATTCGAGGGATGATATTATATGGGATTCAAATTGTTGCTAATACGAGAAGAACGGATGATTGGGAATCAATCTACAAAATTTTTGTTGCCGAGAGTCGTTTTACTGATGGACAACAAAAATATGATCGGACTTATGCGAAATATGGGAATGACGGTCGTCAGGTGATTGTTGGAGACAATTATCTCGATATAAATGATCGGGTATATGGAAATAATGTACTTTTAACGGCGGATGCTGCAATAGGAACCATGATTGCAGGGGTGATTGTCGGTCAGCGCGGGGTGGAAGGAAGAAATAACCCGATTGCCGATCAAGCGGAGATTATGACCTTGGTTGTGCAAGCTGGTGAGGGTGAACCTTATTTGAAAGATATGGCATTGGCTATTCGTTATGCCGTGGATCATGGGGCTTCCGTGATTATGCTTCCGCAACAGAATTCTTTATATCCGGAAGAACAGAAACAATGGATGAGCGAGGCCATTCGTTATGCAGAGGGAAAAGGTGCATTGGTCATTGTTCCGGTACATGAACTTTCTCGGGATTTGAATGAAAATATTTTCTTCCCCAATCGTTGGATGGATGGCGGCAAGGAGTTCACGAACCTGATGACGGTAGGAATGTCGGGTAAGGATGGAATGCCGTCTGCCAACTCGAATTTCGGGTCTAAGGAATTGGATATCTTTGCACCGGGAATGAAACTCTTTTCTACTTGTACGGGAGATACTTACCAATTCGGGAATGGAGTCCCGATGGCCGCAGCGACCGTTGCGGGTGTGGCAGCTTTAATCAAAACTTACTACCCGAAGTTGACGGGAGGACAGATTCGTGATATATTGTTGAAGACCGTTACTTCACGGAAAGGAATTGAGTTGGAGAAAAACGTGCAGAGAGAAGGAAAGAAATACGTGGATTTATATCTTTTCGATCAATTGTGTCTCTCTGCCGGAATCGTGAATGCCTTGGAAGCCGTGAAAGTTGCCGATGAATGGAGTAAATAATTGGAATATGATGAGAGTAAAGGGTAAAATCATGAAATATCCGATTCTTATTTTGTGCTTCCTTTGTATCTGGGTTTCTTCGGTGGTAGCTCAACGTTATAAATCGGAATTCCCCTACCGGTTGGTTGGGGGAAAGATGGTTGTGGATATGAACGTGAATGGAATGTTACGGTCATTTATTTTCGACACGGGAGCATCCCGGACAACTTTGACCGGGGAGTTTTGCCGGGAACTGGGATTGACAGTGACGGATTCTTTGTCCGTAACAGATGCGAATGGGAAAAAGTCTTTCTATCCTTTGGTGTCGGTTCAAAGTATCAAAACTCCTGACAATGTATTCGAATTTAGAGAGACTTCTGCTATGATTATTCCGGAACCCTCCCCTTTTGCTTGTTTTCAAGTTGATGGACTGATAGGTAGTGATCTACTTGCTAAACTTATACTGGAGATTGACGGGAAGAAAAAGATGATCACCCTTCAAACGGCAGAGAAGGAATCTTCTGTATCCCTTCGGGCGATGCGTCCCTTCGTGACGGCAGGGATGCCGATAATCTCCCTTGTCGTGAATGGTGGGTATAACTTAACTTGTTTGTTTGACACGGGGTGCCCTAAGTTCTTCTCCTTGAAAAAGACAGATTTCAACTCTCTACAAGCTAATGCCGTCGTCGAACTTGTTGCTGAAGGATACACGACAGGAGCCATTAGTGTGGGGGGACAAGCGGCATCAGATACTGTTCATCGAGTGAAATTTCCCTTGCTGTCCGTAGGAGTGGCTAAGTTTCGGGAGGTGATTGCGGAGACAAGTACTCCTCCTTATACTTTGTTGGGGATGGAATTATTGAATTACGGGAAAGTGATTATAGATTATCCCCGGGGGCGTTTCTATTTTGATGCGTACGAGACGGAGAGCAAATATTTGAATAAAAGTCATGATGTGGGTTTTCTGGTAAAGGATGGAGATCTCGTGGTGGGAGCTGTTTGGGGAGAAATGCAACGAGAGATAGAGATGGGGGATAAGGTAATTAAAATTAACGGGAAACCAGTGGGTAAATATGATTTTTGCGAGAGTATTATTAACGGGATTCCGGAATTGAAAGCAAAAAAGAAAACAAAGGTGACGGTGCTTACTCGTCAAGGAGAGAAAGTAATTGTTTATTAATTGAGAAAATAAATTAGAGTATGAAAAATATATTGTGGGTTTGTTGTTTCATGATATTATTGCCTTTGGTATCACGGGCACAGATGAAAAATACCGTATCCGAGGTAAGAGAGTATAAAGAAGTTGATGGTAAGATTATCATTACTTGTTTGGTAAATAGCGTGGAGGCTGATTTCGTGTTGGATTTGGCCGGGCAGACGGCTATTTTGCCTGAATACGTGGAAAAATTTAATATAGATACGACCGAGAAGGCGAAAATCCCGTATGATTGTTTCCAATACAAGAATATCCCGACCTTTCGTTCAGTTTCTTTGAATTCAATTTCTTTTGGGAATAACGCTTTCGCTAACGGGCTTGGTGCTTTTGTTTTAAAGGACGAACCTTATTTGCGGGAACTGGGTGTTGCCGGGATTGTGGGAGGAGCAATTTTCCAGCGGGTGGTTCTGACGATTGATTCCCAGCGTAAGAAATTGACCATGTCTCAGCCTTATCGTCCCTCTTACATGAAATTAACGAACCGGGCGAATGCACAATTGCTTCAAGGGGTTGGCATGGAATGTCCGATAACTATTGATGGAGTCACCTTTTCCTGCATGTTGGATACTTGGAATAAAGGGCTTGTGGAATTGAATGCGACGGATTTTGCCCGGTTGACAGGGACTGCAGGAAAGAATGTACAGGTTTATGCCGGTTACGGTAAAACTTTGGTCATGGTTCCAGCTAAGGTTGTAGGACAATGTGATTTCGTACGGATGGCTTTTAAAGATGTTTCGATTGCTGAAAATAAATCGTTAATTCGTTCTGTGATTGGTACCGAAATATTAAAACATGGTTTACTTTCTGTGGATTTTTTGCGTCAGACCGTTTATTTCCAGTCATTTGATGAGGTTACGGTAAAAGATGATGTCATCGAGAATTATGTTACCGTGGAAAGTGGCAAGGTGAACGAGATTACCGGGGTTTATTTCCGGGAAAATATTCATGATTATCTGAAAGGAACCGATTTCACGTTTAAAGGAGATAAGCCTGTTGTGATTGATTTTTGGGCATCTTGGTGTGGACCTTGTATGAAAATGATGCCATTCATGGAGCAACTGGCTGCTAAGTATAAGGATAAAGTGATTTTCTTGAAAGTGAATGCGGATAAAGAAAAGGAATTGTGTAATAAATTTGGAATAAATGCACTACCCACGTTTATGTTTTTACCGGTGGGAGGAAAGCCTATACAAGAGATTGGGGCGGAACCGGGAAAAGTGGAGAAGATCATCATGGAGCAATTACTGAAATAGTTTTCAATAAGGATTATTGATTCGGGGGGATTGTCAAAACTGATAATCTCCCTTATTTTTATAAGGGTATGATTTTCCATCTTTATAGAGATAATTAGGATTAGTCTGTTATTAAACTTGGAGATATTAGGTGAATTTCAACTTTCCCGTTTTAGGATTAACTTCACATTCTTTATCAGTCTATAAACTTTATCCACTAGATAGGGTTTTGTTTGTTGGAAAGAATGTTTTATATTTGTCCGTGATCATTTGGACGAAAGGGTTATAATTTGGTACGGGAAGATATTTATCAAGAGTTGTATTTAGCTATTACGGAATTACCTGAAGATTGCAGGGAGATATTTTGGTTATACCTTCAAGGTAGGAATAACAAGGAAATTGCAGAAATTCTTTCTCTTCCGGAAAAAGACGTGCGGGCTTGTAAAAGGGAGGCTATTTATCGATTAAAAAGCCGCCTGGGTGGTTTATTTTTCTGGTTGCAGATCATGAGAATCGTGTGAGATGAATGAAGTCGTACTTTCATCGGTACGACTTCATTTATTTTCTAGGGTAAGTACTGATAACTTAGCTTCTCGCTGATTTCCATGTTATTTTTGATCGGTAGAATGGTGAAATTCCAGTGGTAATCCTTGTTTGTCGGGAGCTTGTATTTGGGGTAAGGTTGAGATCCCCAGGCATCGTCCCCGGCAACACCCATCATGCGGTGATCTAGGCATACTTCCACGAAATTGCGGGGGAAGATGTCGTTGATATGCGTTTGTTTAGGTTTCCGTTTTTTCGCCATGAGCGGGTCATGGGATTCTCCTTTCGTGAAGTTTTGCCATTGGTACGGGCGATTGGATTCTTCCCCGTCGAAGTCTTCAATTCGGTTGTGGGAAACGTTAAACTCCATGAAGTTCGAGTCGGCAATGAACAGGAGGCCCTTCCCGGTTTTATCCGTGAGTGCCAGCCAGCGGGTTTCTGTCTTGTGGCCGTTTTCTTGTGGCCGTACGTATGGAACGTATTGTTGCTCGGCCGTACTTTTGTAATGGCCGATAAACGTTCCGTTATTCCGGTCACAATAGTTTTCCTCGGGACCCCGTCCGAGATATTCCAGTTGATTCATGTCCGTGGGGATTCTGAAACGTACTCCGATTCGGGGAAGTTCAGGTACATCCGGTTGTGTTTCCAGATGGCAGGCCACGTGGATCATGCCTGACGGGTATAACGTGTAAGACACGTGGTATTTGCTGTTGGTTTCTTGAAGCCTGTACGTGATGGTTAGGTTCGTGTTTGTTGCGGAAGTAGAGGTTCTGATCCCGGCAATCTTGAAATTCTTGCTTGCTTGTTTCCAGCCTTGCTGACGATTCGGCATTCCATTGCCATAATCGTTGTCCGTAGGGCCCCGCCAGAAGTTAGGTTGGAACCCGAAATCTTCGGCAATGTATTGGATGCCATTGGCTCGGTAGGAAGTCACGTATCCTTTCTGTTTGTTAAACACGAAGTCGATATTTGTGCCGGATATATGGATTTCCGGTCCGTTCTCTTCCATGGCTAGTGTTTTTTCAGGGGTGGGACGGAACACGGGTGCCGGGGTGTAATCCGGTAATCTGAATTGCTCCGAGGCCACGATGTAGCCGGCAGGAACGGTGGATGTCGCTTGTTTGGACTTCACGTAGAGGTTTAGGAAATACTCCGTTCCGGGTTTATTCTTCACGTTTCTGAGTGGAATCGTGAGCTGTTTGTTTGCCCCGGGGACGAGATGTTGCGTGGGCAGAGTTCCGGACTGTACGGTTTCCGTGTTTGCCTGTATCGTGTACTCGATCGTGTATTGATTCAAGTTCGTGAAATCGTATCGATTTTCTACCCGGATGATTCCTTTTCTTAGATCAACGGGTTGAAACCACACGTACTGGTAGGCCTTTTTCACTTCGGTTAAACCGGGGTGCGGTTCTCGATCAGGGCCGACCACTCCGTTACACAAAAAGTTTCCGTCAGACGGGGAGTTTTCCCCGAAATCTCCGCCGTATGCCCAGAACGGGGTTCCTTCTTCATCTTGCACGAGGATTCCTTGGTCGATCCAATCCCAGATGAACCCGCCTTGTAGATTGGGATAACGGTAGATCACATCCCAGAGGTCCATGAGGTTCCCGGTACTGTTTCCCATGGCATGGGCATATTCCGACATGATATAAGGGCGATCCGTTTGCGTGTTACCCCATTTTTCCAGCGTGGTTGCGCCCGGGTATTGCGGGCAGTAGATGTCCGTGTTCCATTCGAGCAAGGCTCTCTCGTACTGTACGGGACGTGTCGTGTCCTTGGATTTTAGCCAGTTGTAAGTCATGTAGAAGTTATACCCGTTTCCGGCTTCATTCCCCAGAGACCAGAACGTGACACAGGGATAATTCTTCCCGGTTTCGTACATGTTTATGGTCCGATCTATATGGGCATTCAGCCAGTTCGGGTTATTCCCTAGTGTTCTTCCTTTGCGAAGATCGTAGCCCATGCCGTGGGATTCTATATTCGCTTCGTTACAAACGTAAAATCCGTATTCATCACAAAGTTCGTAAAAGCGTCTTTGCTGGGGGTAATGGCAGCATCGTACGGCATTAATATTGTGGCGTTTCATGTTCTCGAAATCCTTGCGCATATCCGCCTTGCTGAGAACGTGACCCGTGTGCTCGTTGTGTTCATGATAATTCACGCCTTTAATCAGTACGGCACGACCGTTTACTAGGAATTGGTTCCCCCGGATTTCCAGTTTTCGGAAACCGACCCGGAAAGGAATGATTTCCGGTTTTTTCCCCGGTTGTTCGATCCGGATAAACAGCTGGTACAGGTTTGGGGTTTCGGCCGTCCATGGGGCGACTTGGGCTATCTTCGTGTCGAAATGGACTGTTGCGATGGAATCTATTTTAATGGTTTGTGTCCCTTCTGCCACTCGTGTTCCCGAGGTGCTTTCCAGTTGGTAGGAGACGGTGACTTGGCCCGTTTGCCGGGGATTGGCGTTTTCTAGGAATAAATCCAGCCCGAAAAGTCCGTTTTTGTATGTGCTGTCCAGATCTTGTTGGATCGAGAAATCTCGAAGATGTACGGGGGATTGTGCGAACAAGTAAACGTCCCGTTCGATCCCACTGATTCTCCAAAAGTCCTGACATTCCAGGTAGCTTCCCGTCGACCATCTGTATACTTCAAGGGCGATAAGGTTACGCCCCGGTTTCAAGTAGCGGGTAATGTTATATTCCACGGCTGTCTTGGAATCCTCGCTATACCCGACTTTTGTGCCGTTCACGTACAGGTAGCATCCCGATTTTACCGCACCGATATGTAGGAATATCTCTTTCCCGTTCCATTGTTCGGGTATCTCGATGTATTTCCGGTAAGATCCCACTGGATTTTCCTCCGGCAAAAGAGGTGGTTGTGGGTTACGAGGACAGAATTCGTAAGGGTGATTCGTGTAAAGTGCAGTTCCGTAACCGTTTACTTCCCAGTTTGCCGGGACATCAATCTCTCCCCACGCAGAATCGTCGAAATCTGTTTTATAGAAGTTCATGGGGCGTTTTTTGTAGGAGGGAACCCAGTTGAATTTCCATTTCCCGTTGAGCGATTTGTAATCAGGGGATGTGTTGAAATCATTACTCCGGGCTTTATCCACATTACTGTAGGTCATGAATGCTGTCCGGGGATATTCTTTCCCGACAAAGGGTATGGTCTCGTCTTGCCATTCCGGTTTCACTTGCATGAAAGCCATGGAACAGATTAAACAACAGATAATCGTGGAGAATAGTTTTTTCATTTTGTATGTAGTTTGAGGTTTTGAAGTCTAAAGATAGTGTTTTTTGTTAAAATTATAAAAAGTACTAATGATTTTTATAATACGAGTGTTATGTATGTAAAATATAAAAAATGGAAAAGAGATTGTTGGAGTTATTGGCGTTAGCATTTCAGAACGAATTGTCTGAAAATGAACGGAAAGAATTGGATGTATTATTTCAAAGATTTCCGGAATATCAGGATTTAGCTGAAAAATTACAATTCTCTTACGAACGTATCGACGAGTTGGAATTGGCGGGAATGATCCAAGTTGAAAAAGAATGGAAGAAATTGCAGAAGAAAAATAAAAGATTGCGGGGACAAGGTCGGAAAATGGTTTTCCTTGTTGTTGCAGGCATGGCAGCTGTGTTATTACTTGCGATTGGAATGTTGTTCTTGTTCCGTTCTTTTCCGGAAGTGGAAGTTTCCTCGATTGCTTGTAAACAAGAACCCAAAAAAGTTACTCTTGAATATGCCAATGGAAAGACGTTAGTATTGGATGTGAACTCTTTAGTTATGAATGATAAAGGGAAAATAACGGATCATGTCGTTGCGAAAGAAAATATGGCGGTGGCAGAGGGACTCCGGTTAAATAGATTGTCTGTTCCGAAGGGAGGTGATTTTTCCTTGACATTGGCAGATGGGACAGTGATTCGTTTGAATGCTGATTCCCGACTGCAATATCCTTCGGAATTTTCAGGAGATTCCCGGATCGTTTATCTCGAAGGTGAGGCATTTTTCAACGTGGCTAAAGATAAAACGAAACCTTTTATCGTGAAAACTAAAAAATTGGACGTGGAAGTGACGGGTACCTCTTTCAACGTGATGGCTTACCCCTCTGAAGCTTTCATTCAGACGACTTTGGTTCAAGGGGGTGTTAATATTTTGACAGAGGATGGGAACGTCTGCAAATTGCTGGCCGGAGAGCAGTGTGCCGTGGATACGGCATCTGGGGAGTGTGTTGTGAGTCAGGTGAATGTGGCATCTTTTGTTTCTTGGATCGATGGTCAATTTTTCTTTGATAACGAGTCCATGGAATCATTGATGAGGAAAATAGCCCGTTGGTATGATGTGGATGTCATATTTGAAAATGAAGAGCTGAAGTCAGAACTTTTCTATGGAACAATCACCCGGAGTGATGAAATTACCGAAGTGTTAGATATACTAGTATTAACCAAAACGATGCACTATGAGATAAAGGACCGAACTGTTTATATCCGGAAATAGGATATTTATATTTCGAAAAAAGCCGGAAATAGCTTGCAACATTTTCCGGCACCGATTCGAAATTTGTAAAAAAGTACTAATAGCAACAAATTCAAATCATAACAAAAGTATGAAAAAAAATCTATTATTTGAATTTTCGCCAATAGCGAAATGCGTGAAATTCTCGTGCTTCATGTTTATTCTACTGGTTGGCTTCTCTTATGGAGGTTATGGCCAGAATATAACATTGAATATGAAGAACAAATCTTTAGATCAAGTATTGCGGGCGATAGAGGCTCAATCTTCTTATAAAGTGTTATTTAACGTGAAACAGGTTAATGCTTATAAGAATGTTACAATTGATGTGAAGAACGTGAAATTGGAGGAGGCCCTTGAAACGTGTTTAGAAGGCACGGGATTGAAATATATCCTGCAAGGAAAAACTATTGTCATTACGCTTGCCGACAAGAAGGCTTCTAAAATGGATGGAATTGAAATCAAGGGAGTCGTGCGGGATAAATCCGGGGAGGTATTACCGGGGGCGACCATTATGATTAAAAATACAACAGCCGGGGTGACAACCGATGTGGATGGCGTTTTTACGATTATTGTTCCTAAAGCGGGAGTTACTTTGAAGGCAACTTTTGTGGGCTATAAACCGAAGGAGTTTATCGCTGAAGATGGAAAAGAGATTGTGGTTGTCATGGAAGAAGAGGTGAACGAGTTAAATGAAGTCGTCGCTATCGGGTATGGAACTGCTCAAAAAAAGGATTTGACGGGGAGCGTGTTCCATATAGACGAACAATTGCTTTCTGAATCAGCTGCCACGGACATCGGGCAGATCATTCAAGGACAGGTTCCGGGTATGTATGTTTTGACAGGCAGTGATGCTCCCGGTGCAGAGGTCCAGATTCAGATTCGCGGTATTTCTTCCATTAAGGGGAATGTCAATCCGTTGATTGTGTTGGATGGAGTTCCGATGCCGGATAATTTCAATATCGGCCAGCTTAATCCTCGTGATGTAAAAAGTTTGGACGTGTTGACGGATGCTTCTGCAGCTGCTATTTACGGTTCCAGAGCTTCCGCGGGTGTGATCATCATTGCCAGTAAGCGAGGAGAGACGATTGGTAAACCGCGGGTTTTTTATAGTTATAATCGTGGTTTTGCACAATTAACATCTAGTATCAACACGCTTTCTCCCGAGGAGTTTAAACTGTTACTTTTTGAGGCCGTGAGAAATTCAGCCATGGAAAATAACTACGATCGAATCGAGTCGTATCCGGGGTATATGGCTATCATGGCTCCAGGTTTTTTGGGCGAGGCAAATACCGAATGGATGAAATTACTCATGCGTACACCATCTAAACAAACTCACAACTTCTCTATTTCGGGAGGAGCTTCGGAGGCTCGTTATTATCTTTCTTTTGGCTACAATGAAAATGTCGGTATGTTGCCAAACACGAAAGACGAGAAATATAACTTGTCGTTGAATGTGGATATGCGTCCGTATAAATTTTTAAGGACGGCTATTTCTCTGAAAGGTGATTTCGGGGACAATGACATCAATAATCAATCTTTGATGACGGCAGCCTCTGCTCGTCCCGATCTTCCTGCTTATAATGAGGATGGTTCATACTATATTCATAAATATGAATATAATAATCAGACAAACTATTTGAGTAATCCATTGGTGGAACTGCAAAACGAGAATAATCGGAAAACTAAAAATCTGTATGGTTCTGTTTCTGCCGAGGCTTCGATTATTCGGGGGATGAACTTGCGTGCCATGTTCTCTTATAATTATGAGGATGAAAAAGGGCGGGATTATAAACCAAGTACAACTTATAACGGTAGTGCCAGTTATACAGGGCAGAAAGGAAGTTTGATAGAAACGACCACCACTTCTCAGAAAAAAGAATTGGAGGCTACTTTGTCTTATGCCAAGGCTTTGAAAAAAAATATGTTTGATGTCGTTGCCGGATTGACTTACACGCATCGTAGCCGGGAAAGTTGTAGCATTGGATTCAATGATTTTCCGGATGATAAAATTCAAACCGGATTGTGGCAAGGAGCTAATTTTGCTTACAAAAATGGTAGTTCTTCGGCTGCTGTCATGTTTTCCTATTTCTTGCGTTTGAATTACAATTATGGTGGGAAATACTATTTTACAGGTTCCGTTCGTCGAGATGCTTCTTCTTCATTTGCCCGGAATAATCGCTACGGGACATTTCCTGCTATAGCATTGGCTTGGAATATTGCAGGTGAAAATTTTTTAAAAGACAAGTCATGGCTTACCCTGTTGAAGATCCGGGCTAGCTGGGGATTGACAGGGATGGCTTCTATCGGGGAATACGGTTGGAGAGCGATGTTCCGATCCTCGGAATATTTAGATAAGCCGGCTTTTATTCCCAAGCAAATTGGAAATGACGATTTGAAGTGGGAAAGTACGGAGCAATACAATTTGGCCCTTGATTTCGGGTTGTTAAAACGTTCCCGGGTTACGGGTACTTTAGGGATCTATTTAAAAAAGAGTACGGATGTGCTTTACCCTTTTACTCCGGCTCCCAGTTTGGGAATTACTGCTAATGCAACGGTGAATTTGGCTTCGATCGAGAATAAAGGTATCGAATTTAACATGAATGCTCGTGTTCTGGATGGTAAGAATCTACGTTTGGAATTAGGATTTAATATCTCTAAAAATGTAAGCAAGATTACCAATCTAGATCGGGAATTCAGGTCATCACTTACGACTTCCACGTTGAGTAACACGGTTATTCAAGAAGGTAAGACTTTGGGTTTATTCTATGGTTACAAAACGGATGGCATATTTCAAACGCAAGAAGAGGTGGATCGTTGCGAGGCTCTGAATGCTGATTACCCCTATCAAGGCGTGAGTAAATATGATAAGACCTCTCCGGGAGACATTAAATTTGTAGATTTGAGTGGTGACGGACGGGTGAATTTTGCTTATCAGTCTGATGAGGATAAAACCGTATTGGGATCATCGGTTCCTGATTTTTCTGGGGGAGTATCTTTGCGTGCCAGTTGGAAAGGGTTTTCTTTGAGTGTACAGGGATCTTTTAGCTATGGAAATATGAAATCTTGGGATGGAGAGGGCAAACAATTCAATATGAGTTGGTCCACTCCTTCGAATTTGTTGGATATTGCATTGAAACGTTGGACACCCGAGAACCCGACTTCCAAATATCCGAAAATGAAGATAGAGAACAAGTTGTCAAGTTATTTTTCTGATTTCTACTTGCACGATGCCTCTTATTTCAAGATACAGAATTTGAACTTGAATTACAGTGTACCCTCGAAGATCGTGGAGAAAACGGGTTTTGTAAAATCTTTGGATGTCTCGTTTTCGGTAAATAATGTATACACTTTCACGAGTTACCCGGGACCCAATCCGGAAAGTTTTAGTTCTAATCGTATTGCGGGTGCGGCTGTAGATAACAGCGTGTATCCCATGACCCGGACTTTTAATGTCGGGGCAAGAATATCTTTCTGATAAAATAATGTGAAATGTAAATGGAGACAGGTATGAAATATAGTTTTATAAAAATTGTGATAACTATTTGGGCTGCATACGTTTGTTGTTCATGCGATAGTCTGTTTGAGAATGAACTTCCGAAACATGATTTGACTGCCGAGAATGCCATCGTGGATGAGGCTTCATCGGAAACAGCCTTGCTGGGCGTGTATTCTTTCCTTGGCGAGCGAGTGTTTGATTCTTATTACATTGCCGACAATGCCGTACGCTCAGGTTTGGTCACGTGGACTACCGGAACTTATGCCGAGGCCTTGACTTTGTTACGGTTAGCTGCCGACGGGTTGGAAGTTCGGGATAAATGGAGTTATGCCTATCAGATGATCAATGCCGCGAATAACGTGATTTACTATGTAGATAAATTGAGCGATAGCAAGTTCAGGGGAAACCGGAAAAAAGAAATTATCGCCGAAGCCCGTTTCATGAGGGCTTTCGGCCACATGTTCCTGATGAAATATTTTGCTTACTTTTGGGACGTGAATAGTCCTTACGGGGTGTTGATTCGTACCGAACCGGCTTCTTTGGCCGTGAATGCCAAGGCCCGGATGACGATGCGTGATAGTTATAATCAAATTATCGAGGATTTAGATTATGCCATAGAGAACGGACCGGATTATACAAATTGTTTTCAAGCTTCTAAAGGAGCTGCAATGGCTTTTAAAGCCAATTTGTTGATGATTCGCGGGGAAGGTGATGATTACGCTAATGCTGCTAAGCTCGCGCAGGACGTGATTGATCATGGCGGCTTCCAGATGGAAGAGACTTTTACCGATGTCTTCACGAAGGATTATAGCTCGAAGGAAGTTATTTTCTCTCGTTTCCTTTCGAGTACGGTGTATAAACAAGCTGATAATAAGAGTGAAAGTGTGAAGAGAATGTTCGGGGGAACGATAGGTTATACCGCTTATATTTACATGGGATCGGGTCTGAATAAAGATAAGCGTTTCTCGCAGACCTTACAAAATATTATATACGAGGCGGTGAGTGAGGATCGAAAACAATGGGTTTGGAGTAAGATATGGAGGGAAGACGGGAATTGTCCGGTTTTTTATATGCGTTTGGCTCAAATGTACTTGATCAAAGCTGAGGGGTTAGCTCGGAGTGGCGCTTCCGTGAAGGATGTTATCGAAGAGTTGAACGTGTTGAGAAGGCGTTCGGGCAACACGGCGTTGACAGAGGCTGATTGCGATACGGAGGATAAACTAATGACGGCGATCTATAAAGAAATCCTGTGTGAAGTCTGTTGTGAAAATGATAGTGAATGGTTCACGGTAATTCGTTTTAAATCAACCAAGAGTGGTGGACGTAAGTTGGCTGATTTCAATATCAATTATCAAGATGATGGTATGCTGGCTTTTCCGATTCCTATGGGCGAGCTGCAGAATAACCCGGATATGGAAGATAATCCGGAAATCTGATATGTATAATCTATTAAATAACAGGGACTATGAAATATATAAAGTTATTTATATTGGGATTGTTGGTTTATAGTTGTGATAATATTAGTGACGTGCTGGAACAATCGGACGACATTAACGTGATCTTGTTGGAAACAACCTCTCTGCCGATCGGGAATCCCGGTGACACCATTAGCTTTAAGGTGTTGGCTACAACGAATGATATTATAAAACGAGTGGAACTGACAGAGAAAAGTCATGATTTTCAGCCTTTGGGTGGGAAAATTCGTTATGAAATCGTTGATACGATCAGCGTGGATGAGAATGGGTATTTTAATCGTGATGTCCGGAGTATTGTTGTTAACTATCCGATCGTGTTGACCGATGTGACGATAGGCGACACGCTCAGTATGCGTTTCACCTTTACCACGGATAAAGGTGTGCGTTCGTCCGTAAAAGCTCAGGCCAAGGTTGGAAATTACATTTACAATTCCGTGAAAATGATCGTGGGAGGACACCCGTTGACAGCCACGGGCGGGCGATTCTATTCCGCCACTCGCCATAAGCCATATACAGATGAGTTCTACCAGTCGAAAAAAGATTCAATTGATGTGGCCGTGTTTAGTTTTCAAGATGGTCCGAGTAATTATAAAATTCGGTTCATGTCGCCCGGTAGTCCAAAAACTCAGGAACAGATTGATGGGATGATAAATGCCGTTTTGTTGGATTATGACCACACGACAATGTTGAATACGAAATTCATCAAAGTCGATTTACCGTGGATGAGGATTGGGGATGAGGAAATCCGTCAATTGGATTTTTCGAACGCGACGGATGTGATTGATGTTGCTCCTGACGACCGGATTGGCTTCATGACTCAAGATGGACGGAAAGGAGTTATTTTGGGACTGGAATTAATTGGCTTTAAAATTCCGTTGCAGACTAAGATTCAAAAAATTCCGGAACTTTAGTTGAGAGAGAGATTTTTTGAGTGCTGTTATCGTTTTTCATTGTTTCTAATAATGAAAAACGATAATGGTATTTCTAGTTATAATGGATTGAAATATGCCGCATTAATTTGCCAAATATTGCCTATTTTTATGCAATTACAGCTCATGTTTGTACATCTTTGTTAAACAATTCTTATATTTGCAATGTCTCTAGTGGAGACTGATATAATTTTGGGAAGCGTTTAGCTTATTCCTCGTTGATGAATCTAGACAATTTATGCAGAAGGAATAAGGAAAGGATGTTCTCCCTTTGGTCGGGTATACGTGTAAACGCATATAAAGCCAAGGGCGTGAGCTGTTTTCTTATGTTCTGCAGGGTTGTCTAGAACCTATCAATGGCATAACGTTAACAGTCTTGCGCCTTCTCTATTTTGATAAATATTCTTTTTTGAGACTGGGGAGAAATGAAAATACTTAGATATTATGAGGAAATTCTTGTATCTCGGTAAAGATGACGGCATTTTGATCCAAAATTTGATTTATGAGGTTCTGGTACTTGACGATTTGTTGAAATCAAGAGCTGGAATATGAAGGTGGAAGATCTTTTTAAAAATTATTACATACAACTTGTTTTGTATGTTTTTCGGATCGTGAGAATGAGGTCCGTTGCAGAAGACATTGTACAAGATGTGTTTTTGAAAGTATTGGAAAAGCATCAAGGAAAAGATAAAGATGTGGATATTCAATATTTGTATGTTGCCGTGCGGCATCTTGCTTTTAATTATTTACGAGATACTAGATGCCTGATAAATGGGATCCCTGACAACAATTTGTCGGACACGGAAGTTGATATAGAAGGAGAATTATTGTACGTGCAGCATTTAAAACAAATTTATGTGGCTATTGAGAAATTGCCGCCAGCCAGCCGTCAAGTGTTTAAGGAGGTATACTGGGGGAAACGGAAGTATGTGGATGTGGCCGATGAATTGAATGTTTCGGTGAATACAGTAAGGTCACATATGTATATGGCTCTTGCCACTCTGAAGAAGTTATTAAAATAATTCGGTCGATTGTTATACGATAAACACGATAAATGCAATACCTTTGGCGGGTTAAATATCTTGAGAGTTTAATAATTATGAATGTAAAAGCTAAAGGATACGTGTTAGGGGTCATTGCGGCAGCAACTTACGGGATGAATCCCTTGTTTGCTCTTCCCCTGTACGAGGCGGGGATGAATCCGGATTCAGTTCTTTTTTTCAGGTACTTGTTTGCTATTCCGGTGTTGGGAGCGATGATTAAGTTGCGGGGAAGAGATTTTAAATTGAAACGAAAAGAAATCCTTCCGTTAATTATCATGGGGTTATTGGTGGCACTCTCGTCACTTACCTTGTTCCAGAGTTATAATTACATGGCAGCCGGTATTGCATCGACCTTGTTGTTCGTTTACCCGATCATGGTAGCCTTAATCATGGCCTTTCTCTTTAAAGAGAAATTGACGTTACAAACAATTTTGTGTATCATGTTGGCGTTGGGTGGTATTGCCTTGCTTTACAAAGGTGAAGATGGTTCGGTGTTGAGTCTGACGGGAGTGATTCTCGTTATCGCCTCGGCCTTGTCATATGCCATTTACATTGTCGCTGTGAATAGACCCTTGTTGCGAGAGATTGCGACACTAAAGTTGACATTCTATGTTTTAGTTTTCGGGTTGTCTCTGTTTTTGGTTCGTGTCGATTTCGGGGCCAGTCTGCACGTGGTTGACACGTGGTATCTGTGGGGTAATCTGGTTGCCTTGGCCGTGTTCCCGACTGCTATATCGTTTCTTTGTACCACTCAGGCCATCCAGTATATCGGTTCGACTCCAACCGCTATTTTAGGGGCTTTGGAGCCTTTAACAGCCGTATTTTTCGGGGTGACGGTTTTCGGAGAGCCTTTAACCGTAAGAGTGGGGTGCGGGATCATGATGATCGTTTTTGCCGTGACTATTATTGTTGCGGGAAGTAATGTTACGACTTATTTAGTACGTTTTAGGAAACTTTTCCCGAAACTCCCGATAAAGAGAAAGCCGACGTGTTAACCCGGTAGGCGATGTGTTGATTGGTGTATGAGAAAGGGAATTTTGCATTAATCCAAAGGGTTGATGGGGATTCTCTTTGTAGTTTCACCGTACTCTCACCGTACTCTCACTAATATCTTGGCTGTATATCAAGGAAAAATCGGGGATAAATCAATGGCTCGTGTCGAAGACTTATCGGTAACTTATCGAAGACTTATCGTTAACTTACTAGTGAGACACCGGTGTAAGTGCATTGAAATGAAGAGAAATAACTACTGAATGTATTCTATTGCTGATTTTGTAATTGAATGTTAATTAACAAATATATTTATTTTTCTTAAATTGGATCAAGGATGAGAGGTTGTCCGAAATAATCTATTTGACCATATTTGAACTGTTAGTGTCATTACCCTAATCCAACCCCAATAAAGCGGTAATTTAACCCAAATGATCTCACTCCCTCAGAGATCATTCGATACTTACTCAGAGCTTAGTCATTCCGTAATGTTTGAGCTACGGAGAAGTTTCGAATGAGTTTCGAACAAGGAGGATTATTTCCTTAGGTTCTCCGTGGGATTTCCCCTAGTTCTGACTTGATGTTGAGGTTTTCCCGTTGGGAGATTATGTACAAACAACCTTTAAAAAATAAATGGGACTGTAAATTTACTTTTTGCAGTCCCGTTATTGAAATTTGCTATTTCATTGTTATTTGTCAAGGCAACGAATCGAATAATTGTCGGATGGCTGGTTCCGAGGGGCGGGGAGCGTACGCATCATACACTTTCCCTTCCTTGTCCAAGAGGAGAAAACGGGGGATACCCGTGATGATAAAGTAGTCGGCAAATTCATTGTTGGTAGCACATTGGATGATGAGTTGTGTGCCTCCCAGTTGTTCTTTCTCCACGGTTTTTTTCCACTTGTCCCGATTGTCATCGCTGGAGATGCTTACGAAGGCGATGTCCTTTCCCGCATAGTCATGCTCCAATTTCTTTAAATGGGGAATTTGGGCCCGGCAGGGGCCGCACCAGCTTGCCCAGCAGTCGATGTAAACGTACTTGCCTTTGAACGAGGACAATTTGACCTCTTTGCCTTTCGTGTCGATGAACGTGAAATCGGGAACGGACGCGCCTCGTAGGATACGGGCGTATTTTTCGTAATCCCGTTTAATCTTCTCGCGAAGAGTGGGAGAAGTTACCCGCTGGTTGAATATGTCTAACATGGGTGTAATGTCCGTGGCACCCCGGTATGTCATGTAGTTGGTCAACACGGACTCCATCAGGAAGTCAACGATAGCTGTATCGCGGAAATGGGTATTGAGGTATTCCATTTGCGCTTTAGCCAAGGGGTAGTAAGTACGTTCCGAGACTTGGAACCAGGCGATGAACGAGAGGGCTTCCCGGAGGAATGCGCTATATTCTTCGGTGGGTAGGAGTTCGGGTTGTTCCTTGATTTGCTTCTCTATGAAAGGAACATCTTCCGTGGTCCAATGTTGGTATTTGAATGCTTGACGCATCACTTGGTAACGCTGCCGCTCCCGTTCGAGTGCTTTGAAAGCGGGAGAGAGGGATGATGCCTCCAATCGGGCTTGTCGGGTTTGTACACTGTCCAGCAGAAGTTTTTGTACCATTTCCCCGGTCATGTCTTGTTGTAAGCTGACCAATTGGGTGGGGGTGTCGAGGTGGGTATTCTCGGCGGCTCCTTTCCCTTCGAAGCTGGTTCGTGTGCGTGACTTACCGGGACGCTGGTAGGTCACGATGAGATCTGTTCCCGGTTCGATGTAGAGTATTTTTTGGAAGTTCCCCAAGCGTAGATGGGCGTAGCCCGGGTTTATATCCTGTAACTTGAATACGGCTCCTTGGAGGCTGTCGTAAGGCACGGTCCATGTGTTCCCGTTTAGTTCCAGCCGGGCCTCGTTGGCGTTAGTTGCGTAAGTCTTAAAAGTCAAGGCGGCCTGCCGGGATTGACATCCCGACAGAAAAGCCGTCCAAAACACGAGAAAAATAATTCGTATAATAGTTATTTTCATGCTTATTCGTATTTATAAAAGTCCATTTCGTAATTTTCCACCCGGTCGTCGCCTAATAAATGTTTGGCGAAATAGAACCAGATTTTACGTCGCCAGAATAGATCTTTTGTCCCTTTGTAGGCATGGCCTTGTCCGGGTAGGACGTACATGTCGAAGTTCTTGCCCGCATCCATAAGCGCTCCGGCCAACCGGAACGTTTGTCCCGGATGTACATTGTTGTCCTCGTCACCAGTGATGAGGAGCAGGTGTCCCCGCAGCCGATGAGCGATTTCCGCGACGGTAGGGACCTTACAAGTAAAGACGGTATCTTTCCCTTTGACGGTTTGGGTCACGCCGTGGTAGGTTTCTCCCCAGGGTAGGTTGTAGATATTGCTGTCGTGATTACCGGAAGAGGCTACCGCCACCTTGTAGAAATCGGGATAGGTGCAGATGGCCGATGCCGACATGAATCCCCCGCCGGAATGCCCGAATATGCCTACGCGTTCGAGGTCGATGTAGGAATGCCGTTTCGCCAATTGTTCGATACCGTATTTGTCGTCGGCAAGAGGGTACTCCCTCAGGTTACCGTACCCGTAAGTACGGTAAGCTTTGTCCCGCAAGGGACTTCCACCCCGGTGTCCAAAATTGACCACGATGAATCCCACTTGAGCAAGCGAGGCGTTATGATTGCCCGTGACGGTAAAATTGATGTCCACGGCTTCCATTTGCGGGCCGGGATAAACGTAAGAAATAACCGGATAACGGCGGGTCGAATCGAAGTCAATAGGCTTCCACATCACGCCATAGAGATCCGTTACTCCATCAGCTGCCTTGACCGTGAAGCGTTCCGGCATACGCCAGCCCGTGGCAAGCAGAGTGCTAAGGTCAGCTTCCGCCAGCGTCCGAATTAATTTGCCATTTCGGTTGCGGAGGACGGAGCGCGGTGCCAAGTCCACCCGGGAGAAATTGTCCGTGAAATATTCACCGGAAGGGCTGAATGTCACGTTATGATTGGCATCTTCGGGGGTGAGCAATTGTACGGAACCGTTCCCGTCTAATTCTGCCTTGTATAGACAGGCATAGTAAGGATTCATTTCCTTTTCCCGTCCGTGACCAATGAGATAAACTTCCCGACGGGCAGTATCGATGCGGACGATTTTTTCCGCTAGCCAGTCGCCTGCGGTAACGGAACCTTTTAACTGGCCTTCCGCGGAATAGAGGTAGAAATGTCCCCAACCCGTGCGTTCCGACCACCAGATGAATTCCCGGTCGTCATTGATGAAGTGAATGTCTTGCAGACGGTCGCTGAAATAGGGTTTGCATACCTCGTTGAGGATGACCTTCACCTCACCCGTTTCCGTGTCCACCCGACAGATGTCTAGTTCGTCACGGGTGCGGCGGGTACGTTGCAGGTAAAGGTAGTGACCGTCTTGACTGACTTTGAGTAGTTTTAAGCTTTGGTCTTTCCATTTTTCGATGGGAACCCGGGTTAATGTTCCTGTTTCCGCGTCGATCAGGGAAAGTTCGTATTGAGTCACCTTCTTGTCACCCGGCATGGGATATCTGCCGCTACCGCCGATAGAATGCACTAAACGGGGGCGACCGCTGCCGGTGGAGGCAACAACCGGTAAATCACCGATGCCTCGGTTGTCTTCGCGGATGATAAAGAGCCGATGGGAGTCTTTCAGCCAACTGGCTCTGGTGGCGATGAGTCGGTCGCCTTCCACGACTTCATTGAAAGAGTATGAATAATACGTTTCGCCGTCCGTGGTCACGGGACGGGCAAGGGAGTCAGCCTCGTCACCTTTCCGAATGTAAAGGTTATGTCCCCGGCAAAAAGCCGTGTATGCCCGGTCTGTCGAGATGGAGTATTGCATGGCGAGAGGATTGTGTGGTTTCGACGGTAGCGGCGTTTTTTGCTTTCGAGTCGTATCGGGCTGCGCCTTCAGTACTTCGCTGCACACTCCGGTTTTCATGTCGTAACGGAGTTGGACGTTGTTGACAAAGAAGGTGAAGTATCTCTTGTCTTCTCCGAAGTTCGGGGTGATATTAATGTTTTTTGCATCGCAGATTTTATGCGTGAGGGCATTGATTTGCTCCGCCATGCGGGCGTTATCGAATAATGGACGTTGCTCCTTTTTACGAGGATCAACCCAGTAGTAGGCTGTGCCTTGGCTCGTTTTGTGAGAGAACCAGAAGCAGTCGCTGTTTGGAACGTAGTTCGCTTTGATATCTTTCGAGTAGATAAATTTGCCCGCCACGGAAGGCAGGAATTGTTCGGCGACCTTGTAATTGGGCTTTTGTTGCCCCATGGCGCCGGTACACCACAGGGACAACGAAAATACCCAACCGTATAGCCATATTTTCATGTCGATTTTCTTTTAGGGATAGGGATAAACGGTTTATTCAGATAGGTAACCCCGCATGGGGAGACTTTTGCGGGGGGCGGAGTGTTTGCCGCCGCGCACGGGATTCGCTGAGGTCTCCAAGTCGTGCTGTACGCTTTTTACCTCTTCTGTCATACTCTCGTCCACACCGAGATCTAAAGCCCGTTTGGCCCATGCGGCCATTTTGGTACGGAATTCTTGTCCTTTAATCATACGTTCTCCCAAGGCAGCCCAGTTGCCCAACATGCGGGCGTCGGCGTTGGCTAATGCCTTCTCGCCGAGGGCGTAGGCTTCTACCAACTGTCCCTTGCGCAGGAGTTGGATGAAATTGATTTCCTGTTTTAACTCCTTGTAATATGGCACTTTGCGTGTTTCCATGGTCTTGAAGTATGCTTCTTTCTTGGCGAGATTCTCTTGTTCTCTGTAATCTTTTGACTTGTCATTCAGCGATATGACCTTTGCGATGCTGGCATAAAGATTCCGTACTTTCTGATCCGTGGCAAATTTTCCGACGGTCTTGCACATTTTTTTGTAGTTTTTGATGAATGCCAACGAGAGCGGGGCATCGATGTCGGCGGCACAACAGTCGAAAGCCTGCCAGTAATCCGGGTCTTTTAATAGCTTGATACCCTCTTCCTCGTAGAGTTGGTTCAAGATGGCTTCCACCTTGTCGGCTTGGTGCATACGTAGGCTTTCTTGCACGTAACCTTTCACGAAAGCTTCATCCCGTTCGCCTTTGGCGAAACGTTCCTCGTCTCCTTTACCGATCATGGAGATGGCTTTACGGCCGAGTGCGATGAATTTATCGGCCTCCATGAAACCCGCATCTTGCCACGTCAGGTAGCCTTCACCCGTGATGAAAAGGTAGGTCGGGTAGCCGACCACGTCATACCGTTTTTGCAGGGCGATACCATTTCCTTCTTCCTTTTCCATGTTCCGTTTCAGGCAGATAAAGTTCTTGTTGTAGAAGTCTCCCACCTCTTTTATCGGGAAAATCTTCCTGACCATTTGGGCGCAGGGGCCGCACCAGGTGGAATAGCAGTCCATGAAGATGAGTTTGTTCTCTTCCTTGGCTTTTTGCAATGCCTCTTCCCAGGTCCCCTCGAAGAAGCGGATGCCTTCTCCGTTTTCTTGTGCCATAGCCGGGAATACCAGGCTACAGCACAAAATCAAGTTTAATATGATGTGTTTTATCATGTCGATGTTTATAAGTTCAACAATTGTTTAAATCTTTCGGCTGTCGCTTTGTCTGAAGGACGACTCATGCTAGCGTTAATGATCTTACCTTCTCGGTCAAGTAGCACGAATCGGGGTACGCTCATGGAGGAGGGCATGAAGATTTTTAGCCAATCCCAATTTTCACCGAGATGGAGTTGAATACCCCCCAATCCCATCTCCTTGATGGTTTTCTTCCATAGGTCGATGTCCTTGTTGCGATCAATGGAGAGACTCACGAAGAGAATATCCTTTCCGGCGAATTCCTCTTCCAATTTCAACAGGCTGGGCATCTCCCCTTTGCAGGGGCCGCACCAGGTAGCCCACATATCGATATAGACGAATTTCCCTTTCAGGTCGGCCAAGGATACTGTTTTCCCGTGGTTATCCTGAAAACTGAAATCGGGACAGGGTTGTCCGGGAGCGATGCGATCCATCTTCTTGCAGGCCTCGTTGTAAAGAGCAAGTCGTGCCGGATCTTTCACGTATTGCCGGTATATCTTCTCGTACTTCTCGTTACCGATCATGTGGAACAAAGTTTGGTCAACGGTGAAAGCCACGGCAGAGGGTTCAGTGATGTTTTCGAAAATGCATTTCAAACGAGTCTCTGTCTGGGCATCTTCTTTCACTTTCTTGAAACTGACTAATCGGCGCACGTACTGTTCCAATGCCTCCCGGTAAGCGGGAATGGAAAGGTAGGTAGAATCGGGAGCCAAATGGTCGCGTAGCACCTTCAAGTAGGCATTACGTTCCGTGACATTGGAGTCCCGCATCAGTGAATACACTGGGAACCGTAGCAGGGCTGCAAAAGTTTCCACCTTCTGCCGTTTGGCTTCCCACTCTTTGAAGGTTTTCGAGAAGGGGATCGTTTCCACCTTCCGTAGGTTCAGCGCCAATACGGAGTCCGCTTTTTGGGCGGCCTTTTTGACATCCGTGTCTTTGTAACTGATTGGAGTCGTGGCATAGTTTCCTTGATTGATGAATTCGGTTTCTTTTGCCAATACCCCTCCGTACGTTACTTGTTTTTCCCCTTTCTTCTGGCTGTAAGCGAGAGTCAGATCTTTCCCCGGTTCAAGGAAACAGAGTCGTCGGTCATGCTTGCGCACCTCTATCAGGGCGTAAGTGGGCGCCTGCAAATCCATGGTCTTTACTCCTTCCCCGGTTGTGGGGTCAATAGACACTTTGTCATTGTTCCACCCGACGATGACCCGGGGTGGGGTATCGTCGGGATCCTGCACATTGAAGCGAATCGTGGTCTGTGTCTCCCGGGTGCAGGCGGTGGCTAAAAGCAATAATAATGCGAATAATGAATATCTCATGACTTTACGTATTATTTTTTTGCATCTTCAAACATTCCGGACAATTTGCCGCTCTTCATGGCACGAGTCAGGTAAACGCTCAATCCTCTATAATAGGTGCGGCTGTAGGTGTGCTGATGGTGCTTCCCCAAATAGTCCAGTTTCTCCTTCATGCGCTGCCCTTGATTCACCAAGAAATAGGACAAGTCGTCACTTCCTTCTTTGGCCTTTAATTTGGAGAAAGTAGATACGAATTCCCGTACGAAATTGTATTGCATCTGTACTTGGTAGCGGCTAAGGGGGCGGGATGCACTGTAATTTAGAAAGACGTAACTTTCCAAGGCTTTGAAAAGGTCGTTTATCGTGTAGGCTTGGCCGCTTGCTTTGTCTTGGGCAACCACCAATTGGTGCAATCGGGAGGGATTCATCAAGCTCCGGAATGTACTCATAAAGATGCCTGTCCCTTTTGTTTCACCGCTATTCCCGATAATATCCACCTCCACGGGGGTAGTTCTCCAGGCCGGTGCGCCTTGAAACACTTGGCGATTCAAAAATGCCATGACTTCTTCTCCTTTTTGTTTGGGCAGGTAGCTAATGGCCTGCTCGTTGTATCCGGCAAGAACCGGTTCCACGGAAATTCCTCCGATGTAATTCAGAGGCATATCAAAATAGGAGATGTATAGGCCGTTGAAGCTGGAAAGAATCCGAATGTAATCCGTCCAAGGAGTATCGTCTTTGGCGATACGTTGCAAGAAAATATCGGATAATTGGGATGACAATCGTTCCATGTTTTTCAGCCCCAATGTTGCAGTTTCCACTACGTTTTGTCCCAAATCCGTCTCGTTGACGCGATAGTCTGCCTGTTCTTTCGTGGCGAAATAGAGGGCGGTGTTGTCTTTAGCTTGGGCGGCCAAGTTGTTCAAGGCTTTTTTCTCGGCGGAGGCGTCCATGCCGGGGTATTGGCGGTATCCCCATTCGATGGCCCAGCGGTCATAGATGGAGGCTTTCGAGAACAGATCCCGCAAGGCGATGCCGTCTCCCGGTTGGGCGGCAAAGTTTACGACGCAACCGTCTGTCACGGAGGCGGAGATACCGTTTTCCCGAGCCCAAGCGGCGTCACGCAATTGCTTGGTCGTGAAAGCGGCGCTACCGGCCCAGTTCGGCTGTAAGCCTAAGAGTTGTCCTGTTAGTTTGGAGGCTTGATAACGGATATACTCTTCCCGTACGATGGGCATGGAATCTGTCAGCACGGCCGGTTCGTATCCCCCGATACTGAGTTGTATGCCGGGAAGATTGTCTTCCGACTCTTTATGAGAAAGGACGATGTTCCCGCTGAAGATCTCTCCGGTCCGGGAGTCGCTAATTTGTGAGAATTGTGATTTTCCCATGGCATAGGAGTACACGATCTGGTGGTAGGCTACGGTCACTTCCGGTTGTCCGTTTTGTACCTGCAAAGCGTTCTTGAATCCGGCAGCTTCGAAGCACCGGTTCCATTCGGCTACGGCTTGCATTACGGCCCGGCGTTCGCTCTCGCTACTCAGCGTTCGATCCAAATAAACCCGAATCGGGTTGGCCGGTTCCACCAGTTCTCCCCGGCGATATCGTTCCGTGTCTTCCGGTTTGATGGCGAGGTGCCAGCGTTGAATCTCCCGCACGCTCTTTACTCCGTAAGGATTACGGTCGTAGTCCGCATACGAGATGGTAGCGTAGCCCACTCTTGGGTCGCTTTCTCTGGCCGTGATATGACGTTCCGGCAAGAGTTGCAAACTCCATTCGATCAATGCGGTCGTGTGTTGGTCTCTCGGCGGGATGTGCATGAATCCCGGAATCAAGTCCGTTTGTGCGTGTAGGGAGGTAAATTTCACCCCGTTATTGATCACGTAAACGCTGTCCACCCCGGAACGGTCGGCGGCGGGTGTGTTCACGGATTTCATGTTCGGGAACGAGAACAGTTTGCCGGAGGAGTTGACATCCGAGGTGATGTCGATGATGTAGCCTCCTTTGTTCTGTCCGAATGCCACTATCGGGAAAGATGTAGCCACCGGTTTCAAGTTAGCAGCTTCGATGGCTTTGGCCAAGTCTCCCTTTGCCCGTTCGCTGCAAATCTGTTGGTGTACCTCCAACGTGTTGTTTCTCCCTAAATGGAAGATCAGTAAATTGGTTACCGAGGACACCATCCCGTGGTTTCCACCTTGCACGATGCTGCCGCTCACGAGCAAGTCCCGTCCCAAGGTCGATGCCGGAATCTCGAGGTAGTATTTCTCCCCGTTACGGTAAATGGGGAACGTGCCGTTGAATTTCTGCATGTCTTTCTTGAAGAAAGCCTCGTATGCCATGGGCGCTTTCTTGACGGCTGCTGGTTGTGTTTTCTCCTGTGCCGATAAGTTGATGGGCGCGAGGGCTAACAGGCAGGCGAAAATGACGATTAATCTGTTCATATTTCTCATGTTAATCATTCGCTATTGTGTTATTCTTTACCACCTTTTTGACAATTCTCGATTTGACGGATGATACCTTGCAGGTGATTCTTCGTCATGAAATCGTTCGTCCGGACCATCTTTTGTTTGGCGTTGGCTACAATTTTGTCCATTTGTGCTGCGTATAGACCGAGCAGCTCGGGAACCACTTCCATGGGGCCGCTCTCCACGATAACGCACATGTTGAACACGTATGCCCGTTGCATCATCCGCTCGAAAGAGGTCAGAGGTTTGGAGTTGGCCAAATTGCCCCATACCGCATCGTACAAATTGTCAACCAAGTTTTGGCAGGTGTAGGCTTTCTCTCCTAAAATGGCCTCGTCTTTGGCGAGATGTTGTAGTGAGGTCTGCAACTGGGCGAGGAATTTTGCCATGATTCTTTCGCGATAGCGTTCGATATTCGAGGTTCCTATGATTTCGGCTGTTTTCCCGCTGTATAACCAGGGTAGTTCTGCGAAGAAGTATTTCTTTAGGAAGGTCATGGCCTCTTGTTGTTTAGTCTTTTCCACCGGTTCGTAGTTATCCATGTTTTCGGAACGCAGGGCGGCATTGCTGTAACGTCCTCCGATATATTTCATGGCGTGTACCACGTACATCAGGTGTTGGTTGGTCACGGCGTTGTACATGCCCTTCAGTAGGGAGTAGTTCTCGTCGTCGGCTACGGCTGTCCACGTGATGATACTGTCCATGATTACTTCTAGGTTCTTCATGCCCAATGTATTGGCGGCAATTGAGTTATCGCTCAGATCCTCGGCTTGGAAACGGGGATCCCGTTGGTCGGTTTCTGTTCCGAAGAATACGTGCGGGTTGGCTTTCCGTTGTTCGGTTACCCAGTTTTGCAAATATTTTTGTTCCTCGTAAGCGCTCTTGAATTGAGGCAAGTAACGATACCCCCATTCGATGGCGAAGATGTCATACTCCCCAATGCGCGGGATCATATCCTCCGGGGCGATGTTATCCTCTGGTTGGGCGGCATAGTTAAAACGCATGTAGTCCATGATAGAAGGACCGTGACCGTGTTCTCTCACGTAGTCGCGGTTACGGATGTCTTTCAGCGAATAGGTCCAGCTGCTGGCGAAGTTATGTCGCAATCCCAAGGTATGGCCGATCTCGTGAGTCACGATGTATTGTACTAATTCCCCCATTAATTCCTTGCTGTACGGGAACTTGCGGGCGAGTGGGTTTGCGGCAGCCGTCTGGGTGAAGTACCAGGACTGGGCGATACTCAACACGTTGTGGAACAATCCCACGTGAGAGCAGATGATCTCGCCGGAACGGGGATCAGCCACGTGCGGGCCGTAGGCGTTAGGCATCGGGGAGGCTTTGTAGGAGATAATTGAATAGCGGGCGTCCTCGATGGAGAAGGTGGAATCCTCCTCGGGTGTGGGCATCAATTTACCGATGATGGCGTTTTTGAATCCGGCTTTCTCGAATATGGGTTGCCAAGCGTTCACGGCAGCGATGACGTAACGTTGCAAGTATTCCGGGGTGTTCCGGTCGATGTAAAACACGATAGGTTTCACCGGTTCCACCAACTCTCCTCGTTGGTATTTCTCCACGTCTTCCGGTTTCGGTTCCAACCGCCAACGACTTACCATGGCACTTGATTCTACTTTATAGGGGTCACGCGTATAGTCCGATTGACCGTAAGCGAAGTAGCCCACGCGGCTGTCGTAATAGCGTGGTTGCATCGGTTTTTCCGGCAACAGGTACCAGGAGGCGGCCATTTCCCAAGTCGTCGGGTTCTTCGGGGCCGGAGCCTGTTTGCTGGCGGGCTTTCCCGGAGCGTACGTCCGCACGGAACGGAAGATGACGTTGTTAGCGTAAGCGCTCACTGTGGTTGGGTAAGATTTGTCTGCTTGATAGGCTCCGAGATTTAATGAACTGGAGGCTCCTTTCAGCGAGAAGTAAGTATGGTCGGACTTGTACATATCCGTGATGTCGATGACCGCACTGCTGTCCGTTTTGGCTTTGATGTCGAACCCCGCTGCGATGGGCATCATGTTGGCCGCCTGAATGGCCCCGTACATTTCGGAGGTGGAGTCCGGTAATACCGTACCGAAGATTGGTTCCTGTAAAAAGATTTTGTCTTTCGGTCCTTTAGCGAAACGGATAACCTTGTTGTAGAGGGCATCGCCACCGAAACCGTACATGTCCCGGGAACTTCTTTTCTCTTGGGCGGAGCCGCGGATGAGGGAGATGAAGACCAAAATGTCTCGCTCCAGCAAGTTGTCGGGTACTTCCATGTAGTAGCGGTCTCCTTGCTCGTAGATGTTCATCATACCGAAATATTTCTTGGCATTCGGTTTCAGAAAGTCTTTCAAGACAGGAATCCCCTTGGACTTCTGTTTGGTGCTGTCTGTTACTACGGTTTCTGTTTGGGCTTTTTTCTTGTCTTTCTTTTTCTTCCGGTCGGCAGCATCTACTTGTCCTACCACAAAGAAACATAGCAACAAGGCTAAGAATTTCATGCTAAAATTTGTCTTTTTCATACATTGATTTTTATACATACAAAATACAGTTGTTTCTTATTTGTCTTGGCAATAGAAGGGGAGGAACAGACTTGTAAGTCCGTCCCACTCTTCATTTATTTAATTGATTAACGAGTTCTATTCGAATGTGAATCCGTATTCTTCCAATTTATTGCGCATCACCCGGTATTTTTTCAATACCAGATTTTCCCCTTCATGCAAACTCATGAATTCTGCCTCTGTGTAAGCGAAAATCTCGATACAGAAGTGCAATACGTCTTGAGCTTTAGTCGGTACATACTTGGGTGAGCTATCATTATTTTGAAGCCAGACAAAACCTAAAATAGCCGCACTTTGTTCTGCTAATCCGGCACATGCTTGATAAAGTGGAACTCTACCGCTACCGCTGGTTGAGGTAGAGTATAGTTTGTTGATATAATTTGGATTGGCGCTGTAGGTCAAGGCGTAGAAGTTCTCCTCCAACCACTCCTCCTCAAATTCTGCAAGGGTGTTCGAGACTAAAGTGGCAAGGAAAGTACCCTTGTAGGTTTTGAGTGTCGTTTCGTCCATGTCTGCGAAATCACAAACCTTGCTTAATACTACCGTGTTTGTTCCTTTGTAAGCGAGGTCATCTCCCGTGGGAGTGACTAACGTGTCCACTAACAGAATGCTTGGTACGTAAATGTCTTTTGACAACTTGGGTAGTATCTCTGTTTCGAGGAAATCCAATACCGGTTTAACCTTTTCCCGGTCAGCGGGCAAGACATAACGGGCGGATTGCTTGCCGGGAGTCGAGTTACCCGGAGAGTAGAACACCTGTAATACCTCGTAATAGGTGTACGGATCCCCGGTAGCATAGGAGTAACGCTCCTCGCTCCCGATGGTGTCGTTGTAATAAATCGGGATACCTGTCTCCTGGAAAATCAGATAACGTTGGTGGTCGATCGGGTCATTGGGGTTGTCCTCCACGATCAGCCAATTCCGTTCCCCGTTAGAGGGGGTGAAGTCGTTATCGTTCTCCCCGCACGCCCCGAACAGGAGGGCGGCGAGACTTAAGAGTAGATATATCTTTTTCATGTTCACGCTTGTTTAATTATTCTACAATCATTTCTCTCTCGGGACGAATCTCGTTGGTCAGCAGACCTTCGTTATATTCAATGGCGTACTTCGGGATGGGCAGGATGTAGGCTGCCATGTCCTGTGAGTAAGGTTTCAGCACGTAGGTACCTGCCGCATACACCTCGTTACTACCCTCCGTGTAAGCATAGGAAACGTGACGGATCTCTTTCTCGAACGGATGGACACTGTTCACGGCGTAGCGACGCAGGTCGAACCAGCGGTGACCTTCGTAGCAAAGCTCCCGACGGCGTTCATCCCGGATGAAGTTTACCAATGCCTCCCCGTTTTCCGTGATGGTGCTTAAATTCTCCGTGGCAAATCGCTTGCTTCGCAGTTCATTGACGGTGTTGATCGCCTCCGCATCTAGGCCTAATAGGGCTTGCGCTTCCGCCTTGTTCAAGTAGGCTTCTGGTATCCGTATGGCGAGAATATCTGATACACCTTCGTCGATAAGGCGGGTTTTCACGCAGCGGTAACCATCTCCCAATGCAGAACGTTGCATGAAGAACGCTTTCAGTCGTAGGTCTTTCCCGTCGAAACTTCTGATGAGGTCGTCCGATGAGGTGAAACTGGATGCGTATTTGCCACGTGCGTATACCGGGCCATGTAAGACGGCCATCATGTTCTGCGAATGGGTGAAAACGACTTCCGGCGAGTTCACGTACACGGCACTTCCGCCCGTGTACTCGTTCAAATCCCGTAGTTTATATTCCCGGTTGGCGAGTGCGCTGTCGGCGCAAGCGATGGCAGCCTCGTAATTTTCCATGAACAGGTGTACCCGGCTCAGTAAGATAAAGGCCGCTGTTTGGTTTGTGCGGTACTTGGTAGTTTGCTCTGTCCCCCGCAACAACACGGTGGCCCGTTGCAGATCCTCAACCATCTGTCCGTACACGGCAGAAGAGGTGGCCCGGGAAAAATAATCCATGTAGATATCTTCCGAGGTCTTTAGGGGTATGCACGGATCTGTCTCTGCTGTCGCCTTGCAATAGGGACGACCATAGAGATTGGCCAAGAAGAAATAGTACTGGGCACGTAGGAAGCGGGCCTCCCCCTCCACCCGGTTACAAGTTTGCGGGTTATCGCCCTGCTCGCGTACAAGGCCAAGCTGGTAGATGACGGAGTTCATGGCGGCGATACGTCTCCAAACGGCACTCCAATTCTCGTCCTTGATCTCCACGTTTTCGGCATTCAAGAACGGATCTGCTTGCCAATGGTGGACGTGGGCGGCCTTGAGACGGGGATAATTTTTCTCCGAGTTTCCTCCCCCGTTCCCGTAGAGGTATTCGCTCACATCGTCATCCATGAGGTGGATGTAAGGGAAAAAATTTTTCATGTTGGCAGTGACTTGCCCCCAACCGGTGATTACATCATCATAGGTCGTGTCCAAATACATATTTACGTTACTGGGCCAGTATCCCTCGCCAATTAGGATCTCGTCGAGGTCGGTCACGCTCTTCACATAGGCCATATTCTGAGAATGTTCTTCTAGGAAATCGCCGCAAGCTGAAAATCCGAGCAGGAACCCGCAAAGTAGTCCGATATATAAAATCTCTTTTTTCATGTGTCGCATTTTAGAAAGTTACATTTAATTGGAACGAATAGTTCGGCCGCAGGGACATGTTGATGGTCGGCGAGTTACCGGATTGTGTCACATCCTGCCCCTTTAATTTCTTGTTCGTGATAGTGAACAAGTTTGTAGCCGAAAGGCTGAGATAGGCGGATTTGATTCCGATTTTCTTGCAGAATTTGTCATGCACGTTGTAGCGGAACGAGAGAGATTGCAGCTTCAGGTAATCTCCTTTCACCACGCGTATGTCAGATAGATCGTACATGGCGTAGATGTCGTTGCCGGCGAATGCGGTCATATCCCCGCTACTGGTATACGCAGATTGTACCCACCAGGGAGTGTTGATCTTGTCCGAGGGTTTCAGACCGGGAATGTTGGTTCTTTGCTCGTCTCCCGGCTTTTGCCAGCGATGGACGAATTCTTTCCGCATGTTGCGTTCCGGGTAAGGGGTGATGTTGTTTGCATCGCACATTTTCAACATTCGTACTTTGTTCCCGAAGCTATAGGTGAAGTTCATCGAGAGACCGAATTGTCTCCAGCCAAAATAATTGGAAACACCTCCTTGCAGGGTAGGTACCCGGGTTCCGGATTCCACGAGAACGGCCTTCCACACCTCTTCGTCGCTCATGTTACGGTATTTCTCATACAATTCATCCTTGTTTTCTTCTTCCGTGCCGTAGAAGATGGGAGTTCCGTCCGTGGCGCTCAATCCCTTGAAACGGTAGGAGTAAAAGGTGTTTAGCGGTTTATTTTTTAGTTCCACCGAGCCATTTAGGTAATCGTTATAGGTATATTTCTTCGTCAAACTGTTGTCCCGGTTGTCGATAGCTTTGGTAATCAGGTTGTTCACCACCTGTCCCAACTGCGGGTCAAATCGCCACACGAAACCGCGTTTTCCGGAGGCGTCCACTTTCTGGTTGATGGGGGTGATGTTCAATGAAAGCTCCAAGCCTTGGTTCGACAGCTCTCCCCGGTTGATGACGTAACTGGTCACCCCGTTGATTTCCGACACGACATCCCTGAAGAAAGCATCTTTCGTGTGCTTGTAGTAATAGCCGATGGTTCCCCCGATTTTACCTTTCCACAATTGGAATTCCAATTCGGCATTGTAGGAACTGGTTAACTCCCATTTCAAATCCGGGTTGGGGAAGTATTCGATGGTAGAAGAGAATTCTTTGTACCAGGGGTTCAAGTCTCCCTTTTTGATGATCATCTTGGAAGTTTGGTTGTCCAACATGTTTCCTTGATGTCCGTAGGAGAGTTTTAATGCTAACGAATTAACAAAGTCGCTGTTCTCCAAGAGGTCTTTTTTGATGTCCCACCGTCCGGACACGGACCAGATGGGTAATAATTTCTCGTTTGCCCGGCTACCGAACTGGTTACTACCGTCCATACGGGTGTTGAAGTTGAAGGTGTAACGATTGTCGTAGGTATAGCTCACGGTCAGGTAAGCTGAGGCCATATTGGTGAGCGTCTCCCCGATCGTCGGTTTATTTGAAGCCAACCAGCCTCGATAACTGCCATAAGTTTTGTACAAATCAGTCGCAGAGATCGTGCCAAAACTTTTCCCTCGGTCGGGATAATAGCCTCGGGCGGTGGTCTTTTGGCTCAAGCTCTCCTTGGAGGAAACCTCACCTCCCAAAGAAACATTTAGGAGGTGTTTGTCCTGAAAAAGTTGATTGTAATTTAGTTGCAAGCGGATCATCCAGTTATTGTTACGACTCTCCATGGTCTGTAATTCGCCGCCTACTGGACACAAGCTCACTCCATCAGAATTGCCCCGCAATTTGAGTATGTACCAAGAGTCTTCCTCGTACACGACCTCTTGATGCGTGTTGCCTATGGTGTAGGAGGCTGTTCCCTCGATATTCAACATGGGCAACAACCGATATTTCAAGTTTCCGGAGAAAATGATATTGCTGGTCCGTTGCGTCTGGTAGGTATTCTCGATCTCGTTCAACACGTTGAAATCGTAGGATTGGTCTTTCGAGCTACCCATTTTGTAGAACCAGCGGCTACCGTCTTCGTTGAAAGCAGGGATGGCGCGGCTCATGTCGTAAGCATATTGCGTGAGGGATTTACCATTGATCTGGGGCGTATAACGGCGGTCGTTCACGCTAGCGTTGATGCTGAATTGGAATTGTATCTTCTTGAAGTTCCCGTTCAGTTTTAACATGCTCGAGTACACTTGACTCTTCTCCTTGCGCAATACTCCCTGATCGTCGCTATACCCGATGGAGGCGTAATATCTCATATTTTGCGAACCGCCCGTCAGGCTTAGCGTGTGTTTGTTCGAGATGGAGTTATGGCAGAGTAGGTCGAACCAATCCGTGTTCACCCGCTCGTAGTAGTTGGCTTTCTGCTGGAAGTCGTTGAAACTAAGTTTCCCCGCTTTATAGTCGAGGTAAGCGGCCTCGTAACCAACCCAATTGGTTACCTTGGTGAATTCCATGCCCCGTTCGAACATCTCCCGCGACACGTTCACGCGTTCCTGCGAGTTCATCAGGTAGATTTCCCGGTCACCGTAGTAGGGACGCCGGTTGAATGTTCCGGAAACGGAATAGCTCACGGTAGGAGGTCCCTCTTTTCCTTTCTTGGTGGTGATGACGATTACCCCGTTGGCGGCCCGGGTTCCGTAAATGGCCGTGGCGGCGGCATCTTTCAACACGTCGATCTGCTCGATGTCGTCAGGATTCAAACCGGAAATGGCGTTTCCCAATAAGTTGACGAAGTCCAAACTGTTCATTTCGGCCGGATCCACGTTCACTGGGTCGGTCAGTACCACGCCGTCCAATACCCATAGCGGTTCTTGGTTACCCAAGATAGTGGAAGTTCCCCGGACCCGTAATTTGGGTGCGGCTCCCGCTTGCCCGGAGTTTTGCATAAACAACATACCGGGAATGCGGCCTTCCAGTAATTTGTCCACACTCGTGATACCCGCCACGTTGATGTCGTCTATTTTGACGGAGGTCACCGAGCTTGTCAGGCGCCGGCGGTCAATGTCTTGATAGCCGGTGGAGATGACTTGTACCTCCTCCAAGGCTTCTGTCTCCTCTGCCAGTACGATTTCATATTGTTCTTTCTTTCCTTTCTCGATACTTACCTCTTTCATCTTCATTCCGATGAAGCTCACGATCAAGGTGTCCTTGACGTGGGGAACATTTAGAGAGAAAGTTCCGGCTACATTAGAAGCGGTACCGACCGTCGTTCCTTTCAACCGGATCGTCACGCCCGGTAACGGATTCCCTTTCGTGTCGATGACCTTACCGGAGACCACCCAGCGCTCATTCGTCTGCGTTTGCGGTAGTTTTTTTAGTACCACCACGTCGTTTACGAGGTCGTAAGTCATGTGGAACATGGGTAACACCCGATCCAGCACGGAGAACAAATCCTCCTGGGTTGCTTCCACGTCAACTCGTTTCGTACTTTGCATTAAAGAGGCATTGTACAGGAATTGCGTCTCTGTTTGTACTTTCATCATAGAGATGAATTCTTCAATCGTTGCATCTTTCAAGTTCAGCGACACCTTGGTTTGAGAGAATGCCGAGGCATACACGCTCATCTGGAAGGCAACCAGTAGAATAACAGTTAGTTTCATGATCAGCCTTACTTTTTTTGTTAAAATAGAGGCACACGATTTCAATCGTCGGCTTTTTTTCATAGCTTTGTAAAACGTTTTAATAATTACGTGAAGAGGGGTGCGAATGTCAGACCTGAGAAATTTGTCATTCGTTTCCTCTTTTTTGTTTAGTATAAATCTGTTTAGTATAAAATAATTGTTTTTTCATTTATCTCGTAATGCACATCCTCTGAGGCGGTAAGCACTTGCAAGAAAGTATCAATACTATTATATCTCCGCAAGTTGCCCGTGAAGCGAATGTCCTTTATCTGCTCGTTGCGCCAAAACACGTGCGTGCCATACCAATAGGCTAACGTGTTCATCACTTCCTCTAAGCGTTGTTCGTGAAAAATGTACCAACCGTCTTTCCAACCCACGTACTCCTCTACTTGCACGCTACGTTTATCCACGATGTCTATTGTGGCTATGGCTTGCTCTCCCGGAGTCAGCTCTACCTGGTGACCTGCTTTGTTCGTGAATCGGACACTACCGGCGACCAACGTCGTTAATACTTCCTCACCATAGGTGCGCACTCCGAACGAGGTTCCCAGTACTCGCACTATACCTGCCTTCGTACGCACGGAGAAGGGCCGTCCGTCTTTCTTCACCTCTAAGTAAACTTCTCCGTCCACCTCTATTTCCCGCTTGTCTTTTGGGAAAGGTACCGGATATTTTACCCGGGTGTTGGAGTTGACCCACAATTTTGAGCCGTCCGCCAATGTAATATGATATTCGCCCGTCACTGGCACGCTTAATTCGTTGTATTGAATGGTTTCGACTGTCATTGCAGAATCAGCCCGGTAGGCGATGCTTCCTTTTTCCTTTTGGATGTTTGTTCCATTCTGCTGCAGATCGAATTGCTCTTGAGAAGAGAGGTTAACAACCTGACCGTCGGACAACCGTAACTGTATCTCATTTTTCACCATGGAGGTTTCCGGAAGTTTAGGCGTGTTGTTCTCCGTTTGTTTGCCTATAAACAAAATGCAAGCAAACACGGGAAGCAGAATAGTTGCAGCCCAACCTATATATCGAATCCATCTCTGTCTTTTAGAAGTTTGTTGGTTTACTTCTATGCGGCGATTAATTTGTTCTAGATCCTTGGCGAGCGATTCGACGGAAAGTCCCTCTATCACATCCATCGGATCATCCTCTAAAGCCCGCTGGTAAAATTCCCGATGTCTCGGTGATGCTTCCAGCCATTCCCGAAGTTTTTTGTCTTCTTCCGGTGAAAGTGTCTCCCGAAAACTTCGCGAGATGATTTCCCAATCGATGTTATCTTTTGTTTTTTGTATAGTCATTTCTTTCTATATTTTCGTCTAAGACACACTCCTCCCTCAAAATGTTTACACGTTTCCCCATTTTTTTAAATTATTTTTTTTAAATGCTTGATTTATAATCGTTTTTGCCTGAGAATTTTTTACAAACAATATTTTGAACTTTATGTCTCGTTCAAAGGGATTAGTCGCCAAATATTTGCCATAATGTCAACCACACGAGCATTCCTTCCCGGTCGGAGAAGGCTTGCTTAACCCGTTCCACTCCCCGATGCAATTGGACTTTAACCGTATTTTCGCTGATGTTCAGTTGTTTGGCAATTTCTGCGTATTTATAGCCGTCTACGAATCGCAGAAGGCAAATTTCCCGACATTTGTCGGGTAACTCTTTCAATATTGACCGGATTTTTTCCAGCATTTCCTCGTCCTCCACCATATCGATGTTGTGGGATTCGATATAGGCTTCTGCATACTTCCGATTATTGCAGTCCTCGATTTTGAGATCACGTAGATAATTGAGACAAGCGTTCCGGATGGATGTAAAAAGATAACTATGAATGGTGGTGTGTATCATTAATTTGTCAGCATTCTCCCACAGTCTAACGAACACGTCTTGAACGATATCGTGTGCTTTATTCGCATCATAGATATACTTTTTTGCGAAAAAGTACAACTTCTCGTAGTAATTATTGAAAAGAAAAGTCAACACCTGTTTTTCTCTTCTTCTCAACCCAGCCCATATATTTTTTTCTTCTTCTTCCGACATCTTACATCAGACTTCTTGGTTTACAAATGTAGGATATTTTGTCAAAAGTCTTACTGAATCGTTGTTAAAATTCTATTTTACTTTTTTTAATGTGAATCTGGAATCCAGTATATATCAATTATTAACGTTATCCAAGTTTTAACAGGGAATGAACGTCCTCGGAAATATTGGGGCGACCTTAGGCGTAAGCTAAAAAAGGAGGGAAGTCAGTTGTCCGATTTTTTCGGACAACTGAAAATGCAATCTTCTGATGGAAAATTTTACAAGACAGATGTGGCCGATGTCGAGTAACTTTTTCGTTTAATACAATCCATACCTTCTCCCAAAGCTGAGCCGTTTAAATTGTGGCTGGCAGAAATTGCACGGGAGCGGCTGGAAGAAGTGGATGATCCGGAAAAAGGGATTGAACGGTTGATGGAATATTATCATCGTAAAGGTTATTCTGTCGGTTGGATAAATCAGCGTTTGAAAAGCATTGAGGTGTGCAAGGAACTCACCGACGAATGGGATCGCAGGGGAGTTAAACAAGGGCAAGAGTATGCCACTTTAACTGACATCATTACCCAGGGATGGGCAGGAATGACCACGAGGGAATATAAACAATATAAGGGTTTGAAGACCGAGAGTTTGCGAGACAATATGACAAACCTTGAATTGGTTCTGAATATGTTGGCAGAGGCCACGACCACGGAGATTTCAAAGGAAAGACAACCTGTAACATTCAAGGAGAGCCAGCACATAGCTCAACAAGGAGGACAAATCGCGGGTAATACCCGAAAAGAAATTGAAGCCCAAACAGGCAGAAATATCGTCTCCCCGTTGAATGCTAAAGATTTGAAAACGATTGATGAAAAGGATGAGGAAAAAGAAAACCACCTACTTTCATAGGTGGCTCATCTTCGGTGACCTCGGTGGGACTCGAACCCACGGCCCATTGATTAAGAGTCAATTGCTCTACCAGCTGAGCTACGAAGTCTTCCTTGTTGCAAGGGCTTTTAACCGTTTTGCGGGTGCAAATATGCAACAATATTTTTTAATCTGCAAGAAAATTATTCTTTAATGTTGTGATAAACGTTAGTTACATCATCATCTTCTTCTAATTTCTCCAGCAATTTGTCCACGGTTTCTCTTTGTTCGTCGGTTAATTCTTTTGTATCAAGAGGGATACGTTCGAATTCTCCGCTGACCATTTCGTAGTGGTTATCTTCCAAATATTTTTGAATAGCCCCGAATGCTTCGAATGAACCGTAGATGATCACGTGATTTTCTTCGTCCTCGAAGATTTCGTCGGCACCGTAGTCAATCATTTCCAATTCAAATTCTTCTAGGTCAAAGTTCTCCGGGCGGGTAATTTTGAACACACATTTCCGATCGAACAAGAAATCGAGGCTACCGGTTGTTCCTAAGGAACCGCCGTATTTATTGAAGCAATGACGTACGTTAGCAACGGTACGGGTGTTATTGTCTGTTGCGGTTTCTACCACGATGGCGATACCGAAAGGACCGTATCCCTCGTAAACGATCTCCTTGTAATCAGAAGTATCTTTTGAAACGGCGCGTTTGATAGCTCTTTCGACGTTCTCCTTCGGCATATTTTCAGCCTTGGCGTTTTGGATAAGTATACGTAAACGCGTGTTGTTTGCTGGGTCCGGACCGCCGGCTTTTACGGCAATATCAATTTCTTTTCCTATTCTGGTAAACGTACGGGCCATATTGCCCCATCTCTTTAGCTTCCGTGCTTTACGGTATTCGAACGCTCTTCCCATATGATGTGAATCTTATTTATATAACAATTTGAAACGCGAATTTAGTTTTTCTACTTAAAACAAAAAAGGAATTCAGCGATTTTGTGTTGAGAATGAGTTTCATTCCACGAGTTCTACACTGAAATCATCAATATATATTCCCTCTTCGGGGGTGATCTTTTTGCCATAGGTACGGATTTCTACCCGTAAAAGTTTAGCTCCTTCCGGAGCGGTGAATGATTTGCCGTTGAACACGTTGATCCAGCCGTTCGTTTGTTTCAGGTAACTTTGGGCTTGTATGGGTTTATTGTGTTCTGCCGGGAGTGCTGTGCTTTTGGTTTTACGCCAGTAACAGTAATATTTCCACGGAAAAGAGGGAGAAGGGGCATTCACGTGCATTTTTATCTCGTAGCGTTTGCCGGCTTTAATTTCTACATCTTGGTACAGGTAAGTTTTACCTTGTAGGTAGGCCGCTTGTCCGGAACGGGCTTGGGAGCCCGTGATCTTGAGGGCGACACTGTCTTTCCCGTCTTTATAAAAATGCCAATGGTCGGGTTCTTTTTCCGGCTTACTCCATTCCTCGAAATTCCCGTTCTGTAATAAGCTTTCCCCGTTCCCCTGTATCCCGCCTTCGGTTAATTCTGGGAAATTACATTCCACGTGAATGGTTTGATTCGTGTCGATAGCTACCGAGAAGGGGATAATTTTTCGCTTTGGCGTGTTGTCTTCATCATAGGTAACAGAAAGCGTGGTTTCCCCCTTTTTGGCGGGGAAGGTCCGAATCATTACTTTTCCTTGATGATCCACGGGTTTCGTGATCGTGCCGAAGGTGTTCGTGGTTGATCCGGAAAAACTGACCGAGGACGGGATGAAAGACAATTCCAGGTTTAGGTTGGATATTTCCTTTGGAATCGCGTGGAGAGAAACCTGCAATGTTCCCGTTCTCCGGAAGAGCCGAATTGGGGGAAGGGCATTTTTATTTTCCGTGATACTGACACTTTGTAGAGCCGTGGAGATGTCACTGGCCTCTTGGTAAGTGTTTTCTTCATGTGGTAGGCAAAGGAACAAGTTTTCAAGTGTTTCTCCGGTTTTCGGAATAACCATGTTTCCCTTGGGAGCGTTGGCTACGAGGGCTAATCTGTATCTGCCCAGAGGGAGAGTTGCGTGAAGAGTGTTTTCATGAATGTCCGATGATGTAAACGTTTCATGACGGGCGATACGATTATCCCGGTCAATGGCAAACAGGTGCAAGTGGTGTATGGAAAGTTCCTCGGAAGTGTTACATTCAAGCGGGATTCGTATCTCCTGCCCTTCCATGACTTTGCTTTTCTGACATGAAAAAAGTACAAACTGCGTTACCAGTAAAAATATTATTTTTCTCATTGTGTTTTTGAACTTGTAACTGGTGAACCTGCAACTTGTAACTTTTAGCAAGGTGAAGTCTTGTTAAAAAATAGAGATCCCGATGTTCGTGGTAAAACGTTCGAGCGTTTCGATTCCCATGTACGAGTTCCCGTGTTCATTCAGTTCGGGACTCCACACGGCGATACTGAGTTTGCCCGGGATGATGGCTACCACGCCTCCTCCGACACCGCTTTTACCCGGCATTCCTACACGGAAAGCGAACTCCCCGGATTCGTCGTAGAAACCGCAGGTCAGCATGAGTGCGCTGAGGCGTTTCGAGCGGCTCACGGTGAGGATATTTTCGTTGTTGTGCGGATTGATCCCGTGGTTGGCCAGGAACAAGAATGATTTTGCAAGATCCTCGCACGTCATGGCGATACTGCATTGATTGCAGTACACGTCGATCAGCGAGTCCACGTCGTTATCGATGTTACCGAAACTTTTCATGAAATGTCCCAGGGCTTGATTCCGGCTAGCGTGTTCAAATTCGGACTGGGCCACCGTTTTATCATAGTAAATGTCGTCGTTTCCGGCCACGCTTCTCACGAATTGCAGGATGGCTTCTTTTGGTCGGTGGTAAAGATTCATCATTTTATCCGTAACCACGAGAGCCCCGGCGTTGATAAACGGATTACGCGGGATTCCTTGTTCGTGTTCCAACTGAACCAGCGAGTTAAACGGGGTGCCGGAAGGTTCCCGGCCCACGTATTTCCACAGGTCTCCCCCCATGTGGCGAACGACCATGGCGAGAGTAAAGACTTTCGAAATACTTTGGATGGAAAATTTGGTTTGGTAGTCTCCCGTGCCGACGATCTGACCGTCGAGAGTGGCTATGGCAATTCCGTATTGGTGCGGGTTGATATTTGCCAAGGCAGGGATGTAATCAGCTACTTTACCTTGTCCGAAGAGGGGTTTTACCTCGTTATATATGTTGTCAATAACTTCCTTGTAATCCATTGCAAACGTTTTAAACGGGGGCAAAGATAAGAAAGTAAATGATTCATCGGTACGTGTTTATTTTATTTTTCGTACAATTTTACCGGAATAGGTTTCCGTGAAATGTTCTTGAAAATATATGTTCTTGGGAACTTCGTAAGGAGATAAACAGGATTTAAGTCGGGATAGCAATTGCTGATATTCGGCCTCGTCCCAGGGGAGCGATTCTATGACAAGCACGGCTTTTTGTCCTAGCCGACTGTCGTCTTCAGCCGTGATAAAGAAACGTTGGCTTAGAAAAGAGGCGATACGGGCTTCTATGCTTTCCGGGAATAGTTTTATTCCACCGGAATTGATCACGTTATCATGGCGTCCCAACCATTCGAAATGAGTGGTGTCAACAAGCTGGACAATATCGTTCGTGATGAATCTCTGTTGTTGGAGATGCGGGGTGTTGATGACCAGGCATCCTCTTTCGTCCGTGGAGAAGGACACTTTTCCCAAGGCAAAATAGACGGGAGATTTTCTTTCGCCATTGATTTCCCGCAGGGCAATATGCGAAACGGTTTCAGTCATGCCATAGGTGCCGTAACATCTTGTCGGCAGTTCTTGAAGACGTTGTTCTAACGTGGGGGAAACAGCTGCCCCGCCAATGATCACTTGCTTGATGCGAGCGAATCGGGAACGAGTTTCCGGGTTGGTCAAGGTGGTTTCAACCTGCATGGGAACCATGGCGGCGAAGTCAATGTCGTTCTCGATGTTTTGCAGGGGAGAAGAGGTCGGTTTTATCGTGATCAGGTCGGCTCCCGAGAGGATGGTGCGGACGATCATCATTTTCCCTGCGATATAAGTCGGGGAAAGGCAAAGTAACAAGCGGGATTGAGGACCGATGTGGAAATATTCGTTTGTTAAGCTGGCGGATGCGATCATGTCTTTTTTTAGTAACCGGATTTCCTTCGGTTTCCCCGTGGAACCGGAAGTATGCCCGATAACTTCTTCTTTTTCGTTATACCATTCCTGTAAAAAGGCGATGACTTCCGGGTCGATATTTCCCGTGAGCATATTTAAATCCGTGTACCGTTTACCGTTTAGTCTGATGTTCATGGCTTTTAAAACGAAATGGGGGATAAATTCCAGCTTGCCTGTGGGTTGTACCGGATGGTCGAGCCGGTTTGTTCCAAGGGTGAAGGGATATTATTCGTGTAGAGTTGCCCCGTTCCCAATCCTTGAGGCATACCCGTGGGGTGACACTCCAAAATATAAGCCGTCCATTGTGCAATGGCATTCAACCCGATATTGGATTCCAGCGCGGAAGTAATCCACCAGCCGATGTTACGTTCTCGGGAGCGGGAAATCCATTCCCATGAACCCGAAAAACTGCCTAAAAGAGATGGTTTTATTACGACGTATTGGGGGCGAATAGTATCAAGTAGCTTGTCTTTGTTAAATCCTTCGATTCCGATCAATTCTTCATCTAGGGCAATCGGGATCGGGGTATTTCGGCATAGACGAGACATTTCTTCCCATTGTCCTTGACGGATGGGCTGTTCGATAGAGTGAATATCATATTGAGCCAATTGTTCCAGTTTGCGGGGTGCATCTTTCGGGGAGAAAGCTCCGTTGGCATCAACCCGGAGTTCTATTAGCTCTTTGCTGAATTGTGACCGAATCATGCGTAACAAGTCTAGCTCTGCCTCGAAATCAATAGCTCCTATCTTCAATTTAATGCAATGGAATCCGGCATCCAACTTTTTGATAATCTGTTGGCGCATGGAATCTTTGGAACCCATCCAGATTAAACCGTTGATTTCGACATCTGTTTGTCCTTCGGTGAAAAGGGTGGGGTAAATGATGCGTTTACCTCCATTATTTAAATCCGCTATGGCGGTATCCAAGCCGAATTGGATAGAACTCCAATCTCGCAAGTAGCGGATGTCACGTAGGTTGCTGAAACCTTCGCAGGTTTCTTTTAATATTTTCTCGAATTCCGGGCGGTCGTCTGCACTTAATCCCCGAAACAAAGCACACTCTCCCAGTCCGTATATTTCGGGTTGTTCCGACTCCCAGACTTTGATAAACCAAGTTTCTTTTTCCGTGAGAATCCCTCGGGAAGTTCCTGCCGGTTGCTTGAAGTATAGGTTATATTTTGAATATGTTGCTTGTAGCATAGTTTATTTTTTAGTACAAGCAAAAGTAAGGTATTCTATAAATGAAATCAAGGAGTTTTATTTAAAACTCCTTGATTTGTATTTTAAATGCCGGGTAAGGCATTTAATACTTTTTCGATGTCCGGTGAGGAGGGACGGATCATACTGGCGTTGACGATTTTTCCTTCCGGGTCGAGTAGTATAAAATGAGGAATTCCATTTATATTATAATCTTTCTGGAATTGACTGCCTCGCCCGATTAGAAGTTGGATGCCGGAGAGTTCTCCGGATTTAACCATGTTTTCCCAGGCTGTTTTGTCCTGGTCGGTGGAAAGACTTAGGAACGTGATGTTTTTTCCTTCGAATTTTTTCTCCAGTTCTTTCAGGAACGGAATTTCTTTTTTGCAGGGACCGCACCAGGTTGCCCAAACGTCGATGTACAGGTATTTCCCGTTGAAGTCTTTCAAGGATAAAGTTTTCCCGTTAATATCCTGTCCTTTAAAGTCAGGAGATGGGCGTCCGACTGATGTGAGATCCCATTGATCACGAATCTCTTTATACGCGGCTCGTAGATCGGGATCGGAGACGTAAGCGTTATAGATGTTTTCCAGATCGGTAATGTTGCGGATTCCATTTTTCTTCACGTATTTCATGGCAATATCGTTCAGAATGACCTGTTTTACCTTTTCGTTCTGGATGTTTTCGGCAAGGTATTTCATTTGACTCACGCATCTGTCGTAAAGGTTCGGTATTCGTTTTCCCGGAGAGGCAAGGAGGATAGCCGCTTCCGCAACAAATTCCCTGTATAACGGGAGATGGACAAGCTGCTCGTCTCCTTGTATGAGTTGGCTTAACATATTGTAATATTCCGGTCCCGGCTGATAGCTTGTGTCTTGTGTCAAGTAGGCATATCCCATGGGATGCATGAGTATATTGAAGGCATACATGTATTTTATACGTCCTTTTTCCCAGGTAACGAAATCGGGATTTACGTTTTCTAGTTTCCTGGCTTGTAATAATTTGATTGCCTCGTCTGTTTTTTGTTGAACAAGTGTGATTAGCTCGTCTAGCGGGTGGGCGTATTCATCCGGAGTGATTTCCGTGTAAGTGATTGCGTTGAGGTAGTCATTGACCGGGGCGTTTTTGCCTTCGAATCGGATCTCGTCCTTGAATTTACCGGCATCGAAGGAGATAGTAAATTGGTCCCCTTTTTGAAAAAAGACATTCTTGGACTCTTCGCCATAGAACAAGCGGGCATATATTAAATCGCCTTGTAAGGTACAGGTGGCCTTACCGTTCTTGTCCAGTTCGATTTCGTCGATTAATTCCGGGCTTTGAACAATGGCGACTTTGGAGTAAGTCGGGTTCTGAACGTTGAAATGGACAACAATATCGTCCTTGTTTTTTTGTGAATTCGAACAAGCGTTAACGATAAAGAATAAGATGATAAATATAAAATTTCTCATTTCGATGATATTAATTATTAATCATATATTTCTTGCATTGCGGCATCAAGCCACCCGCCTCGTGCGTTTATGCTAAGAATATTTCCTTGAGCATCCACGAGAATGGAGGAAGGAACGCCTGTCAGGTTATATGCTTTGAATGCAGATTCTCCCGGGGGTGTTCTCCGGTCGAGTAGTTGACCCCAGGATAAGTTTTCCTCCTTTAAGGCCGTGAGCCAGTTTTCCCGTTTCGAGTCGATGGAGATACTCACGATATTAAATCCTTTCGGATGATATTTGTCGTATGTTTTCCGGATGTGGGGGAATTCTGCCCGGCAGGGCTGACACCATGAAGCCCAGAATTCGATCAGGGTAACATGTCCGGGTTCTACGAAATCAGAGATCTTTTTACTGCTGCCATCGAGGGCGATAAGTTCTTTATCTAGGAAAGGTTGTCCGATGAATATTTGTTTACGTTGTATTGTTTCCCGCAGTGATTTCCCCATTTCGGATTCTTGTAAATGGGGAGAGAGTGCCGTGAACAGTTGCTCCGTCTCTTGCCGAGAAAGTGATGAGTTACCTTTACAGAGTTCTTGTGCGACGTGTAAGCTAATCACGGATTCGGGATTAGCTTTGATATATTTTATTTGGGCATCTTGTATTTTTCGTGCCTTTGCTGTCGTTTGTTTGGCCAGATCTATCGCTTTGGTCAAGTCGTTACCATAGTAATAGGCTTGGGTGTAGGCAGTGAACGTTTTTTTGCGATCGGCTTGAAGAGGTTGTATCTGATCTGTATAATTTTGGAAAGCATCTTGTGTGTTGCTTCCCGAAATGTTGAACACGGGAGCCTTTCCTGAATTGTCGCAAACCGCTTTCACGGCCGTACTGTCAAGAAAGAGCGAGAAATTAACCAGTTTACTCCGATCCGAACGGTTATTGGGATCTAGGTAAATGAGTACGCTGCAATAACGGGGAATATCAAATTTTCCTTTCAAGAGGAATTTCCCGTTTGATATTTGGGTACTGTCAATGGCATAAGGTTGATTTATGTCATTAAGCATCAAGAACACGGGTTTACCTTCCCAAGCTTCGGGTACCTCCCCCGAGAGGGAGTACCCGTTGTGTTTTGTACAACTGAAGATGGATAGAAGGAACATGATAAATAAAATGTGTTTCATTTTTATTCTTGAGTTAGAGGTTCTTTATAGATAATATCCACGATTCTGCCGAAACCGGAATGGTATTCTTTATAATCGGTTATTTGTGCCAGGTTATCAACCGCCTCGTACACTCTGAGTTCACCTCCGTCAGTACCCCCCTTGTCACTGCCCACGATCAGGTCGTAAGAACGTCTGGCATTTTCTGCATTCCTGTATAGATAAAATTTCAGGCAAGTGATTTCTCCCGGAACTTCAAACTGAAATTCGGAAGAAGGGGTACTCGTGTCCAGATTTACCCGGTAGACTTTTCCATCTACGGCATAAAACATTTGATCGTTTAAGGGGCTGAATGCAAAATGTTCCGCTTGTGTTATATCAGTGCAATTAGAGAGGTTTGCGTAATGGGTTTTCGTGTATGCCGGCATTCCCATCAATGCCATATAATAGTCGTCTAATGTAATTCCGTAAAGGTGATAAATTCCGTTGTTCTCCAAGATCGTGAACGTGATATTATTGAAGAAACCGGGCATCATGGCGGATTCGGAGTAGTTACGTCCACTATTCTCCATGTAAACGTAGTTGTAACCCATCGGGAATGAAAAAGCATTGCCTCCGGCTTCATCGTCGTTCATGCTCAAGCAACCTACAGTTTGATCTCCGGTTAATCCCCCATACATTCCTCCCGGATGATAAACAAATTGTTTGTGGTCTAAATCATAGAACATAAATACCGGGGCAAATTGCATCGGATTTGTGATGTTACATCCCACGTATGGTGCGATTTGTATATATTCTTTCGTGTTATCGTCATTACGAAGATAATTTAATCTTGATTCCCATAATGCTCCTGCTCCCATACTATAATTACTGCTAAATACCCCCTCTGGTGTTACCATCATGCGGTAATAGCCTGCTGATGTGATATGCATAGGTTTGGCATCATTCATATCTCCCATTTCGTATTTCATGAGATATTCTTCTTTCCATTCGAAAGCATCTTTATGTAGCCGGGTAGTTCCTTCTTCTGTGAGCAAATAGAATGGGGAGGTAGGATCTACTTGTTGTACAGAACTCATATCTTCCGTGTTTTCGGGACTAAGAGCGATGAGAGCCAACGGCCCTTTCTTGAAAGGCATATCCGAATCGGCAAGCATATCCTTCGAATGTACCTCTTCTCCCAATACAGTTGAGATCATATCCAGACGAACATTACCATTCTCGGAACACAGAAGGACCCAGCCCTCGGAAGTGGTTGTAACGACAGAAAGATTCGCTTGTTGTTGATAAAACACGTTCAGGTGTTTGTCCTTTACCGTGTAAATCAATTTATAAGGACCTGGACGTAAAGATATAATATCATTAAATTCTTTTGTGGTAGCCAACACTTCACTTGCGGAATCATTTGCGTCTTCCGCCTCGAATTGCCGGATGGCCAGCCATTCGTATTCATATCGATCTTCATCGGCTTCCAAGCCATCTAGTTGCACGGGGATAGACAAATTTTGGTATGCCAAAGCTTGGATCGAACTACCGATACCTTCAATTTTTACTTCCGGAATATCATGGTAATTATAATTGCCTTTATCGTCCGCACAAGCACTGATTCCACCTGCTATTGCAACAAGTAAAAAAAGTGATTTTATTCTATATAATATCTGTTTCATAGTCTATCTTTTTATAGTAATTAAAAGATGGTATCTCCATTCTCGTCAAAGATTTCCGGGTCGGGATTCTCCAGTAACAATTGTTCTGCTACATATTTTATCATTTCTGATATTAAATATTGGAAGCGGGCACTTGTTATTTTTGATGAATCGTTAAAGTCTGAGCGTGGGATGTCCATCACCCGGCAGGTCAGGAAAAAGCGTTGAGGGGTAAATGGATATATATACGTGTACCAAGCGGCAGGAGCCTCGGTGAATAGTTCCGAGAACTCGATTTTATGACGCATAGTAGAGACATCTGTGCCACTTTGAATATCCGTGATCTCGTGTGTGATGATCGGTTTGAAATGTTCGTTTTCTTCAATAGCGATCTCGATTGTTTTCGCTTCTTCTTGCAATGCGGTCGTCCGTTTCAGCGTGATTTCATAGTTGAACGAACTGGCTCCTGCGGGTAATACCGGATTGGCAGGTAACACGAAATCATCCCCTTCCTTTGCACTTCCTCCAACAACTTTGATGTTTACGGGGCGAGCTTCGTCGGTAGCCCTACCGACCAGCTGAACCGGGATTGATACTATGGCCTCGTTCTGTGATTCTTCGATGTACACGAACGTGAAGTTCGTGCTGTCTGTCAGGATATTTCCTACTCTTATGCGTTGGTTGAAATAGATTCCTTCATTTGCACTATAGTTATTAACCTCTTCTTCCGAACAAGCGGTTAATCCTATAATGAGCATAATCCATATAAATATATTGCTTGTTTTCATCATTCGCATGTTATTGTCGATTATTAATTTCTGTGTCGGGTAAAGGCACCACGAAAACTTGGGTGGATGCCGCTTGACCTGCAGGTTTACTTCCACTATTGTTCGTTCTATTTAAGATGTTTGTAAACGTCCGTTTATAGAAATAGAACAATTGTCCTTCTCCATATAATTCGCGCATGTATTCGTAAGTAAGCTCGGTTGTCGTTAGGGAACCGAGGTTCGAAATACCTCGTTTATTTCTTAAGGTGTTGATATATGGAAGTCCGTCATTCAGAGTTTCCGATTCGCTTTCCGCGGCGATCAGATACATCTCTCCCAATCTTAACATGGGGATCATCGTGTTCTGGATTAGCCCGGTGGTACTCATGTCATTGTATTTATAGAAATACCGGGCGCCGCTTGTCAATCCGGGAAGTGTGGCCTGTTCCCAGTTTGCCTCGAAACGAATATCGCTTGTGGTGGAAGAACCCGGTGCCGAGTACAAGAAATTCAATAATTTTTCATCCATGGTAAATATAAATGCCGGATTACGAGAGGGATCATGGTAATTTTTGAATAATAGAACCCGATTTGTGTTTGTTAAGGCAAATAAGACCTCTGACGAGAAAATCCGGTCACTCTTGGCTTCCGTTCTTTCCGTGAATGGGAATGTGCCCGCTTCTGCCGCCGTGATCACTTTTTTGGCGTAGATGGATGCATTGGTTTTATCCCCGGCATAGAGATAAACTCGTGCCATGAGCCCTTGTACCGCATAATAGTTCATGCGTAATACCCTGTAACGCAGGAAATTGGATTCATTCCCTGCTGATTCCATTAAAGTACCTTTTGTGATGATCGGGTCATTTGCCAACGCTTTCTCCGCTTCTTGCAAGTCATGAATGACATATTCCATGACTTTGTTTGCGGGTAATAAATCGTTTACATTCGATGATTGGTGTAAATAGTAGGGAATACACTCGTTTTCCGGGTTGTTCATGTAAACCGGGCCGAACAGGCGTAACATATCGAAGTGCAACATGGCACGCAAAGCCAAGGCTTCTCCCCGGATAATGTCATGGTTGATACCCGTGAAGAGTGATTCCCGGTTTTCTATGTTATCAAGAATCTTGTTACAGTTCATGATCAGGGCGTAAGCTTTTTCCCAAACTTTATCCAAGCGTCCCCGCCAGTATTCAGTGCTGTATTTATAGCTGTTTAAATCAATATAATTCCCCCATTTCCCTTGGTCGTCGCCGATCTTGTAGGCTCCGCCCATGAGTTCGAGCATTTCCACCATGAGGGTACTTCCGTAAAGGTTCTCGTCATTTAACTCGATGTAAACGCCGTTCAGTAATTTCTGGAAACCGGTTTCCGAGTTCAACAGGTCTTCTTCCGCTATCTGGTCGTAAGGTTTCACGTCCAACCAACTGTCGCAAGCCCCGAAAACAAGGGTGCAACATATAAGCGTGATTAATTGTATTTTTCTTTTCATAATTCTTCCGTTTAAAAGGTTGCAGATATAGAGAATGACATCGTGCGTGCAAAAGGATAGTCAATACCTCGCTCGCTCTTTACCGATGAAACTCTGAAAATATCGTTCATGTTAGCTTGCACGGTCAATGTAGACAAACCGACATGCTTGATGAAAGGTTGGGTAAACTCGTAACCGATGTTGAAAGATTCTCCGCTTAGTGTGTTTTCGTCCATCACGAAACGGGAAGAGGTTTCAGTTGTTTGGAAAAGAGAAATTCTTTTGAATTTTGCCTCTTGTCCCGGAGTACTCCAACGGTCGTATAAAGCCCGTTTATCTTGGTTATAATTAATGCTTTCCCTGTCGATATTTTCTACCTTCTCGTAAAGAGCGCTATTGAAAACCTGACCTCCTAGCTGATAACGCAAGTAACATCCGAACGAGAAACCTTTGTAGTAAAGGGTTGTACCGAGTACTCCTTCCAGTTTCGGTTCCGTGTTTCCGACCACGACTTCATCATTCTTGTCATACGTGAAAGTGTAAGTACCGTCTTTCTTGATAAATAAATCCTGACCTGTCGCCGGATCAATACCTGCCGATCTTACTGCCCAAATATCGGTGGGGCTACCACCGTCGTAGTACCTAGTAGTGTTCAGGTTTGCCTGATTCTGTTCGTTCATGGATTGCAAGCTGTTCCCGATTTTGGAATATTTTGACTTGGCATGTGTCCCGTTGAGACTGATATTCCATACGAAACGATCTTGCGGGCGATAAATGGGAGAAACTTTTAACGTAACTTCAATACCGTCTGTTTTTAATTGTCCCATGTTCATCATGACACTTTTCACCCCGATAGAACTCGGTGTCGTGATGGCTGCTACTAGTGGATCGGTCTTTTTCCGGTATAAATCCAAGGTGACATTCACTCGTTCGTTGAACATTGTGATGTCGGCTCCCAAGCTATAATTGATGGTTTCCTGCCATGCCAGATCGGGATTGCCCAATCCTTCAAGAATAACTCCGGTTCCGAAAATATTACTCATCCAGTGCGTGAAAGCATAGGTAGAGAATGCCTGATAAGAGGCGAAATTCTGGTTCCCCGGGTTTCCGACCGAGCCTCTGAGTTTTAATAGTTGGAAGAAATCGCAATTCTCCATGAATTTTTCAGCGTGGATATTCCAACCTAAACCGACAGACCACGTGTTTCTGAAACGGTTGTTTGTTCCGAACACGGAAGTTCCGTCACTGCGGTAGTTGAAATCGAATAGATAGCGATTGTCATAAGCGTACCCTCCGTTGATATAGAAACTGGCAGCACGTGTTTTGCTTTCCGTGTAAGTCGGTTTAGACCCTGCCGGGTAACTGTTGGTAAAAGACGGGGCGTCAAATTCATCTTCTGTAAATCCGATTGCCTTATACCCGTTTTGGGAATTTTCCTTGGTACTGAAATTGAATCCGGCCACGGCATTTACCATGTGTTTCCCCGCGAATAAGTGTCCATAGGTGACAGAAATATCCCCTTCGTAATTCAGATTTTTCGTTTGAGCGTTTGTGTAAAGTCCTTTTTCCGTGTCGCTTGCCTCGTCAAAATCACTGTGTTGCGGGGAAAGACGTACTTCGGCTGTCGAATTGTTCTTGGTAATCCCGAACTTGGCCCTTGCACGCAGGTCATCCGTGGCAAACCATTCGAGGATAAAATTATTCGTGAATCCGAATTGATCTTGCACGTCGTAATTATTCAAGTGAGCGTTCCACAAGGGATTGGGTACGGAATATTCTTCCGGATCTTCCGTGTAGTATAAATATTTGTCGATGCCGCCTTCGCTATTGTATTTCCTGAAATAAGGATTAGCTTGAGCGTATTCCGAGAAAGGAACGGCCGGGTCATTCGTTTTCATGTAATCCAGTATAAATTTATTACTGAATTGGAATTTCCCCGTGCGGTAGACCAAGTCGATATTTCCGCTTATCGTTTGCCGATCTGAGCCTTTCATGACTCCTTGCGTGTTGCCGTAACTTAAACCTAGACCATATCTGATGCGTTCCTCGCCTCCTTCGGCGTAGAGGTTGTGTTTCTGAACGAAACCCGTGCGAATCGGTTCGCTGAGCCAGTAGGTGTTGACGCCTCGTTCGATGTCTTGTAAACGTTGGTTTCTGAGATTGTCCAGCGTGATTTGGTCCATCGGTTCGTTTGTGGTGCTGGCGTATCTTCCCGCTCTGGTTTCAAACTCCAGTTTCTCCCGTGCGTTCATGAGGTTATAGTCCGATAGGTCAGCCATGGTTATGCTGAAATCTCCTTTGTACGAGAGTGAAAGAACTCCTTTTTCCGGAACTTTCGTTTCAATAACCAATACACCGTTGGCGGCTCTTGAACCGTAAATCGCTGTGGAGGCGGCGTCCTTTAAAAGTGTTACGGAGGCTACCCGGTTCATGTTCAAATCCATGACGGTCTGTAGATCCGTTTCGAATCCGTCCAATATAAATAATGGTTGGTTCGGATCGGTTCCGTATTCTTCTTTTAATCCCATGACACTACTCTTACCTCGAATCTCCACGTCCGGCAACCGGTTCGGGTCTGAGCCGAATTGGTTATTGACGTTAATCTTGAAAGAGGGGTCTAGCGTTCTGATACTTTGAAGTACATTTTGTGTACCGGCGGCTTTCAAGTCTTCCACCTTGTACGTGCTTGCCGATCCCGTGAAACTCTCTTTTTTTCTTCGGTATATTCCGGTCACCACGACGTCCTCGATGGTTTCCACGGCGGGGGTAAGCTGTATTTCCCGAAATTCTGCGCTGTTGTTACCGTTGAATTTTTTTACTAATCTTTCGTAACCGATAAAAGAAAATATGATGTTGTAGTTCCCCGAATCAATAGGGAAAATAAATTCTCCGTTGGCGTTGGTTGCAGTACCTTGCTGACTTCCTTCGATCATGACGGTTACGCCGGGAAGGGGTTCACGGGTATCTTTATCAAACACGACACCTTTTAGCTCAATAAGTTTTATCTTGGGGGTATTAGCTTGTGCCGGACGTTGTACGATAACGATCGTTTTATCTTCCAGTTTGTACGTGAAAGGTGTTTTGTCCAACAAAAATTCCAGTACTTGTGTTAGTGGGGCGTTTGTGAATTCCTTAGAGATGCGTTTGTCATAAGCTTTGACCTGTCCTGCATTATAAAAGAATTCCATTCCCGTGGTGGTGCTGATTTGTTTGATAGCATCCAGAAGGGTCGTATTTTCCAGTTTAAGATTGAGACGCGTTTCCTGCGCATGTGAATTGTAGGTCATGCTGCAAAATACGATGATCAGGAAAAGAGGCAAGATCATTTTTCCCGTGAACTGGGTCCAGGGAATTACTTGTCTAAGATTGGATGAAGTGTCTTCTTTCATGATATTTATGTTACTGTTATTAATTGATTGTTAGTTGTTTATTTGCTTGATAAACCTTTTTTTTAGGGTCACAAATCTCAGGGCTTTATCCGTGATAAAGTCTTTCCTTTTTTGAGTTATTATCTACATTCGATATTTTTTCGCTAATATGTTGCTACTGTTTTCTAGGTACTTTTGTCCGGTAATGTTCTCTCTTTCATTTTATTTGATCGTTAGGTTTTGTATTTGGTGTTATTTTTTTGAGTATACAATTCCCCCGGCATTACGTTTTGATAATGTCCTCGGTCAGATGTTCAATATGTTATTCCTTTGTTTTTACTTCAGATGAATGATACCGTTTTCAATGCTACACGTTATATTACTTGTTGTTGTTAATAATTTCGTGATATAATCAATACCTCTTTCATACCGGATCATACCGGAGAAGCAAGTATCGTTGTATTTTTCTGCTACTTTTATTTCAATGCCGTACATTCGGGCAAGCTGTTTTGCCAGTGCGGGTAATTTCTCATTGTTGAAATAGAGGATTCCTTCTTTCCACATGGCGAATTCGGAGGTGTTTACCTCGTTTTTCGTGACTCCTTTCGTCGTTTTGTTTACCCGTACTTGTTCATTGGGTAAGAGGGCGATGGCTTCAGTTCGTGTGGGAAGTGAGTATTCAATTTTCCCGGTAACCAATGTCGTGATATTCTCTTCGTTATCCGAGTAAGCTGAAACGTTGAAACTGGTCCCCAATACCCGAATGGATTCTCCTCCGGGGATTTCCACGTGAAAAGGTTTTGCGGCATCCGGTTTGACGTCGAAGAAGCCTTCTCCCTCGATTTTTACCCGTCTCTCTTTGGCAGAGGCGAATGTTGCCGGGTATTCGAACCATGTTTCCGAATTTAACCACACGTGAGTGCCGTCCGTCAGTTCTAGATCGAAACGCTTTCCCGCAGGGACGTATATCTTGAGTGGGGTCTCCTCTTGCAGGGTAATTTCCTCACCCGTGGCGGATTGTAAGGTCGTCTTCGCGTTTGGGTTGGCATTCATTCTGGCTGATGTGTTCAAGTTGGCCACGATGGAATCTCCTATCATGAATTGAACTTTTTGTTCGCTGATAGATATGCCCATATCATTTAATTGTGCAAATACAGGAGATTTTTCGGATGATTCGGGGCTGAATAGCAAAAGTATAAATAAGCATACCGCAGCTGCACTACTTGAAATGTAGATGATACGGCGTCTGAAGGTATGTTTATGTATTCTTTGTTTCACGTTCCGATAGTTTTCGTCCAACATTTGATCATCGTTTTCCACGGGGGGAAGTGAGTTCCATATTTCCTCCAGTAACTCTTCCTCGTTCTCCCCGATGGGGCGTTTCAAATATTTCCCTGCATTTGTTTTCATGCGTGTTTCTATCTAATCTGTTTATATAATACTTGACTTTTCGAAACTACGTATTCGAAAATGTTATTTTTTTGCTTTTGCCCGAAGTTTTTTCATGGCCTGGTAGAGAATCGTTTCTACGGTCCGGGCAGAAATACCCAGTTCTTTGGCGATTTGAGTACTTTTTTTATTCTCGATATGGCTCATGATGACCACTTGTTTACTTCTTTCCGGTAGCTCGTTAAGGATGTTAGCCAGTAGGGTTTCGGGATCTGTCGGGGGATCATGGTTGATGATATTTTCTTCTTCTTCGCTTGTCTCCTGTTTTATCTGTTCGTGATGCAGTTGATGAAGGGAGTGGGTTTTGAGGTAGCGTAGTGAATTATTGTGAGTTCCCCGAAGAAGATAGTTGCGGAGAGATTTTTCCCGGTCTAGTTTTTTCCGGTTTTCCCATAAGGTGACAAAAAGATTCTGAACAATTTCATAAGCGGCTTCTTGATCCGAGAGGATGGTGGTGGCATAATTTCTTAAGGAGGTGAAGTAGCTTTTGTAGACCATGGCAAAAGTTGCTTCATCTCCTTTTATAAGTGCATCAACGATTTCCCCGTTGTTTGTTATGTCGAAATTATGTTGCATCGTGTTTTATGAAAAACCCTTGTGATAACAAAGATACTAAAAAGATGCGAATTTCCTTGTCATGGGAATTTGGGGAATTTTTTGAAGTCCGGGTCTCGTTTCTCCAGGAAGGCGTTTTTACCCTCTTGTGCTTCTTCCATGAGATAGTACATCAGGGTGGCATCCCCGGCGAATTCCATTAATCCGTGTTGACCGTCCAATTCGGCATTCAATGCCCGTTTGATCATGCGGATGGCCATCGGGCTGCGTTGCATGATGGTCTTGCACCAGTCCACGGTTTCATCTTCCAGCTGATCGAAGGGAACCACCTTGTTCACCATCCCCATCTCTTCGGCTTCTTTGGCAGTGTATTGGCGGCAAAGGAACCAGATTTCACGAGCTTTCTTCTGGCCCACGTGGCGGGCGAGATACGAGGAACCGAATCCCCCGTCGAAACTACCGACTTTAGGTCCTGTTTGTCCGAAACGGGCATTCTCGGAAGCGATCGTGAGGTCACACACAACATGAAGCACGTGGCCTCCGCCGATGGCGTACCCGTTTACCATGGCGATGACGGGTTTCGGAAGAGAACGGATGGCTTTGTGCAGGTCGAGTACGTTGAGGCGGGGAACCCCGTTTTCATCAATGTAGCCTCCTATTCCTTTCACTTTCTGGTCTCCTCCGGAACAAAACGCTTTGTCCCCGGCCCCCGTGAGTACAACAACACCAATATCACTCCGTTCCCGACAGATATTTATGGCATCCAGCATTTCGAAATTGGTTTGCGGACGGAAAGCGTTATAAACTTCTTGGCGGTCAATGGTTATTTTAGCTATTCCCTCGAAGAATTCAAATCGAATGTCTTCATATTCTTTGATTGTAGTCCATTCTCTTTTTGACATATCCGGTATGTTATTTTTAGTTTTTACAAAGTGTAACGACAAATGTACATGATAATTTTTATTTTAACGAGGTTCGATATAAAGAATTCGCGTGATGGTACAGGGAAGAAAGTCATGGCTTTGTTCGTGGAAGGTCTATGTCTTCTTCGACGTTGGGCGGGATCATGAACATAGCATGAACATAGCATCTTCATAGCAAGAATACTCGCCAGTGTTTTTGATGTGAAACTGATGTCAAGGTGCTATATGGTTGGTGGTAAGGAACCCCGGAGGAAAGGTAGGATATTCCGGGCGATCCACCATACTATGATTAATATTAAGTACGTGTTGACGACTATCCGGTGATGGCAGATCCTTTTTAGCCGGGCTAATTTATTTCGGGGGTCAAACCATTGCGTGATTACAAGAGCAATTAGATAAGGAATAGAAAGAATAAGGAACGGGTTATACCCGAAAGCTCCTTTGATATTCAAGTGTAATAATTGATGAATTGCCCTTTGGCTACCACATGCCGGACAATCGAGTCCCGTGAACCAACGAAAGGGACATTTTGGTATAAATGCCGAATACTCGGGATCAATGAAGAACAGGATGATCCCGAGTAGTATAATTAGTATGAGGCCTATTTTCTTAAAATGTCCGAACGAATACATTCATTCGAATATTAATAATAACCTCCTCCCATCAGTACACTTGCTAATCCGCTGATGAACCCGATGATGACGGCGAGTACACCTCCACCTAATGCCAAGAAGAAAAATAATCTTGCCATGTTAGAAGCTTTTATCGCTTCCTCTTGCTGACCGGAATTCCAGAGGTTGTCCACTTTCGTGGCATAGATGATGGAGACAATCCCTAGCGGCAAACAGCACAAAATGGTCGATAGGATTGCCCATACTAGCCAGTTGTCCGGTTTGGAATTGTTGTTTACCGGTGGTTGAGGTGGTGTGGGAGGGAATGGCGGGGGTGATAAAGGCGTGGAGGTTTCGTTCGTGAACAAGTTCGCAAGTTCGGGAACTTCTCCTGCCGGGAGCCATTGGGCCATACCGTTTTTCCACACGAGGGAGTTTTTCGTTACCCCGTTGCGAATTAATTCTTCGGGAGAAACCGGGCCTTTTTGTTCATTCTTTTCGTTCAGGTAAAAATAGTTTTCCATAGTTTAATAATTTACCATTTATATTCGCTTCGTAAATAATTTCCGTTAAAGTCGTAAATATCTTTGATATATCCCCCGTCGGCCTCGATGCGTTCAGAACCGGCGTAGGGTATGATGTCATTGTATTTGCAGGGGATAATGATTTTTCCTTTTTTATTGATTGCTCCCCAGACTCCATTCTGCACTTTACCGTCTTTCGAGAATCCGCCGCGGTTGATCAGTGATATACCGTTTAATTCTTTACAGATGATAAATTGACAGGGTAATATCTCTTCTCCCTCCAGGGTATAGAGGCCTTCTTGGTCATCTATTTTCACGTGGAGGAGCGAGGTTTCCCGCCAGCGGGAAATTTTCGTGTACTCGCAAGGAACGATTACTTTTCCTCTTGGGGTATATAGTCCTTTTAGTTTCCCTGATTTAACCATGAAATTGTCGGTTGTGAGCCAAGTGTCAACATCATCGTATATACATGGGATAATTTCAGTTCCATCGAGGGCGAGTATCCCTTTTTGGTTGTTATACGTGGCCCGGTAGTAAGCGGGTGACCAGTAACTATTGGGTGCGATATTATCGTATACGTAGGGAACGATTTCCAATCCGAATTTATCCATGACTCCTACTCCGGATCTTTTCTCTATGATGCAGCGATCGTACCGGAAACAATAGGCATGATTTAGTACTCCATAATAGAAAATGGAAAATAAGGAAGATAGTAAGAAGGGTAGAACTATCAGTGTTGTATTCAGTAAGTATTTTCTTTTTTTTGTAAAACAGGGAAAAGATGATGCCTAGTACCCCGATGATGAGGATGACAATTCCCGGAACGTATGGGTAAATGTCAAACCACGAGGCGACAAGCGCCGAAACAAATCTGCCAGCGAGTAAGAAGAGAATCGTGCCTAAGGTTGCGTATAAAATCAGGACAATCTGTACCACGCTGATTTGTGGTTTAGGAGATGTGATATATTCATGTAATTCGGGAATATCTTTTGCCTGTACCCAGTTTGGCATACCTTCACGCCACACGGGTGTTTCTCGCGTGATCCCTTGTTGTTTAAGTTCATCTAACGAAAGCGGCCCGACCTGTTTGTGGGTCTTGTCCATGAAATAATAACTTATCCCCATAAATTAAGATAAAAAGAATAAACAAACGCTATCCCAAAAGTAGTAAATAAATGGATAAGTGTGCTGTTGGGGGAAGAAAAAATGAGGTAGGACTTTGGGCGGGGCTGTCCAAAAAGTTATTTTTCAAATTCCCTCCCCCCTTCGGGGTACTCCCCTTACTAATTTTAGATTTAATGATTGTAGATTTTAGATTTCCGCCACACAAAGCCGACGCTTCTAAATTTCCTACTTTCAACTTTTGGTTTTTATCTTTTAACCTTTATCTTTCTCTTGCAGAGGTGGAGTTGAAATATATCCTATCTTCGGAATAAGTCACCAACTCCTCCTCTGTTTATAGAGAGAGTTAAAAATAGCTCTTCTGAGAAATTCTAGTTTCCCTTAATTAACCCCTCAACGCTTGAAAATATCCTTTTAATATTTCCCCGTTTATTTTTCCGGGTGTGTGAACAACGAGAATGGCCGGTTGTTGTCCCGGTTGGTAGAATTCGGATAGTGCTGATTCTAACGAGGGTGCATCTATTGCTCGGTACACCTTGAAACGATGAATTTCGGCAAGCCGTTCTATATCCACGTCGTGAGGGGTTTCAAAGAATTCTTCAACTTCTTCCAGACCGGAAGGACCTGCCAAAAAGCGGAATATGCCTCCTCCCCCATTTTGGATAACGATGATCCGTAATGACGGGGGACAGTTTTTGATCCATAAAGCATTGGAGTCGTACAAAAAGCTATTGTCTCCCACGATCAGCGTGGTGATCCCGTCGAATGTTGAGGCTGCACCCATGGCTGTCGAGGTACAACCATCAATACCACTTGTTCCCCGGTTGGCATCGGTACGGTCCACCTGCGTGTACCGGAAGAGTTGGGCGTAACGTATTGGGGTGCTGTTGCCTAGTTGTAAACGGCTCCCGGCAGGAAGTGCGGGAATGAGCATGGAGAAGGCTTTCAGATCACACCACGGGATACGTTTCAGGTAGTTATCGTGTATTTGTGTTGCTTTTTCTTCCCGTTGATGCCATTGGTGGGCATAACTGGACGGTAAACTGTTGGCTTTTATTTCCGCGGGTTGGAGTTGATCAAAGAATGTTCGGGTGTCCATGGGGACGTGGAGGGTCATGGACTTGTACGTGTCAGGCGGTGTCGACCGTTCGTCAATATGCCAATGAGAATGTGGGGTATGTTCTCGGATGAAAGCCTTTATCATGCGGGAAACAATCGCTCCCCCGAACGTGATGAGTAGTTCAGGGGCGTAAGTCTCTGCTTCTTCCGGTTGTATCGTGGAGATTACCCTGTCTATCGTGGAGATCACGAGGGGAATGGATAGATTTGTTACGCTTTCCGTTAAAACCACCACGTTGGGAAGGCTTGCCAGTAACTTGATATGTTGTTGTAAAACCGGGTCAGGTTTATGGAACCCGGCGATGATCATGACCTTGGGACAAAGGAAAAATTCCTCCCGCAGGTTTTGAGAGATTTCTGCGGTTAAGGAAAGGGTTTCTTTCAGAGTCTTGATCACCCGTTCTGAAGTTATGGATTCATGTTGAAAGCCGTACAAGGGTTCTCTCAGGGGAACATTGATATGCACGGGGCCTTTCCGGCCATGTTGGGATAGATTAATGGCCTCGTTTACCAGACGATTGGTATGCCAGCGGTCCTCGTTGCACGTGATGGCTGTCGGGAGCTGAAAGCTCTTTTTCACAAAGTTACATAATGCCCCTTGCTGTTGTATCGTTTGGCTATCGTCTTGATCTATCCATTCGGAGGGACGGTCTGCCGAGATAACGAGAAGGGGAATACCCTGGTAATAGGCTTCCGCCACGGCAGGGGAGTAATTCAATAAGGCGGTTCCCGACGTGCAGATAAGGGCAACCGTTTGTCCGGTTTGTTGTGCTACTCCCAGAGCGAAGAAGGCGGCCGAACGTTCATCCACGATGATATGATGTTTCAACCTTTTTTCCCGGGCAACAGACACGAGTAAAGGTGCATTCCGGGAACCGGGTGACAGAACGACTTCCTTGATCCCTTTTTGAACGAGTAGACTGATAAGAATTCGAACGTTTTCAATATCAGAATGTGATTTTTCCATAATTCATTTGACGTATGAGGTTTAGTAAAGTATCGGCTTTCTGACAAGTTTCCTGCCACTCGGTTTCCGGGTCGGAAAGAGGGGTAATGCCGCCTCCGACATACAATCGCAGGGCGTCATCGAATACTTCCATGGTACGCAGGTTGACAAACAAGTCAAATGCCCCGGAGGCTTGCAATGGTCCTAGGAATCCGGCATAATATCCCCGATCCCGTTTCTCGATCTCCGTGATGATTTGCATGGCTCTCTTTTTGGGTAGGCCGCAGACGGCCGGAGTCGGGTGAAGTTGTCCTACCAGTTCGTCAATCTGGTCGGCAGGGAGTTGTTCGTCACTTCTGAAAAAGGTACAGAGGTGAAAGACATTCCCGGCCTGTAACGTGATCGGTCCCTCGATTTCGAGATGGCGGGTAAAGAAATGTCTTAGCGTGTCTTGGATGTAGTCGGTCACGATTTGTTGTTCCTCGATGTCCTTGTCTCCCCATTCAGGTGGATTTTTTGCTGTTGCCACGGGTTGAGTTCCTGCCAGTGACATGGTGAAGAATCCGTTTCTGTCGTATTTGAGGAAAGTCTCCGGTGAGGCACCCATCCAAGCACATTTACCCGGAATGGCGGCAAAGAACAGGAAGGCGTGGTGGTATTGTTTCATCTGTTCGAAGATCGCTGGCGATAGTCGGAGTGAATCGCAGGGTATCGTGATGGTTCTTGATAGAACGGCTTTTTTCATCCCTTCCCGTTTCAACGTGTCGATCATCGTGCGCAATTCATCCAAGTACTCGAAATGCTCGCAGTCTTGCTTGGTGAAAATACGTTCCGGGGTATTGAAAACCGTGTTCTGTAAATTTCGAATCGCTTCACCGTCAGTCAGGTAGTCCGTGAATGAAAGATCGGCCTTGATGAAGAAGGGGAAACTCCAAGAGGAGTGATTGAAGGGCGTGATAACAAACCCTTTTTCTCCCCGATGTTTTTCGAATCCCTTGAATATCCGGGTATCGTTGGAGAGTTGAGCCCCGAAAACAACTTCACGCGAACCGGGTAAACGGTACGTGTAAAACGGGATGTTATTTCGCAGGCAGATGTTCTGCGCTTCTGCAACCGAGAGTCTGTTTTCTGTTTGTTCTATCATGGCATAACCTATTCTTACCGCAAAAATAGGCAAAATTATTCGCTGGTGATTCAATTGATGCAAAATGTAAGTATTTTTGTGGGGAGTGTGGCTGCGCCACGTTGCAGGTTGCAAGTTAATAAAGTTATTTTGATTGAATGAAATGAATAAAGATAGGAGCGGGTATAAGTTTTTGGGTGGTTGGCGAGGGCTTCGGGAGTTATTGCCTAATAATTTAGGGGCCTTCACGCAGGTATTCGCTTCCTTGAAAAGTTATAATTTCCGTCTTTATTTCGGGGGACAATGTATCTCGCTGATTGGGACGTGGATGCAACAGATTGCCATGAGTTGGCTGGTGTTTCGGTTGACCGGGTCGGTGCTTTTACTGGCGACGGTTACTTTCATGGCACAAATCCCGATTCTCGTGGCGACTCCTTACATGAGCGTTTTTGTTGACCGGTTTGATCGACGTAAGTTGCTGGTACTGACGCAATCGCTGTCTATGGTACAGGCGTTGTTGATGGCCTTGCTCACGTTGACCGGTTTGATACAGGTGTGGCATATTATGATTCTGAGTTTGTTGATCGGTTTGATTAATGCTTTGGATAATCCCACTCGACAATCTTTTTATCCGAGTTTGGTTCCGAAGGATAAGTTGAGTAACGCTATTGCGCTGAATTCTGCCGTGATTAATGGTTCTCGTTTGATCGGGCCCGCGGTGGGTGGAGTGTTGATCGGTTTGTTGGGAGAGGGCATTTGTTTCCTGTTGAATGGTATCAGCTATATTGCCGTAATTATTGCCTTGTTGATGATGCGGGTAGCGCCCAAGCGGGAGAGAACCGTGAAACAAAAGGTGTGGGAAGATATGCAGGATGGTTTCCGGTACGTGGCGGGTAATATACCGATCCGTACGCTATTGCTTTTGATGAGCGCAATCAGTTTCTTCGGGTTACCCTTGATGACGTTTATCCCGGCTTACGTGAAAACGATCCTGCACGGGGAGAGCGAGATGCTGGGGCTATTACTTTCATGTATCGGTGTCGGTTCCTTTATTGCGGCCTTGTATCTGGCAGCCCGGAAGAGCGTGCTGGGACTGGGAAAAGTGGTGATGCTTTCCGGGGCATTGCTGGGGATCGGTTTGTCGGTGATGTCGTTTGTTACGATTCCTTGGGTGGCTGCCGTGTTATGTCTGCCGGTGGGCTTTACGATTATTGCAGCCGTGGCTTCTATCAACACGCTGTTACAGACCCTTTCCGGCGAGGATAAACGAGGCCGGGTGATGGGATATATGGCAATGTCTTTCACGGGTATGGCTCCCGTGGGCAGTATGGTGCTGGGGGCAATTGAAAAATGGATCGGTTTGCAAATGATTATCCTACTATCCGGGATTTGTTGTTTTGTCGCCGCTTTGGTTTTCGAGTATTATCGCCCTTTGGTGCGTAGATATGCCCGCCCCGTTTATATTGAAAAGGGGATTATCAAGGAGATTGCCATTGGGATTGATTCCACGGAGGAACAACGGTTTTGAATTAATTTGTTTGTAATGCTATATTGTTAATGATGCGATAAATTCTTTGATGATATAACTTATTCCCTATCTTTGTCGGAGATATAAAGTGTATGTACGGTGAAGAGTAAGTTCGATACATTATTTGAACAATATTACGGACGGCTAGTTTTATTTGCTGAAAGTTATGTTGGAGATTTGAAAACAGCGGAGGATATGGTGCAGGATGTATTCTTATCTCTTTTATCTCGTGTGAATTTGGATGACGTGGAATATTCTCGTTCTTATTTGTACAGTTGCGTGAAGAATGAATGTGTGGATTATTTACGAAAACTGAAAATCTCGGATCCGTTGGACGTGAAGTTATTCGATGCTGTTTACTATTCTGGTGATTTTGATATATCGGAGCAGGAGGAGTTGATGATTCATCGAGTCGAGGAGGAAATTGAGAAATTACCAGAACAGCGACGTGAGATTTTAAAAATGAGCGTATATGGTAAGATGAGTTATCCTCAGATTGCAGAAATTACCGGATTGTCTGTCAATACGATAAAAACCCATATGAAAAAGGCTTATCAAGATCTTCGGGAAGGTTTGTACGACCAACATGATGAACTGTTTTTGTCTTTTATTTTAATGAAATTACATAAGTCCTGCGAGAAAATCTGATTTTTTTCTTTTTTCATTCACCCTATTTTCGTCTTTTTACGTCATAGCTGCAAAATAGGAAATACATGAATGAAATTGAATCTATAAATATTGCTCTTTTGTATCGGAAGTTTAGAGGAGAAAAACTTTCGAAAGAGGAATCTCTTGTATTTAATGTTTGGTATGCCGAAAGTGAAAAACATAGGCAATATTATAAGCTGTTTTGTCGTCAGCAAGAGAAGATTATGGTGCGTGATCGTTCACGTGTGAATGAGTGGAAAGGATTGGTTGTCGTGAAACGTGGGAAAAATCGTCATGGTGTTATGAATTGGTGGCAGTATGCTGGGGTGGCTGTCATTATTTTAGGCGTGTTTATTTTGGGCTGGAGATATTGGCCTGTAGGTGAGAAAGTAACTAACCCCGAACCTACACAAATATGCCCGGGACAGGTTGCCGTGACGCTTCGATTGAGTCAAGGCGAACAAATTGTTTTGGATTCATCACAAATTTCTGGAACGATAAATCGGGATTGTGTGACGATTCATGTGGAGAAAGGGATGTTACGTTATGGCGGGGAGACGTCTATTGCTGGTAAGGAGACTTATAATGAATTGATCGTGCCTCCTTCAGGAGAATACGTTGTTGAGCTGGCCGATGGAACAAAAGTTTTTTTGAATTCAGAGTCTCGTTTACGTTATCCAACGGCATTTTTGGGTGCAGAGCGAAGAGTTGAATTGTCGGGGGAGGCCTATTTCGTGGTTGCTAAGGAAGAACGTTCTTTTATCGTGGAAACTCGGTTAGAAGAGGTGAAAGTATTTGGAACCGAATTTAATGTGATGGCTTATGAAGACGAGGAATTTTTTCAGACAACACTTGTGAAAGGTTCAGTGGGTGTTTGTGTGAAAGGGGTAAATATGATTGATTTTCAAAAAATTGTTCCGGGAGAGCAATTCCTTTTGAATCGACAAACCTTGGAGACACAAATTCTTCCCGTGGATGTCTTTACTTACGTGGCTTGGAAAGATGGACTCTTTGTTTCTCGTAATGATGATTTGGAGACAATTTTGCGGAAAGTTTCCCGGTGGTTTGATGTGGAGATATTTTATCAAGAGCCGAAGTTAAAAAAGAAACGATTCTTCGGTATAATGAAACGTCAGGCTAATTTGCAGGAAGTGCTTGATGTGATTGAAGAGGCGGGTGATGTGCATTTTAACGTGAATGGCCGGACGGTAGTAGTTAGTGAATGAAAATAAAAGCAGGTGTTGCTACGAACAACACCTGCCTTAAATAAGCAATAGGGAACACGCATTACCAGATGTTATTCCCGATATGTTTCACTTAATAATTACAAATGTATGAAAAAGAATCGATGGTCTATACCCATTCGAGGGAATAGTTTACGAAAACAGTGGCTTATGGCAAAATTTTTATTTGTGTTTGTTTTTGTGATGTCATTACATGCATCAGCAGATTTACTCTCTCAGAATAAGATGGTGACCCTGCAAATGAGGGGAGCAACTCTGGAAGAGGTGATACAATCCTTAAAAATCCAAACGGATTTCGGCTTTTTTTATAACATAGATAATGCCGAAATAAAAAAAATAAGGGATGTAAATATTGATATGCGGGATGTCCCTTTAGAAAATGTATTGAATCAGGTGTTAAAAGGAACAGGATTGACTTACACGGTTTTAAACAACGTGGTTATTATCAAGTTGAAAGAAGGCAAGGATCCCGACGAGAAAAAATCAGTCACGATTAGGGGAAAAGTGGTAGATAAAGATAGTCTTCCGATCCCGGGAGTGACGGTAAAGGTTGTTGGAACGACACAAGGAGTTGCCACGAATTCAAATGGAGTATTCATGTTACAGTTACCTTCCATAAAATATGCCTTGGAATTCTCGTTTGTAGGATATAAAACCGTGGTTTACCCTTTAAAGAATGAGAAAGAGTTTACGATTAAAATGGAAGAAGAAGTAAGTAAGATCGAGGAGGTTGTTGTTAACGGCTTTTTCACGCAGAAGACGAATTCATATACGGGGTCAGTTACTTCTGTAAAAGGAGAGGACCTTTTAAAGGTTTCGCCTAACAATATTTTGAAGGCTTTGGCTTTTACTGTTCCCGGTTTGCATATCGTGGAAAATAATGAACAGGGGGCTAATCCTAACTACATTCCGGAGATTATCCTTCGGGGAACAACCGCTTTGGCCGTGGATGGGCAATTCGGTTTGAATACTCCATTGATTATTCTGGATGGGGTGGAGATTTCACTACAGGCATTGTATGATATTGATATGCAGGATATAGATCGGGTGGATGTATTAAAGGATGCTTCAGCTAAAGCAATGTATGGAGAAAAGGCCGCCAATGGTGTCATTGTGATTACCCGTATGCGAGTGACCGATTCGAAGTTGAAGGTTCGTTACAATTTCCTTCCCGATGTGCAATTCCCGGATGTCTCTTCTTTTAACTTGTGTAACGGAAGAGAGAAATTGGAGTTGGAAAGATTATGTGGTTTGTATGATTCGCCGACCGGAGAATTGGATGAATTGTATTGGCAACGTAGAAATGTTGTAGAACGCGGAGCTTCTACAGACTGGAAATCTATCCCGTTACGGAATAGTTGGTCGTTTGATCACTCGGTAAGTATTACCGGGCGTGGCGGAGGAATGGATTATAGTGTAAATCTTCGTTACGGGGATACTCGGGGGATAATGAAAGGGGACTTCCGACAGAGATTGGGGATCGGATTGAATCTTTCTTATAATTATAAAGATTTTCTGACCGTGTCTTATCGTTTGGATATAAATAAAACGGATTCCAAGGATTCTCCCTATGGTAGCTATTCTGAATGGGTTAGACGTAATCCCTATGATATGCCTAAAGATGAGTACGGGAATTGGGTGAAAAAGTATAATAATAATTTGGATCGAAATCCATGGTATGAGGCTTCATTAGAGAGCTTTTCAAAGTCAACTGAAAAGACAATTACCAATAATATCAGTTTTCGGATCAATCTTTTACAAGGTTTATATGTCAACGGTGGTTTTAATTATTTGTTGGGTGACGGGCGTGAAGATAATTTCATTTCTCCGGAGTCTGCCGATTTTTTGTCAAGAGATCTTGACGAGAAAGGTAGTTACGAGATTACCGGATCGGACGAAACGTCATGGGCTGGTAATGCGACGCTTTCCTATAATTGGAATTTGGATGAAAAGGGCTCTTTATTAAGCATTAATTTGGGTGGTTCCGTGAACAGAAATACATCTTCTTCGTTTTCTTTTCAAGGAATAGGTTTTTTGAAACCGATATTGAACGATATTAATTTCGCATCAACCTATCCGGAAGGATCACCTGGTGGCGCGGAATCGAAAAGTTCGGGGGTAGCGGTATTTGGCAACTTGAATTTCATATACCAAGATCGTTATTTCGTGGATGGTAATTACCGGGCTTCGGGTAGTTCCAGTGTTAGTAAAGAGTATCGTTGGCACCCTTATTGGTCGATAGGAGCCGGATGGAATGTTCATAATGAGGCATTCCTTAAGGAGTCGTTTGTGAATTTACTGAGACTGAAAGTCAGTTACGGGTCCACGGGGAGTAATACATTGTCTTCTTGGGAAACGCGAACAACTTACTTATATAGTGCTGATAATAATTTTATTACCGGGGTTGGAGCCAGACCCAAAACAATGGCTAATGAAAAGCTGAAAGCTTCCTATACGAATGAATTGAATTTGGGAATTCAACTATCGTTACTATCAGATCGTTTGCAATTGGATTTGAGTTTCTATAAGAAAACGACAAAAGATATGCTTTTGCCCGTGGCTTATCCGCCATCGGTGGGAGTCATTCGTTTGAACAGTAACTTGGGAGAACAAGAAAACAAGGGATATGATTGGAGTTTATCCGGTGCCATCTTGCAAACGAGAAATCTACAATGGCGTGTAACTCTAAACGGACAGCATAACCGGGATAAAATATTAAAAATTAGTAATTCATTGAAATATAAAAATGACGAGAACCGGCAAGAGCATATAGATCAAGATGCTCTTAATCGTAATATTTATAAAGGAATACCGCCTAAGATTCAATTTGAAGAAGGAGAATCGGCCTCCTCCATTTATGTCGTACCTTCTTTGGGAATTGATCCGGCTACGGGGCAGGATATTTTAGTAAAGAAGGATGGTTCTTTAACTTTTGTGTATGATGCTAATGATAAAGTTGCGATGGGAAATACAATCCCGAAATTAGAACTTGCGCTTAGTACTTCTTTTTCTTACAAGGGTTTTTCGATGTTTGCCGGAATGAGCATCACCCGTGGAGGATGGATCTATAATTCTACTCGTGCTGATAAGATAGAACGGATTGACCCAAATTATAATGTAGATCGCCGGGCCTTTACCGAGCGTTGGAAGAATCCGGGTGACTTGGTATATTATCGAGGTTATGATCCGAATGATTACACGTTCGCGCAATCATCGCGTTTCGTGGAAAAACGGAATGAATTTTATTTATCCTCTTTAGGATTTTTCTACGAGTTTACCTCGGAATGGGTGAAGCATATTTATTTGAAAAGGTTACGTATAGGCGTGAATTTCTCGGATGTATTGAGACTTTCCACGGTGAAGTTTGAAAGAGGGACTTCTTACCCGTATATGCGAGGATTTAATTTTACGATTAGTCCGACGTTTTAATGTTGATGATTTATAGTAAAGGGTATAATATGAGAAGAATAGTAATATTATTGGTAACGATCCTTGTATTTTCCGGTTGTGAAAATTTTCTGGATCTGACTCCCAAGAGTGAAGTGTTGGGAGATAAACTGTTCCAATCCGAAGAAGGATTTGAGGATGCATTGTACGGTGTGTATACCGCTTTAGCGCAAAAAGAGTTATATGGGGAGAAGTTGTCATATTATTTGCCGGATATGCTAGCCCAGTATTACGTGTACGAGAATGTTGGAGGCTACATGGAGTTGTTGCTGACTTTTCAATACATGAATAGTAATTTCACGAAACGATCCATGTTTGATGATATATGGAAATTGATGTATGAAAATATCAGTCATGTAAATAGTGTATTGACGAATTTGGAAGGACGAGAAAATAGTTTGCGTTATTATAATTTTTACAAGGGTGAAGCCTTAGCTTTAAGGGCTTTCATGCACTTCCAGTTACTTAATGCTTTCGCTCCGGCTTACCGGGAAGAGACAGTTGATTACCCGGCCATACCTTATTGTGAATCGTACGAGCCTTTGGTTTACCCGTTTCGTACCGTGGGAGCTATTTATCGTAAGGTAATAGATGAATTGAAAGAGGCTGAAGGGTTATTACGGGACGAGGGGAGTTACTTGAATTTGGAGCGGGTAAATAGGGCTGACGTGTCAGCTTTTATGACTCAACGGCAATTTCACATGAATTTGTATGCTGTCCAAGGATTATTGGCACGTGTTTACATGATGAAAAATGATTTGGATAGTGCGGTTATCTATGCGGAAAAAGTGATTCAGTCAGAGAAGTTTGAGTTTGCAAGTAAAACGAATATGGGGTATGAATACGCGTCATGTGTTTCAAGGAGTGAAACGATTTGGGCTGTTTATCCTCAAAAAAATTGGACCGAAGTCATGAAAGAGCATTTTGACGATGAACAGGATGAGCCAAAGCCTAATGTGTTGTTACCGTTAAATGGTTTTTACTTGTATCCGGAGTACTATCCGGAAGGGATGGCGCCGGTTGATTACGGCTTCCGGAAGTTATATGAAGTTCCTTCAACAGGTGGAGAGATGGATTACCGGATCAATTGGTTTCGACAACGTGAAGGAGTTTCTGGTAAACATGCACGTTTTTACAAGATATTTCGTAATGCCGGGACGGTTCGTGGAACTCGGGGAATACACATGATGCGAATTTCCGAAATGTACTTGATCATGGCAGAAGGATTATTGAAACAGGGAAAGTTAACGGAAGCTCAGAGGTATCTTGATTCTTACACGCAGGCTCGCGGGTTCGTGTATAGAAACGTAACGCTTGATATGGAGTTGATTAACAAGGAATATCGAAAAGAATTTTGGGGAGAGGGCTTGACGTGGTTTAATATGAAACGTCAGAATATGTCGATTAATAGTTGTTTGTATTATGGAATGACTTATGAGGGGTCTGATGAGGTGTACGTGTGGCCAATCCCGGATGGTGAGTTTGAATATCGGGAAGGGGGGCGAGAAGGGGTATTTCCACCCGTAGAAACTGAAAAATAGAACATAAATAAAATTTGGAGTTATGAATAAGATGAAATTATATGTGTTTTGGGGGACTTTAATATGGATGGTGGGGATAAATGCTTCCTGCGACAGGGATTATTTGGCTTATGAGCAAGAAAAAGACCGGATTTATTTTATGCCGGGTAGTGACATTGGAACGACGACAACCATTTTTGAAGATTGGGAGAATAGTGATACTAAGCAAGTGGCAGCGAATTTTTATGTTATGGGGTTTCCTTCACCCGAATTACGGAAAATTAATTTGGAAATTGTGGATACGCTAACTGATGCAGTCGAAGGACAGGATTACATTTTAGAAAAGGAACTTGTTATGCCCGTTAATGAAGTATCAGCTTATATTCCGGTAATTACTTGGAAACGGAGAAAAGAGGGGGACACTAGACCTGATCATTTACAAGTGGGGCTCCGGCTGGTAGAAAATAATCATTATCTCCCGACCATGAGTGATACCCGAATATTTTTGTATAATAAGACGGTTCCACAGAAACCATGGTATTGGAAAGAGGTCGTGCTAGGACCTTGGTCTCCCGGTTTGATGTATAAGATTATTGAGCAATATCGAAGTTTGAAAACGACAAATGTTGACGTGTATAATTCTATACATCGATTTATGGGGGATAATTTTCAAGCAAGTTATTGGCCTTCTGCGGTGGAGTACTTGGTTATTAAATATGTTGTTACTCCGGTTTATTATTATTACGAGGAACATCCGGAACCCGGAGTGGTTGTAATTCCTAAACCGATATATGAATAATAAAGATATTGATTATGAAAGAAAGAATGAGGTATATCATAATTGGATTGATGGCTTGGTTATTACTTTATGGATGCATAAAGGATGAGTCATCTGGTTTCCGTACAGAAGGTTCTCCCATTACGATTACAACGGAGGATTCGGTTTATTATCAGGATTTTGGAACGAGTGTTTTGATTGACCCCGAGGTAACACAATCGCAACCAGATCTTCCTTTAGCGTACGAATGGAAGTTTATAGCAACGGATGGTGGTGCTTTAAGTGATTCACTAAGGTTGATAGGAACGGATAAGGTGCTGGATTATAAATTTCCCCGTTCCGGGATTTTTCGGGTTCGATTACGAGTGGAAAATCAATATGGTAGTAGTTTCAAATTTTTCCAAGTACACGTGCAGGCTCCTTTTGAACAGGGGATTCTAGTACTGAGTAACGATCAGTCGGATGTGGGAAGATTTTCTTTTTTGCGATTGAAAGAAGAGAATGAAGTGTTGTCTAAAAAAGAATCTGACTTTAATCTGAACGCTTTTAAACAATCTAATCCGGGAGTAACTTTACACGGGTTACGGGACGCTATCATTTCATATATTTCACAAGTCAGTCAGTCGGAAACTGGTACCGGGCTTGTTGTTTCTTCAGAGACGGATCAAGTTCTTTATTGTCTGAATGCGCAGAATTTCTTGATAGAAAATCAAGTAGATGTTCGGGCTTATTGCCCGGAGATGTATCCTACAACTCTTTTCGGGAGTGATCATTCCGGTATATCAGAAGTACTTTTTGCCAGTAATGACGCTGTCGGCAATCCCGAAGATATTGGTGTTTTCGAGGTTAGGGGTTTTATTGCCCGACCGCGGCCTGCAGCTTATAATAAGTTTGATAAAGCAATCTTAGGTATTATGGTTATTGAAGGATGGTCGATACTTAATTACGTGGCTTGCCTCATTGATAATACTCATTCGGAAGTGCATTCCATGGAGAACGGGAGTGTCGGGAAATGGAATTCCGGAGATCGTTTTGCCGGAGAATATATTGTAAATGCTTCTTTTTTGGGAACGAGTGGGTGTATGGTGTTTATAACTCAAGATAAAAATGATCCGTCAAAGATCAGGATACATAAAACGATAGATGATCAGCTTGAATTTGAGTCTGGGATTTATGAATATACTTTGGCAAAGGAGATGACCTTGACACATGAGTGTCAAATGTGTTCAAATGATAAATATAAGCATATTTACTATTACAAAGACAATAAGCTGTATCGTTGGGTATATATGGCCAATGAACCGAAACTGCCGGAGGAACCTGATTTTGAGTTCGTGGATGAAAATGATGAGATTACCTGTATTGCGTGTAGTCCGAATGAGGAACATATTTATGTATGTGTTTATAACCCGAATGCAACCACGGAGTTAAAAGGAAGATTGTTGATACTGAATGCTGATACGTTAGAGGTTGAGAAAGAGTATAAAGGAATCTCTGATAAGGCATTGAAGGTGATGTGGAAAGTATCTGTTTAATTCAAAATGTCAAAAAATGAAAGGGATATTACATAAGGGCATTGGATGTGCGATTTTGTTATTGTGTGTTGTGGCAATGGTTAGGGCTGGCGAAAGCCAGTCCTTTCATGGTCAATATGTTGAAAAAGTTGATGGTCAACCGAAACGATTGGAGAGCGGGCAACCTTCTTTTAATTTTCGTTACCTTGACGTGAACGGAAAGTGGGTTTCGTTAAAAGACTTAAAGGGGAAGTACGTGTATATAGATGTTTGGGCTACTTGGTGTGGCCCTTGTAAAGCGGAAATTCCTTATCTGAAGGCATTGGAAAAAGAGATGAAACGGAAAAAAATAGTGTTTGTAAGTATTTCTATTGATGAAAACAAAAAAGAGTGGAAAACATTTGTGGAGATGGAAAAATTAGGTGGAATCCAACTTTACGCGGGGAAAGTGAAAGATCTCGTAAGTTTTTATGAAATTGACGCTATTCCTCGATTTATTTTATTGGATAAAAAGGGGAACATCGTGAATGCTTTCATGACTCGTCCTTCGGACAAAAAAACGAAAGAAACACTTATGACCTTGAAAGGAATATAGGCTTAAGAATAGGGTAAATATTAAGATTTGACAAGATGAGAGAAGCAATATTAAAAATAGGTTTGACTTTACTAATCTTGATGGGAGTGGTATGGCATCTATGGGCGAAGACAAGTGAGACTGATTACGTGGTGTTGGTGGGAAAGTCGGTTTATGCGGATGTATCTTGGGATAAAGTGGTAAATCGATTGACAGAAATTCATCAGGCAAAGGTTGTGAATTATGATAAATTACCTTCGGAAGCCTTACCTCTTTTGAAAGAATTATCTCCCCGTTATGTTGCCGTGATAGAAAAACCGGAATATATTAATCGAGATTTTATAATCAATTTAAACCGGATGAGTCGCGAGATTGATGATGATTTCTACGGGGATTTTTTGTGGGGAATTATCACCGGATATGATGCGGATGCGGCGTTACGATTAGTTGAAAGAGCCCAGAATCCTAAAGAAATTAAAAGTGCATGGTGTATTGGGGTGAATGATTTTAAAGATGGGAAGTATTTTGAACAAATGGGCTTAAGTACAGAGGAGAATGAATGGAGAGAAAAGAATACCGAATTTAATCAAGATATGGCAGGGCGGTATAAGGAACTGGCAAATAAAGTAGTGAGTTGGGGAGAACAACATAATCCGGATTTAATCATTTATCAAGTGGAAGAATTTAAGAATCAATTCAATTTGGTATCACTGGATGATTACCGAGAGGGTAAAATTGTTCCTCGACAAGGGAAATTATGGTGGGGGGATCGGAAATTAAAGTTGGGAAATAACTCTAGAGTTTGTTTTACCCCCATGTCCGGCGCTAATACTTTCGGGACAAAGGAGAGTGTTCCTGTTGTTTGGTTGAGTGATCTTGATGTAACCGCTTTGATCGGTAGTATGGAAATATCATTTCATGGAAGGGGAGAGTGGGGGACATTAAAGTATTGGATGACAGATGCAGGACGTTTTACGTTGGCAGAAGCTCATTTTCTGAATCAACAGGACATGTTGTGTAAACTGAATCGATGGAGTCCAAAACTGTTGCAAGAATGCTATAAATTTAACAAAGATACCTCTAAATTAGTACTGAATTATTATAGATCTTATAACGAATATGAGAGTAAAATTGAAGAATTGACAGGTAGCAAACAGGAAATGTTGGATAAATTTTCTTATCTGTACGAGCGTGATATTATGGTGTATTATGGTGATCCGGCGTGGAATGTACGGGTAAAAGATTTATCGGATGATCAGCCGTATATAATAACTAGCAAAGTAAGAGGGAAAAAGTGTATCGTGACGATTAAGACGACCGCTTCTTTTTCATGGGAACGATTAGGAGGGGAAATTCGGGCGGAATATTCTTTTGGTGATAGACATTGTGCTGTTGGATATTTGCCGATTTGTTATTTTTTTCCGCAACGTCTTCATAAGCCGCAAGTTGCCCGTAAGCAAAAACAACAATTGGACATTGTGGTAAACAAAGATTTCTTGTTTGTCTATGATGCATATTGGGAACCTAATAAAACGTACCAGATAATTCTTGATTTGGGAAAGTGAAAAGGGAATGAATTTGTTATGAAGAGAAAAAGACTGTCTTGGGACAGTCTTTTTTATAACGTGGATTTATTTATAATCCGTATATTATTGTACAGAAATAATCCATGATACAATATTCCTTTCCATGAATTCACTACTCCCCGTTCCCTTTCAATACCGGAAGACTGATGTGGTATTTCACGGCAACGACCCGGGTTAAAATGACACTTCCGGCTGTGATGATCTGGGTGGTGATGTGTCCCACGGCAAAGAAGTCACAGGCGAAGTAAATTAATCCGCCTAGAATACAGGCAATAGCGTATATGTCCTTACGGAAGATAAGGGGAACTTCGTTGATAAATATATCCCGGATGACTCCCCCGACAGCTCCGGTTGTCATACCCATGATAATGGCAACCCACATTGGGAATCCTGCAACCAAACTCTTCTCGATGCCTACCACGGTAAATAATCCCAATCCAATGGCGTCAAAGATGAAAAACGTGTTATTCAATCGGATGACATATTTCCCGAATATAATCACGAATAACAAGGCCAGTCCTGTAACAATCAGATAGGAGGGTTGGTGCATCCAAAAAGGAGTTAACCCCAGCATCAAATCTCGTGTCGTTCCGCCCCCGATGGCTGTTGCAGCTCCAACCACGTATGCCCCGAACCAGTCGAATCGCTTGGCTGATGCCAAACGTATTCCACTGATAGCGAATGCGAATGTACCGATGTAATCAATGATTGTAGTAAAATCAATATTCATATTCCTGTTATTTTTTGAGCCTGCAAAGCTAATAATAAAGGAATATCATTCGCCACGTATTTTGATGTTTTACAGCATGATAATAGGGTTTATAAACCTATTTTTATACCCACTCTTCGCTTTTCACTTCCCCTTCCACGGAAAGTACGATCTTTTTGATCGGGATGTTACGGGAGGCCATTTCTCTCGCTTTTAAAGCCATTTGCAGGAGGCCACCGCAACAAGGTACTTCCATGATGAGAACCGTGAGCGTGTCGATCTGGGCATCGTCAATCATGCTACGAAGTTTGTCCACGTAAGAATCGGTATTATGATCCAGTTTCGGGCAGGCAATAGCCAAAATCTTACCTTTCAGGAAACGTTCGTGAAAATTCCCGGAGGCAAAGGCTGAACAGTCGGAGGCCAGTAACACGTTTGCCCTTTGGAAATACCCGGCTTGCGGGTTTAATAGGTGTAACTGTACGGGCCATTGCCGGAGTTCGGAGCTACCGGAACATGGAGTTATAGCGGGTTTCATGACGGGTTTTAATTCTCTTGCCATGGAACCGGGACATCCACATCCCAATTTCGGTGTGGGATGTAATTCTTGCAGGTTTATGGGAATGTTATGGCGTTTCAAATAGTCCAGCCCTTGTTTTACCAACTCTTTTTCACCGTGTTCTTTCAAGTGACGTAAATGAGCTAGGATTACGTGTTCTCCTTTGGGTGCAATGCGCTCCATAACAGCTTCTTCACTATATGGTTCTGCTTCCCGTTCTTCTAGCTCGATAGCGCCGACGGGACATTCTCCGATACAAGCACCCAGCCCGTCGCAGTACAAATCACTTATCATGACGGCTTTCCCGTCTATTAATTGTAAAGCCCCTTCGTGGCAACCTTTCACGCATAGCCCGCAGCCGTTACATTTTTCCTCGTCTATTTTTATAATTGTCCGTTTCATAGTCAGTCGTTTTTGATTCTAGGACAAAGATACACGTGAAAACAGGGGAATTTTGTAATGAATATTACAGATGGGGCTCAAAAAACAAGAATAATTGTTTATGAATTTTAAATTGTAAAAAATAGAGAGAATGTATAAGTTCTAATTAATATCGTTTTTTTCTTTTTAGTATGATATACACTCTCTTTGGACATCATTCGTAGAGCTTCTGGGAGGTATTCGTGGAGGAATGAGAATAGAGTTTGTTCAATATCGGAACAAATTCGAATCAAAGACACTCACTGAACGTCTTTGAAACGTCTTTGATTCGAAAGTGAAACGTCTTTGATCCCTAAGTTCATCGAATCTTCTTCGAATTTCCTGCGGGTATTTATGGTATTCTCCAGTATCTCCTTGTACACGAAACTAGGAACTTTTTCCTTTCATACGAGGAGACACTGGGGAAGTGTTAACCTTCAATTTTGGAAATTTACTTGAATGCTTTTTTCAAGCGTTCCAATCCTTCTTTTACCGTTTCGAGCGGGCAACCGATGTTCATGCGGAAAAAGCCTTCTCCCTCGGGTCCGAAATCCGTACCACTATTTAAGCCGAGTTTCGCCTCGTGGAGTAGTTTTTCCTGAATTTGCTCGTGGGATAGCCCTGTCGCCCGGAAATCAAGCCAGAGTAAAAAAGAGCCTTCCGGGAGTATCATTTTTACCGAGGGTAACTCTTCCCGGAGAAATTGGTCGGCAAACAGGATGTTCTTTTCGAGGTAACGAACCATTTCGTCCAACCAGGCGTCCCCGTGCTTGTAGGCAGCCTCTAGAGTGACGTGTCCGAAGATATTACCCAAATCCAAGTGCAGACATAAAAGTTCTTTCTCGAAGGGGCGACGTAATTCCGGGTTCGAGATCACGACAACGGAATTCATCATCCCGGCGATATTGAATGTTTTACTCGGAGCCATCATGGTCACGGTGATCGCGGCAATCTCCGGTGACAGGGAGGCCATTACCACGTGCTTGTGTCCGAAGAGGGCAAGGTCGGAATGGATTTCGTCAGAGAGGATTGTAACCCCGTATTGCAGGCATAACGCTCCGATTTGAGTAAGCTCTTCCTTGGTCCATACTCTTCCCACTGGGTTGTGAGAATTGCTCATTATCAGTAATTTTACTCCGTTTTTCAGTTTCTTTTCAACATCTTCCCAGTCAAGCTGGTAATGTCCGTTTTCTACTTTCAAGGTACTGCATACGAGTTCCCGGTTGTTATCTTTCACCACGGCATAGAATGGAGGATAGACAGGAGTAAAAATCATGACCTTATCATGTTCTTCCGTGTAAACTCGAACCCCTAATGCCAGGGCCGTGACGATACCGGGACTACTTAACAGCCAGCGGGAGTCCACTTGCCAGCCGTGGCGACGTGCCACCCAATCGGCGAATGCCTGTTTGGCTTTATCACTTCGGAACGTGTATCCGAAAATTCCTTTTTCACAACATTCACGAGCGGCATCGAGAATTTCGGGGGCTACCTGAAAATCCATATCCGCTACCCACATGGGTAGAATATCCGTGCTACCAAACACGTTTGCAAGATTGTCGTACTTCACGCAACTCGTGTTCCGACGGTCTATTATCTGATCAAAATTGTACATACTTTTTTTATTTAATCGAGTAGCAAGTTATAAAACTCTTTTAAATATTTATGCGGGAATGGACGGGAAATGTCGAAACATTTATTTCATATTTTGGTAATCGTTTCTTAACAATACAATTCTTCCTTTGTATAAGTAATTTAGGAATGAATATATGCCTAAGAAACAGCAACATTACAAAACAATCGTTCTTTCGGACATTCACCTCGGTTCTAAATGGTCGAAGACGAAAGAGGTTACCCGTTTTTTAAAACAACACTCTTGCGATACCCTTATCTTATGTGGTGATATTATCGACGGGTGGTCGCTTATGCGAGGGAAAAACAGTAAATGGCGGCGGCGCCACACGAATTTTATCAAGGTGTTACTGGACATCTCTCATGAGACGAAGATTATTTACGTGCGGGGAAATCATGATGATTTCTTGGATCGAGTGATCCCCTTGACCTTCTCGAATATTTCAGTGGTGAAGGATTACATCTACACGAGTGGGGATAAACGTTATTACGTGCTGCATGGGGACGTGTTTGATAAAGTGACTTCCTCTATGAGTTGGTTGGCGAAAGTCGGGGATGTGGGATATTCTTTCTTGTTGTGGGCGAACAAGATTTACAATCGCCGTCGATTGAAGAAAGGTTTGCCCTATTATTCGATTGCCCGGGAAATCAAGTTGAAAGTGAAAGCTTCGGTTTCATATATCAGCGATTTCGAAAAACACATCGTGGATATTGCCGGGAAGAAAGGTTGTCAAGGGGTGATTTGCGGGCATATCCACTATCCGGAGAAGAAGATGATCGGGAACGTGCTTTACTTGAATTCGGGAGACTGGATGGAATCTCTCTCTGCCTTGACCGAGGATTACGATGGAAACTGGAACGTGTATATCGAAGAAAAGGCTTTGACGGAGGTACGAGATTCGGAATCTGAAACTGTATTACACACGGGATTAGCGGTATGAAGTATTTATTTATCGTTCAAGGAGAGGGAAGAGGCCATCTGACGCAGGCCATTTCGCTCTCGCAAATGTTACGTCGTCATGGTCATGAGGTCGTGGAAGTGCTGGTTGGGAAAAGTAGTAACCGGGAGATTCCCGCTTTCTTTTTGGAGAAAATTGGGGCAAAGGTAAAGACTTTTGCCAGCCCGAGTTTTTGTTACGGGAAAGATCACAAGAAGGTGAAACTGACAAAAAGTATATTACTTAATATCACGGTGAAAAAATTGCGGGAATATAGGAAGAGCGTGAATTTGATTCACCGTCACATTCAAAAAACGGAGCCGGATGTGGTAATTAACTTTTACGAGATTTTGGCCGGGCTGATGAACCTGCGTTTCCGGGAACATGTTCCTTTTGTCTGTATCGCTCACCAGTTTCTGATGAAACATCCCGACTTCCAGTACGGGACCGGGACCGGAAGAGAAGAAATGTTATTGCGTCTGAATAACACGTTGTGTAGCATCGGGGCGACGAAGACATTGGCTCTTTCGTTCTACCCTTTGAAAGATTTTTACCGGGAGAGAATGGCTGTCGTACCGCCACTTTTACGGGAAGAGGTGTTACAAACTACTCCGGAGGATAAGGGATATATTTTAGGGTATATGCTGAATCCCGGGTATGCCGATGAGGTAAAAGAGTGGCATAAATCCCATCCCGATCAGGAGGCTCACTTCTTTTGGGACAAGAAAACTGCTCCTCCGGTTTTTCGGGTAAACGATCGTTTAACTTTCCACCGGATTAATGATGTCAAGTTTTTGGAGTATATGCAAGGCTGTTCGGGATATGTCACGACCGCCGGGTTTGAATCCGTCTGTGAGGCAATGTATTTGGGAAAACCGGTGATGATGATTCCTACCCACGTGGAGCAGGAAATCAATGCCGCCGATGCAGTTGGAGCCGGGGCGGGAATCGAGAGTACGACTTTCGATGTTTCCCGCCTCGTGGAATATATTCCGAGCCATAATACAGATTCTGGGGCTTTTCGAGATTGGGTACAATCTGCTGAAGAGTTGTTTATCCGGCATTTGACGACGCTGGTGTGAAAAGTTACAAGGGAGAAATTATTCTCTTGCTTTCTGTTTGTCCTTTTCTGTAGATTTTTTCTTTGTTGTTCTTTTAAAAAATTACTTTTTTAATGTGTCCCAAGTTATTTTCTTGATTCTCTTTTTTCTCTCATTTTTCTTCGGTTTTGTTCATCGATGTAAAATTCTTTACTTAATTCTTTCATTTCTTTCTCCCGTTTAAATAGTTCCTTTTGGGTGCCGAAGAATGAAACATTCTTCATAGCATATATATAGTCTTCATTGAAACTTTCAGGATCGGCTAATTTTATTTTCTTTTTAATCTCTTGCTCTATCATGTAGAACGTGTCAGGAGGAATAGTTTGCCAAGCAGGATGATCCCAGATTGAAAAACTAATTTCTACAATGTCGCCCTGTCTGTTTGCAAGCATATGAATAAATATAGTCAATTTTGCATCAACTAATTCTTCCATTTCTTGTTTCAAATGTCGATATATAATTTCTGCGGTAGTCATTGGATATTCGAGTAACCTTCGTCCATTTTTTCGTTGGAATTTTTTGTTGTCAAATAAATCATGTTTGTTGTTTATATTTTGTAATCGAACTGGCTTCATAATGGGGTGCCCTTCAATTTTTTCCATTATGACGAATAATGAATCTTGAGAGACGTGATAACTTGTTTTTTTCCCGTGTGTAGTTTCGCCATATTTGTAATAGGGTTGTTGGCCCAAGAGTTTTCCTACAGAGAGGAAAAATAGTAATAATAAAAGTAAAGCTTTCATTGTAATATATCTTTTAATGTTTTGAATCCACGCAATGTCCATTCTTCTGTTCTTCCGCCGTATTTAGGCATTTTCTTTAATAGTTCAACTGCTTCTAAATAAAGTCGTTCAAGATTTTTTGTATCTTTAGGATTCTTTAAGTTTAAATTTGAGTCGAGCATCTCTAACATACTGTATATAACATCAAAAAAAGGTTGTGTTTCTGAATCACCAACAAAACTTCCAAGACTTAATTGTGCCATAAAAGCGTCAATTTCATGATTTATTGGAGACGTGTCCGTGGAATGTTGAAATATATGGACAAATTCATGCATTAGAATACCAGCCCAAGTTAAACTAATATTGTTAATATCATTTTCAAGTAATAGAGCGCAGTTGCGGCTTACATATATTGTCGTTCCATCTGTCTCGAAATCGTAGTTTTGAAGGTCGACATCAACACTAATATAGAATATTCATTTACTTGCCTTTCAGTTGTTCTGCGATTTTCTCTCGTAAGGCATCATCTCGGAGATTCTTGGCGACAATTACATTATTTTCGTCTAGCAAGAGAGAATGAGGGAGGTTTTTCACGAAAAACAGGCGAGCGATTTCAGACTGTTGGCCTTTCAAGTCCGAGCCGTTTTCCCATATCATTCCATCCTCTCCTACGGCTTTAAGCCATTCCATCCTATTGTTGTCTAGAGAAATACTAATAATTTCCAGACCTTTTGTATGATATTTCTGATAGATTTTTAACAGGCTTATATTTTCTTGGCGGCAAGGAATACTCCATGATGCCCAGAAATGAATTAATTTTACTTTTCCTTTAGTATTTCTGAGAACAATAGAGTTTCCATCGGTTTTTTTTATTGTAAAATCGGGGGCAACATTTCCTTCCGTGAGTTTTTCCTGTTGAGCAATAAGATTTGCTATTGCTTGTCCGGGGATTGTTGATTTAGCATTCTCTCCTAGCAAAGAATACCTACCTTTCAGTGTTTCTAATTCCATTTGTTGCATACTGGAAAATATCACATAGGCAGCGACATAAGTATCGGCATATTCTTGTAATAGTTTTTTTTCTTTTGCTTGTGCATTTTCCAAAAACTGATTGAATTGATTGATTAATGTTTGTACTTTCGAGTTATTCCCTTTTTGTTCTGTAAGTTGAAGTTCTGTTTGTGTTTGCTGTTGTATGATCTCTGTATTGATTTTACAGAACCGATTATAGATTTCTTGTTGAAAACCTCCTTGTATTATTACTCCTGAGGTCCCTGCAAATATGGTGAAATTTGCATTTTCAAGGATGAGAGGAATGATTCCTTGTTGATCGGTTGTTGTGATGTAAGCCCCGATCGGTTTGTCGGTCGTACCGGTGAATTCGAAAGCCTCGTTTATTATTGGAGTTATTCCTAGTGTATCTACCATCCCTCGTTCTTCACTTATTAATAAAAGGGTTCCGTCGGCCATCCCCTCGATTTTTCCGCTTATTTTGTAATTTTCTTGAGCTATGGTGGTAATAGAAGTCCCTATTACCAATACAATTAGTAATAAAAGTTTCATCTTTTCTGTGTTTTATGGGATTTCTTTGATTTGTAAATGTACATGGAAAAGGAATATCCGGGCTAAACCGGATAATCCTTTTCTAATGAAAATAGTGCGTGTTTTTTACTTGATAAAGTTAAAATACCCCGATTTCTGCTAGGGATACCGAGAAATTTTGTCCATAAACTTGGTCATTAACAATGAATTTGAAGTATCGGACATCGGGCGAATTGGGGAAATAGAGAATAGTTGTTTCTCCATTCGTTGCCCCGATCGTGTTTTCTTCCACGTATGTAGCATCCTCCCAAGAGATCTTGTTTGTTGAGACTTTAACTTTTATCATGCCAGGCATTAGGCTCGCACTTTGAGAATCTGCTTTGTCAAAAGCTTTTTGCACAATTTTAATGCCGTGTATGGTTTGAACTTGTTTCATGTCTACCGTGATTTCGTAAGTACGAGCTAAAGTTGAAATTAATTCTGGTTGCCACCAGTTATTGAGTTGTCCATCAAATAGATTTTCAAGATTTGAGTTGTAGGGATATTTATCCTCTTCCGAACAAGTATATTCCCAAGTGCTGGCATCCAAACACGTTAATGCTGGTTGCGTGGGATTACTTTTTTTCGTTACATAAGCAGGTAAATTTTCATCCGGAATATAATGCTTGTTATAACGATCGACAGCTAGTCCACAGACCGTGTTGGCTACATCCAGAACAAAAAGACTACGTTCCAGATCATATAATTCGGATTGAGGAACTTGGTCTGCCATGTCTGTTCGCAAGTAACGATTTTTTCCTAGAACTAATTTTTCTAGATTAGGAAGATTCAAGATGTCTTCAAAAGAAGAGAGCGAATAATCATATTCAAGTTCTCTTAAAGATTCAATGAACTCTTCCGAGATCTCACTTTGTCCGTATTTTGCTTTAAGCCAATGCTTGAAATCACTGGTGTATAATTTATCCCGGGAAAGTTGATACGGGTCAAAAACAATTAGGTCATCACATCCTTCGACTTGACCTTCCCGATTTAGAATTACCGGCTTGTCGGGGTCAATTTCTTCTGGTAACAAGTAATACTTTTTTTGCATTAATTCGGATGTTAATTCCAGGGTTTTGACATTCCCGTCTGCAGTATAATAATTCAATTGGGCGGAAGAAATGTTCTCTTGCCAAGTTGAAAAGAAAAGCACTAAACGTTTCTTTACAAAGTAATGTTTGGAAATCAATCGAGTAAAGGATATTATTGTTTCATGCGTGGGTGTATAAGGACGTCCAAAAATTGGGTTGGCTAAAGACTCATTGCCATTTTTGTCAATAGCACATACTGTAACCTCGTAATTTCCATCTTCTAAATCGGGAATACTATACTCTGTTGTATTTGGGGCTAGAAGAATAGAATCTTTCATATCATTTACTTGCCAGCGGACTTTAATTTTATCGATAACGGGATCCACATTATTTACCCATTTCACGATTAATCTTTTCCATCCCGGAGCTACCGATACTTTGGTACATTTCCCTAGATAACGAATGGCTCCATCACCTGCATAATCACTATATGTATCTTCCAAACTCTCGCAACCAGCGACAAGGACGAGAGATATAAGTATCCATAAATATTTTTTTATTGCCATAACTTAGTCTTTTTTGGTATAAACCTCGAATTCATGAAATGTTACATATTGGCTTGCGTTAATATCTCCAGCCCAGCCGGAAAATAGTCCGAAGGTATCGTTTATCACAACCTTAATGAAACGATAGGAACTTCCGGTTGCGGCAAATGGGATTGAAATGTATTGGGGTTTGGCCGCTTTGATTTCTTCCAAGCTATTGAGTTCGTCTACTGTGTTCAACAAAGGACACTTGGAACACCAGCGGAGATTGTTAACAAGTTCCCTGTATTGTTCAAAATGGCCAAGTTCTTTCCACGAGTTTTCGTCATCTTTATTATTAGATGCGTAAATGGTGACATTGCAAGGAAGCTTGTTGAAAATTCTTCCTGCCCACACGTAACCGTATTTCCCCGGATTAGGGTCCCATGCTGAAGGTGCTGATGGGAAACTTTTCTTCGTGTATAGCATGCTGTATAGTCGAACTTCCGATATTAGTTTGTCCTCTTGAAGGTCAAGAATAAATAGTGGCTTACCGAAACAATCTGGTCCGGCTAGATAAGTTCCATAGGTATTCTTGTCTGTCCCGAAAGATGTTTCCCCTTTCGTGTCCCCATCGAATAAATATGATTTACTCAATTTTGCCTCTGCGTCTTCTATGGCTAGTCCTTCTGGATCTAAAAAGTCAAATTTTGAAGGAGATAATAAAGCTGTATTGTAGGCTTCGATATTTTCCCAAACTTGCTGTTTTACCATGTAACCTCGAAAATCTTCCGTACGAATTACAACCGTGTTCGTGGCGGCGGATTGTTCAAGGGGGAATGCTAAGGTGTCTGCTCCGGCCGTGATTTGAAAACTATTTATCAATAATGTGTCCGGTTCTTGTGTTTTTGGATCTTTACCGATATAAAATACGTGAGCCATACCGTTTGCATTTTGGGGGACATCGTATGTGAGCATGAATCCGTTCCAACTTGGTTTTACTTCCAGTTGTTCAAAAAAGGCAACAGGGCCAGAATCTTTCGTGTCAAAAGCGATCTCCAACGGGGCCGATTCCACGTTATTTCGATTGCAAAGAGTGATCGACGCCAGAACTCCTTGCCGGGCTTCGTTGAATCCGACTAAAAATAAAGAATCACAAGCATAACTACCCGTTCGTAGTATTTCTTTACCGAACGCATCTTGATAACGGACTCTGATGGATAGAATGTCCGGATCTGCTGGTAATCGATAACGCATAATAGCCCCCCCGGCCGTGGGTTGAAAAGAAATATTTTCTTGTGGTATGGTAATGTCAAAACCGACTTCTTTGTCTTCTTGACAGCCATAAAATATGCTTAATGTCAATAGTATATAAATAAGTTTTTTCATAATTCTATATTTATGTATTAGACTATTTGTTACCAACCTGGATTTTGAACACAACCGGCAACCATAACTTCCTCGCTACGAATGGGGAAAAGATAATCTCTAGGAGCGACGAATTCCCGTTTTGACCATACAACGACAGGTCCATCAAAGTTATTATAGAATTGATGTGCTGTTTCTCCTAAAATATTCCATCCATAAAGATCTGTATTTAATTCATCAGCAGCGGTTAACCAACGGCGTAAATTCCAGAAACGACGCCCTTCAAATGCAAATTCAATGTTCCATTCTTGACGAATGATCTCTCGCATTCCTGTTTTCGTTTTTACCTTGTCTGGGGTTTTTGAGTAATTAGTCCATGCGGATTCTACGTCTGGAATTCCTGCGCGTTCTCGTACTGCATTTAGAGGATTATAGACGTGTTCGGCATCAGGTGTTTCTAAATATTCATTCCAAGCTTCTGCTTTCATCAGGTATAGTTCTGCTAAACGGAAAATAATAGCACCTTCTTCACGATTATCGATAGCTGAAGAATAATCACGTGTTGAGACATTAGAGTAGCTTCCCTTTTTCAACCAGTAACCACTTAAGTTTTGCGGATAGGAGTTATTGATGATGGGGGTGTGCGTACCGAATTGTTCTCCCCGATAAGCTTTCACGATAAGATTCTGCGCTGCATCTTTTCCTCTTTGCCAGTAACAGCGGTCGGCGGCGATACTTGCATAGAAACGAGGTTCTCTGCGAAGATGTAGTCCCAGTACATCAGAGTTTAACGGAATGACATCTCGATATAGAGGACTACTTTCTTTTCCCATTTGGTAGCGGGAAGAATAATCCCATTCTTTGTCAGCATCAATTGGTAATCCATGTTCCGTGTAATACATTTCGACCATTTTTATGCTTGGAGAGATACAACCTTTCATTGATGCATTATAATTAGCATAATCAGTACTTTTGAAATAGGGTAACGTCCAAGAATACCAGAAGTGTAAGCTCTGACCTTGTGGGCGAATCATGTATATAGCCTCGTTGTTGGCATAACCTGGCGCTACCACTGAGTTTTCAATATCCATCATGGTATTGAGCAATTCTGTACTTTTAGACATATTTCCCGTGACAAGTTGTCTTCCTCCATCTAAACAAAGTTGTATCGCCTCGTCTGTCGCTTCTGCTGCACGTTTCCACTTTTCATGATCATATGTTGTGTTAAACAGTTGTTCTCCCTTTTTATTTTTGAAATTGGTATATGCAGGATTCCCGTTAAAAAGGGGTGATGCGGCATATAGCAGAACTTGTGCTTTTAATGTTGCTGCGGATTCTAAACTATGATATGTCCAACGAGATTGATCTTTTTGCATGAAAGGAGGTAATACTTTCATCGCTTCATCCAATAGCCTGACAATCGTGTTTACACAAGTGTCAATAGGAGAACGTGGTTGTTGCATAATCTCAATATCTGAATTTACTTCAATATTTTCAGGAACTAAAATGATTGGTCCATACCGGCGCATGAGTTCGAAATACAGTTGTGCTTTTAAGGCTTTTAATTCGGCTACCCATAAAGCTTTTTCGTTGTCAGGCATATTGTAAACTCCACCGATCTTTTCGAAAAAGATATTACAATAACGAATGGCAGCATAAAATAAGTCTTTTTTCCAAATATTGGCATATGGTTCTTGAACCATTTGTAGACCGTCGCCGATAAATAAACCGTACCATTGCCATCTATGTTGAGTTGTGAGAAGTTGTCGCGTATATTCTCCGGCAACGACTTCGTCTGTCCCGGTAAAAGCGGGATTTACGATGACGGAAGAAACCGGATCGGTCATGAGAACATAACAGCTTTTTAACCATAGTTCGGCTTGTTCTCGTTTTTCAAAAATGGTCTCGATTGTCTCAATATCATTCTCGGGTACTATATCCAGATAGTTACTACAACTAGAAAAGAATATTGATGTGACAATCGTGCTATATATAATTAAATGCTTCATAATAGTAATTTATTAGAATTAGAAACTGAAATTTAAACCGATAGCATATGTCTTTTGTATGGGATAATTAAAACCGTCTTCACCTAATTCTACATCCCATACTTTAAAGTTGGTGATTAAGAATGGATTATTTGCCCGGACGAAGAGTTTGACATTCTGCAATTTCCATTTATCCATCAATTTTCGAGGCATATTGTAAGCTAATTCCAACGAGGTACAACGTAAAAAACTACATTCTCGCATAAAGTAGGTACTTTTACGAATTTCTGCATTATTTTCATTATACCAATCTTCTTGTGGATTGTGTTGTGTTAAGTTGTAAGTTGATAATCGTGGCCAGAACGGTTTGTTTGACATATTGTCTTCTGACCAATGGTCGTTGTAAATAGCCTTTAGCATGGCGTGGTCATTATCAAATGGAGATATTTTTTTAGGATCCATAAAGAATCCTCGTTTCCCGGAACCTTGGAATGCAAAACTGAATTCGAAACTCTTGTAGTTGATAAAGCCTTGGAAACCATAAATTAATCGAGGAGTTTCTGGGAATCCGATGTAAGTCGCATCTTCCACGTCAATCACTCCATCACCATTCAGGTCGCGATAACGGATATCTCCGGGCATTACATCCCCACCTTGAACCGGAGAGTTGTCTATTTCTGCCTGGTCGCGGAACAAACCTTCTGCAATATATCCTACTTGTTGAGAGATTTCATGACCAACCTTACGTTGCCATACTGGTTTATCCGTTGCCTCTTCAATTTCCAAATATTTTGATTCGGAATAAGTGGCCGTGGCGTTTAAGATGACCCACAAGTCATTTGTGAAAGCGTGTTGGATTTTGCCAGAAAAGTCTAACCCGCGCGTTCGTGCTTTACCAATGTTATCTAAGGGGGCAAGCTCTACACCCATGGAAGAGGGGATTGTGGTACGATTGGCCAAAATGTTATGGCGTACTTCTTGAAAAGCATCTAAAGTAAATTCAACAACACCTTTGAATAACTTAGCCTCTAGTCCCAAATTTACTTGTTCTGCAATCTCCCATTTTATATTTTCATTAGCATAGGAAGAAACTCGGAAACGATTAATATTTTGTCCATAGGGCATTGGATCTTTATATTGAAGGCTATTAGGTTTTTCGATGAGTGGCAGAAAAACAAAACGAGGGGTTGAAATGATTCCGTCGTTTCCAACCTTCCCATATGAAGCTCTGAATTTTAAAAAGGGTAGCCACTCTGAAGTGGATTGCATGAATGGTTCGCTGGATATAACCCAGGCAATTCCTCCGGCTGGAAAAAAGCCCATTCGGTTCTTGTCCGCGAAACGTTCGGAGCCATTGTACCCGAAACTACCTTCTATGAAGTACCGATCTTTGAATCCATAACTTCCGCGCATGGAGAATGTCATGTTGCGTCGGGGCATACCGTCTAGGACGGATTGGATGGGAGTGTAGGTTCGTTCTTGCATTTGAAAGACTCCTGTTAATGAAGTCTGGTGATCTCCCCATGCTGCGGTATGTAATGCCCGCCCTTCGTAAGTCACTTGCGTGTTGGTTGTAGAACTGTTAGATGCGACTTCTAGTGTTCTACGGGCAGATACCGGGTTTATAGCATGTAGGGTATGCTTACCTGTTTCGAAGTTGTAGTTTTCAAGAGAATATAAAAAAGGTGCAGTTTTAAAACCAGTTGTGTAGTATCCGGATTGAACAATGGATACGCTGGCTCTAATCTCAAGACCTTTGATTAGAGAGGAAAGATTATGGATGTATTCTGCTTTGTTTGTGGTAGAATACCGGGTGCGTTTCATGTATCCTTTTTGAATCTCCATGTATGGATTTGTCGTGTATTCATCTACTGCTCCAAAACGAAGATGGGGCCAGTTGTATGTATCATCTCCCGGATAGGTAGGTGCAAAATCGACAGGGGAAGCATTAAAGGCTAATTGGTACGCTTGGGTTACATCATACAACGGTCCATTATATTTATCTAAAGTGGTGGACGAGTTGATTAATAATTTGATACCCGCCTTTAAATCAATGTTCAGGTTTGCCCGGAAAGAGGTTTGATTGTTTATGATGTTACAATCATAATCATTTAATTTATCTGTTTTTAGCATACCTTGATCTCGGTTGTAATTTACAGAAGCGTAATATTGTACAACCTTTGAACCACCCCTAATACTGATCCCGGCATGGTGGTTTACGTTAAAACGTTTAAATAAAACATCGTACCAGTCGTTTTGAGGGTATAGCCAAGAAGGATATTTTCCCGAGAGGGTTCTGTTGATTGTTTCCTCGCTGTATTTGGGTGTTGAAGCTTGTGAGCGTCCCATTAATGCTTGGTTGTACATTCGCATATAAGTGATGGGATCTACCACGTCAATTTCTTTGGTGGGCATGGAGAATATGGATTCATAACGTAAAGATGCATACACGCTGCCTTCTTCCCCCTTTTTCGTGGTAATCATGATTACTCCATTTGCCCCGCGAGCCCCGTACATCGCTGTTGCCGAGGCGTCTTTTAATACCGAAAAAGTCTCGATGTCTTCGGGTGCAATTCTGGCTAGTTCCAATTTTGACGATTCTACCCCGTCGATCAAGATTAATGGGTCAATATTTGCTCCTGTCTGGAAAGACGTGATCCCGCGAATATAGAACTTCGTATTCATCTCTTCTTCGGTCAACGCTCCCGGAATTCCTCCCGTTTGCCAACCGATAATACCGGGGACACGTCCCGCTAGGCTTGTTGTTAAGTCACTGTTAGAGGATTTTAAATCCATGGGGCGTACCGTGGAGATTGCAGATACTACACTTTCTTTCTTCTGTGTACCAAAGGCAACAACGGCAACTTCTTCAATGTTTTCGGCTGTTGGATTTAATGTTACATTCACGGTCTTTTTTCCTTTGATAGCAACGATTTCCGGTTTGTAACCGATGAAAGAAACTCGTAAAACATCGTCAGGTCTAACAGGAATCGTGTACCGTCCATTGGCATCTGTGGCAACTCCTTGGGTTGTCCCGTGGATAATTACTGTGGCTCCGGGAATAGGATTTCCTTTCTCATCTGTAACTTTACCACTAAGTCTGATTAATTCTACGATCTTTTTCTCTCGAATGGAGATCAAGCTTTGTGAAATGGCGTATTCTAATCCCAGCTTGGGAAGAATCTCGTCTAAAAGTTGTTTTACCTCCTTGTTTTTAGCCTCTACTGAAATTTTTCCTTTGGATTTGGCCAACTCACTGTTGTAGAAAAAGTCATAGTCGGTTTGCTTTTTTAATTCCTCGATGACTTCGTTTAACGTGACATCTTTCAAATCTAAAGTAACCTTTGTTTTCTTTTGGGCCTGTGCATTTGTCGGGAGGGCAAAGCACACACCTAGCAACAAGATTACTAGAAAATTTTTAAAGATTAACATCTTCTGCCATGAATTCCAGCATCTTGGCAATGCATAGTCTCGCTTTTTTTTCATAAATTTGTAAATTAATTTATTAAACATCTATACTTCCGATTCTTGCAAGGACTCCGGAAAGTATTGAGAATAGGAACAGGTTGAGGATTGATCAAGTCTTCAACCTGTTATATTTTTATTTTCTTTGTATTATAATCTTGTCTTCAGCAATGATGAAATTGACGTCACGAGTGTATTCCAGCATCTCGAATAATGGACGGAGATCCTCGTAACGTTTCAATCGTCCACTGAATTTTATCTCTTTGACTTTTGGGTCTGCGAACTCGATATTAAGATTGTACCATCGGGTAAAAATTTGCATTAATTCCTCCAAGGACATATCCTCAAATTCATAGTAACCCTCCTTCCAAGAGATGAATTGTTGTACATTTACCGGAAAATAGTCCGATTCTTGTGTAGTTTTATTGTAAGCAACTTGCGTACCGGGAGCCATGATGATATTTTTATTTCCACAATGGGCCTCCACCCGCCCTTCTACCAAGGTCGTTTTTACCCACGCCCCTTCAGCATAAGCGTTTACATTGAAAGAAGTTCCCAATACCCGAATTGCAACATCCGATGCATGAACGATAAATGGGTGGAGGGAATCAGATTTAACCTCGAAATAGGCCTCTCCGGTTAAAAATACTTCTCTCTTATCCCCGATAAATTGATCCGGATAGCGCAATGTGCTACCTGCGTTGAGATATATCTTCGATCCGTCCGAAAGTACTAGATTGTATTCTGCCCCGTAGGGTATGTTTATAGTGTAATACTCGGTCTCTCTCGTTTTAATGGTATTGGATTCAACAATTAGAGTTTGTTGGTCCGTGCGCATTTCCCTGTTACTGTCAGAGACAATAACCGCTTTTTTCTCTTGGCTAAGTAATCGCTTTCTGCCATCAGGTAAAATCAATTCTGCCGCGGGTCTTTTAAGTGCTAAACCGGAGATATACGTTTGATTGATCGTTTGTGTTCTCGTGACGGTGTTCTCCGGACGGAGAAGGAAGAAAAAACCGATAAATAGGATAATTCCTGCTGCACAGGATGACCAAAAGATCAATTGACGTTTTCTTTTGCTTTGTTGGACTTGGTGTTGAACTTTGTTAAATACGACTTGATGTGATTGATGCCGGGCTAATATCTGTTTTTGTTTCTCTAATTTCACTATCAGTTTTCCTACTTTCTTGTTATGGACGGAAGAATTCTTCCATACCTCGAATTCCTGTCTTTCCTCCTCGGTCAATGGAGCTTTATTTAGGTAGGCAGCTAGGATGTCATCAATGTCTTTTTTCATATCTCTCCCTTTGTTTTTTTATATATTGCTAAAAGGAAGAAAAAGGGTGATAAGAAATTAATCTTTTTTTGTTAAAAAAAGTAAAAGCGTGAAAAACAATTCTTCTTGTAAGTTTTCCCGTAAAAATTTGAGTGCTGTCTTCATTTGAGTCTTCACGGTATTAATGCTTGTGCCTAGTTCATCGGCCACTTCTTGGTAGGTTTTGTCATTCAGACAGGCCATGAGGAAGACTTTCCGGCATTTTTCGGGGAGCTTGTCTATTGTTTGGTATAATAATTCGATCTCTTTGGAGGACTCGTCAAGCGTGTCATAATGAGAGATTTCACTTTCTTGGGAGAATGAAACTTGTATATTGTATCTTTTCTTGTATTCCCGGAGAAAAAGGAAAGCTTGATTTTTAACCATTTTGAAAATGAATCGGTCCAGATCGCCCGAGAATGAATGAAGGCGCTTGCTATTCCACAGGTTGACGAAACAATCCTGTACAATGTCTTCGGCTGTTTCCAAATCATCCAATATATGATAACAATATAATAATAGATTATCATAGTACCGGTCAAAAAGAAGTCGGAATGCACCGCTTTCGTCTTTTTTGAGTAAATCTAATATGGATTCTGACGGATTCATGCACACTTTTTTGTACTTACAAATATAATGAACTCCAAGACGGATGCAAATTTTAAAAGAAATTATTGTTTGAAATGTTTGTTTCCGTGAATATAATTAAAGGAGATTAGAGGAAAACCTAAAGAGAATTAGAGGAGATAATCCTCCTTGTTCGAAACTTTCTCGATGATTCCACGGAGCTTATTCATCCCGTGTTGGATGAGTCACGAGTGATCTTCGAATGATCTCTGAAGGTGGGGGATTATTTGGGTTAGATCACTTCTTTATCACGGTAGGATTTGGTAATAAACAGGGGAGAAGTATGGTCAAAAAGAAAGGGAGCCCCGTGGACTCCCTTCTTCTGCCTGATGGCATTTTATTATTTCTTAGCCAAGTCGATCAAAATTTCAAGAACTTGGATAGCACTTGTCGGAACTTTGGTACCGGGACCGAATACGGCGATGGCACCTGCGTCGAACAAGAATTGGTAGTCTTGGTGAGGAATAACACCACCCACGTAAACGAGAATATCTTCACGTCCCAATTTCTTCAATTCTGCGATAACGGCAGGTACAAGCGTTTTATGACCGGCTGCCAGAGAAGATACTCCGACAACATGAACGTCGTTTTCAACGGCTTGTTTAGCGGTTTCTTCCGGGGTTTGGAACAACGGTCCCATATCCACGTCGAAGCCAAGGTCTGCGTAACCCGTAGCAACAACTTTAGCACCACGATCGTGTCCGTCCTGACCCATTTTAGCGATCATGATACGCGGACGACGTCCTGTCATTTCTGCAAACTGGTCTGCCAGTTCTTTCGCTTTCTTGAAGTCTTCGTCTTCTTTAGCGACACTTGAATATACTCCACTCACGGTTCTGATAACTGCTTTATAACGTCCGGCAACTTTTTCACATGCATCTGAAATTTCACCTAAAGATGCTCTCTTCTTAGCTGCATCAACAGCTAATTCAAGTAAGTTTCCTTCTCCTGTTTCTGCACATTTGGTGATTGCAGCTAATGCAGCGTCAACCTCAGCTTGGTTACGGTTAGCTTTCAATTCTTGCAAACGACGGATTTGGGCTTCACGTACAGCGGTGTTGTCAACCTCAAGAATATCGATCGGGTCTTCTTTTTCCAAACGATATTTGTTGGTTCCCACGATCGTTTGAGCTCCACTGTCGATACGTGCTTGTGTACGGGCAGCAGCTTCTTCGATACGGAGTTTTGGAATACCGGATTCGATAGCGGCAGCCATACCACCCAATTTCTCAACTTCTTGGATATGAGCCCATGCTTTCTCAACCAATTCTTGAGTTAAGCTCTCAACATAGTAAGAACCTCCCCATGGGTCGATTGATTTACATACGGTAGTTTCATCTTGAATATAGATCTGGGTATTACGAGCGATACGAGCAGAGAAGTCAGTCGGAAGAGCGATAGCCTCATCCAATGCGTTGGTGTGCAAAGATTGTGTGTGTCCCAAAGCAGCTCCCATAGCCTCTATACAAGTACGACCCACGTTGTTGAACGGATCTTGTTCGGTTAATGACCAACCTGAAGTCTGGCTGTGTGTACGTAATGCCAAAGATTTCGGGTTTTTCGGGTTGAATTGTTTAACGATCTTAGCCCACAATAAACGTCCGGCTCTCATCTTGGCAATTTCCATGAAGTGGTTCATACCGATAGCCCAGAAGAATGACAGACGAGGTGCGAACGCATCGATATCCATTCCGGCATTAACTCCGGCACGTAAGTATTCCAAACCGTCAGCCAAGGTGTATGCCAACTCGATATCAGCGGTAGCACCTGCTTCTTGCATGTGGTATCCGGAGATAGAGATAGAGTTGAACTTCGGCATATTCTTGGAAGTGTATTCGAAGATGTCAGCGATAATCTTCATAGAGAACTTCGGCGGGTAGATATAAGTGTTACGCACCATGAACTCTTTCAAGATATCATTCTGGATTGTTCCTTGTAATTGATCAAGAGTAGCACCTTGTTCCAATCCGGCAACGATATAGAATGCCAAGATAGGAAGTACGGCACCGTTCATCGTCATAGATACAGACATTTTGTCCAATGGAATTTGATCGAACAAGATCTTCATGTCCATGATAGAGTCTACGGCAACACCGGCTTTACCCACGTCACCGATTACACGCGGGTGGTCTGAGTCATATCCGCGGTGAGTAGCCAAGTCGAATGCTACAGACAAACCTTTTTGTCCGGCAGCCAAGTTACGACGATAGAATGCATTTGATTCCTCTGCGGTAGAGAATCCGGCATATTGACGGATTGTCCAAGGACGCATCGGGTACATCATGGAGTACGGACCACGTAAATATGGAGGGATACCGGCAACATAATCCAAGTGCTCCATCCCTTTTAAATCTTCAGCCGTGTACACGGGTTTTACCGGTATCAGCTCGGGTGTCAACCAGTTTTTCTCGATGTGATTAGCTTTTTCCCATTCTGCAGCGGCAGTGGTAGCTTTCTCTGTTGACTTGATATTTATATCTTTGAAATTTGGTTTCATCTTTCAATTTTTGATCGTCAATTACTTAATTCCCAATTTTTGTTGGTATGCTTTCAAGTCTTCCAGCACGTTACATTTCACGTGAACATAGTTCTTGATGCCAATTTCTTCTAGTTGGGGTCTGCATTCTGGGTTACCGGCAACAACGATGATTGCTTTGTCCTTCATTGCTGCATATACTTCCGGTGCGATAGTAGCGTACTCGTCATCCGAGCTACAGATTACCACGATATCAGCCTTGTTGTCCATACATGCTTTAGCACCTTCTTCAACAGTCTTGAATCCGTTGTTATCCATTACTTGGAATCCGGCACAAGCGAAGAAGTTACAAGCGAATTGAGCTCTTGCTTTACGCATAGCCAAATTACCCATCGGGAACATGTAAACTACCGGGCGACGACCTTGTTCTTTAGCGAACAAGTCAGTTCTGATACGCATAGCTTCGAAAGCTTGAGTTCCACGGTAAGGTTTCAACGTTTCAACAACAGCGTCGGGAGCGGTTTTGTCTTCCGGCTCTAAGATGCAAGCGCAAAGCTCTTTATCCATTTTTTCGTTGAAGTTCGGGAATTGGTTTGTACCCAAGAAGTTTTCTTTCCGGTTAGCGATGTCTTGATCTCTCTTCTGTGCGGTAGCTTTCACGGCAGCCTGTACGAATCCTGATTCAAGAGCTTTCACCATACCACCTTGTTCTTGTACTTCCAAGAACAGTTTCCAAGCAGCCTCGGCGATGAATTGGGTTAATTCCTCGATATAATATGAACCACCGGCAGGGTCAACGATTTTGCTAAAGTGTGATTCTTCTTTCAATAACAATTGTTGGTTACGAGCCACGCGTTCTCCTAGTTCTGAAGGATGGCACTCGTAGATATAATCGTACGGGTGAACCGTGAACGAGTCAACACCACCGATCGTTGCGGACATGGTTTCCGTTTGAGTACGGAGCATGTTCACGTTCGGGTCGTATACTGTCTTGTTCCATTCTGATGTTTCAGCATGGATGTTCATCTTGCAAACACAGTCACAGCAAGGATTGTAAGCTTTCACGATGTGAGCCCACAAATAACGAGCTGCTCTTAATTTAGCAATTTCCATGAAATATTTGGAACCGGTAGCAAAGTGGAAACGCATACGGGGAGCGATGTCCTTCACGTCCATTCCTGCATCGGTTAATTTGTCAAGATATTCAACTCCGGCAGCCAAGCTGAAACCTAATTCCTGAACGATGGATGCTCCTGAGTTATTGAAAACATATCCACCCACTTCAATGGTTTTGAAGTTTTTCAGTTCGGCAGTACTCTCCGTGGTAGCCTTTACCACGCTGAACGGGTTCGGGTCACAGAATTTTCCTTCTAAAACGAGTTTGCTGATCGGATCGATATTGATACCTCCCTGTATTTTTTCAGGGTTGAATCCTTTCTCTGCAACGTACTCTTTGAACATATTCAAGATGGCAACCTTGTTGCAGCATACAACGAAGTTAATCTCGATACATTCCAAGCAAATATCTTTCAACAAGGTGGCCATGTCGGCTTTCGTGAAGTTCTTGCAATTTGTAAGCACGAATCCGAGTGAGTCAACACCCTTGTTCAGAACATCCAACGCTTTCTTGTTCGCCTCAGCCACATCCTCTACCACGATGTCCTGACGAACGAACCATTCGTTGTTATTTTTCTTGTTACCTCTCACGAAAGGATATTCTCCCGGGAAGCATTCTAAGTTCTTGAGGTCTTTCATATCTTCCAACCGGTACATCGGTTGTACGTTGAATCCCTCGTTTGTTCTCCAAACCAGCTTTTTATCGAAGTCAGCCCCTTTTAGGTCTGCAATGACTTTGTCCTTCCACTCTTGGGTGGTGTTGGGAGCAAATTCACTGAAAAGCTTTTCGTTTACATTCTCTGCCATAATAGATTTTTATGTATTTATTCTGTAACTGTTTGTTATTAAAAACGAAAGGCAAAATTAGCCGTTTTTGACAATAAAAAAAAGAAATTCTTCTTTATTTCGCCTCGTGAATCGGAATATAAGTCTTTTTAAGGATTTTGTGAATAGAATGTTCTATGGGTTATCGGGGGATGATGGAATGACAGATATTTAAAGAAATATTGCAGGAATGTTGTCTTGCATAGAAAAATAGATAATGAATTGATATTCAATAGATAGTTTTACATCCGGCTGTTGTCCTTTCGTTATGGTTTCGATATATGTTTATTCCAGGGAACGAAGAGATAATGAAGGGATAAAACGAGTTGGGTAGGATCGATGTAAAAGAAGGTAAAAAGATGCAGTGGTGTATGTTGTATTTTAATGGCAAGGAAAAAATAGATGTTGAAAGTTTAACAAATAGGTGAAAACGTTACGCTTACGTTTTGTAAGAAAAAAATTTATTTCGTAATTTGCGATGTTAATTTAAAAAGCAAAAACAGATGAAGAAAATTAGAGCAGCCATCGTCGGGTATGGAAATATAGGTAGTTACGTGCTTGAGGCACTGCAAGCTGCCCCCGACTTTGAAGTAGCAGGAGTAGTACGCCGGGATGCGACGAACGTGCCGGCCGAATTGAAGGACTATGTTGTCGTGTCGGATATTGCTCAAATCAAGGATGTAGACGTGGCAATTTTGTGTACCCCAACCCGTAGTGTGGAGTCGTATGCCTCGAAAATACTGGCTATGGGGATTAACACGGTGGATAGTTTCGATATTCACACGGAGATTTCCGGTTTGCATAAACGTCTGGGAGAGGTTGCCAAAAAGCATGGGAAAGTATCTGTTATTTCCGCCGGATGGGATCCGGGAAGTGATTCTGTCGTTCGTGCCTTGCTAGAGGCTTGCGCCCCGAAAGGGATTACTTATACAAATTTTGGCCCCGGTATGAGCATGGGACACACGGTTGCCGTGAAAGCCGTTGAAGGCGTGAAAGCCGCGTTATCCATGACGATCCCGGTGGGAACGGGAATCCATCGCCGGATGGTGTACGTGGAGCTGAAAGAGGGGTATGATTTTAAACAAGTGGCCGAGGCAATCAAGACCGATCCTTATTTCGTGCATGACGAGACGCACGTGATGCAGGTGGAGTGTGTTGATAACCTGAAGGATATGGGGCACGGCGTGAATCTTGTGCGTAAGGGAGTTTCCGGCAAAACGCAGAACCAGTTGTTCGAATTTGACATGAAAATCAATAACCCGGCTTTAACGGGACAAATCCTCGTGGCAACAGCCCGTGCCTCCATGAAGCAACAACCGGGATGCTACACGTTGATCGAGATCCCGGTGATCGATATGCTGTATGGAGATCGGGAGGAATTGATCAAGCATTTGGTATAGAGAGAATAGCGGACTTTTTATAAGATTCGTTTGAATTTATATTACGACTTTATTGCTGTTTTGTTCGGTGATAAAGTCGTATTTGTGTAAGCGATTGTTGGTAAGGTGATTTGTAAATCCTTTGATGATTTTATACCCAAAGGTATTATACCGGAAGGTATAATAGTTTGGCTCGATTGAAAATTTGTAAGCATTGGGAGGATGAAATGGGTGAAGGTAAGTCAATAGAGGGATCATTGTTGTCCCGGCTTCATTATGGTTTGCTTATCCGATGATCATGCGTGTATCGTAGGATAGGTATATTTTTCCAAGTGGTTAATATACAATATGAAATACTCGATCTGCAAATATAATTAAATCAAAAACCAATTCTATCGAGGATAAATACAGGATGAATGCTCCGTGGTCTAAATGAACTATAAGGTGACTTTCAAGAGAATAATTGGTGAGCATTGCTTAATGCCAAGGTAATATCAGCCTTTAGCCGGAGTAATAATCTCCCTCGGACCTTTCCTCTTCCTTTCTCCGACCATTCACGGACCTTTGGCAATATACCGAGAAGGACGAGGTGAGGTCGTTTCAAGGGGAATGGGGGATTATTACGGATATAAATCTATGGGATAATAGTTACATAAACTTGGGAGAGCTTGTGATTAATTGATAAGGTCATTCGTAAATCTTTGGATCGTTTTATACCGAATGTGAATGGATAATAAAATAGATACACGAATTTGATATATAAAATAAGATTCAAGTGTTTTGCTTGAATCTTATTTTTATTTTTTGAAGATCAGAGTTTTTATTTTACATCACCACCAGTAGCAGTTCCTGTTCCCCACTCGGTGATCGTTGCTGTAGGCGTGATTTCTGTTCCTTTAAAAGTTAATGTGATGGTGTATGCTTTACCTGCTTTGAATGAATTGTCATCAGTTCCTGCAATTGGAACAATTGTTGATGTGTATCCAGTAGCAGATACTGTGACGTTGATTGATGATAAGTTTGGTTCCAACATAATTCCTGCTGTAGGTGTTGAAGCTGTTGTAGAAGCTGTTCCAGTAGATATTGCTTCAGAGCTAAAGGTTGGAGTACCCCAATTGCTCAGAGTTCCATTTGCTAAAGCTAAATCGCACGTTGTATTCATGTTTTCTAACTTTACAGAGACATTTGTAATGTCAGTATTTGTTGTAGCGCCATCTCTAATTATGACAAATTTGAATTGCGTAAGTAAATGATTGAATGCTAAATTAGACATGGGGGTTCCTTTCGTGCCGAAAACAGGCTGTGCGTAAATCAAATCTTTTTCCCCGTCTATAGTCATGCTGGCTACTCCATTCGTAATACTAGTTGCTACAGGGAAAAAGCCTAGTATGTTAGCATTGCTTCCATCTGTTGGGTAGTATTGTTTTGTGGTAAGTGAAATTGTGCCAGTGCTTTCCGCAATTGATCCGGTTGTTGAAATATCACTTACTGTTGTCCAACTTGGCGTGGCGCCATCAACTCGAACAAATTGTACATCTGTTGCTCCTGTTATTTTGGTAATTTCTGCACGGGCCATTCCCTCGATCCCCGCGTTCAATTTAATTTCCACCGGGGCATTCGGTTCAACACCTTCTTCGTTTTCTTTACTACAGCTTGCAAGTGCTACACATGCAAGTGCTAATGTTATTAGTTTTTTCATGATTATAAATTTAAATGATTAATTTCTTGTTTATCTAATTTTCTACTATAGTTCCTGATGCCGAGCCTTCCAGCCAAGGGGTTACCGTTGCCGTGACTCCTATACCTGAGCTGTTGAAGTTAAGCGTGACGGTGTAGGCTTTTCCGGCTTGGTAGTTTGTATCCGTGGTCGTGGCGGTTATTTTTGTTGTTCCGCTATCGCTAACGATGGTTAACGGGAGGGCGTTTCCGTTGATTGGAGCAATCATCACGGGGACTCCGGCCGGGGTAGCCGTGGTGGTAACCGTTTGACCGGAGAGGTCGGGGATTACAAGAGGCGCTATGGTTGCATAGGTAACGACGCCTGTGCCGATGTTTAAGGAAATAGGTAATTGTGCTTGATCGATCGTGATCGATTGAAGCTTGTTCGTGGTTTCCCAACCCTTCCCGATGATGACGAATTTAATTTGTGTTAGTAAATGGTTGAATGTTAATGTTTGTTTTATCTTATTATCTAGTGAACCGGATATGGCCCCGGCGTACATCACGTCAATATCTCCGGACGTTGATGTGATTGAAACCATGTCGTTACTAGGTATCCCTGCGGGGTACCATCCGGTAACATAGGTCTTGATTGAAGTTTCCAGGTTGTATTCGGGGTTATTCTTTAGTTCGAGGGCATCAGTCGATCCGATTGTAATTCGGGTAGGAGTGCTGGTCCAGGTCGCTGCTTGCGTGTAATTTGGGGTTGAGCTGGTTTCCCATCCGGCCACTGTGGCTTCGAATGACTCTGTGGTGATGGCAGCCTTTGAAAGTGGGGCAGTTATAACGGTAGAGACGCCTGCATCCAGTTTGATTAGCCTGTCGTTATCGTTGTCATTTCCTTCCTGTTTTGAACAGGAAGTCGTGATAAATAGTATTGTGCTGATGATTATAATTATTTTCATAATGATGTGTTTCGATTTTTTGTTATTTGTTAATGGAACCTGACGCTGTTCCTGGTTTCCAGCCGGAAACTGCAACATAGATACCCATGTCTTTAAGTCCGATCACGGCTTGATTCAGGTTTTCTTCTTCTCGGATGTTTTCGAGGACGGTTGTTACGTCCGCGGTAATGGTCTTTCGTGTATTATTTTTATACGTGGTGTTGATTTCGATTACGCTGGTTACTTCGCTCGTGGAAGAACTTTTATCGTTGGCAGGGCCAAAAGTGGTGCAAGTCATGGTGAGGTTCCCGTCAAGTTGCACTTGCGTGTTCATCAAGGTTTCGGCCGGAATGTTTTCGAGAACAGACCGTCTCGCTGAAAGAAGGACGGATGAGCTTATACCTTTTAATTGAGCCGTTATGGTGTTTACCTGAGGCCGTTCTTTTTCGGGTATATTGATATTCGCAACGATGTTTTTCGTGTACGGGTAGATTTTCACCTTGTTCTCAACGGATTTTCCTTCTTCGATAATAATCTCGTCAATAGCCGTTCCATAAAGCATATCTGGCTGGTTGACCGTTATGCCGGCTTTTGAAACTGGCATGACAGAAGCGGTTGCGAATTCGTATCGGTCAATGTTTTGGAATAGAATGTTTTTTGTATCGTTATTAAAAAACAGGACTTTATATTTTCCTTGTGGGAGATTAAAAGTATAGATTCCTGATTTTATCGTGTAATTGATGGGCCGTTCTCCATTGTCCGGGTAGAATATGAAACGCATGTCATCGCATTTTGGCAGATTTCCCCAATCTGCGGTAATCATGATCGTACCACAATCCTGCCCTTTCTCTTTTATGCAGGAAAAGGAGGAGATGAGTAATGCCGATAACAAAATTGTTTTTTTCATTTTAACAACCCGTTGATTTTGCAGTTAATGTTTATGCAAATGTTTGCATTCGGGAGATAAAATGATGCCGAAATAGTAAAATTCTGTTATAATTTTACCTTTTCGGTCGTGACTTGTACGAATTCCAAAGTTTTTACGTATTCGAAATTGTTAAAGGATGTCCACGTAACGTTGTTTCCATTGTTTTGGGGTGATGCCCTCGTTGAGCTTGAAGGAGGAGATGAACGAGGAAAGGGAGTTGAAACCGGAAAGGCTGGCTACTTCCTGGATTTGCATATCCGGGTGTTGAATTAATAAAATGGTGGCTTTTTGAATCCGATATTTGTTGACGAACTGGTAGAAACTGAAACCAAACTCGTTGTTGATAACGTTCGAGACGTACGTGCGGTTTGTTCCCAGCAAGGCGGCGACGTCGGCTATGGTCAGGTTCCCGTTGGTGTATATTTCTTTTTCATCGAAAAGGTGGACGAGTTCATCTTTCATCTTTTCTCTTTTGATCCCGAGATTTTTCAGATACTTCTCGGGTAGGGCGGGAAAAACAGGGGATAATTCCGTTTCGCTTGTGGGAGCGGTAACGGGTGGTTCCGGGCAGGAATTAGGGGAAATGATTTCCTCTTCATGAATCTCCGCGTGTTGCTCCGTGTAACAGATATAAGGTTCGTTGAGAGCGTGGATAAACAAGTAAAAAGTGAATAATATGGAACTGATGTGGAATAGATAATCGCTCCAGATGGCTTGAAAACAAGATGCGAAAAGAGCTACAAATGCGAAAAATGCAGCTAGAGGGATGGCTTGGTTTAGCCAGTGTAAATCGATGTCTTCCACGGAAGAATAATTCTCTTCCAGTCGTTGCATGTGTTCTCGTTTCAAATGCAGAATGCGAAACGTGTATATCGTGATCATGATGGCTTGAAGGATCAGGCTGGCGCAACGGAAAATAATTAAAGGTAAGTTGGCGTTTAAGAACACGCCGTTTCCTGCAACTTTTTCTTGCAGAGGGGACAGAAAGAAACTGGTGATCAGCACCGAAATTCCCGGCATCAAGTGTGGCCAGATTCTTCGGGATGTCAGTTTTTCCGGTTTCGTGAGCTTACGGAAATAGAAAAAATACAGGGGAACCAGGAACAAATTAATGGCAATATCAAAGATCGGTAAGCCCAGTTCACCCGTGATATATTTATGGATATCTTGTATCATGTTCGGGATGAAGATCAACCCCGAGAATGTGAAAATAATTCCCAGTAGCCGCCGCGGATGCATTCCGGCTTGTTCGCTAGGGACGGCCCCTTTGACCGTTAATAGCGTGAGGCCGCAAAATAGGGGAATGATAAAAGAAAGGACGTACGAAAAATACATCCAAAATATTGGAGAAGATATACTGTCATTCATCATATTCTTAGAATTTGAAATGCCGTCCTTTTATTTCACGGGACAAATATAATGAAATTATAACTATATGGATACGATCTTGATATTTTGAATAAAAGTTTGGAAGAATAAAAATAGATACCTTAAAAATTGACATCCTGCCATAAACTTTGTACTTTCGTCCCCACTATAGATGACTTATAATGAATGATGAAAAGCTAAAGGAAGAAGTTCGCAAGGCTTGCGAAATTCTTAAAAATGGGGGGATAATTCTTTATCCCACGGACACGATATGGGGCATCGGGTGTGACGCCACGAACGAGGCTGCCGTGAAACGGGTGTACGAGCTGAAACACCGGGAAGATAGTAAGGCCATGTTGGTATTACTGGACGACGTGGGTAAGCTTGCATCCTACGTGGAGGTTCCGGACGTGGCTTACGAGCTGCTGGAAGTGAACGATAAACCCATGACAATCATTTATCCGAATGCGAAGAATCTGGCGAAGAATCTGATAGCACAAGATCGGACTATCGGCATTCGGATTACCTCTGAGATTTTCACGAAATCCTTGCTTTACCGTTTCCGTAAACCCATTGTCTCTACCTCTGCCAACATCAGTGGAGAACCTTCTCCCCGGTGTTTTGCCGAAATCAGTGATGCTGTGAAAACTGCTGTCGATTACGTGGTCGATTTCCGTCAGGAAGAAACAACGAATCCCGCACCCTCCAGTATTATCAAACTAGGTGTTGGCGGCGAAATTCAAATCATCAGAAAGTAATAATCCGAAGATTGAAGTCGAGAGTGTCCCCACATTTTCAATTTTCAATTTTCAATTTTCAATTTTCAATTGTATTATGGCTCTTATTCTAAATATAGATACTTCAACAGATGTATGTTCCGTGGCGATAGCCCGGGATGGAAATGTGATTGCTTTAAAAGAGAATGACGAGGGATTTAATCATTCTACTTTACTGGGTGTGTACGTGGATGATTTATTAAAAGAGAATAACTTGACGGCGAATGATTTGGATGCCGTGGCCGTAAGTATGGGTCCCGGCTCCTACACGGGCTTGCGTATCGGGGTATCTTTAGCCAAAGGAATATGCTTTGGTGCCGGGAAACCTTTGATTGCTGTTAGTACATTGGCAGCATTGGCAAATGCCGTGGCCCGGAGAGAAGGCGAAGAAGCTTTTTATTGCCCGATGATTGATGCCCGTCGCATGGAAGTCTATACAGCAATATATGATCGGGAGGGAAATGTTGTACGGGATATTCATGCAGAAGTGATTGAAGAAAATTCTTTTGCCGATTTATTATCTACCCGGAAAGTTTTGTTCTTTGGAAATGGGAGTGATAAGGTGAAAGAAGTCTTGAAACATCCGAATGCCGTGTTCATTAACGGGGTCTCGACTTCTGCAGCAAACATGATTGGGCTTGCTGAACAATACTTTAAAGCCAGTAAGTTTGAAGATGTAGCCTATTTTGAACCGTTTTATCTGAAAGATTTTGTGGCTACCGTGCCTAAACGAAAAGTTTTGTGAGATTAATTTATCGATGGTAACAGGACTCGATAAATTTTGTTTTAGAAATACATAAAACGGAACAACCGAAAATGAAATGATCTTCGGTTGTTTCGTTTCTTTTTTCCTGTATTTAGGTATGTTAATTATATCTCAATAGGTATCTTGGAATAGAGGTTAATTAGCGTGATAATAACTCCTGAAGTTTCTTTTCTAGTTTTTCACCTCTAAGATTTATCCCTACAATCTTGCCTTTGGGATCAATCAGTAAAATATGTGGAATTCCTCGGACATTATATTGATCTGCAACCTTACCTTCTCTACCATTCAGTTGAGTCCAGGGCATTTGTTCTTCAGCCAAGGCCTTTCGCCAATCTTGTTCCTTCTTATCTAGGGTAATACTGATGATTTCGAGACCTTTCCGGTGATAGTTGTCCCAGGCTTTTTTGAGATTGGGAATTTCTCCTCTACAAGGTCCGCACCAGGAAGCCCAAAAGTCTAGAAGAACATATTTACCACGGAAATTCTTCAATGAAATTTTTTCCCCTTTCTCTGATGGTAAAACAAAATCCGGAGCCGTCGCATTGATGGCTAACTCACGACGTTTGGCAATTTGCTTCTCAACATCTTTATAAGCGACATGTTCTGATAAACTTTTGTCCATCATGTTTAGCCATTTCTCTACTACATCGGGTGAAAACCTTTCAGTCCATGCGTTTGCTAATCTCATTAAGGTTAGCATGTCGGAGGGGTGACTTGCAATCCAATTTTCAATGTCTTGTTGTTCTGAAAGAGAAGAAATGTATTGAGCTTCCTCTTCTGCGTGGCTACCGTATACTTGTCCTTGGAGAGATTTCATAGATATGCTTTCTCCATTTCGGGTATGGGTACTTTGACTAATTTTGATATTTAGTTCTATCGGAGAATTTTCCAGGTAAAAACCAACAGGAAAAGATGTTCCTCGAATCCCAACATTGCAATATTGAGGATAAGGTACTTGTCCGCAGAACGTGAAATGGCCATTCTTGATTACGGCACTATCAACGACTTCCGGTACTCCTAATGTTCCTTGTTTGGCTAAAACTAATTCTGCAATCCCTTCTGTAAGTCCTTCTACATAGCCATTGATTGTAAAACCTTTATTAGGTTTTGTTTGAGTGATATTCTTTTGATTATAAGCATCACGTATTTGTTGGTAATAAGGTAAATTTTGTTTATCGGCAGGAATAGTTTCCAGAATCTCTTGAATATCTCTATCCTTTAGTATTTGTTTGACAATGTAGAAATAGGCTGTAGCAAAGAGGCCGATATCTTCTGATGCGTGCCTTTTTATCCACTCAACCCCCTCTCTACGTCCGAATGGATTCAACATGTTATCATCCAATATTTTGAAAATATCTTCCAACAATATTCGTACGTGTCCTCCGGTGATAGTTTCATTAACTAATCCGAAAAGAGTTGCCCATCCTTCAAAAGTGATGTTTTCGTCTTTGTTAAAATAGTATTTTAAATAATTTTTATCACTACGTAATAACCACAGACGCCCATATGTGGCGTCTGGCACATTGAATTCAAAGTTACCATTTTTAACAATAGTGCTATCTATTTTGTGGCTGAGAACCCATTTATGTTCTATTGTGTCATTAGGATGAGTTAACAAGTAGATAGTTGTTCCATCTTTTAAACCTGTGATTTTTCCTTTTATCGTGTGTGCGTTTGCACTTAAGCTGAAGAATAGAGTGCAAAGAATAACTAAGTATTTCATATTTCTGTAAAAGTTAAGGTTTTATTTTCTAGGAGCTATTTTTGTGATACGATTGAATTTATCGTAGCAATTGACATACTTGTCCGGAGCGATTCCTCCGGTTCCACTATATTGAATGGGAAGCGTATACACTCTTCCTTCGTTACCATCCCAAGTAGCTATACAAAGTACATTATTTTTTGAATTACGCCATACAGGAGTTTCTTCTCCGGTTTCGGGGTCAATATTCTCACTCCAAGTGGTATAACCATTTCCCCGGTATACTAAGATATGGGTAATTTGTTCCGTTGAACCGAATTTGTTATAAGAAATTTGGCGTTCTGGTTTTTCTTTAGCTAGAGGAACTGCGTAAAGAATATTATCTACGCAATAGTAAAACTCGTCATTATTCGAGAATGCGTAACAAGGACTTTTCTCTATACCCGGACAGTTTCCTAAGTCATAGACATTTACTCCTACAAAGTTTGTCTCGTCTTTATCCCAGTTGTGAGTACAATCTAATACATAGACATAGTATTGTCCGTCTTTTTTCATTAACCATTTGGTTCTATCATTTCCAGTTGTTTCTCCATAGATACATTCACAACCTTGCATGTTATCTGGATTGAATTTCTCAGCAATAGTATTGTCTAAATCTATGACATCTCCGGTGGAACTAGGCTTCTGAACAAATTTTCCAACATTTTTATCCCATAATATAGCATCTGCCCAATTTAATTCGGCAGCATATGTTGTGGCTAAATCGTATTTAGTATCAGGATAGTATGAATATTTTGTGCCGCTAATTGGATTGTAATATTGCAGTTGACCATTATTTATTAGTATACTTTTTGACCAGCATGTTATGACTAATTGCGGATTAAAAACCGGAGGCGTGTAGAAGAAACACTCTAAATTTTGGTCTATCACTTTCATTGTCACGGGATCAATTCTAACTAATGATTTACCTTTAGCGAGAGCTACTATGGCAGCATGTTCATTTTGTGAGATGTAAGCTAGAGAACTGATTTCTCCTTCTACTAATGTATTGTTATGCTTGCTGAATATATTACGATTAATGACATCTGCGCTGTAATCTTTTAAACTCGTGTTAAATGTACGTGACATGATCAAAGAAATATCAGAGCTTATTCCATCTGTTGTTTCCGCTATCAATAAGCCACTTCCATAAGTACCTAGGACTTTTACTTCCCAAATCAAATTCTTTTTTGTGTTACTAGCTTTATGAGTAACTTGAAGGGTTAATGTGTAATATGAGTATCCGTCATTGGTGGGTGTAAGTTCAATGAGCGTTTTTAGTATCCGTTCATTAGAAATGATTTGTTTGGTTGTGTCATTACCATTAGAGAGTAAAGATAGACTCCATTGGTACCCATAATCGTCAAATTCACTTTCTGTTAAGGGGATACTATCTCTTCCCTGTATTTTGCATAATCGGGGTTCATAAGTAAATTCTTCACCTAATGTAGCAATCAAATATTCTTCTTCCCCTTGTCGATCACTAACAATTGTAGGAAAATCGAATTGTGGAAGAGTACTTTTATCGTCATAACAGGCATATAACAAACATATTGCCAGTAACGTAAATAATATATTTTTCATCATCTTTCAGATTAGTTTGGGTAATATTTGCCAATAACGATTTCTTTGTCTTTTGCCGTACCGTCATCGTGTAAAAGAGGAGTTTTTTCCCGTTCGTTTCTAGCTTTTAATTCCTGTTTCAAGTTTGCAATAAAGGCCTCCGTGTAAGCGGAACTCCACTTCTCTCCGTTATTGTATCCGGGGATCGCTGATTGTATCGGAAATTCTGTTTCTCCTGTTACTTCAATAATAAACTGATAATAGGCAGTGCTATAATTCCCTAATTTATAACGTTCAATCCAACTTGTCCAACTATTAGGTCTTACCAGTTTATTTGTAAGATAAAGAAAACAATTCTTTTGGGTGTCGACACCCGGAATGAGGTCTTTCCCTTGTGCAATTTCTAGATATATGCGAACATCTTGGAAATTGTCTCCTTTCTCATTTTTAACTTCGACTCTTAAATAACCAAGATATTCATCGGGTTTTAATATCGCATCTATAATACGATATTCATTAGTAGTAGCGGTTGTACTGTCGGCTATGACTAGGAATTCTGCATTTCTTTCCCAATTTTCCGGATAACCAACCAAATTGAAAGGAATATCAACGGTGTCTATTGCCTGAGAAGTCTGTTTGAAAGAGTAGGTATATGAATTCCCTTTAAATTCAATTGCGGCTCTCTCTCGATCGTATCTCATTATATCTTCTTTGTCACAGGCAACCCATAACAAAGAGAATAATGTGCAACTTAGTATATAAGATAATTTTCTGTTCATAAAAGTTTTTTTAATCATTCTGTTATTGTCTTTGGCCAAGTTCATTCTCAATATCCGGGTAAGGTAATTGATATTGTACGTCGGTCATTGCTTCATGTTGAATGCCTGGGAAAGTTTGTAATCCTAACCTTTTGTAACAGAAGAATAGTTGGCCTTCTTGAGCAAATTCCCTTCGATAATCTTGAATGATTTCTTGTTGTAATTCTTCTACTGAAATATCTTCAGGTAAGAAAGAGCTCGTGGGAATGTTTCTTTTCGTTTTTAAGAAATTCATGTATTCTACGGCTTGTTTCTTGTTACTTTCTTTTAAACATTCACTTGCGATTAAGTAAGCTTCGGATATTCGCATTAGTGGTAAATAATTCGTGAACCAATTTCCTTCAGTCTTTCGGATCTTTATCGTTAAAAAGTTATTTCCCGTGATTTGCCATTGTTTCCGAAATCTCAGGTCGGAAGTGGATAAAGAGGTGAATAACTCTTCGACAAATTGTCCTGATTGTATCAAGCGGTCATTGTTATAATTACCGTTTACATGTTCTGAATAAGCATTTTCAATATATTCATTTAATTTTTGTACATCCAATGCGAAAAGAAGTTCTCCTTGGAATACATAATCGCGGTTGTCTCCTTCGCTAGAAACATAACTGCTTTCCGTGGCCCATTGCATATCTCCTTGTGCAACGTATTGTTCATAGGACTTGATGAGCTTTTCCGCATATTCTAATGCTTTTTCTTGATTGCCCTCCCACAGATACACGCGTGCATTTAAGAGTAATACTGCAGGGTAGGAGAGTCGTGTCTCTCGCCCTTTGTAATAGGTCCCATTGAAGAAAATGTTATCTGTTACGTCTTCATAATCTTCTGGGCGTTCCTCGGTACCTGTATAAAGGGGATCACTTTTTAAATAGGAAAGAGCATCATTTAAATCTTGATGTAACAATTGTAAAGTTGCTTCATAGGTTTGTTGATCGGTAATTTCTTTCGAATATTCGGTTACATAAGGAATACAAGGTTCGGTTAGAATTTCCCGGCGTTCAGCAAGATTACCTTTAGCGAATAAGCGTATCAGGTCGAAGTGGCACATTGCACGAATCGCTAGGGCCTCTCCTTTTATGACGTTATAAAGAGTTGGATTCAGGATATTTCCTTTTTTCTCCAATGATTCTAATAGTAAATTTGTTTCCGAGATGATATTATACTCTTTAGCCCATACCGCCTGGATAAAATTCTTCGAAGAGTTGTGTTCGAAATTGTATTTCTGTAATTCAATATAAGAGCTTTTCCCTCCATCATATTGTCCGGCCATAAATTCGATGGCTTGCCAAGATAGATTAGCCCCATATACATCTTTTGAGGTCATATTGATATATAATCCTGTCAAGGCGTCTTTAAAACCAGCTTCCGTATCGAATAACTTATCTGCTTTAATTTCTGATTTAGGATTAACATCTAACCATTTTTCGCAGGAAGTAATACATAGAAGCATTAAAACCGAGATGCCATATAATATTATTCTTTTCATAATCGATTTATTTAGAATTCAACTGCTAACGAGAATGACATGGTACGGGCAAAAGGATAGGAGGTTCCTCGTTCCATTTTGATTGTCGATATTGTGCAGACATCATTCATGTTAAATGCTAACTTTAAACGACTGATTCCGGCTTTGTCCAGCCATTCCCTATCCCGCCAGTCGTACCATGCACTGATGGAAGAGATTGTCATTTCGTTTTTGCGTTGTACAAAACGGGAGGTTGGTTCTGTTTTTGGGGCAGATATATAGTTCCCATTAGCATCATTATAAGGTTGTAAGGTTTTGAATGGGGCATCTTTATTCTTTTCCGACCATCGGCCATATAAAAGACGTTTGTCGACATTTTGTTTTAGATCTGCATTTTCTACTTTGTCGACTAATGTTTGGTTATAATAATCACCTCCGGCAGTAAATCGGGCAATTACACTTAGACCGAAACCTTGATACTCACCATTGAAACCGAAATTTCCCCTGAATTTTTCTTGACTATTACCCACGATTTGTTGATCACTGGCCTGCCAAGTATAAGTGGTCGTTCCATCCGGTCTTACGTATATTTCTCTACCGTTGGCAGGATTAATTCCTAAAGAAGGCACAGCCCAGATAGAATTTAATGATCCTCCTTCAACATAACGCAGTACAGGTTTTGAACGTCCTCCATCCTCTTTGGTGCTTACCAGTTCGTCTTGGCGCTCGTTGAAAGCACGCATGGCATCAGAGAGTTTCATGATTTTGTTTTTATTGGTTGTCAGAGAACCTGTCAGATTTAGAAAACCAGTCCCTTTAGAAAAAATGTTATAGGTAAAGGCAATATCAAAACCGCTGTTTTTAACTTTCCCGATATTTTCTTTCACAGAACTGAAACCGACAGAAGTCGGTAGAGAGAGGTCTACAATTAGATTATCGGTGATCGACTCGTAGTAATCGAATGTGAAAGAGAATTTCCATATACGGGCATCAATACCGGCATTATAATCCATTTTTTCCTGCCATTTTAAGTTGTCATTGGCTAATCGCATCACGTAAGCTCCTAACATTCCGGTGTAAGAAACATCGGTATAATATTTGTAGGTCGCTATTGCCTGGTAACTTTCAAAAGACTGACTACCACTTGTCCCGATTGATCCTCTGATTTTAAGTTGTTTTACCCAATCTAGCTCCCGCATGAATTTTTCGTTGTGTATGTTCCAACCTATACCGGCACTCCAAAATAATCCCCAACGATTGTCGGCTCCGAATTGAGAAGAGGCATTTTCTCGTATAGTCAGATCGGCTAGAAATCGATCATCATAAGTATATCCCAGTACTCCGGTGAAACCGATATCTCTGGTTATACTTTCATTTCCATAAGGTGTTTTATTTTCTGCATATTGTAATGCAAAAGTGATATCATCCATCCGGTCAGAAGGAAAACCTTCCGCATAATGTACGACTTCGCTGTTTTTCTTTTCGCTTATAGAGAAAGCAAAGTTCGCCATCAATAAATGTTTATCAAAAGTTTTTGAATATTGTATAGTTAAATCTCCGTTTAGATTCGTGTATTTCCCGGTATTTTGTTGATAAGAACCTCTACGTAGGAACCTGTCATCTGTCCAATCAGAAAACTTGGTGTGATTGGCAGGATAAAAAATATCCCCGGTGCTATTTTGACTTGTAATTCCTATTCTTGCAACGGCTTTTAGTCCATCCAATATGCTGTATTCCGTGTAAAAATTGTTCGTGAACTCCAGATAGCCGGAGGTACGTTTGGTATTTAATGTTGCATTATACATCGGGTTGTTATTATCCTTGGTGATCTCGCCTGATTTGTCGTATGGGGAGAAATAAGGATTCATGGTAGCATATTCACTAAAATCTCCATAAGGAGAATCGTCTGAACGGTTTGAGGTAATACTCATGATGTTCCGGAAAAGGAACTTGGTATTCAATCTGTAAGCCAAATTGACATCACCGGCAATGACTTCCCGATAAGATCCTTTCATTACACCATTTACTTTATTGTAAGAAACGTCTACAATCGCAGTCAGATTCTGATTCCCCATTTCAAAGGATAGAGCATGCTTGGTCCCGATCCCGGTACGTAAAGGTTTTGAGAGCCAATCTGTGTCTAGACCTTCTAAAGCTGCTTTCATCCTCTCATTGTACAAGTCCTGCAAGTTTTGATGAGAAGGGAGATAATCGCTTTCGTATATTCCGGCGATTCTTTCTATCTCTAATTTTTCCAGTGCATTAGCTAGATTGTAACTACTTAAATCTGGCATCGTGACATCGAGGCTACCTTTATAATTCACTCGGAATTCTCCTCCTACGGGGCGTTTGGTCTCGATGACAACCACTCCGTTTGCCGCTTTAGAACCATAAATAGCTTTAGCTGCAGCATCTTTTAGGATTGTAACACTCTGGATTCGGTTCATATCCAAGTCGAAAATTTTCGTGGCACTGGCCTCGAAACCATCCAAAATGAATAAAGGTTGGTTAGGATCGTCTTGATAATTACTTCTTAAATCCGTGTTACTTTCTACCGGGAAAGTGGAGGTTCCTCGTAACTGCATGTTGGGTAATTTGTTGGGGTCAGACCCGAATTCCAGGTTGTCCATGATGTTTAATGACGGATCAAGATTCCTCAGGCTTTGAAAGAGATTTCCGTTTCCTACTCGTTCTAGCTCTTTGGCCGTAATGGTCTTGGCTGATCCGGTAAAGCTTTCGGCTTTACGGGTAAACATTCCGGTGACAATAACCTCTTCCATGGCCTTGACATCAGATTTCAATGTGATCAGTAATTGGTCTGTGGATTGTGTAACATGGTATTTTTGTGGTTGCATACCCAAAAAGGAGATTTGCAAGGTTTCTCCGGCTGAAACTTCCAGTTGGAATTCTCCATTTACATCGGTGGCCGTTCCTACACTTGTACCTTCGATTAGAATGGTTGCTCCGATTACAGCTTCCCCGCTTTCATCGGTGATTTTACCTTTTACACGACATTTGTTTTCTTGGTTTTTTGTATTTTTTTTGACAATGGCAATTGTTTTACCATTGATTTCATAGATATAAGGTGTTTGTTCGAAGAGTTTGTCCAAACAAGCTTTTAGTGTGGTATTGACTAGGTTTATGCTTTTTTTGATTTTACCTAGTTCTTCCTGTTCGAACATAAAACTGTAACCGGTTTTCCGTTGTATTTCATAAAGGATTTCCTTTATGGTTGAATTTTTTACATTTACGGAAAAGGTTGAATCTTGTTGAAGATTCTGTTTGTGTTCCGGAATAGTCTGATCTGCATATACTCCATTGGAATAACCTAAGAGTAATGTGAGAAAAATTGCCATGAAAAATACCATTGAAAATTTCTTGGCTTTTATTTGGCAGTGTATGACATTATTCATAATTTTAACTGATTAATATTAAGACATTTTCTGTCCATCCGACGGCAATCTGCGATGGCAGAACAAAAAAAGAATATTAGTTAGAGAGGGTATCCCTGGGATGCTCTCTTCTGCATTTTAGGATATTTATTGAGTGATGATGTACCTCCTTTCTATCAAATGAAATTTTATTTTTGCGGTTGTTTGAATCATGGCTAATACTTCTTCAAGGGGAGTATCCTTGTTGATAGAAGCCGAGATTCTGATGTTTTTCAGTTTGTTATCTTTGAAGTCGAAGTCGGCACCATACCATCGACTAAGATCTTCGATTAGTAGTTCCAGTGAGTCATTGTCATATCTTAAGAAGCCTGTCGTCCATGCAATGTATTTTTGAACATCGACATCCACAATTTCTTGTTCTCCTGTCAATAAATTAAGGCGACTAAGCTGATTGGGTTTTAATATTTTTTCTTGATAGGTAGAGTCTTGGATTGAGACCCCTACTTTCCCTTCAACTAATACCGTTTCAATATTGGTTTCTTGATAAGCATTTATGTTGAAGTGGGTTCCATATACTCGTATGGAGGCTTGACGGACTTCGACCATAAAAGGACGTCCGTCATGCTTGATTTCAAAATAAGCCTCCCCGGTTAAGCGTACTTTCCGTTCATGGGAAGGAAAACTATTGGGATATTCTAATCGACTTCCAGCATTTAACCGAACTACCGAACCATCGCATAGGGTGACTTGATAGTTACATTGGTTGGGAATAATTAGTTGGTTATACCCTTCCTCTTCGATATCAACGGCAGGAGGTTGATAAGTATATTTGATTTCTTCGGTACTTTTATAAGCAATATTTAAATTGTGAGTTGTATCGGTTAGGACTTTTGAAAGATCATAGTGTTGTCCGTTAGGGGTAATAATTACGGGAGATAGCTTGGAGGAAATAGTAGATGCTAATGTCTGATGTTTTTCCTGTTGTGATAATTTGTGATATAGTAGACCACACCCTATGAGAAGTACGATTACAGCAGCAACACGACTGATACGGATAATCACTCGGTGGCGCTGGTGTTTTTGAATTTTTGTTCGGAGAGATAAAATTGCCTGTTCTTTGTCTTGTTGACGGTAGAGTTCAATCTTTTTTGATAGTTCAGAGTCATCCATTAATGACTTGATAATTTCTATTGCAGTATTGTTATGTTCCAGCCATTCTTTTAGTTCTCCTATATCTTTTAGTTCATGCTGTTGCATGATATCACAGAGTTGACGTGCGATAGTCTGGATTTGTATATATCTTTTTGTTTCTTTCATATTGTATCTTTTTCTTCCAACACGGTTTTAATATTGATTTTTGCTACCCGTGAAGAAAAAAAAGATAAATTTTAACATTTTGTCGGATTGACTAATGACGTTTGTTTCTGTAATGCATTAATAAAGAGTTGTATAGAATTAACGAGAATAACTCTCGTTTCATCAGTTTTTTTAAAATCACGATAATTTCTTGGCGTTGAGTGTAGATTGTACTGGGTGATTTATCTAATTTTTCAGCAATATCTTTGATGTCCCAACCTTCCAGGTATAATTTTAATACTTTTGCACATTCTTTGGGGAAGAGTTCCGGATGACGGCTTAATTCAGAGATAACTTCTGTCTCAACAAGATATGATGTGAATCGGTCGTCTTCGTTTTGTAGGGTTTGTTCGTATTTACTTTTTACTTTTTGATGCGAATAGTATTCTCGAAAACTATTCCGGATACTTGTGTACATATAGGCCTTTATGTGTTCTAAAGAATTGAATGATATATGTTTCCCGATCCATAATTTCATAAAAAGATCTTGAATTGTATCTTGGGGAACTAAATCGGAATTGTGGAAAAGTTTAATCGAAAAGTAGAGTAAATCTTGATAAAGTAAACCATATATATACTCAAAAGCAGATTCTTCCCGGCGGTTAAATCGTTGGATTAGTTCTTCTGTTTCTATGGAATCTGATATTTGCTTTTTCACCATATGTTGCTTAAGCCTATTTCACTATACAATAATATGGTTTAATTTTCGATATTCCAATTTTTTGGAAAATGAAAAGGGTTATCTAGGGATAGTTATTACCTTTGCATTTGATTGGAGTTTAAAAAGGATGATATGGATATAAAATTACTAAGTCCCTCATGCTGGGCTGATTACGAGTTAATTGATAGTGGTGCTTTCGAGAAATTGGAACGTTTCGGGCGTTACGTGATTGCCCGGCCGGAGCCGCAGGCGATATGGAATAAATCGCTTCCCGACGTGGAGTGGCAGCAACGGGCGGATGCTTATTTCAAGAAGGATAAGAAGAGCGAGGATCGTGGAGAATGGATTTGCAAGCCTAAAATGCCACAGCAATGGTTCGTGAATTATCGGTACGGGGAGATGAATATTCGAATGCGTTTGGGATTGACTTCTTTCAAGCACGTGGGGATATTCCCGGAGCAGGCGGAGAATTGGAATTTTATATTCGATCAGGTGAAACGAATTGGTTCAGAGGCAAAAGTGTTGAACCTGTTTGCTTACACCGGGGGAGCTACTCTTGCGGCGAAGAGTGCCGGTGCGGATGTTACCCACGTGGATTCGGTAAAGCCGGTTGTTTCTTGGGCCAGGGAAAACATGGAAGCATCGAAATTGGATGGTGTTCGCTGGATCGTGGATGATGCTTTAAAATTTGTGCAAAGGGAAGTACGTCGGGGTAAAAAATATAACGGGATCATTCTGGACCCACCGGCTTACGGGCGCGGTGCGAATGGCGAGAAATGGGTATTGGAGGAAAATATTAACGAGTTGATCACCTTGTGTGGGCAATTGTTGGAAGGTTCCAATAGTTTCCTCGTGCTTAACCTGTATTCCATGGGACTCTCCGCACTGTTAGCCCGGAGTATCGTGCGACAGCTAGTCGGTGATTGTACCGGGGAACAATTCGGAGAGTTGTATTTTACCGATTCATACGGGAAATCGTTACCGTTAGGAGTTTATTATCGGTTGTGGCGTAAGTAGTGTGGTTTTATATTATTACTTTTGTATTTATAAAAGCAATAATATGACACAAAAGGATGCAATAAAGCTATTTGAAGAAAGAAAGATTCGTACAGTTTGGGATGGAGACCAAGAAAAGTGGTATTTTTCAGTTGTAGATATTGTTTCTGTATTGACAGATAGTGCTAATCCGACTGATTACTTGAAAAAAGTAAGAAAACGTGATTCCGAATTGGGATTGTTCATGGGGACAAATTGTCCCCAGGTAATGATGATGACCGAAACGGGTAAGAGGCGTAAAACACTTGCTGCAGATACGGAATCCCTTTTTCGAATTATTCAGTCGATCCCCTCTCCTAAAGCGGAACCTTTTAAATTGTGGATGGCACAAGTAGCTAAAGAACGTCTGGATCAACTGGAGGATCCTGAGTTGTCGATCGAGCAAGCCTTGTTAGACTATAAACGATTGGGTTATTCGGATAATTGGATAAACCAACGTCTAAAAAGTATAGAAGTGCGAAAGGAGCTTACTGATGAATGGAAATGTCGGGGAGTGAAGGAAGGTGTACAATTTGCTGCATTGACAGATATAATAACGCAAGCTTGGGCTGGACTGACGACTCGAGAATATAAACAATTAAAGGGTTTAAAGAAAGAAAATCTTCGAGATAACATGACCAATATGGAGTTGATTCTGAATATGCTTGCAGAAGCGACGACAACCGAAATATCGAAAGAACGTGAACCGAAAACATTTGAAGAAAATCGACATATTGCGAATCAAGGAGGTCAAATCGCAGGTAATACTCGGAAAGAAATTGAAATTCAGACAGGTAAAAGTATAATTTCTCCATTAAATGCAAAAGATTATTTGCAACTTGGAAATTCGGAGAAGGATGATTAGTTTATTATTTGGGCTGGATTAAAAATCGGCTTACTTGTGTGATAATAGACGGATCATATAAGAAAATAAAATCCTCATTTGGTGATTTGTGCTGATTTCCTTATCTTTGCACCCTCAATGAAAAATATTAAATCTAAAAAATAAAATAAATGGCAACAACGGCTGATTTTAGGAATGGATTATGTATCGTTTTCAAAGACGATTTATACAGAATTGTACAGTTTCAACACGTGAAACCCGGTAAAGGTCCCGCTTTCGTGAGAACGAAGATGCAGAACATCAAAACCGGTCGTACCTTGGAAAATACCTTTACTTCAGGGGTGAAGATTGATGTGGTGCGTATCGAGAGACGTCCGTATCAATTCCTGTATATGGAAGGAGAGGACTATATCATGATGCACACGGAATCTTTCGAGCAAATTCCTATCGCGAAAGATTTGATCAATGCTCCCCAGTTCTTGAAAGAGGGTGATGCTGTTGAAATGGTTGTACATGCCGACACGGAAACCCCGTTATATGTTGAATTGTTGCCGACTGTTGTTTTGGAAGTAACTTACACGGAACCGGGATTGAAAGGTGATACCGCTTCTTCTACGGCTTTGAAACCGGCAGAAGTAGAAACCGGTGCAAGAGTGATGGTTCCTCTTTTTATCAATACCGGTGAGAAAATTCGTATCAAAACGGAAGACGGTACTTACGTAGAACGTGTGAAAGAATAAAAAGATTGAGTGATTTATGATTGGCGATTCTGTGATTATGTTCACTGAAAGAAATCACGGAATCGGCAATCGTGGAATCATGGAATAATATTAGATTTCAATTTCTCCTTGGGCCTCGACCTGGAGTTTTTGAATAACTTTTTCAGCGGAGTTTTGCTCCGCTTCTTTTTTTGATGCACCTATGCCTTGGGCCATGATGTCCTCGCCGATAGAGATTGTACAGACGAATTTAGAGCGACGGGCATTACTTTCAATCGTTTCGATATTCAGGTCAATCTTTTGTTTTTGGGCCCATTCAATCAGGCGGCTCTTGTAGTTTTTGTCAACGTACACGAGGTCTTCCAGGTTCACGTAGTGGGGGAAGATGTAATTCTCGATAAACGCTTTGGTTTTGTCGTATCCTTGATCCAGGTAGATGGCTCCTGTAAAAGCCTCGAATACATCACCGTAGATATGTTTGTTTTTGGAAATATCCGATTTGGCAATTACTTCCTCGCTCAACCCCATTTTGATGGCAATGATATTCAATGATTCGCGACTCACGATCTTGGAGCGTAAGCGGGTCATGAATCCCTCGTCCTTGTTGGGGAAAAATTTGTACAGGATTTCAGCGACAATAGCTCCCAACACGGCATCGCCCAAGAATTCGAGACGCTCGTAATTCAAGACGGTTCCGCTTTTCGTGTATCTGGACGCCGATTTATGTAACAATGCCAAGGTGTATAAACCTTTGTTACCGGGAACAAATCCCCATTCCGAAATAGACAATCCATAAAACTTTTCCTTCCTGTGAAGGTAAAGTTTTATGGATTGAATTATTTTACTAATCACTTCCCCAAAATTTTAGTTAGTGATTACTTTTTGAATACAACGCAAGCATTGTGACCTCCGAAACCGAAAGTGTTACTGATGGCTACATTGATTTCTTTCTCTTGAGCCTTATTGAACGTGAAATTCAGCTTGGGATCCAGTTCCGGATCAAGGTTGCTGAAATTAATGGTAGGGGGTACAATGTTGTTTTTCACAGCCAGAACACAAGCGATCGCTTCTAAGGCACCGGCGGCACCTAGTAAATGTCCTGTCATTGATTTGGTGGAACTGATGTTCAGATCATAAGCGTGTTCACCAAATGCTCTCTGAATGGCCTTAGGTTCTGCCACATCTCCGAGTCCGGTAGACGTTCCGTGAACGTTGATATAATCAACGTCTTTCGGGGTCAGTCCGGCGTCTTCCAACGCGAGTAACATAACATCGGCTGCACCTTCTCCTTCCGGGTCCGGGGCTGTCATGTGGTAAGCATCGCAATTGGCTCCGCCTCCCGCGAGTTCCGCGTAGATGTGAGCACCTCTTTTTACTGCATGTTCGTACTCTTCTACGACTAAGCAAGCACCGCCCTCGCCGATAACGAATCCGTCACGGTCAACGTCGAAAGGACGCGAGGCTGTTTTCGGGTCATCATTACGAGTGGATAAAGCTTTCATGGAATTGAAACCACCTACACCCGGGGGGGTGATGGCTGCTTCAGATCCACCGGCAAGTATCACGTCTGCTTTTCCTAATCGGATCAGATTTAATGCATCTACTAACGAGTGTGCGGATGATGCACAGGCTGAAACCGTCGTGTAGTTCGGACCCTTTAGGCCTTCTTCTATGGCGATCATGGCTCCACCCATGTTGGCAATCATCTTGGGTATAAAGAACGGGTTGAATCTGGGAGTTCCGTCTCCTAATGCAAAAGTTTTGCATTCTTCGTAGAACGTATCCAAACCACCGATACCTGCACCCCAGATTACACCGATTCTCTTTCTGTCCTCTTGCGAGAAATCGAGTCCGGCATCTTTTACGGCCTCCCTGGAACAAATCAGGGCAAATTGGCTGTAAAGATCCATTTTACGGACTTCTTTCTTGTCGAAATATTCCGTGGGCTCGTAGTTTTTAACTTCGCAAGCGAATTGCGTGCGAAATTTAGATGCATCAAAACGAGTAATAGGACCGGCGCCGCTGACGCCACCTTTCAAGTTCTCCCAAAATTCGGCCACGTTATGACCCAAGGGATTAATAGTTCCAAGACCAGTTATTACTACTCGTTTGAAATTCATAGATAAAATATTAAATTATTGAGCGTTAGCTTCAACGTATGCAATAGCATCGCCCACGGTAGCGATTTTCTCTGCTTGATCGTCCGGAATAGTGATGTTGAATTCTTTTTCCAATTCCATGATCAACTCTACCGTATCCAAAGAGTCAGCTCCTAAGTCGTTAGTAAACGTTGCTTCAGGTTTAACTTCACTTTCGTCAACTCCTAATTTATCAACAATGATAGCTTTAACTCTGTTTTGAATGTCAGACATAACTTTAAATTTTAATTAGACATTTTTTAAATTCACACTTGCGTCTACAAGAGACGCGCATAACTCTCTAAGTTCGGGGGCAAAGTTAGAGAATTTATTTTTCCTAGAAAATTTTTTGGCATGAATAAAGTTTTCTTATCTTTATGCGTTTGATTTTTAATAGATTACAGGATGAAAAAAATAGCAATATTTGCCTCTGGTTCAGGTTCTAACGCTGAAAATATCATTAATTATTTTAAAAATGACACCGAAAATGTCGTGAAAATCGTGTTTTGTAACAAACCCGATGCCTATGTTTTGGAACGGGCAAAACGTTTAAGCGTGCCGACGTTTGTTTTCGGACGGGAAGAGTTCTCTCATTCTGACCTGGTTTTGAATGAATTGAAACGATTGGATATTGATCTGATCGTGTTGGCGGGCTTTCTCTGGAAGGTGCCGGATGCTATCATCGACGCTTATCCGGACCGGGTAATTAACATTCATCCGGCCCTGTTACCATCTTACGGGGGCAAGGGTATGTACGGCATGAAAGTACACGAGGCGGTGATCGCTGCCGGGGAAAAGGAAAGTGGTATTACGATTCATCACGTGAATAATCATTACGACGAGGGGGCAATCATCTTTCAGGCTAAATGTGAAATCGTGCCGGGAGACACTCCGGAATCTTTGGCAACGAAAGTCCATGCCTTGGAATACGAGTATTTTCCTCGTGTGATCAAGGAATTATTAGAAAAGGGTTTATAAAGTTCATAAAGTCCATAAAGTTCATAAGGTGAATAGATTCTGTGGATTTGCGATTTTGCGACGTCAATGTCATTGGTTCGTTTTTATGCCTGAATCAACTTTGTGAACTTTACGGTTTTGTAAACTTTATAGACCTTATGAACTTTATAAACTTTATGAACTAATTTGTTATGAGGAGGTTTATTCTTTTACTAGGTGTGTTGTTAGCCGGTTTGTGGGTACAGGCCGGGGAGGCAAGGTTATTAAGGTTCCCGCATAGCGTGGGGGACAAGTTGGTATTCTCGTATGCCGGGGATCTTTACCTGGTTTCAGCCGGGGGAGGAACGGCCCGTCGGTTGACCTCGCACGTGGGGTACGAGATGTTTCCTCGTATTTCCCCGGATGGAAAATACATCGCTTTCACCGGGCAATATGATGGTAACACGGAAGTATTTGTCATCCCCGTGGAGGGGGGCGAACCTCGTCGCTTGACTTACACGGCCACGCTGAAACGGGATGATCTAGGGGATCGCATGGGGCCGAACAACGTGGTGATCGGTTGGACCCCGGATAGTAAACGGATTCTTTATCGTTCCCGGAGATATACTTTTAACGATTTTACCGGGCAACTGTTCACGGTCCCGGTGGAGGGAGGGATGTCCGAGGAAGTACCTTTAAAGAATGGCGGCTTTGCCTCTTATTCTCCGGATGGAAAGAAATTAGCTTACAATTATATTTTCCGGGAATTCCGGGCGTGGAAACGTTATCAAGGTGGTATGGCGGATGACATCCGGGTGTTTGATTTCAACACGAAGAAATCAGAACGGATTACCGACAACGTGCGGCAAGATGTGTTCCCTATGTGGTCCCCGGACGGGAATACTATATATTATATATCCGATCGGGGTGACATCATGAATCTTTACGCCTATGACGTGAACACGAAAGAGGATAAACAATTGACTTCTTATAAAGAATACGATATAAAATTTCCTGCGATTGGTGACAAGCTAATCGTGTACGAGCAAGGGGGATATATTTACGGGTACGATTTGCAGAGTGGCAAGGAATCCAAGATCACGATAAACATTGATAACGATCAGGTTTATTCTCGTCCGACGTTGACTGATGTAAGCGGCCAGATTTCGAGTATCGCGGTTGCTCCCGGTGGGGAGAGGGTGGTTGTGGCTGCCCGTGGGGATATTTTCTCGCTGCCCGTGAAAGAGGGTATTACCTATAACTTAACCAATTCTTCCGATGCTAACGATATGCAGGCAGGTTGGTCTCCGGACGGGAAATACATCAGTTACGTTTCCGACAAGGACGGGGAATTCAATATTTATCTCCGAGACGTGGCGACGGGAAAAGAACGGAAACTGATCAAGAATCTGAAAAGTTATATCTTCAATTATAAATGGTCCCCGGATTCCAAGAAAATTCTCTGGAGCGAGAAGGGGAACACGTTGAATATATCTGACGTGGAAAGTGGGAACCGGAAGATCGTGGAAAAATCGGGTATCCGTTCCATGACGTCCTACAACTGGTCTCCTGATAGCAAATATATCACTTACGTTCGTCCGGAAACGACGATGGATAACATCATCGTGTATCATGTTGAAAGTGGCGAGAAACACCAAGTTACCGACGGGTGGTTCGGTTCCAGTTCACCGAATTTCAGCGAGGACGGGAAATACCTGGTGTTTGTTTCTGCCCGCACATTCTCCCCGACGTATGGACGGACGGAATGGAATCACGTGTATAATGATATGAATAAGGTGTACATCCTGCCTTTGGCGAAAGATGCCCCGGTATTGTTCGCCCCTAAAAATGATGTTGTCCGGGTGGAGACAATCGTGAAAGAAAAGGATAAGAAGAAAGAGAGTGAAGACAAAGGTGTCGTGTATGATTTCACGAATTTGGAAAGTCGTCTTGTAGAATTGCCCGTGTTGGCATCGAATTACTATGGTAACGTGCATATGCTGGGAAACCGGGTATATTATAACCGGGGAGGCCGCACGCTGATTTATGACCTGAACGGGAAGAAAGAAACCGACACGGGTGGGGACGTCGAATTTTCTCCCGGTTACAAAAAGGCTATCGTTTCTTCGGGTTCCGCGTTCCAGGTGGAGGACCTTCCGGTACTTTCCGCTAACGTGACTTCTCCCGTTCCCACGAAAGGGGTGAAACGGGTGATTGACTACCATCAGGAATGGATACAGATCTATAACGAGAGCTGGCGGCAGATGCGTGATTTCTTCTATGCCAAGAATATGCACGGCGTGGACTGGGATCACGTGTACGAAAAATATAAAGTGCTGGTGCCTTACGTGAATCATCGTACGGACTTGACTTATATTATCGGGGAGATGATCGCGGAATTGAGTGTCGGACACGCTTACTCCATTAACGGGCGGGTTCCGATGCCCGAGAGAATTGATATGGGGCTGCTGGGTGCTAAATTCGTGAAAGATAAATCCGGTTATTTTAAAGTAACCGAGGTAATCGAGGGAGCCAACTGGGATGCCTCCACCCGCTCGCCTTTGACCATGCCGGGCGTGGAGGTGAAAGAGGGTGACTATATTCTGGCCATTAACGGGAAATCGTTGAAAGAGGTAGATAACCTGTTCTCCGAGTTGATCGATATGGCTGGCAAGACGGTTGAATTGACCGTGAACACGACCCCGACCGAGAAGGAGGCCCGTAACGTGTTGGTTGTTCCGTTGGCTGACGAATCGAAATTGTATTATTATAATTGGGTACAGAATAATATCCGTAAGGTAAACGAGGCCACGAACGGAGAGGTCGGGTATATTCATATCCCGGATATGGGTGTTGACGGTTTGAACGAGTTTGTGAAACATTATTATCCGCAGTTGAATAAGAAAGCCTTGATCATTGATGATCGGGGAAATGGTGGGGGAAACGTGTCCCCGATGATTACCGAACGTTTGATGCGTACGCCGACTTTCTACACGATGCACACGAACCAAACTTCCGGGTCGGTAAGTCCGGTTGGTACGTTCTTGGGGCCGAAGGTGTTGCTGGTAAACGAGTATTCCGCCTCTGACGGGGATCTTTTCCCGTATCGTTTCAAGTATAATCATTTGGGAACGATTATAGGTCGTCGCACGTGGGGCGGTGTTGTTGGATATAGCGGTTCGATCCGGGTGGTTGATGGCGGTTCCATCGTGACGCCGTCATACGCGCCGTTTGCGGCAGATGGCAGCGAGTTTATTATCGAGGGAACGGGAGTTACTCCTCACGTTGATATTGAAAACGATCCTTATTTAGAGTATAATGGTGAGGATCAACAGTTAAATAGAGCGATTCAAGTGATTCTGGAGAAGTTAAAGACCGAGAAGAAGGAGATTCCATCTATTCCCGCTTTCCCGAATAAAGCGGCAAAGAAGAAATAGTACCGATCATACGTGAGGATATAAAGAGTGTTTGGCTGTGATGCCAGGCACTCTTCTTTTTTTTAGTGTGTTTTTGTGATTTAACAAGGGGGATTAACCTTGAATAAATCCTTGTTAATACCTTGTGTGTGAATATAAAATGAATGTTTCATGATCACTTCTAGATCACTACCAGATAAACTAGTTTGAACATCCTATTAAAATTCTAATAGAACGCTATTATATATAGCGCTTTAATAGGGATTTAATAGCGTTCTAATAGCGCTTTACACGATAGTGATCCGCTAGATTTCAAGATGTGATCATAAAATATGTATGATTATCAGTTTGTTTACCATTTATATACCGACAGACAACCGATAAGGTAGTTTTTAAAATTTTCGTACGGTGGGTGAAATGGGAATTTTATATTTCGTATTTTTGCACGATAAAATTGGACTGGGAAAATGAGTACGAAAGAGGTAGAGTGGGACGGGTTGCCTGTCCCGAAACGATACTGGGCGATTCTTGCCATTGCCATGGGAATTACGGTTTCCGTGTTGGACGGCACGATTGCCAACGTGGCGTTACCGTCTATTGCGGAGGATTTGCAGGCGACACCGTCTATGTCGATCTGGATCGTGAATGCCTACCAGTTGGCGATCGTGGTTTCCTTGTTGTCCTTGTCTTCGTTGGGTGATATTTTGGGCTATCGACGGGTGTATATCGGGGGATTACTCATATTTAGCGTGACTTCATTGGCTTGTGCGCTTTCCAATTCTTTGCTGACGTTGACGGTAGCCCGTGTATTTCAAGGTTTTGGTGCGGCTGCTTTGGCAAGCGTGAATACTTCTTTGATCCGGATTATTTATCCCAAACGACATTTGGGGCGGGGAATGGGTATCAATGCGCTAGTGGTTGCCGTGTCGGCGGCAGGGGGGCCGACGATTGCGGCAGGAATTTTGTCTGTCGCCTCTTGGCAGTGGTTGTTCGCGATAAATGTTCCCATTGTTATCGTGGCTTTGATTTTATCTTTCCGTTTTTTGCCCGTGAATCCGGTAAAAAGAAGTGGGCGGAAGTTTGATTGGATTAGCGGGTTGATGAACGCTTTTACATTCGGGTTATTGATTTTCTCGATCGAGGGATTCACTCACGGGGTGAGTTTGTCCGTGTTGCTCCCGGGGATTGGGGTGGTTCTGTTGGTTGGTTACTTTTTCGTGCGTCGCCAGTTGTCGCAGGAATATCCCCTGTTGCCTGTCGATTTGTTGAAGATACCGATTTTTTCGTTGTCTGTCGGGACGTCCGTGTGTTCTTTCGTGGCACAGATGCTGGCCATGGTTTCTTTGCCCTTCTTTTTGCAGCACACGTTGGGACTGGATGAGGTGGCGACGGGATTGTTGCTGACCCCTTGGCCGTTGGCGACGATGATTGCGGCTCCTTTGGCCGGGAGGTTGATCGAACGGGTTCATGCCGGGTTGTTGGGGGGCGTGGGATTGTCGATATTTTCCGCGGGATTATTTTTATTAGCTGTCTTCGCGGATCAGGTTTCCAACGCTGGGATTGCTTTGTTTATGGCTATGTGTGGATTCGGGTTTGGGTTATTCCAGACTCCGAATAATAGTATATTAATTTCTTCCGCGCCACAGAACAGGAGTGGCGGGGCTAGCGGTATGCTGGGTATGGCCCGTTTGACCGGACAGACCACGGGAGCCTCGTTGGTGGCATTAATGTTTGTTGTTTTTCCGGTGGACGGGACGTATGCTTCCCTCTATTTTGCAGGAGGGTTTGCCACGCTTGCCGCTATCGTGAGTTTCACCCGGGTTTCCTTGCCGGAACCGGAATTATTGAGGGGAAAGGCAAAGAGTGGTTAACCGGATTATTTTATGAATGGAGTTTGTATGGATGGTATAAAAAGGATTTTGAGAGTTTTCGTTTTGCTGGGGATTATATTCGTCGGGAGTGTGTTGTGCGTGGCTGGGCAGGGGAATGATAGTTTGGTGGACGTGTCTCTGCGAAAGTTCGTGCATGGTTTGCGTGTGGAGGGACGGCCGGAGTATATTTTCCCGACAAGTTCTTTTTTGAAAGGGGCGAATGCCGAGGGGAGGATTATCCGGGGAGCTTTTTCCACGCATGTGAAATATTTGTTCCGTTATCGCCCGGGGAGTGTTGATGAGCAAATTTACGGCGATGTTTATCAAGGGGTTGGGCTCGGGTTTTATGATTTTGGGGAATCCCGGCAGTTGGGAAACCCGGTTGCATTTTATTTGTTCCAAGGGGCTCGTATCTCTAGTTTGGCTCCCTGGTTGTCTTTACATTACGAGTGGAATTTTGGGTTGTCCGCGGGGTGGAAACCTTATGATTCGTATTATAATTCGTACAATACGATGATCGGTTCGAAGGTGAACGCTTATATTAATGCTAATTTTTATTTGCGCTGGAGGTTGTCCCCGAGGGTTAGCCTGCTTTCGGGATTGACGGTATCACATTTTTCCAACGGGAACACGAAGATTCCTAATGCCGGGTTGAACACGATCGGGGGAAATATCGGGTTAGAGTGTAATTTTTACCGGAAGGATGATTTGAAGGCGTTGGAGAGGAAAGTAGCTTTGACCACACAACCTTTTCGGCGACATTTCACGTATGATTTTGTTTTCTTCGGCTCGTGGCACGATCGGCTGGTGAAGACTTCCGACGGGTTTTCCCCTTCTCCTGAGGCTTACCCCGTGTTCGGGTTTAATTTTACCCCGATGTATAATTTGAATTATAAACTCCGGTTAGGCGTGTCTCTAGATGGGACATTTGACGGAGGAGCCAATTTATACACGGATGGGAACGTGTACGGGAGTGTGGATAAGTCGGACATTGTCCGCCCTCCTCTGGGTGATCAGTTTGCATTGGGACTTTCCGGGCGGGCGGAGTACGTGATGCCCTTTTTTGTCGTCGGAGTCGGGATCGGGGCGAACGTGATCGGGAAGAATGATCTGAATATGTTCTACCAATTGTTGACGTTGAAAATAGCTTTGTCCCGTGCCGTGTTTTTGCACGTGGGGTATCGTCTACAAAATTTCAACGAACCTAATTTCTTGATGCTGGGGATTGGTTTCCGGTTTAACGGGAAATATACCGCTTTTTAGAATTGTTTGTATTATACGGGGTGGTAGTGTCGGGATTTTTGGCTAAATTTGTGATATGCCTTTTAGGGGTGTGTTAATATTTAATTAAGTGTATATATGGCATTTACGCATTTTCATGTACATTCTCAGTATTCTATTCTCGACGGGGCGGCGAGTGTGCCCGGTTTGGTGGAGAAGGCGATTGCCGACGGGATGAAGGCAATTTCGTTGACGGATCACGGGAATATGTTCGGGATAAAATTATTCTACGATACTTGTCGCAAAAAGGGGATAAAACCTATTTTGGGGGTGGAGGCCTACGTGGCCCGGGTGTCTTTGTATAACAAGGAGAAACCGGTGGACCGTTCGGGAGAGCATTTGATTATCCTGGCCAAGAATCTGAAAGGGTATTTGAATTTGATCAAGCTTTGTTCGGCGGCGTTTGTGGACGGGTATTATTATCGTCCGCGTATTGATAAGGCTTTGCTGGAGAAGCATCACGAGGGGTTGATTATTTCGTCGGCTTGTTTGGGAGGTGAGATTTGCCAGAAGATTATGGCCGGGGATATCGAGGGGGCGGAGGCGGCTGCCTTGTGGTACAAGAATTTAGTGGGGGAGGATTATTACCTGGAGGTGATGAGGCATCCGGCAGAATCGGCTAAAGAAAGAGCGGAGGTTTACGATAACCAAGTGAGATGTAATGCGGAGATTCTGCGTATGGGTGAGAAGTTAGGAATCAAGGTGATTGCCACGAACGACGTGCATTTCTTGAACGCGGAGGATGCGGAGGCGCATGACCTGTTGATCTGTCTGAATACTCGTAAGGATTTGGATGATCCTAACCGGATGCGGTACACGCGGCAGGAGTGGTTCAAGACAACGGCCGAGATGGAAGAGTTGTTCAAGGATATTCCGCAGGTAATCGAGAATACGCAGGAGATTGTTGATAAAGTTGAAGATTATAAACTGGATTCTGATCCGTTGATGCCGGTTTTCCCGATCCCGCCGGAGATCGGTACGGAGGATGAGTACCGGAAGAAATACACGGAAGAGGATTTGTTCAACGAGTTTACCCGTAACGAGAAAGGTGAGGTCGTTATGAGCGAGGAGGATGCCCAAAAGAAAGTGAAGAAGTTGGGGGGATATGATCGACTTTACCGTATCAAGTTGGAGGCGGATTATTTGAAGGAGTTGGCGATGAAGGGAGCCGTGCGGCGATATGGTGAGAATATTCCACCGGATATTATGGAGCGTTTGATTTTCGAGTTGCATATCATGAAGACGATGGGTTTCCCGGGGTACTTCTTGATCGTGCAGGATTTTATCCAAGCGGCTCGTGATATGGGGGTGATCGTGGGACCGGGGCGTGGTTCTGCCGCGGGAAGTGCCGTGGCGTATAGTCTGGGTATCACGAATATTGACCCGGTGAAGTATGATTTGCTGTTCGAGCGTTTTTTGAATCCCGATCGTATCTCACTGCCGGATATTGACGTTGACTTTGATGATGACGGGCGTCAGCGGGTGTTGGAGTGGGTTACACAGAAATACGGGGCGGATAAGGTGTCGCACATCGTGACTTTCGGTAGTATGGCTGCCAAGATGGCGATTAAGGATGTGGCACGGGTGCTGAAGTTGGATTTGTCGGAGGCAAACCGGTTGGCAAAGATGGTGCCGGAAACCCCGAAAATCACGTTGAAGAAGGCTTACAAGGAGAATCCTGATTTGGAAAAAGAACGGGAGTCCTCGAACCCGCTGGTAGCAAAAACGCTCCATTTGGCGGAAATTTTGGAAGGTTCCGTGCGGCAGACGGGGGTACACGCTTGTGGTATTTTGATCAGTCGTGACCCGTTGACGGAACATATCCCAATTATGCCAACGGAAGGGGAAAGTTTGATGACGACTCAATATGACGGTCACTTCGTGGAGCCGATCGGATTGATCAAGATGGACTTTCTGGGGTTGAGGACGCTTTCGATTATAAAAACCTGTTTGGATAATATAAAGAAATCCCGCCACGAGACGCTGGATGTGGATGCGATTTCGTTGGAGGATAAAGAGACATTCGAATTGTTTTCAAGAGGGGAGACTACCGGTCTGTTCCAGTTTGAGTCGCCGGGAATGAAAAAGCATTTGAGGGCGTTGAAACCGAACCGTTTTGAGGATTTGGTGGCCATGAATGCCTTGTATCGTCCCGGGCCTATGGAGTATATCCCGGATTTTATCAAGCGTAAGCACGGGGAGGCTCCTATCGAGTACGATCACCCGATGATGGAGCCTTACTTGAAGGACACGTATGGTATTACCGTTTACCAAGAGCAGGTGATGTTGCAGTCCCGCGCATTGGGTAATTTTACCCGGGGTATGTCTGATACTCTTCGTAAGGCGATGGGTAAGAAACAGATAGACACGATGAACCAGTTGAAGACGCAGTTCATCGAGGGGTGTAATAAAAATGAGGAGTTCGTGAAAGGATGCAAGGAGATGGGGAAGGAGGTCAACCCGTTGGTTGATAAGATTTGGGGTGACTGGGAAGCGTTTGCATCGTATGCGTTCAATAAATCACATTCGGTTTGCTACGCTTATATTGCTTACCAGACGGGATTTTTGAAAGCTCATTATCCTGCCGAGTTTATGGCGGCCAACTTGAGTTGTAACTTATCACAGATTGAGAAGGTTACGGTTTTTATGGACGAGTGTAAGCGAATGGGCTTGAGCGTGCTGGCTCCGGATGTGAATGAGTCGGATGATGATTTCACGGTGAACCACAAGGGAGATATTCGTTTCGGGATGGCTGGAATCAAGGGGGTTGGCGAGGCTGCCGTACATTCGATTATTCGGGAACGGAATACTAACGGGGTTTACAAGGATCTTTTCGATTTCTTCGAGCGTTTGGATTACAAGACGGTGAACAAGAAGACGTTGGAAAATCTGATTACTGCGGGAGGGTTGGATAGTTTCGGTTTGGATCGGTCGCAGTATTTCTATATGCCTGACGGCCACACGACATTTCTAGAAAATCTGGTGAATTACGGGCAGAAAAAGCAACAGGATAGTTTAATGATGCAGGCGACGCTGTTCGGGGGAATGGATGAATATGACGTGAAAAAGCCTACTGTTCCTTTGTGTGAACCTTGGACGGACGTGGAGAAGGCACGTAAAGAGAAGGAATTGATCGGTATATACCTAACTTCTCACCCTTTGGATTCGTATAAACTAGAGATCAAGGCGATTTGTACTCCTTTGGAGAGTCTGAGCGGTGATTTGAGTTCTTACAAAGACCGGGACGTGACGATTGCGGGAATTATTGTTGCCATGCGAGAGGGGAAGACGAAGAAAGGGAATGATTTTGGTATTTTGACGATCGAGGATTTCACGGGTTCTTACGAATTACCTTTCTTCGGGGAGGACTATATCAAGTTCCGGAATTATTTTATTCTGGAGACGTCGATCTACATCAAGGGTAGAGTGCAGGAAAAGAAGTGGGGAGGGGCCGGAGAGCTGACTTTTAACGTACAGAGCATGGATTTGCTAAGCGTTATCAGTGAGAACCTGATTCGCTCGATCACGTTGCAGGTAGACGTGGAAAAGCTGACACACGAGCTTGTGTTAGAGATACATAACCAGTTCGTGAACGAGAAGGGTGATCTCCCGTTGAATTTTATTTTGTATGACGGGACGGGACACCGGGTAAAGATGTTTTCAAGAACCTGTAAGATAGGGCGTTCGAGAGAATTATATGAATATTTTGAAAATAATGATGCTATTAAAATGAAAATTAATTAATTTCGCCATGTCAAAGCGTTGGATCATGGCGGAACTTAATCCAACGCTTTTAGCATGAATATTATTATAAACTTTAAAGATAGAAGTATGGCTATTGCAGTTAATGATTCAAATTTCGAGGAAGTTGTGCTAAAAGCAGAAGTTCCTGTTCTTGTAGATTTCTGGGCAGAATGGTGTGGACCATGTAAAATGATGTTACCCATCGTGGAAGAGATCTCTAAAGAGTTCGAAGGTAAGTTAGTGGTTGCTAAAGTGAACGTGGATGAAGGTTCTGCTGCCGCTAAGTATGGTATTCGTAACATCCCGACAATTCTTTTCTTTAAGAATGGCGAGGTTGCTGACAAACAAGTAGGTGCAGTACCTAAGACGACTTTGGTTTCTAAAATCAATGCACTGCTTTAAAATATAAAACCGCCGATCGGCGGTTTTTTTGTTTGTATTCCCTGTAACTTGTAGAGCCGTAATCTCAACTTGTAACGGTTGCCGTAAGCGACGACCTAATAGAGAAGATATCCGGCCACTCCTGCTGCTATGATCATCAGAATCGGGTCCATTTTGAATTTGAAGGTGGCAATGAAGGCTATGGCGAAGATAATATAGCTTTTGTAGTCCACAAAGTTTTGTTTGTTCATCAATAACAACGCTGCTGCCCCGATAAGTCCTAAAACAGTGATTTTTAAACCTTGCATGGCCATTTCCACGTATTTGTTGTCCCGGAACATGAAAAAGAACTTGGAGATCGTGATCATGATGATCAGGGAGGGAAGACTGACGGCTATCGTGCAGATGGCTGATCCCCAGATGCTGCCTGTTGCCGTGTAGCCGATGTAAGTGGCGGTGTTGAAGGCAATAGGGCCGGGCGTGCTTTGTGAAATAGCCACAATGTCCGTGAAATCGGCCACGCTGATCCAGTTGTGGGTTTCCACGACATCATGTTGTATTAACGAGAGCATGGCGTAACCGCCCCCAAAACCGAATAGGCCGATTTTGAAGAAGGTGATAAAGAGGCTGATATAGAGATCGAGTTCTGACATGTTAATTGAAAATTGAGAATTGGAAATTGAAAAACGGACTTTGTTTCATGACATTTTTAGAGTTTGTGGGTGATTTTACCGTAAAGGAGGCCACCTAGGATGGCGGCGATGATGATATATATCGGCGAGAGGTTGAGTAACCAGACGAGTAGGGCGGCAATGACCGGGAAAATGATGGTTTTACGGGTGACTCCTGCCGACTTACCCATTTTGTATAAAGGAGCAGCGATGAGGGCCACGACTGCCGGGCGGATGCCTTTGAATACTCGTTCTACTCCGGGGTTGTTTTTGAAATCTGTGAAAATGATGGCGATTAACAGGATTACGATGAAAGAGGGGAGGATGGTTCCGAGGCTGGAAAAAATGACCCCTTTAATTCCTCGTGCCTTGTAACCCACGAAAATGGCCGTGTTCAGTGCAATCGGTCCGGGGGCGGATTGGGCTATTGCCATCATCTCCACGAATTCGCTCTCTTTTAGCCAACCTTTTTTATCCACGACTTCTTGCTGGATGAGTGGTATCATCGCGTAACCACCTCCTAGCGTGAAAGAACCGATCTTGAAAAACGAGATAAATATTTGCCAGTATGAAGCCATAATTTTGCGTTATATATCAGTGGCAAAGTTACTACAAAAAAGTGAAATGCGGAAAGATATAGTGATAGAATTGAGTTACAAGGGTTTTAGTTGAAGTGGCTATAATTCGTGAAGCCAGTACAATCACAGCAAAAGCCAAATCCTGACGCCACAACGTTACTTGTTCGTAACCATGCCCGATAATGCGACAAACGGGTATGGATGGCGAAACAAGACACTAAGGAATAGTGAGTTACCTACAACTCACGCAAAAAATTTGGTTACAGAAAAAGATTGCGCCGTTCCTCCCCGTTTTGCGTACCGACATCGGACTCTTCACCAACTAATTTTGAAACCAAAAAATTAAGGACGATGAAGAGTACATTTTCAGTCATCTACTACCTCAAAAGAGCTTGACACCAAATTATGTGCTGACGTTGAGTAATTTACATTAATGTTACGCTCTGTCGGGTTACGATTTGCCAACTTGCAGATTTCATCGGATTTCTCAGTTTTGCTTTTTTCAAATAACGCTTTAACTGTGCAAAAATACAAAATGTAATCAAAAAATTCTTTCAGTCAGCTAAACTTTGACTGTATTTAACTGTTTCGAATTCCCTATTATTTGTTTCTCACTATTTGCTGGATGGATTTTGTTATCCAATAATTAACTGTTTTTTTATAATTGGATATATCATTCAATTGGCACGATGATTCTTTTATCAGATTCTTGAGACCATTGCACTTGGTATGTTTTTCCATTAATTTGGTCAAGCATGATGAAATTATAATTATTGGTTGTTGGATATAAAATAAAGCGTCCATTGACTTCTTCGTCTTTCCATACAACTGAATATAAAGATAGTGCTGTTTCAAAACGTTTGTCATCTTCAAACGACCATTGCACTTGCCAAATACGACCATTCCTTGTATCAAGTTTCAGAAATGTCCACATATTAGTTGTCGGATATAGTTTATATCTTGCAACTTCATCAACACTTCTAACAACTGTTGCAGAGTCTGTAACAGTTTGTGCGTATAATGTGTAAAACATCATCAAGAAAGCACTTATGATAAATAGTCTTTTCATATCATGTCTATTAACAATAATCATCTATTCCGTCTTCACCTTCCCATTTAAGTCCCTGAGCCAAAGTAAGAGCCTTTTGCGCACCTTGTTCCTCAAAGAACGTTGTTCCTTCATGCACGTATTTCCCGTCCTCAAATGTTATAGTAATCATTGAGAACTTCTTTATTCCATCATCTGCATGTGTGATTATCACAAGGCGATTATCATTACATGATGCAAAATCATCTATAAAATGTGTGGCATATTGATTTTTAGTTATGACAGCACCTTTTTTCAAATTGTTCAGATAAGTGGTCAGTGGCCTATCTCCAACTTCAGAAGGACAGAGTGGGAATTCTGTTGGTGTACGCCAATATCTTTGCATGGCATTAGGTGTTAATGATTCGGTCAGGCTATCTGCTGTGTGCGAATCAATACTAATCATATTGCCAATTTGTTCCGAAGTTACATTTATATTATGTTGTTCTCTCTCAAAAGGAGATTTCTTCTCTTCCCTTCCATAAGGAGTATAAATCCATTCTCCAATAGCTCCGCCTAAAGATTTCTCATTATTTTTTGTTTCTGCCCAGGCGCACAATCTTTCGTAAGAGGCTTTTGCTTCTTCCGGTGTTACGGTTCTCATCCATTCATAATTTGGATTGTCATCGACAAACTCCTGTATTATTGAAGGGTCATTCACAAAAGCCTCAATGCTCCCACAAAGATATTCTATTTTCTTTCTTGTTATCGGATTGTTCAACGCATTTTCTAACTTTGTCAGCCATCTGAGGTTTTGAGGTCTGTTGTTCCTGCGGTTGGTATCAATGTGATCAACGATGTGCTGAGGTGTGGGAGGTTCGCCAAGAAAAGCGAAAGCCACAATGCGATGTACCCGTTCTGTCCCAATTTCCATATATCCAGTATTCTCATTTGGCTTTCCGAAAGTCCACGTATTATCATCTTTCCTTATACGCTTTCCTTCTCGTACATGGCGTAATACAGCTCCGTTATCACGAACGGAATAATGTTCTCCTTTATAAGAACATTCTTTTATTTCCGTATAATCATTCAGAATAGAATGTATATTCATTGTTTATTTCCTCCCAAATCTTGTATAAGTTTCAAATGCAAAAGCTAAAAATTTGTACCATTCATCGGCTGTTTTATAATCCAATTTTACATTTACACATACTGACCTATAAACAACATTAGTGCATACTTCTACCATACAGCCATCATCGCTAAAGGCAGGAGCTATCGGAAGTGCAGCGCAATTACCTATACGCTCTTTTAGGGTTTCACCTATAGTGAAAGTAATAAAATAGTCAGACAATCCAAAATCAGGTGTAGGGCAATCCTCATATCCAGGTTCATCTAATTTACTGAAAACTATAGCTGAAGACTTTCCTAATTTGCGCAGTATATCTGGTACGACATTTAAGAACTGCGATACAGCTTTTTGCTTCATTACCTCTTCTTCAGATTCTTTGCTGTCGTTTATCAGTTCCACATCCTCGGCAAGTTCCTTAAAGAAATTGCGGTTCAGTACTTTTGAAATTTGCTTCAACTGAGCAATATCCATTTTGCTGCGTTTAAAAATGTCATAAACATTATTTCTTTGGCAGCAAATCATCTTAGCAAATTCAGTAATCGGAATTTGTTGTTTGCGAACTTCATTTTCTATGAGTTCTCCTATAGTTCTTTTGTTTGTCATATTAACAGTTTTGATTTTACAATGCAAAGTTATATGACATCCGACAAAACATCGTAAAACGTGTGTATCATCTTATTGTACAACTTTTATTCTTCCAATACTTCGTCATCATCGAAATTTTCGCCCTCAATCTGAACATCTTCGCCAAGCATCTGCTTATAAACAATTTGCACGGTCTTATATTCATCATCATCCATGTCGTATGATGCTACAATCTTGTTCATGTCCTTGTCAAACAGATACTTCATTTCCCCGAAAACGATTTGCCCAGCATTGTTGTTGGCACGAAAACGATGTCGAGCTTTAAAACCTATAAACAACTGTTCTTTATCCAGCATGGTTTTCAGTTCGTCTGCAAGTTTCTTTGCTTTTTTCTCCGCATTTTTTTTATTCTGTGCGTTCTCGTCATATTCATCTTTTGCTTCTTGATATTCATTCTTGCTATAAGCAGATTGGTATGGTCCGCTCCAAATAGACATTGAAGATTTTGCACTCTTCATCTTTCTGTCATATTCATCAATAGACATCCCTATTTTGCATAATTGTATTGTTTTTTCATAAAATACAGGATCATCAAAAGGAGTAAATGCGCTATCAACCTGAGTTTCCGCCGGGTCGTACGTTTCAGGATGATACAATGTTTTCTTTATATCCTCTTCTATCAATGTGTTCGCCTTATCTTCCAGCGATTTGCTGGAAAATATAAAGTCACTTGACCCACTATTATACTCTAAATTGACCCATCAAAAAAATATTAGAATTAAGTAGAGA